>CAZBJE010000060.1:0-19818 GCA_964492125.1 uncultured Pseudobdellovibrionaceae bacterium | reverse complement strand
GTCTGGTGGGCCCTCCAGCGTATCGGACAAGAAGGCGCCTAAGATCTTCAAATCAGTGTTGGACATGGATGTCCCAGTGCTGGGTATCTGCTACGGCATGCAGCTCTTGTCGCAATTGCACAAAGGCAAGGTAGTCAGTGGTACTTCGCGCGAGTACGGCCATGCTGAAATTGAGATCTTGCAGAACGAAGGCATTTTTGCCGGTTTTAAAAAAGGCGAAAAACTGCCGGTTTGGATGAGCCATGGCGATAGCGTGGGGGCTGTGCCTCCGGGCGCCACTTTGCTCGCCAAAAGTTCCGGTTGCCCGGTGGCGGCTTTGAAAATTGGCAGCTTCTACGCTGTGCAGTTTCACCCGGAAGTTTCTCACACCAAAATGGGCACTCAGCTGCTCTCTAATTTCCTTTTCGGTATCGGCAAACTGAAAGCCGACTGGAAAATGCAAAACTTCTTTGAAACCAAGTCGCGCGAAATTTTGGAAATGGTCGGCGACTCCGAAGTAATTGGCGGCGTGAGCGGGGGAGTGGATTCCACTTTGTTGGCTGCGTTCCTCGGGAAAATTCTGGGCAAACGCTTTCACCCGGTTCTGGTTGATAACGGCTTGTTGCGTAAGAACGAAGCCCGGGAAGTGCATAAGTTTTTGAACGATATCGGCGTGCCGTTGAAGGTGGTCGACGCTAGTTCGCTCTTTTTGAAAAAACTGGCAAAGGTCAGCGACCCAGAAAAAAAGCGCAAGATTATCGGCAAAACCTTCATCGAAATCTTTGATAAGGAATGCAAACGCCTTAAAAAAGTGAAGTTCCTGGCGCAGGGAACTTTGTACCCCGACGTGATTGAAAGCGTTTCGGTAAAGGGCCCTTCGCACACAATTAAAACCCACCACAATGTGGGCGGGTTGCCCAAGCATATGAAGCTTGGGTTGATTGAGCCGTTTCGCGAGCTTTTCAAAGATGAAGTCCGCGCTTTGGGACGCGAGATGGGGGTGCCCGACGCGCTCCTGCAGCGGCACCCGTTCCCGGGTCCGGGACTCGGCGTCCGAATTTTGGGCGACGTCACCAAAGATCGCCTGAAGCTTTTGCGCGAGGCCGACGCCATCTTTACCGAGGAACTGCGCTCTACCGGACTTTACGGGGATATTTGGCAAGCCTTTGTGGTTTTGCTCCCTATCCGAGCGGTTGGCGTGATGGGCGATTCGCGCACCTACGAGTCGGTGGTTTCCTTGCGCGCCGTTACGAGCCGCGACGGAATGACTGCCGATTGGTTCCATTTTGAAAAGGCAGTTCTGAGTAAAGTCTCTAATCGAATTATCAACGAAGTCTCCGGTATCAACCGCGTGGTTTACGATATTTCTTCTAAGCCACCCGCCACCATTGAGTGGGAATAGCTGTGAAGGACTACGGCGACCCAAGTGTTTCGCTGCAGTCGTTTTATCAAACCGCTTTATCCGCCGAACCCGGGCGCTTGCACTTTGCGGCGCATAGCCACCACCTCTGGCCCGACTGTACCCGCGGAGCCCAGATGCAAGCTTGGGAAGATGCCGCTACTCTGGCAGACGAAAAGTGGGAACGCGTTTTTGGCCAACAGGAGCGGGCCAAGGCCCATATTGCCAAATTGCTTGGTGGTGTGAGCGCCAGTCAGATTTGCCTAGCCCCCAATACGCACGAGTTTGTATTGCGCTTGCTCTCTTGTTTCCCTCCCGGCAAACCTCTGCGGATTTTGACCACAGACAGTGAGTTCCATAGTTTCGCGCGCCAAGTCCGTAGGATGGAAGAGCTGCCGGAAACGGCGGTCACCCGAGTGCCGGTAGAGCCGTTTGCTACTTTTCCCGCGCGCTGGCGAGAAGCCGCCCAAGCCGAATTCGATTTTGTTTTTCTGAGCCACGTTTTCTTCAATTCAGGGCATGCGCTGCCTGACTTGGTGGACACCGTGCAGGCCGTGCGCTCGCCTGAAGCGTTGATTGCGATCGACGGTTACCACGCCGTTTGCGCGTTGCCGGTATCGCTACGCGGAGTGGAATCGCGGATCTTTTATCTGGGCGGCGGCTACAAGTACGCGCAAGCCGGAGAGGGGCTTTGTTTTCTGGCTGTTCCACCGGGTACGAAATGGCGGCCGATTAATACGGGCTGGTTCGCAGCCTATGGCGCGCTCGAATCCAAGCAAAGCGGCGGTGCGGTGCCTTACGATGAAGGTGGAATGCGCTTTGCCGGTGCCACGATGGATCTTAGCGGCGCCTACCGTTTCAACGCCGTCCAGAAATGGTGGGATGAGATTGGTCTCACCGTCGACAAAATCCATCAAAGGGTGGAACGACTCAAGCAGCTCTTCGTTGATGGGATCACCAAGGCAGATCTCAAACACTTGAAAGCCGACGCCATCCTGCGTTCCAACGGCCAATTGCCCCAAGGCCATTTCGTGGTTTTCCAAACGTCGGAAGCAGTGACTTTGATGACCGAGCTACGCAAGCAACGCATTATCGTAGACGCCCGAGGCGATCGTCTCCGCTTCGGCTACGGCCACAACCACCACCCCCAAACCAGCACCCCCCTTACCGAATGGGTCCAGCCGCTTTCCGCAATCCTTCGGAATTCCGAAAAGCGACTGGACCCTTTCGGAAACTAGTAGGTGGCGTCGCCCATGGCGGTGCGGGCCTGCCAGAGTTCGGGGAAGAAGCGTTTGCTTAGGGTGGTTTTTAGATACGCTACGCCCATCGAACCGCCGGTGCCGGGCTTCATTCCGATCATGCGTTCGACCATTTGGACGTGGCGGTAGCGCCAGAGTGCGATTTGCTCGTCGAGTTTGATCAGTCCTTCGCAGAGGGAGCGGATCGTCGAGTCGGGTTTGGCGGCGTGGTAAATTTCTACCAAGGCTTGCGGGACTTGCTCGTCGGTTTGAATTAAATTTTCGGTCCGCAGCAAATCAAAGAACGCTTTGCGCAAAGTGGGTTTCGCTCGCCGGGTTTCGAGTTTGCCCTTCCACTCCGGATTAATTTGGGCAAAACGATCGTGCTCGGCGGCATCTGCGCCACAGAGAATTTCTAGCTCTCGAAACTGTAAACTTTGAAAACCGCTGGCGGGATTTAAGTGTGAACGAAAGCGATTAAACTCCATGGGGGTCATGGTTTCCAAGACGTCGACTTGCGAAATCAAAATCCGCATAATTTCGGCGACGCGTTCAAGGCGGCGGATGCAGCGGATCACGTCTCCCTTGGCGAGGTGTCCTGGTACATCGTCGAGTTCAAATAGGATTTGCTTAAACCAAAGTTCGTAAACCTGGTGGATGATAATAAAAAGCAGTTCGTCGTGGGCTACGGGTTTGGAGAGCGGTTCCTGGAGTTTGAGTAAGCCATCTACTTTGAGATAGCTCGTGTACGTAAGCTTCGTATCCCCCATGTTCCACTCCCTGAGTGTGGCGGGGAACTTAAGTCAATTCGTCTTCCCGCGCGCCGTACTCTCTTGGATTGATATTGTACTTCTTGATCTTACGCAAGAGAGTATTCTTTGGGATATTCGCAAGTTCCGCCGTTAAATTGATCCGGCCGTGATTCGTCTTGAGCGCGCGTACAATAAACTCTCGCTCGAAAGCTTCTTTCCCCTTTTCCCAATCCAAAACAGAAAAGGCAGACGAACTCGCAGTGGCGGAGGGAAGGGCGGCAGCCCGCTTACTGACTCGCCGGATATAGTCGGGCAAACTAAAAAAAGAGAGTTGCTCTTTGGTTTCCACCACGAAGGCATGCTCGATGGCGTTTTCCAACTCACGTATGTTGCCCGGCCAGTGAAAAGTCTCCAGTGCACGCAACGCATCGGGGCGAATGCCTTTGATTCTCGAGCCGTGCTCTTGATTGAACTTATCAATGAAATGATGCACGAGTGCCGGGATGTCTTCGTGGCGTTCGCGAAGAGGAGGCAAGAAAATCGGCATAACGTTTAGACGGTAGTAGAGATCCTCACGGAACTTGCCTTCTCGAATCGCTTTTTCCAAATCGCGGTTAGTCGCGGCGATTACCCGCACATCGGATTTAATTTCGCGATTGGCTCCCACTGGCGTGAAGGCGTGATCTTGCAGTACACGCAATAGCTTCACTTGGGTGGCTTGGCTGGTATCGCCGATTTCATCGAGGAACAAAGTTCCTTTGTGGGCAAACTGGAATTTACCAATTTTGCGTTGGTCCGCGCCGGTGAACGCTCCTTTTTCGTGTCCGAAAAGTTCACTCTCGATGAGGTTTTCCGGGATCGCCGCGCAATTGATGGCAACGAAAGGGCCATCTTTGCGGGGGCTATTGTAGTGAATGGCTTTGGCCACCAGCTCTTTGCCGGTACCGTTTTCGCCGCGGATCAATACCGACGTGTTCACTCGCGTGAGGCGTTCGACCACGCTAAATACGCGCTTCATGCTGCGGCTGGTGCCCACGCATTCTTCGCCTTCGCCCGGCAGCTGGGGAGCGGAGTAGCTGATCTTGTAGATCATGTCGAACGCGCGTTCCGCTTTTTCCACGACTCGCATGACGAGCGCTTCATCGATGGGCTTTTCAACGTAGTCGAAGGCACCGTCCCGGATGGCGTGAATGGCGTCGCGGATATTCCCGTGAGCAGTAAGAAGTACCACTGCGGTCGAGTACTGGGCCTCGCGGACTTGCTGCAAAAACTGCAGACCATCCATCTCCGGCATTTTCACATCGCAGAGCACGAGCGGGTAGGCCTGCTGGGCAAGGCGTTCCAGTGCCTCGACCCCATTAGCGGCCTCATCCACTTGATAGCCCCGATCGGTGAGGATCTGCACCAGTTGCTGGCGGAGCTCCTGCTCGTCGTCCACGACTAAAATCGAGTACACGTTTTCCTTTGTCTGTTCGGCCGCAATCGTAAGTCTGACGGGGGTCTTACCAAATCCACCCCGGCGTAGCAAACGCACCGCGAGTATTGCGGCCAATCGCCGAAACCGGTATACCGCTGGGCCCGGAGGAGCTTGTGAACGCGTACCGTTTCATTCTTTTAGTGTCTGTCTTTTACGCTTGGTTTCACGCCCCCGGTGCACTTGCGATCGGTGGCTCAGGTACGAAAATCGTGATTGCAAAGTCTCTCGTGAGTCAAAATTGCCAGACCCAACTATTGGCCGCGCTGCCCCACTTGGTGGCGGGTTCAACCGCGGAAGTGGCTCTCACCGGATTGGATGAGTTGGAATTTGGGTTAAACCTTTCCGGACTAGACCGCGATCAAATTCTTCAGACAACTAGATCCTTGCATCTCCTTCTGGAGGACTCGGAGGCACCCAGGGTTTTTAAGCAAGTGGCCGGTGCTCTGCTGGACGCAATGGATGACGACTCCGTTTTGGGAATTTGTACGCTCCATCAAAATTGCCTTTTTTTGCCTGGTATGCCGGCCGCGCATGTTTCGTCCGGACACTCCTTTCAGATTCTGTCCCTTTTCGGAGGTCAAAGTGGGGACAAACTTGCGTGGGCAAATACCGTTGTTCCGGGGGCTGCTGGTTTTGATAGTCAAAGCCTATGGCAGGGCATTGTAGTCAAGCCGCTGCCTCACACAAAGCCGTTGGACAACGGGACTCTCCTCCTTAATCTGAAGTCTTTGATGCACGAGGCTGGCTATTTTGATGCCATGTCTAGAATCGATCGGTGGTCACGGTATGTACAACACAATGGGCGGCCCCACCCAAGCCTCGCCAAATATATTTCAGCCGACGGCAAAACGGTAGATGAGGGCTTTGTTCGGTTAGTAATGGAAGCTCGGGCGCTTCGAGTGGCAGTGGAAACCATAGATGTTTTCTTTCGGCAAATGGGTGTGGGTGCGACGGTGCGGTTTCAACTCCGTGCGCGTGTTCTTCCACAAATGGTGAGGGGGACGATGGATTCCATTCTGGCCTACGGCAATCTCACCCAAACCGCCTTGAATGATTTCGAGGTCACAGATGCGCGGGTTTTTGATTTGGGCGAAGAGCTTTGCGACCTATTGGATTGGCGCGGGTAGGTCTTTTATGAAATCGCTTATTATTACTTTATGGCTAGTTTGCAATCTGAGCTGGGGCATCGACTTTGGGCCCAACGCCAGACAAGAAGGCCTGCCTTCTGGAGGCCGGCCAAACTGCGCCGCGCATTTCGTGACGTTCTTGCGACCGCTTTTGCTCTCCACAGGGCGTATCGGCATTTCCAGTTTCGCTGGTCTTCCGCGGTTGCTTCAAAAGTCCGGACTCTCTGAAGCGGAGGCATCTTTTTTCGGCAGCGAGGTAGAGGCGCTTTTGAGTGATAAGGCGGGGCCGCCAGTTTTGCGAGCGGTGGGAAAAGCGGTAACCGCTGCGAAATGGAATGTTGAAGCATTGGGGCTCTGTATTCTGGGCCCTGATTGTAAACTCAATTCCGTCGGAACAGGTTTCTACTTTTCCATAAAGTTTCCCGCCACGGTCATTCCGTTTTCAGAAGAGGGCGTCCAGAGCCAGGTAAAACAGCCATTCTTTAAGCTGGAAGATTTTTGGCAGGGAGTTGCGTTCCAACCGTCTGTTTCGGAAACCGAGATGGACTACGACAACATCAATTACAATTTGAAATCGTTGTTTCATGAACTGGGCTATTTCGAAGCAGGCGCGGGGTTGGCGCGGTGGGTAAGCACTGTGCAGACGGGTGCATTTCCGCACAAGCGTTTGGAAAACTATATTTCTGCGGATGGCAAAGTAGTCGACGAAGGGTTCATTAGTTTGCTGCGGGAATTGCGTGGGACCCGAAGTGCGTTTGAGGCATCTTATTGGTTTCTTCACCGACAAGGAATCGGGGCTGACCAAGCGTATCGCATGACTCGGAAGGCCGCAGCAGCCTACATTCCTCTCGCTATTGGGCGTTTGAATAGCGACGGCCCAAACGTGCAGCGGGCGCTGGACGACTTTAATGTCACAGCCGAAACATTCTGGGATCGGTCAGTGGAGCTGAGCGATCTCTTGGAACTCAATCCCTAGCTCGGCGAGGGAAGCCAGACACTCACTTGCGTGCCTCGACCGACTTCGCTTTTGAGTTCGAGCCCGCCATGGTGCAGTTCCACGAAATACTTGGCCAAATACAAACCTAGTCCGGAGCCGCTGGAGGTCTTGGCGGCTTCCTTGCCACGGTAGAATTTTCCCGTTACGCGCGGTAGTTCGTCGGTGGGAATACCGACCCCATGGTCGCTCACAGTCACTCGCACTCGGCCCAATTCTTCGCAGGTTCGAATCATAACTTGGGTGGAGGGCTTGCCGTATTTCACTGCGTTCTCCACCAAATTCAAAATGATTTCCTGGATGAGCTGGGGATCTCCCTCGATGGGAAAAAGCGGTTCGAGGTCGAGCACGAACTGGATCTTTTTGTCGTCGGCGGCAAAGCGCAGGCGGGCCACTGCAAGTTCCACCATCCGGTTTACATCGACCGCGTCACGCTGCAGTTCCATCGACATCGACTCCATCTTGGTAACCTTGAGGATGTCACCGATTAACCGGCCCAGGTCATCGCTGGCGCGGTCAATATTGCGGAGTGCATCTTGGGCTTTCTGCGGAACTCCCTCGCCCTCTGAAAGCGCCAGTTGAACTACCGCTTTAATGCGCGCGATGGGCGTTTTGAGGTCGTGGCTAAAAAGAGAAACGAAGTTGTTTTTAAATTCATCCAGCTGGCGCGCGTAGTCGGCTTCGCGCTTGGTTTGCCAAAAAAGGGCTTCGCGTTGTTTTACTTTGAATCCGAAGAGGAAAAAATGCGTCGATAGAATGCCCACTAACGGATTGGCGATGCCCAAGGAAAGTTTCCAATGGCCCAGCAAAACCGCCCCAGCGCCGAGCCACAAACCCGCCAACGCGGTGAGTGGAATCCACGCCAGGCGTAGCGGAAGCTGCAAAATCAACCCCACCGAAACCGCGATGGACACTAGCGTCCCCAAAATAGATATCCAATGCGGCACCGGGCTCAAGCGGCGGTCCTGCCAGAGCGTTTCCAGCGTGTTTGCTTGCACTTCCAGGGGCGACATTTTTCCGAAAGGCGTTTCGGTGGCTTGCTGTTCGCCCCGGTCTCGGCCCACTAGAACAATCTTGTCTCGAAAAGTGCCCGTGGCCGAAGTGGCTACTTGGCTTTCAGGGACGGTGAAGTAACTGCCCGCTGGTCCCCGAAAGTCGATCGCCACCGGGAATTGAGGGCTGGGTTTACCTGAGGTCCCGATTAGACGATGATAGGTAAGCAGGGTGGGGGACGGAATCCCGCCTCCTTCGAGGCTGGCATGGCGCAGCGTGCAATCAGGATCGGGCACTGTGTCTTCTTGTAAGGCCTCGTCGGGGTAGGAAACCAGCAACTGCGGACCGTCCTGTTGGATGTGCTGTAAGACCGCTTCGCGTTGCTCCTCGGACGCCAAAGGTACCAGCGCAAGCGTCGATGGCGAGCCCAGAGGGCCGCGTAGGCGGAAAAAGAGGTCCGAGAGCCACTGATCCAGGCTGGAAAGTGGCGCAAAAGCCACCAGGCAGCACAGAACCACGCGTATGGAAAAGGATAAGCCCGACACGGGGTCGGAGCTTAGAGGGCTTGGGCCAAAGATTCAACCGACGAGAAAAACACCATGAAACCGACCCTTCTGATTGTCGACGACATCGTCTCCATCCGGGAAAAACTCCGAGATAGCTTGAGCGGTGAATTTGAAATAGTTGGACTGGCTGCCAGCGGAGCGGAAGCCCTAGCGATCTGCAAACAGACCCGTCCCCAATTGGTTTTGATGGATTTGGTGATGCCCTTGATGTCGGGAATCGACGCGACCCGGGCGATTGTAGCCGCGCTTTCGCCGGCGCCGCGGATCGTGGTGCTCAGCGCCTTACACGATGAGAACATCGTCATACGTGCGCTGGAAGCAGGTGCTGCGGAGTTTTTGGTTAAGCCCGTGTCGGAGCGCAAAATTCGCGATGCCTTGAAGCATCTGGCCAGCGAAGCGGCTTAGAGGCGGAAGCCGAAGTACAACTCAAAACCCATGATGGTGTTGTCGCCGCCCACGCGGTTGACCGCCCACTTAAAATCCACCATGAAGGGGTTGAACTCAAACCCCGCGCCGATCAGCACGGTGGGAAGCAGAATAATTTCTTCGTTCGAGGTGGCCGATTGCACGCGGTACCAAACTGCAGCGCTGGCGCCGATGCCCAATCCGAAGCTCGCGTTTTCCGAGAAGCGGAACATGCGGCGCACCATTCCGTCGAAACTAAAAACGTGCACGGAATTTAAAATGTATTTGTAGCCCACCATTCCGCGCAACATCAGCGGAATGTTTTCGTCGAGTTCCGAGTAATCGTGATCGAAGTAGGCGCCAGCTTGAAAACCGAAGTCTTTGAAAAATGCGCCCGTGGGTACATTGCTACCTGAGGTGTTGCTGTATTGAGGCTCGATGTAAAAGTTTCCGCCGGCGGCGAAGCCGACGTGAAAGACTCCCGCGTCCGTGCGCGGGGAATCGTCGGTAAAATACTTTCGATTACTCTTTTTAGTTTTCGAACTTCGGGCAGGCTGTGCACGTTGCTGCGCGGGAACCGTAGAGTCCTGCGGATTAGTTTTGTCGGCGTAGGGATCTTCTTGGAGGTAGTCGCTATTTTCGGCGACTTTCTCTCCCTCGACTTTTTCGGGTTCCGCGGCGAACGAGGGACTGATCAATCCCAGGGAAATTAAAAAGGCGAGCGTCGCGTTTCGGATGCTTAGCGTCATTAAAAATCCCCCTCGGTGCGTTACACGTATCAATAGGATAACGCTGAAAAAAATTCTTTGCAAAACAAAGCGTTGGACGCCTGCTCCGATCACGATACGATCAATTGGATGACGGCCTCCCGACGGCGGATGGCAGCATGGATTTGGGCGGGGTGCCTGTTCGTGGCCTCCTCGGAGCTCCAAGCCAAAACCTCCTACTCACTCGATCTAGGCGCATACGGAGATAATCTCCAGCAGCGGCTTTCCGCAGCGCCGAACTATGCTTCCGAAGTCAGTACAATCGCAGGCTTCGCCCGCATTCGTCCGATGATGCCGCTTACTTCGTCGATAAACTTCGAACCTTCACTGGGTTTTTTGGTGCCCTGGCGTAGCGGGCACGATGGGTTTGCCAAAACGATCACTTCGATTTTGGGGATCGATTTGGGTTGGGCTCTTACTTCCTGGTTTAAATTGCGAGTCGGCACTGCGCTGCAATGGAATTTGATTTGGGGACAAGGCAGTGCGGTCACTCTCAATAACGGAACCGGTACTGCGACGTTCTATTCGCCGGAAGGAATGTCGAATGGGTTTCTCTTCTTGGTTGAAGCGGGGATCGAAATTCACGTCACCTCCAGTGTTTCTCTTGGCGCGGAGCTTTACGTCTCGAGGCTCATGAACGCCGAGCAACGTCGATTCCTGGGTGCGGCGTATTTGGGGATTTACTTATGAGAGGGCTAGTTCTGCTCGCTGGCTTGCTAACGTTGCCCGTTCAGGCCTGGACATTGCGCTCGACAGGCATGGGCGGGTGGACCGGAAGCACCCTCACCATTCACTACAATCTCACGGGTTGTTCGATGCCTTCCGATGAACTGCTGTCCATTATCGACGGTGGAATCGCGATTTGGAATACCTCGCAGAATTCGGGGCTGCGCATCGTACGGGATCTCAATCCTTCTACTGGAACCGCGGCGGATATTGTCGCGGGCACTGCCTCTCCCACTCCACTCATTGCGTGCGATACTGGGTTTTCGACAAACCAAACCGCAGACGGCGATTTCATTCCTGCTCTCACGCGGCTCGCAACCACGGGTGGAAGGGTTTCGTTTGCGGGTATCGTTTTTAATTCCGAAGCAGGTAAACAGGCCGATATTGGTGGGTTGAGTTCAAGCGCAGTGTCGGTCGCGTTTACTCACGAGCTAGGGCATGCGTTGGGACTGGGCCATAGTGGAGATTCTCAGGCGCTGATGTACTACAGCATCAGCGGCAAAACGGTGGCCACGCTCACTCAAGATGATATGGACGGAATGGCGTACTTGTACCCGCGCAGTGAGTTCAGCAACGGACCCTACGGCTGCGCCAGTGCGCACCGCCGGGCGAGCCCCCGTGGCGCGGTGTGGCTTTTATTATTGATTGGCTTGAACTGGATCTTGGGCCGTTGGCTGACTCGGTTTAGACCGAAACCACTTCTTTGATTTCCGGAATGGCCTCTTTCAAGCGCGTTTCCACGCCCATCTTCAAAGTCGCCGTCGAGTGCGCGCAACTGCTGCACGAGCCGCGCATTTCCAAGTACACCACGCCATCTTCGTAGCGCTCAAAGGTAATGTCGCCGCCGTCCATGGCCACGGCCGGACGGATATCGGTGTCCAAAACTTCCCGAATCCGGCGTTCGATTTCGGTTTCGGTTCCAGCCGACTTCGCTGCTTCTTCGACAAAATCCGCATCCACCACCGCCAACCCGGCCCCTACATGGGCTTCCAGAGTCGCCGGCACTTTTTCCGCCAAAACATCCCATTCACCGGTGAGGCTCTTGGTAATGGTGACGAAGGTGGGTCCAATCATGACCGCTTCCACGCCTGGGATTTCGAAAAGTTTCTTCGCTAAAGGCGCCTTGTCCGCTTTCGCCACCGAAGTGAAATTGAGCGCGCCCCGCTCCAATAGGGGGCGGTTCACCACGAATTTCAGCGTGTGGGGGTTGGGGGTAAACTCCAAATTGACTGTGATCGCGTCCATTTATCGCCTCTCTAAAGACGGGTCTCATACCACGTTTGGCGTGGGTGAACTAGGGGCCCGGCAAATGCTGGATATAACGTGGGTATCTGCGCTCGCTTCGTCAAGCTGCCCGTGATATTGGCATGGCCTGCAGCCGGTTCGTCCCCAGTGGGACGAGGCAACAGGGGAACTCGGTGCGAATCCGAGACTGCCCCGCAACGGTAAGGGAGTTTTCCCAAGTCCGAATACCTGCCAGCTGCGCCACTTGCTGTTTTTCGCTCGAGGGAGGCGAAAGCTTTGAGAACACTTTGGGTTGCCGCTTGGGCGGTAACCGCACCCCTATTTGCGGCCGTGCCTTCGGTCCAGGACACCCTGGCTCCGGTGGTAGTGCGCGCCGATCGCCCAGCCGGCCAAAATGCCCTCACGGCGTCTGAGTTCAACGGAACTTCGGTGCCTTTGGATGCGCGAGGTGAAAGCTCCCTCGTGCGCGTGCTTTCACGGCGAGCTGGCGTTTTCGTGCAGCGGGCAGGGGGCGATGATGGTCAGGCTGCCATCCAGCTGCGCGGGCAAGATCCCACTCAAACCCGCTTTTTCCTCGAAGAAATTCCGCTTACCGATGCCCAAACCCATAGCTCGCAAGTGGGCTGGTTTCCGGCAGAAGCACTCGCCTCGGTGGATCTTTTCCCCGAAGGCTCTCCGGCGGCGTTGGGGGCGGATGGATTGGGCGGTGCGATCGCGTTGCATCTACCAGAAGCGGGAGCGGGCGGTTCTTTTCTAGGGGCCCGAGCCGGCGCTTTCGGCGCCCGGCGATTTTTTGGAAGAGCAAGCGGTCGATCGCCACTCGCCTTTGCTTTATTCGTCGATGCGGCCGACGCCCGCGAAGACTTTCAGTACCGCGACAACGCCGGCACCCCCTTAGTGCCCGATGACGACCGCTGGGCCAAACGCGAACACAATGGCCAACGGTGGGCTAGCCTATTGCCGCACGTTCAGTTGTGGAAAAATGCTGGTTCCCAAGCCCAGCTCTTTAGTTTCCATACCGTGCGCGAAAACGAAATCCCGGGAGCGGTGGGGCTGCCGTTGCGGGGCGAATTACAGACACAGTTCCACTTGGTGGGAGCGCGCATCCGTCAGCGGGGTGCGGGACCTCTTTGGGACTTTACTACCTATGGCTGGGGCACCGACCAAAGTTTTGCTGCGGCCTCCGAACTCAGTGCGCTGCAAATCCGCTCTTCTCTCTGCACTTCCTTAGGAGTTCGTGCCAAATGGGGACAAGAACTTGCCACTATCGGATGGGAAGTGAGTCTCGGAGCCAACGCCGACAACGCCCGTTTATCAACCAGCCAGGCAAGTGTGGAAGCCAATCGCTTCGTCTTGCCGCTTGGCGCTTCTGCGCGTTGGACTGTATCGGAGAGTTGGACAGTAAAGCCTGCCTTACTCACTCAGTTTTTTTCCTACGCCGGCAACCGCGAAACGCTCGCAGCCTCGCCCCGATTGGGTTTGGAGTGGGCAATGCAAACCGGTCAGCGATTGCGACTTTCCACTGGCCACTTCCACCGCGCCCCGACGCTCGCCGAAATGTATGGTGCTCCTTCCACGGTAGCCCCCAATCCGGCGCTGCAAAACGAATCCGCGTGGAAAGTCGAGGCGGGCTGGGATGCGCGCTGGCCCTCGGTCGGTCCGTGGCGCGAAGTGCAAGCTTCGTTGACCTTTTCTGCCGCTTTCGCCCGCAATCTGATTGTGCTGGTTCCCAATTCCCAAATGAGTTTTGTGTCGCTCAATGTGGGTCGCAGCCGAATACTCACTTCCGAATTTGGTCTGGAGGCAGGTCTTGGGCGCGACTGGACTCTGCGATCCAATGCCGCCGTTCTGTCGACTGAAAACCAGTCGGAGGTGGCGGCCTATCAGGGGCGCTCGCTGCCAATGCGGCCTACTTTTCGGGGGGGATTCGAAGCGCAGTGGGCGCAAGGTCCCTGGCGCTTTACCTATTCGTTGCAGGCCACCGGCGCGCTCTATGCCGATCCGGCCAACAGTAGGCGTATTGGGGAGTACTGGGAGCACGGGATCTGGGGATCTTGGCAACCACGGGGCTGGGGAACGTGGATGGTCGAGCTGCGCAACCTCGCCGACGCCACCACCGTTGGCGGGCAAGACTGGAATTTTAATTTGGCACAAAACACAACAGGGCTGGCGGGCTTTCCGTCTCCTGGAAGAAGGGTATACGTTACATGGCGCTACGATATTTAGTATGGGCTGTTCTCTTGGCGGGTTGCGGGGCCGGGCGCCCCTCTCCTCAAACCGGCGAGCCGCTGCGCGAGACGCTGCTAAACCATCTTTATGTGGTGGTGAGCGACTTCACTACCGGCGGAGTCGTAAAAAGGGACTTACGCACAGGCAAGTGGGACACCACCGTGCTCCCAGCGCACGCTGACGCCTTAGCGCGCTGGAGCCATTTTACCAACGAGCTTCTGGTTCTGAATCGGCTGGCGGGGAATCACCTCACGGTTACTTCTCCCCAATTCGCCATGCGCACGCAGATTGGGTTCGCAGACGCTGCCAACCCGCAAGATATTCTGCCTCTTTCGATCGAGCAGGCCTATGTGGCTTCGCTTCACGATACCCACTTGCGCCGTTGGAACTTGCGCACCGGTCAAGCCGTAGGGGAGGGAATCGATCTTTCGCCGTGGAAAGACGTAGATGGGTATACCGAAGCCTCTTACCTGCACGCCTCGGTGGACCGAGTAGCGCTGACTTTACAACAGCTCGATACCCGCACGTACAATCCTGCGGGCCCGGGAATGCTGGTGGTGATTGACCCACAGACCGACACCGTTGACGCAGAACTTACACGCCCGTTAGCTCGGTCTAACCCGTTTACCGAATTTAAAACCTGGAATGGCGATTTGTACTTGGGAGAAGCCGGGGTCATGGATCGCACCAAGCCGGTGTTGGATGGCGGAATTGAAAAACTAGACGGGAAAAATTTTCGTTCAGGTGGAATTGTCGTGAGCGAACTTGCGTTGGGCGGAGATATTTTGGATTTTGAAATCCTCACCGCCGAGTTGGGCGTAGCGATTATTTCCACTCCCCAAACCGATGTGGTTCTTTTTCTTCCGGGCACCGGCCAAAAAGTATCGTTGCTTTTGTCAGGGGGTGGCTATCGATTTGCCCATGTGTTGGTGGATCGCGAACGTTCGCTTTTCTACCTGGCTGATCGGTTGGCTGAAAATCCTGCGGTGCGGGTGTTTGATTTTACGGGAGTGGAAAAAGTGGCTAGTCGTCTGCCGCTCGAATTGCCGCCGTTTAAGATTCTGCTCGCGCCCTAGGGTGCGCCGCGGCCGCGAAAGCTGATCTGGGGACTGGCTTCGGTTTTGAGAATGAAATCCCAGCGGATGCGCACTAGCCCATCTGGGTCGCGCATTCCGGCAGGGGGATTGGGAAAAGGCGAAGCCTGTTGGAAAGCTTCGGTGGCCGCGTCATCGAGCGATTCGAAGCCGGAGCTGGTCATGCGGGTAACTCGGGTAACAGTTCCTTTTTCGTCGATCATGACCACAAGTTGGGTGACGATTTCGCCGTCTTTCATTTTGGCGCCCCGACTCCAAAGCACGGCAAGCTTTCGTTCTACGTTGGGCTTCCAAAACTGCCGCAGTGTCTCCTTGATGCGGTGGTAATAAGAATAGAATTTGAATTCCCGAGTGCTCAGCACGGTGCGGTCGCCACGGGCGACATCTTGCAATCTGTCGTCGGTGGCCGCGATCATTCCACCGTCGCCTCCTAAACCCAAGTCTTTCAAGCTAAGCGACTTCCAATTTCGTTTAACTCCGGCGGCGTTCTTGCTCGAGGGTTCGGGTTTGGTGCCCATGCCATCGTCTTTGCTTTTTGCTTCAGGGTCGCCGGTGGGCGGAGGAACGTTGTTGCGCGAGAGCGAATTTTTTAAACCCGTGCCGGTTTTCTTGCGAAAGTCGTCGGTTTGGGATGCCTTCATTTCCTGATCTGCTGTTTGATTGCGCTCGCTCAAAACGGTGGCATTGGGGTCGAGTTTCTTATTGGGTGCTTCTTCGGTTTCGGCGATTTCAGGACGCTTTTGCGGTTTTGGTTTCGCTTGGGCCTGCGCCTTGCGCGAAATTTTCTCTGCGGGCGCCTGGGTAATTTCTATCGGGGGGCGTTCATCAAAATGGTAGGGCTCGTACTCGCGCGTTCCCCGCCACAGCAGGGCCGCATGAAAAACCACCGAAAGGATAAAGAACCACTCGAGGAGCGTGGGTCGGCGGAGCCGTTTTTGAAACGACGATCTCAAACCCAGCTCCCGTCTTGTTGCGTCAAGTAAGCCCTGACGTAACAATTGTAGGAGAATGGCTGCATAAGCCAACCTCCGACTGGGGTGTGGGAACAGACCGTCATAACGGTTGTTTCGGTCGTTTCCCTCAAAAAGTTAATATTTTAGACGGAATCGTTCGATAAGATTAAGTTCACGGGGGCTTGCTTGGCCGGATGGTTCACCACATTTACACGCCCGCTTAGTGCCGCGGTCCGATCCCAACAAATTGCGTTGCTTCTGTCGCGCTACGGCGTAGCTGGTTCGCTGGCTAGCCTGGGCCTGGAAGCCGGCAAACGCGGCCTAAAGTTCGCCGGCATGCGGCAGCAACCCAATGCGCGCTTCGACGCCGTATTCGGCAAAAATCTCGCCCGCACTTTTGCCAAGCTCGGGCCCACCTTCATCAAATTGGGCCAGATCCTTGCATCGAGACCGGACTTGGTGGGGGATTCGGTAGCCGACGAGTTGCGGGTGCTATTTAATCGTGTTCCCCCGGTTCCGTTCCGCTCCATTGAGAAGATTTTGCGTGAGGAGCTGGGACGCGAAAAATACAAGAAGGCTTTTGAGTCTGTCGAAGTAAAGCCTTTGGCGGCGGCCAGTTTGAGCCAAACCCACAAAGCCGTTTTGGCAGACGGCACGCCGGTGATCTTAAAAGTGCAGCGGCGTGGAGTCGCCGAAACGGTGGCGTTGGATCTTTATTTGCTGGAAGGCTTTGTGCGCAGCTTGCATTTGGTTTACCCAAAGATGCAGTTGTTGCAGATATTCCAAGATTTCAAAACCGCCACCCTATTAGAAACAGATTATTTGGCGGAAGCCAAAAACATCGATCGGTTCCGTAAAAATTACCGCAAAATTTTGTCTACTTCGGACGTGCTTTTTCCGAAGTACTACCCCGACCTCACTACCCGTCGGGTGATTGCGTTGGAGCCGATGCGCGGCAAATCGGTGGCCGAGTTAAAGAAGGGCAGCACCGTGGCGCGCGCGGCGGCCGAGCAGAGTTTGGCGGCGGTCTTGGAGCAAATTTTCGATCACGGTTTTTTTCACGCCGATCCCCACGCCGGAAATCTTTTCTTTGAAGAAGATGGCGGTCAGCTCGGTTTTATTGATTTAGGTTTGGTGGGGCAGTTGCAACCCGAGGATAAGAAAAAATTCCTCAAAGTAGTTCTGGCAATCCTCAAACGCGATCGCGGCAAGCTAGCTAGTAGTCTCTATGCATTGGGAACAGCCGGAAAAAAAGCAGACTACGCAAAATTTGAAAGTGCGATACAGGCCCTATTGGATGAAACCAAGGCCCAAGGTGTCCAGAACGCCAAATTGGAAAAGATGGTGACGCAGCTATTAGCCATTGCGCGAAAGAACGACCTACACATTCCCAATCGTTACATTATGATGATCCGTAGCTGCCTGATTGTGGAAGGTGTGGCCAAGTCACTGGATCCCAACCTTTCCGTCTTTCAAGTCGCCACGCCGATTGTCGCGCGGAGCCTCATGCGCTCCTACAACCCGCTTTCGATTTTCCGGCGTAAGTGAAGGAGTTTCGGTGTTGCGTATTGCTCTACTCGTTTTGGCTTTAAGTGCCGGCCTTCAGGCTCGGCCCCCGCTTGCGCGCATTTTTTGCGCCGAGCTGCTGCACCGCCAAGACTTGGACTTGCCAATCACCCAAACCGACGCTGCTTGGAAAGAGTTCACCGCCCGGCTGGAAGGCGGAGCGGTACGCAGCGCCTCTTCGACGTCGGTCGATCCTGCTCGTGTGCAGCGTTGCATGAACGAGCACCATGAGGAAATGGACGAGGGCGAGTTTCTTCTCGAGGGTAAGCGAATGCTGCGAGAATTAGCCTCACAGAGTCGGGATGCCAAGGCCGAGCGCTCTTTGGATCCTGTGCTGGGGAGTGTCAATCTGCCGGGCTTTGGAGAAGTGCAAATCGGTGGCGTAACGCGCAGAGCCGAGCCCTCCGGTGCCGAGCGTGTAACGCAGCGGAGCACACACTACGATTCACTTTGGGAATCCTTCCTTGAACGCTTGCGAAAGACAATGACCCTGCGACGAGACCCGCTTAAAATGAAATGAGCGTTCGGCGATGTTTCACCACAAAAGAGGAAACGTGAAAAAATCCTTCTGCAGCGCAAGCATGATCCTGGCCTTCTTAATGGTTGTGGCAGTGTCTGCGCAAGGTGCCGATAACGCAAAAGGCGACGAGAACCTTCTTTATATGAAGGGCCGCCAACTGGTAATGGATGGCGAATACGAGAAAGCCATTCCGCTGCTTGAGAAGGCCATCGCCAGTGATCCCGAAAACGCTTTTATCAATCACCAACTCGCTGAGCTTTATTTACGCACCGGCAAACTAGACCGCGCTGAAGCGCTCAGTAAAAAAGCCGTCGAAAAAGATCCCGAGAACGTCGAATACCGAGCCACGTTGGGCGGCATTTACGCGGCCAATCACAAGTATGAAGACGCCAAACAACAGTACGCCAAGGTCAGTGAGCTCGATCCGGCCAATCCTAAGTCGGCCTTGCTCATTGGAATTCTGGAAGCGGAAGCCGGAGATTTAGAAGGCGGCGTTCGGACCCTTACCAAAGCCATCAGCGACAACGACGATAATTTTATGGCGTATTTTTACCGCGCCAAAATTTATCTCGAGATGGAAAAAATGGATAAGGCCAAGGCAGATTTGGCTAAGTGCCAAGTTCTACGGCCTAGTTTCGTGGAGGCCGGAACCGCGCTTGGGCTTTTGCATGAGCGCATGAGCGAAACCGACGAAGCCATTAAAGCCTACAGCCAAATTCGCGGCAACGGACGCTTCCGCAAGCGCCTGGCCCAACTCTATTTGCAGAAAAACCAATTCGACAAAGCCCTTTCGGAGTTGCTCGAATACGAGCAGCTGGAGCCGGACGACTACACGACGCGCGTGAAAATTGGTTTGCTCTTTTTTGAACTCAAAAAATTTGATGAGGCTAAAGAGCGTTTCGGCGCGATTTTGAAAGAGCAATCCGAAGCCGACAATGTGCGCTTTTATTTGGCCGCAGTTTACGAAGAGACCAAGGAGTACGACAAAGCCCTGAAAAATTTTTTGAAGGTGACCAAGGACTCCAGCTTCTACAAAGAAGCTATGTTGCATGTGGGTTTTATCTACCGTGCTACAAACAAGGCTGACGAGGGTGTCGCGTTTGCCAAGAAGTTGATCAAAGCCAACGCGGATGTCGTCGAATTTTACGATATGCAGGCCTCTTTCTTGGAAAGCACTCGTAAGTTCAAGGAGGCGATGGACATCCTCACTCAGGGGTTGAAAAAATTTCCCGGCGACGAAAAGCTGGCCTATTTCCAGGGAGCCATTTACGAGCGTTTGGGTGATCGCACGAAGGCGCTCGAGAATATGCGCTCCATTTTGGTTACCAATCCGAAGAACGCCCACGCGCTTAATTTCATCGGTTACACGTACACGGAATCCGGGGAGAACTTGGAAGAAGCCGAAAAATTCATCCGTCAGGCTCGCGATTTGCGACCGGATGACGGGTTTATCGAGGATTCTTTGGGTTGGGTGCTTTTCAAACGCGGCAAAACTGACGAAGCGATGGAGCACTTGGAGCGAGCGGCCAAGCTACAGCCGGAAGAAGCCGTGGTTTACGAACATATGGGCGACATCTACCAAGAGCAGAAAGCCTTCACGAAAGCCGCGCAGGCTTACCAAAAAGCCTATCAGCTGACCGTCAGCAAAGACAAAGAGCAGGCAAAAAAGATCGAGTCGAAGCTCGCCAAGATCCCGGCCGACCAGCGCGCGCCGTCCGCTCAAACCAAGTAAGAACTGCCCCACTTGCCTGTGGTTTCGGGGATGTGAACCGGCTCCTTAGCCTACAG
>CAZBJE010000059.1:0-19884 GCA_964492125.1 uncultured Pseudobdellovibrionaceae bacterium | reverse complement strand
GAAGTAATGCGTCCACATTCGGGTACTCGGTTTCGGCAATGGACCGGAGCTCGGGTGGTAGGTTCTGCGCTACATTCTCTGGCACCTTGCTGATCCAAGGGATAGCGCCAAACCCCAAGTTGTGCCGCAAAATATGGTTGTCGGGATCACTTGGGTTGAGGCGTGTGATCCTGTCTCCGATGAGCATTTCAATGAAAGTCACCTGCAGCCCGCGCATGTCGTCCCTTGCATTTGGGAAGCCGCCGTTTAGCTGATTGGGCGACATGTAGTGTGGCGTGCCTTGGACTAGTTCTACGATGGGAATCGGCTCATCGAGGTCCTTCGAAATGCCAAAGTCAGCCAAAATGAAGACCGTCTGCCCATCCTGTTTTTCCATCAAAATATTGTCTGGTTTAATGTCGCGGTGAACATACCCCAGTGAATGCAGGGCCTTTACGCCGAGAGCAATTTGTCTCCAAGCATCGAGAACTTTTTTCGGATCTGCTTCGTGATTAAATTCAGTCAAACGATCGGCAAGCGCTCCTTCGGGGGCATCGCGAAGAATCAGCGCTTGCTCGGTGGTCCCGCTGGAATTTTTCAAAAAGAGAGGGTCGGCGTGAATCAGGTGTTGGCCACCCATAAGATTTACCGACCTTGTTCTTCGGGAGATCTGCGCTTCCCTTGCGTAGGCGACTTCAGTACGTCGGCAATCAGGTTTTTTTGGCACTTTGATAATTTGAGACCCTGTCGGGTGTATTACGCGAAAAATGTAACTCTCGCCTCCCACTGAAATGGGTTCGACTTTCGATTGCGGGAAATGATTAGCCAAGGCTTCCAGCAAGGCTTCTTGTCGTTCGGTAATAGGCGACGGCGCTTTTGGTTGTGCCGACGGCGAAGGGTTATCGCCCATGGTGCGCGTCGGATCATTTGGACGCGCTACCGACTGCCCCATAAGGGGAGGAACTACTAAATTTTCGGGGGTCACTATTTTGGTGGGGGCAAGCTTGCGTAGTTCGATCGCACAGGCAGTTAGGGTTCGGTCGCCATCGTCCGCGCGCAGAGGCGCCCAAGCAATAGACAGAAACACAAAAATAAAGCGCATACTGGATGTATGCGCGCGTCTGAGCCGGCCCACGGCGAACTAGACTGCAAGGGGGGTGCCGGCTACTCGTGGCGTGGCTTAGTTATGCGGAAGAATAAGAAGCGTTAGGGGCCTCGGCATGTTGTTACTCCAGTTGGAGGTGGATATTTCTGTCGTCGGTTCGTCGGTGTAGACAATGTGGGCATCAATGCCACGCTTTTCGAGAGTTTTTCGAAAGCTCACATTCATTATGTTGGGGACCCAGTCCGCTTCTTCTGAATGTACAGGTGGAAAACCGGCCCACGGGTCGGCCTCTAGCTGGTTAAATACCTGCCGAATAAAGTTCTCGGTAAGCAGGTGCTGGGGCGTTTGCGCTAGCGCGAGCGGGGTCTGCCCCGCATTCGCCTTCAAATTTCTCAAAAATAGATCGCGGTAATGATCATCGCTCAGTTTTATTCCTGGAGAAACTTCCAGACTATGAAGTTGCTGAAACGTCCGGCCGTGATCGGAGAGGTGGGTGAGATACGCTAGTACACGCTGCTCCGGTAACCCAAGGCGACTAGCAGCGTAGGCGGTGACGGGCTCCATATCAGCCGCAACGGTTGCATCCAAAAACTCGTTTTTAAAATCTGCGGATTGCGAGTCAAGAAGAGCAAACATGACCTTGTGCCGGTTATTCAATAGGTTTCGGTTTCTATCGATCACGTACGTTAGATCGGAAATTTTCGCCGCCCGCGTTCCGCCTTTGCGGTACCTTTCATCCCAGCCAGTTAGCTGCGATAAGGGCGTTGCGACAAAAGTTTGCAGCTCGGTCTCAGAATCGCGGAGGGTGGCTTGGCCTTCGTCTGGATGGACGACGGTATGTCCGTATACCAATCGAAAATGGATCAACTGAATGCGGGCCAGTTTTTCGTGAGACGTGCTTTCGCTAGCCAAGACAGTGAGGGCAAGTACTTTGAGAGGGTGCTGAGGTGTTACTTCCTCAGCCCAAGTGCGCGTAGTTTCGTTAAATTTGGAGACTGTAAACGCACCTCGGTCGGTAGTTTGTGCTGAGATAGCTCCCATTAAGGTGCCCATCTGAAAGGCTAAATCGGGATCCGAACCAGGGTTGACCACCGCTCCTCTTTTGGCCAAATCCATACCGCAATCGCTTAATCGAGGATCGGGCACCTCAGGGTTTCGTGCGTGAAGGGCGGTAGAAGAGAAAAGCAGGCTACAGGAGGCCAAGAAGAGACAGAAATGCAGCGCCTTTAGCGGTTTGAGGTTCATCCGATATACTCCCTTTGCCAAGAAGGCCGGGCTTATACCATTTTTTCGCTCGTTAACTCAACGGAATGATTACCTGGCTACTCGTCCCACCATGATGAAGTACGGGAAGACATTGCGGGGTTCGAATTGAGTACTAACGGTGTCGAAGTAGCGCTCGAATAAAGGCACTAGTAAGCGCGAGTTTTGGTAGGCGATGAAACAGCCGCCTGGTTTTAAAGCATTGCGGGTTTCGCGCACGATTTTTTCTCTCTCGTCCTCGGGAATGAGCGAAAAGGGAATGCCGGAAATCACAGCGTCTGCGCCTTGGGGCAAGCTCGCTCGGATGGAAGGTAGTACCGCCAAAACAGAACCCTCCACTATCTGCAAACGCGAATCGGCAATCCGTCGCAAGTTCGGAACGAATTCCGCGTTCAGCTCCACACAAAACACCCGGCCAGATTCGCCCAGATGCCGCAGGATTGCTCGCGTGAAGTTGCCAGTTCCAGGGCCATATTCCACAATGGCTTCGGCGCGAGGGTGCACGTGCGCCAAAACGGAACGAATCGTGTAACGAGAACTCGGAAATAAACTCGCCACGTGGCGAAAATCGCGCAAAGCGGTTCGTAGATGTTGCGCGATAGGGCGAAAGAAAGCGGCCGTACGTCCTAACAGAGCTATCTCCGATTTGGAATTACCGTCACTATATCGCGGGGTCCGTTTTCTGTCACTTTGCGGCGTCGCGTTTTACAAGCTTCCAGTACCGGCTAGGAGGTCCTGCTGCCGTATTTTCCTGGAATAGAAAAGCGAGTTTCCGTTCTTCGAACTTGTTGAAGAACGCCTCCCAGCTAATTTTCTCCAAGGAAGCTTTCGAAGAGTACCCAGGGAAATCGATCCGCAGAATTCCTGCCGGCTCAGCTCCCCCACTACCCTTCACTGTAGCGGGAACGCCCTGCCGCGCTTCGACCCACTGCTGGATCCGAGCGTGATCAGTAGTCACTTCCGCATTCTTACGTTGAAAGCTGCGCCGCTTTTTTTTAAATGTTGCTTCATCAGTCATCGCAAAACCCATACCTGCAAACCACGTGCCCTATGTTTTGACGGGCTGCAGCATCGTTACTTGAAAATGAATGAATAGATGTCCGCCATCATAGAATTTGGTGCCAGTGGGGACTGATTGCAAAGGCGGCATTAATCAGGCCGACGTGGGAATAAGCTTGGGGAAAATTTCCCGATTGCGCGCCAGTCGAAGGTAAGAAATGCTCGGCAAACAGCCCTAATTCATTGGAAGAGGTGAGAATGCCCTCCATGACTTGCTTGGCCTCGTCCATTCGGCCCACCTTGGCAAGAGCTTGCACCAACCAAAAGGAACAAATCAAAAACGGGGCTTTGGGTTTGCCGAAATCATCGTTGCGCAAATACCGGTACAAAAAAGACGGATACGAAACACCGCCCGATTCATATCGCAAATCGGACCAGATGCGGTCTACCGTCCTCTCGCAAAGTTCGGTATCGCTAAAGTTCAGAACCGGAAGCAGAAGCAGCGATGCGTCGAGCGTTGCGTCCGTAGGGCCATTCATCAATGCGCCGTTTAGTGTGGCTTTGGACAAGGTTTTCTCGGCTTGATCGAGCGCGGCCTTCAGGTTGAGAGGTAGAGAAGGCAAGTATCCCCGTTGTTGAACTCGCAGGGTGCGTTCAATCCCGGCCCAGCACATCAGGTTAGAAAAGCTATGTTCCTGCCACCCATTGCGGACCTCCCAGAGACCAGCGTCGGGCTGAGACAAGTTGGAGAAGCAGAGCAGAGAAAGCTTTTCCAGCAGCCGTTCGTGATCCGGGGTTCGCATCGCAGCAAAGCGATCATCGAAAAAAATTGGTGCCAGTGTGAGAATCATCTCCCCATAAACATCATTTTGGATGTGTTCTGCGGCTTGGTTGCCGCTGCGGACTGGCAAGCTACCAGCGAATCCGGCCCAATTGAGGTGCGAAACCTCGGGTAACGGGACCGTGCGGTCCAATCGATAAACAGGCCCTAATTTTTCATAATCGTGAGCCTGCGCGATATCGAGGAGGAACTTGAGAAAACCTTCCATCTCCTCGAAGTGGCCTAGGTTGCGGAACGCGGATAAGCAAAAATAGGCGTCTCGCAGCCAACAAAACCGGTAATCCCAGTTTCGTTCGTGCCCCGGCTCCTCCGGCAGGCTTGTGGTGAGCGCTGCGAGAATGGCGCCTGTGTCTTCATAACAATGAAGTTTAAGCGCGAGGGCCGACCGGATTGTTGCGGTTTGATACAAGGTGGGGATGGAACAGTGTTTCACCCAAGTGTTCCAATACTCAACAGTTCTGCCCTGGTCGTCGAGCGCGTCGGCGGGTAATTGGGTCGGGCGGGTCTCATTCCAGTTCAGGGTCAAATACACCGGTTCCGTCAGGCGGAAGGGGAGTCCTGCCTCGAGGTAGGTCATCGGCACGGTGGAGGTTAGGCGCAGGCTATCGTCGCCCAAACCGTAACGTAGAAAACCATCTCCGCGTTCTACAGTTGCGGGCGTCTTGGACCAACCTTGTACGGGCAGACAAACAATGCGTAGGTGTGCCGCGCCTTTAACAGGTTCCACAATCCGGTGCATGACTTGCGGCTTTAAGACGCGGTTTTGCAGACGGTAGCGTGGAAAAAAATCGGTAATGCGGTACTCACAGCCGTCGTTTGCACTGACGTGCGTGACCAGAACATTTGTGTTGGGGAGGTAGCTTTGGCGTGCATGAGCTACGCCCTCAGCTGGTTCAATGCAGAAGTGGCCGCCGTCGGGGTCGAGCAGCTTGCCAAAAACCGGTGGACTGTCCGGACGAGGTAAACACAACCAATCAACCGATCCACAGTCTGAAACCAGCGCAGCGCTCTGGCAATTTCCGATGAGTCCGTACGGGTACACGGGTTTGGTCTTAACGCAGAATATTTCCGTTTTCATTCTTGTTTCTGGCTCGATTCCTGTAGTGCGCAGGTACCATGCGCCTTTCTCTCCGATTCATTGTTCCGCTCGGTGGTGTCCTCGGTCTTATCGCCTACGCCAGCATTGTTCTCGTGGAACGACTCACGTTGCGTTGGTCTATGCGCGATCTCGATGATCGCTCTCACGTGCTCGCGCTAGGCCTGCGCGACGACCTTATTCCCCTCCTGCAAGAGGGAGACCGGAGCCAGCTGAAAAAAGTGATCCGGCGCGTTTCGTCGGATGAGCGCGTGTACGCGATGGGAGTTTGCGATGTGCAGGGTCGTTGGCTCACACGCACCAATTCTGTGTTCAGCTCGTTAGAATGCCCTCGTGCTGGCGCCGTAACGGAATCGCGTTTGCTGACTCCCGCGAGTGGACCCGTCCATCTTTCCTTCGAGCGCGTGCAACAAAATGGCGAAACTTTGGGCTGGATCGCGCTGGCCCACGATATGCGTTTTGCGTCGCTGCGCACGGCGGTTACTCGCCAGTACTTGTTTCTCTTCTTCTCCGTCTTGGCCGTGGTGGTTTCCTTTACGACCGTTGTGGTTGCGCAATTGAGCTGGCGCGGCTGGATGCAGGGGACTCGCGCGCTGCTACGCGGAGACTTTGGACCCTTTTCTCGTTTGACGGCCCCGCGGGAGTTGCGGCCGCTAGTGAAAGATTTGCGCGGCTTAGTGAAAGATCTCAAAAATAGCCAGAGCGTGCGGGACGCGACTCAGGTCAGTTGGAGTCCCAAGGCGCTCAAAGAAATACTGCACAGCGAACTGCGGGGCGATGAAATTTTAATCGTTTCGAACCGAGAGCCCTATGTGCATGTGCGCAAGGGCGACCAAATCGAAGTGCATGTGCCGGCTGGCGGTTTGGTCACTGCGCTCGAGCCGGTGATGCGGGCCTGTTCGGGGACCTGGATTGCCCACGGCAGTGGAAATGCGGACAGGGAAGTTGTCGATCGGCACGATCGGGTACAAGTGCCTCCCGAGGCCCCAACCTATCAGATCCGTCGCCTTTGGCTTACGGAGGAAGAGCAAGCGGGTTTCTATGATGGCTTTGCGAATGAAGGGTTGTGGCCGTTGTGCCACATCGCCCACACCCGGCCTATTTTTCGGCACCAGGACTGGAAGCAGTATGTGAAAGTGAACCGGATGTTTGCCGATGCGGTGGTGCAAGAAGCCAAGACCGACGATCCAGTCGTCTTGGTGCAGGATTATCATTTCGCCCTTTTGCCCGCGATGGTGAAGAAACTATTGCCCCGCGCTACGGTTATAACTTTCTGGCATATTCCCTGGCCTAACTCGGAATCTTTCGGCATCTGTCCTTGGCGAGAAGAAATCCTCAATGGGCTTCTGGGTAGCGATATCTTGGGCTTTCACACCCGGTTTCACTGCAATAATTTTCTCGACTCGGTCGATCGGTTTTTAGAGAGCAAAATCGATCGCGATATTTCTACGATTACGCACCACGGAAGGGAAACTTCGGTGCACCACTACCCAATCTCGATCGACTTCCCTATGCGCGCGCTGTCGTCAGTGGATTCGGTGGCTCAATGCCGGTTAAATGTACGCAAGCGCCTGGGCATCGAGGCGGAGGTACGGCTCGGCATTGGCGTCGATAGGTTGGACTATACCAAGGGCATATTGGAAAGATTCCGCGCCGTGGAGCGGCTCTTGGAGTTGGAGCCTGGATGGGTGGGACGCTTCAGCTTTGTGCAGATTGCGTCGCCCTCGCGCACTTCTATTGGGCGGTACCATGATTTCGGGCAAGAAGTGCGCGACCTCTGTGCCACTATCAACCGACGCTTTGGAAAGCCTGGTTATCAGCCGATCCATCTTTTGATCGAGCACCACGAGGCGAAGCAGGTGTACGAATATTTCCGTGCGAGTGAAACTTGCGTGGTGAGTAGCCTGCACGACGGCATGAATCTGGTAGCCAAGGAATTCGTTGCTGCTCGCGACGATGAGCAAGGCGTGTTGATCTTAAGTCAGTTTACGGGGGCGGCTCGTGAATTGCCCGAAGCGCTCATCGTCAACCCGTACGACACCGACCAAGTCGCTGCGGCAATACACTTCGCTTTGTCGATGGCCCCCGCCGAACAGCAAGCAAGGATGCGTAGTATGCGGGCTTTGATTCAGGAATTTAATATCTACCGCTGGGCCGGACGCATGTTAATGGACGCGGCTCGGATTCGTCGGCAAAGCAAACTATCCCGAAAAATCCTGTCTCACGCGCGAGAGAAAGCGCATTTCCAGGCTACTTCCGCGCAGGGCTGAGTTTGAAGCGATCCCATTCGCTTTATCGATGACACGTCGACAACAAAAGGCAAGAATGCCGGCCATGCCGGGCCTGGTCCCGTCCAAACCTGTTTTAAACGTATATGAAACCGCTTTTTCGTCCCGCTTCGTTAAAGGCTCTACACAACCATTTGGCGAAACCTTGCCTTTTGGTTTTCGATTTTGACGGCGTACTCACCCCCATCCTGGCTGCGCGCACTCGGTCTTTTCCCTCTCCCGGAACTCGCGCCCTATTGCGCACCTTGGGCGAGCGTGCTCCGGTAGCCGTGGTTTCGGGGCGGGGATTGCGCGACGTCGCACGACGCCTTGGATTCAAGCCTCTCTACATTTTGGGTAACCATGGGTTCGAGGGGCCGCAAGAGTTTCGCAAGGGCCAGGCAGCCGCCGAAAAAGCGAATCGCGCTTGGGTAAAGGCTTTCCCGGCTATCCGCGCGCGGCTCCCACATAGTGGGTTGGATCTGGAGAATAAGAAGCTATCCCTTTCCATTCACTACCACTTATCGCCGGAACCAGGGCGCACGCGAAAAGCCTTGCTCGCGTGGGCGGATTCCCTAGTGCCCAAACCCCGTGTTGTAGCGGGAAAGAATGTGATCAATCTGGTCCACCCGCAAGCTGCCCATAAAGGAGACGGCATGCGCTGGCTCTTGGCCAAAACCAAACTGCCAAGAGCCATTTATATCGGCGACGACGTCACCGACGAGGATGTCTTTCGCCTGCGCGACAAGCGCGTGCTTACCGTCTATGTCGGTCGCAAGAGGGGGTTCTCCGCGCAGTATTCGATTCCCTCGCAAAAACACATCGACCGTTTTTTAAAACTCTTATTGAAAGAAAGACCCCTACCATGACCGCAGACGAGGTTTGCCGTTTATTAGAGTTGGTGCCGTTGGGCGAAGAGGGGGGCCGTTTCCGCCAGACGCATAAGTCCCCGCTCCGCGTCCGCACCGAGCAAGGCTTGGAGCGTTCGGGCGGGACAGCGATTTATTACCTGATTACGCCCGACGACTTTTCCGGTTTGCACCGGGTGCGTCACGACGAGGTTTTTCATTTCTATGCGGGCGAGCCCGTGGAGCTAGTACAACTGGGGGACGCCGGTGAAGTTCAGCGAACGCGTTTGGGGTCGGACTTGGCCGCGGGCTATGTTCCCCAAACCGTTGTACCGGCCGGGCAATGGCAAGGTTTGCGTCTAGAAGGTTCGCAAGGTTGGGCGTTGTTGGGAGCCACCGTATCGCCGGGTTACGAAGCGGAAGATTTCGAACTCGCACATCGAGTAGAGCTATTGCAAGAATTCCCGATGCACCGAGATACCATCCTGCGTTTTACCCGAGCCAACCCGCATAACGAATAAAAAACCTGTATGATAGGTCGATAGAGGAGACCCTATGAAAATCGCACTATTGGTTGGATTTACTCTTTTGGCCGCCCCGCTTTCCCAACAAGCTTTTGCCGACGATGACTTCGCAGCGCATAAAACACAAGCCCTTGCCAAGATCGATGGCCACATCCAAAAACTGCAGGAGCACAAAGGGTGTGTGAGTGCGGCGAGCACCAAGGAAGCCATGGCAGCTTGTCACAGCGCGATGAAAACATGGCGTGAAAGCGAACAGGCACAGCACGCCGAGGCGGTTAAAAGCCGGATCGATGACAAAATAAAGAAACTCCAGGATAAGAAAGCTCAATTAAAATAGTTCAATTCAAGAGGAGAGGGGAAACCCTCTCCTGACTTTCCGGTTTCGTTAGTTTAGTTACCTACGAACCTTTTAGGATAGCTTCGATCTGTTTGCGATGCAGGTGGGTGTGCACGGCCGCCAGGCAATGCCACTGAAAAGCCGTCATCAAACCAAACCAAGGGTGGCGGAAGCGGGTCTTCGAGTCGCGATTTTGTAGTCCGCTTGCGAGAACGTCGCGGTACTTGTTCAGAAAAGTTTCGTACGCCGCGATGATCGATCGGTCGGCGTTTTCTCCCTTGGGTTTCACGGCTGCGATGCTGGCGACTTTGTTGGGTACTTTTCCCTGCGAAAGTAAAACCATCCCGTCCAGCATTTCATTTCCGACGATAATCAGGTGCTCGATAGTCATGCCCACCGACCAAAAGCGAGAACTGTCCTCGATGCCACGGATTCCGTGCACCAAAACCCGTTTCTGCATTTGCTCTTCCGATAGAG
Organism: uncultured Pseudobdellovibrionaceae bacterium; assembly: GCA_964492125.1. Classification (GTDB taxonomy): domain Bacteria; phylum Bdellovibrionota; class FAC87; order UBA2466; family UBA2466; genus JAIEOG01. Next base: position 10,148 of record CAZBJE010000059.1, on the reverse strand, counting down.
GCTTGGCTAACGCTAAAATCTTCTGCCCCTGGCGCTCGTGCAGCTGCAGGGCCGATTCCCAGGTGCTGGCGCGCCAGAATTTCGGCAGGGCGTAGTAGCGGGCGATCAAATGCTCCAGGAACGGGAGGCCTTTTCCGGGCGCGGCTAAGAGGGGTGTTTTGAGCCTGTTCATGCCTTTTATTTAATATCAGTTACTTATCCCGAGCAAGGTGCCGTACCTGGGACCGCCTGTGACAGTTTCGCGGCGCCATTGCGTTCTAACGCATCGTATTTTGACAACCTAGCCCTGCCTTCTAAACTCAACCTGCATCAAACAAAAAACAGAAGTCTGACTGGTTGGGGGATTCATGAATTTCGCAAGACTTGCTTGCGTTTGCGCCCTATTTATTGGGGTTGCATCACAGGCCCGCACGCTTACGCCCGAAGAAAAACGGAGTGACTTCGAACAACTCGCTTCGATGATTAAGACCCACTATGGGCCTTTAGAGTACAAAAAGAGTCGGTTCCGCCTGGATGTCGACGCGATGGCTACCAGCTACGCTGCTCAAGCGGCTACCGTTTCCAATTTGGAGTTTTTCAATCTGATCAACCGCTTTGTTGCGGAATTCCAAGACAGCCATTTCCGCACTGCCGCGCAAGTAAACTATGTTGCCACACTGGGCTTCTTGGCGGATCGAGTAGAAGGCAAAGTGCTTCTGGATGTAATCAGTCGCGCTATCTTGCCGGAGTCTCGCTTTCCGTTCGAACGCGGTGATGAAGTTGTTGATATCGACGGTAAGCCAGCCGCCGATGTGGTGGCAGACCTTTCGAAATATGTGGCCATGGGCTACCAAGAGTCCGCTCTGCGCATGGCAACCATGATGATTGCCTACCGCCCGGCCAGTGCTGTGCCGATCAAGGAAGGCGTAGCGAAAGTCACCATTCGCCGTGGCACTTCTTCTATTACCGAAACTGTCAGTTTGCCGTGGTTGGGAGTGGGGGACCTGGAAGGCGAAGACGAAGCTCCGAAGTGGACCGGTGCTCCTGCTGATTACGCCAATTTATCCATCGCCGATATTTATGCAGACTTGCCGAAATGGGAGCAGGGCTTCCGTTGCTCGGGCACTACGCGGACGGCTATTCCCAAAGGCGCAGTGCCTTTGATGACCGCTCCGTTTTTGGCCTACTATCACCCGACGCCCAAGGGCAACATCGGTTATCTCCGTATCCCGCACTACTCGTGGGATAAGGAAGCCGATTTGCGCTTCCAGCAATATGAGTATGTCGTTGAGCAGCTGGAAAAAAACACCGTTGGTTTGATTATCGACCAAGACCATAACTGCGGTGGCAGCGTGTTCTTCCTCGAAAAAATGGTGAGCTTATTCGCCGACAAGCCGTTCAAGGGTTTGGAATTCCAATTCATGGCTTCTCGTTCGGATTACTTGGATTTCAAAACCTGGGTAGATGGCGATGCCAAGAAAACGTTGCAAGGCAGCGATTGGCTGGAAGTAGTGGGCATGGTGAAAAAGGCGTGGCGCGGATCGAGCCGTATGACTCCGCGCACTACTTTCCACAGCGGTCGGATGATTTCGCCCAACCCTGTGCGCTATACCAAACCGATCGTAATGCTGATCGACGAAATGTCGGGTTCAGGTGGCGACGCTTTCCCGGCAATCATGCAGGGTATTGGTCGCGCCAAGTTGATGGGCACTCGGACGATGGGCGCAGGCGGACACGTTACGCCTATGCCTAATCTCAATAACTCGGCCCAGAAGATCAACATGACTAAGTCGCTGTTCTTTCGCCCCGACGGTATCGCGGTGGAAAACAATGGTGCGGTGCCGGACATCAAGTACCAGCCCACACGCGACGATTTCATGTACCAGTACCGCAATTACCAAAAGCAGTACTTGGAAGAGTTAGCGAAACTAATCCCGTAATACGCATCACAAAAAAAAGGGCCAGCCCTCGGCGCTGCCGACAGGAGCTGGCCCTTTTCTATTGTGGACTACCTTACTTTTTGGCCTTTTCTTTTTCTTCCTTAACACAGGCCTTGAATTCTTTTACTCCGGCGATAAAAGCGCTTTGTTTCGCCGAGCAATCATCGGACGGGTCGGCGGCGTCGCCGCGAATGCTATCGGCCCAAGTTTTGTTGCAATCCTTAAGGGCTACTCGGGTATCGTGCATGGTTTTGCGTTTTTCTTTGCATGCGCCTTTGCCTTCGGCCGTTAGGGAACTAACGGCCAACAACAAGACTACTGCGGCTAACCAACTTTTTCTCATAGGGGCTCCTTCGTGTGTTTAGCGCGCTCCGGAGGGGCGCGGGGTGACGGGAAGTGAGGCAATCAACCGAGCCGCTTCCGCTTGAGAGGCTTCTCGGAAAAGTGCACGAATTTCTTCACGCTTCATTGGGTCGTACATCCAATCTTCACCGGTGATATCCATCGAACCGGTAGACTCACCGCGGTTTTGACCGCCGCAGCCTTCTTCCACAGGCGTGGAATAGAGCAGTTTGCCGTGCTTGTCGACAATCTGCAGTGCGGACGTGTTGGTGGCCAGCACTCTTTCCTTACTGTCGCGTTCGAAAGTACGGAAGCAGTATTGCGACTTAATAAACAAAGCTGCGTCTAGCCGGAGTTGCCGCAGGAAATCGGCGGTGTCTTCCTTCAAAGTTTTGGCGAGTTTGCGGGTAGGGCGGGGTGCCGGAATGTCTTCGGCCTCCACCCAAATGGGGAACATGTCCGTGGGCATGAAAACATGGCGGCGGAATGCGCTGGTACTGAAGCCCGGCGGCGGAATACTTGCTCGGTGTTCGAAGGCGCGCTTGTAGGCCTCGCGATTGGCGACTTCGTCGGCGGGGGCCACTTCCCACCCAAGTTTTTCGAAGGCGTCCATATACGCGGCGAGTGCGTCTTCAGCGATCTGCAGGCGAATTTCGTTGTCGAGTTTGCGCATGACGCCTTGGCCACGCACCTCGGGGACCCGTTGGGCAGCGTACCAGCTAAGCACGGCGGCGGTGTGGATGGACTGGAGCTGGGCTTTCTGCACGACGATGCCCGTGCAGCCAGATACCAGCCAGGCGGCTAGGCCGAGAAGGATGCGATTTGTCATGAATTCGCCTTTGCGAAGGGGTTGGCTTAAGTTTAACCGCTCTGACCCGCCGGTGCCAATTTTTGCAAAAAGAGGCCCTGCTTCGTCCCTCCCAGGCGCCTTTCTCCCGCTGCCAGGCTCAGTCCAGTGGGTCTGGGCTTTGCAAAGTGGCTTGGCGGAGGCGACGCGGACCATGGTCTTGAACTGGGAAAATTACGACTGCCACCCTGAAATCGGGCCACTGATTGAGGAATACCGTCACCAGTTGCGCACTATCGAGCATGTGAAACGCGACCTGCGAACCCAAGACAATATCGACGCCATCATGCAGCTCTCCTACGAAGCCGCCGAGATCAAGCGCCAAATCCAAGGGTTGATGGAACGCGAGGAAGCGTTTATCGCCGCCGAACGGCGGGATTCCCTGTGGCTCCAAGTCACCCTTATCGCCATCGGCGTGGGCGTGCTCAACGCGCTGATTGCGTTGGGTTTGTTCTAAAATCTTTCTTATTGACCAGACTGCTACCTCTGCCGTTTTCTAAAGACCTACCAGAAGGGGTTGGTGGGGTTGCTTCGCAGTTTATTTATGGGTTGGTTGGGAATTTGTGCTGCCTTGGCGGCAGCTGATCCCGTTGCTGATACGACCTACTACAATATTTGGGACGAGCCCGATGGCCGTCGCTTCTCTTTCGATACTCCCGCTCACATTACCTTTCCTAAAGGCAGCCCAAACGCGCGCGTGGAATACCAAGTCACCGTAGGGGAACAAAAACAGTGGATGAAGGCGGAGCTTGCGATCCAAGATCTGCGAGCCGCCCAAAAGTACCTCGCTCGTCAGCGGGTGGGGTTGAAAGTTCCCAACGGGGGCGTTTTAGCAGCCAAGCCCGAACGCATCGTCATTTTGAATTTGAATCACGAGTTGCAGGTGGGGTTGGAAGTTATCACGGACGACTTCGTTCCGTCGGACAACCTGGATCGCAAATTGGCAGCCATGCGTTCGGTACAGCCTCTTTCTGCGATTGCCGATTTGGATCAAATTGATCCGTTGAGCACCCCGTTGATGACGCAACAATACTTGGTGGGTGTGGCCCCCGTTGGATGGAAAAACTCCAGCCCGCCCCCGGCCACCTGGCCTTCGGTGCCGGTCGTCGTTATCCAGATGAAAGTTTTGCAAGACGGATCCCACGCACTGATGGTCGTGGAAAAAAGGGAGTTGCTCGATTCGCGAGTGCGGGCGCTTACGGCGTACCTCATTCCGCCTCATCGGCTGAGGGTCCCGTCCAGTCAACGCGAGTACGACCAGGCGGTTGCGAACTTGGAAGATGAAGCACTGGATCGCAAACGGGGGCTGTTCCGGCAAACCGCGCTATTTCCCTGGACGCACAGTGTTATTGCTTTGAAACACGAAGACGCCCCCACGTTAGAAACCGACGACCAGCGTTTTGTGCGCCGCGCCGAAATCCTCTTGGAATGGATGGCGGCTCAGCCAGAGACGGAAGACAATGAACACGCACACCGTCCCAACTGCGCCGATTACCTCTATAATGAGAGCCTGAACGGTCCAGAATACTAACCTGTTTTTGACTTGATGAAACACTGCCATCGTCCGATGGTAAGCAATAATCAATTCTTCCAACTGGAGACATCCATGAAGCAATTCGCTCTATTAATCGCCGTGGCCGCTATTCCGGCCTTTGCAGCCACCACTACGTACAAAGTCGATCCCGCCGCTAGCAAAGTGGGCTGGGTGGGCAAAAAAGTAACCGGCCAGCACAACGGTACTTTGGCTCTGAAAAACGGCAAGTTTGAGTTCGACGGAGACACCCTCAAAGGCGGCGCCTTCGCCGTCGATATGAATTCGTTGAAGGTGCTGGATCTCACCGACGCCAAATACAACAAGGACCTCACAGATCATTTGAAATCCGGGGATTTTTTCTCGGTGGATAAATTTGCGGAAGTAACCTTTGCGGCCAAAACAGTGGTGAAAAAAGCCGATGGCACTTTCGATGTGACGGGTCCTTTGACCATCAAAGGCATTAGCCATGATATTACCGTGCCGATGAAGGTAGAAAAAAAGGGCGATACCGTAGAGGCGTCGGGCAAGGTTGCAGTGGATCGCACCAAGTACGACATCAAGTTCCGTTCGGGTAAGTTCTTCCCCGAGCTCGGCGACAAAATGATTTACGATAATTTCGAAGTGGAAGTAGCGCTCAAAGCGAAGAAGTAATCTGGCTGGTAAAGTAAAAAAGGCCGTCGCGGGGTTCCGCGACGGCCTTTTTTTATCTCACTCCGGACACGATTTCACGCAGCTGACGCTGTGAGGGCGTTTTCCACATATTGGAAACACGCTGCCCCGTGGTGCGGTATTCTTGGAATTCCAGCTGCCGCACTTCGATAAAGTCCGATTTCTTATAGCCCCGCGAAGCCCACGATTCCCATGGGTAGTTCTTGCGGAATTGGCCGCCGTTCAGCTGAAACCGATCGCCGAGTGCCGTAATCGGAGTCATCGTTTGAGCGCGTTCATCCCAACGCGTCGTCAGGTAAAAATCCACCTCATCCAATCGATTGGCGTACGGCAAAAGTAATGTCGGGGTGAAAATACGGCTGATTTGCGACGGGTGGGTGTTCACTCCCAAAATGATCGAACCTTCATCGGTGACATAGGGCGCGAAAACGGTGTCGGGAGAGGCGCCCTGGATCGTTTGGATGATGGTGCGGTACTCGTCCGACATATTGGAAACCATTTCCAAGCTGGTCGGGTAAGCAGTCGACGGTAAATATCCCTTGGTTAAGCGTCGTTGGATTTGATCGGGCCCATTTGTGGACTCGACGAATCGAATGAAGCTCTCGCGGGTGAGTTTCATATTGTAAGGAAGCAGCGCCGCCATCAGGTTGACGGCCATGCCGCCGGCCATAGCGTTGGCCGCCGAACTCAAGCCGGCTTGATCTCCGGTGCTCAGGTACACGGACGAACGCGCCATGACGATTTCGGGTTTATTGCGACCATCCAGGGTGGGGCCGGTAGAACAATACGGGCTGAGATCCCCCACCGTCACGACGTTCGGGTTGTCTGCGGGCACCATGATTTCGCGGTTCTGCGCGACTTCGCGGGGATCTAGCGCGATTGGCTCCACCGGGCGTCCGTTGCCATCCATCACCGCGTTCTTATCTCCGCGGTACTGGACTGTGATTCGATAGGTGTCGGTCGCATTAAACAGACCACCGTGTTTTACCACGCGCATTGTGTACACATCGTTCGGATCGCGAGGATCGTTGCGATCGAGTTTCAAGGTAAAGCGTTCGTAGGGGTGCAACGCGGTTTTGCGAGCATCGCCATTTTCCACCACGATCGGGGGCACGACTACCGGCGGGGTTTCTCCATCGGGAGTTGGAGGCGGAACCGCCGCCTTGGCCTGTTTAGTCAAAACCTGCCGACGGTTATCCATTTCGTAGGTAGTGGTGCCGTCCTTTAGCGTTACGGCCTGTACCAATTCCCCTTTGGAATTGGTGACGATCAAATCTAAATCGCGGTCGGTGCCGAGTTCTTGTTGGTCCTTGGTGCCGTTCCAAGCCAGCGCGAACTCTGCTACGGCGCCGTCTTGGTTGACGCGCAATTTATGTTTCATCGACACGCTGTAGGTTCCGTTGATCACCGAGCCGTGGTAGTTGCCGGCGGCGTTGAGCCAGAGAATGCCGCTTGCGGTAGCTTCGTTGACCTTGGCATTTAAGAAACCCAGACCGTTAAAGTCGCCACCGTATTCAAAGTTTTGGCTGTTAACGATGATGTCTACGCCCATCGCCATGGAAGCTGCGACCGCATCGCCCAGGTTGATGGGGTTGCTGACGTTCATCAAAATAAACTTAGGCCCCAGGGGGTTGTTGCCGGTCATGGCCCAAACGGTTTGGGCCATCATGCCGCCGTGGTTGTGCTCTTTGAGCGGGACGTACTTCGCGCCGGGAACGAGTTCGGAGTAGTCATCAATCACAGTCGCGGAGGCCGGGAGCACTCCGGGTTTGATTAGGAGCTTTCCACTTTGCGGGTCTTTTTCGACGATATCACTGAATCCGGAATCGAAGATGGCGACGGTGATTTGCTCGGATGGAACGTTGTCGTATTCCGGCGTCAGTTGGTAAAACCGACGCAGCTCTTCGAGGTTGTCGACTCGCGACGCGCCCGTGGCGAAAAACGCACAGAATAAACCCAAGCCCAATAAACTTTTTCTCATGCCGCACCCACGCATAAAGTTTCCCATCAACCCATTTGGATAAAGAAACGGAGGGCTCCTTCTAGGGAGGCCCTCCGTCATCTTAATTTTTGAATACAGAAACGGGACAGAGCGGAACGGATTAGTACCAGCCGCAGCCGTAGCCGCTGTAGCCGTAGTACCCTACGCTAACGCCCGAGTAGCCGTAGCCGCCGTACATGCCGTACGTGTAGCCCATGCCAGCGTATCCGCCGTTGTAGATGTAGTTGGTGCCGCAACCGTTGCAGCCGCCGTAGCCGTAGCCATACGACGGGTACACGTTAGCGTAGTTGTAACTATAAGACGGGTACACAGTAGCGTAGCTGTATCCATAGTTGCGGTAACCGTAACCATAGTTGCCATAACCGTATCCATAACCGCCGCGGTAGCCGCAACGTCCGCGCCAGCAAGCCGGAGTGGATTCCATGCGGTCGCTGTCGATATCGTCTTTGGCGACCGTTTCAACGTTGGTGATTTTGATCGACTTATCGGTCTTGGCCAAAGCAGGAATGGTTTCGATGAAGAGCTTGTTGGCTTCTTCCGTTTCTTGCTTGCTGGCTTTGTTTTTCACAACAACCAGGTCAAATTTTTCTTTCAAACTTTCGGGAATCGCTTTGAGGTTGTACGTGGTGACAACGATGTGCGGATTCTTTTCGTCGTTCAACTTGCTGCGGTCTTGCAATGCAAAGTTGTAACCTTGGGCCGGAACCGTATTTTCTTCTTCAGCCGAATCGTAACGGTCGTCTGCTTTGCTAACGCCCGACGCGAGCAACAGCGCGACGGCAAGAGTCAATTTCAAATGGGTCATGGGGCTTCCTCCTACAGTTTTTTTCACACTGATAGACGCGGGGCGTCTAATCCGATTGGCGTGACTTGTAGCATATTTGACACGGGAAAACCAATGGAACGGAGTGTGATTGAAAAGTAAGGAAGGTAACTAATTGATATATAACCGGAAAATATTCACGGTTGACACGCTGAGTCTTAATCGCGGGTTTTTCAACTCGTGCCTGAGCTGTTTAGGCGTCGCCCGCGCGCTTGTAGTTGTTGGGGTTGAAATTCTTGGGGGTCAGTCGCGGGCTGGAAGTCACCATGCCGCCGGTTTGGGGAACGCTTGCGGGCGCCCGATTCGGCGCGATAGCCCGCCGAGCTCCACGCGCCAAGTCCATGCCGGCCATTTTCTTATCTGGGGTTTCGGCGTTCATCGCACTGGCCGCGGCGGATTGGCTGGCGACTGCGCCTGTGCGGCCCACTCGACCGCCCGTTCCGCTGATTCCCGCGAAAGAGTAATTCGAAATCGCACTGCCATTTGCCGTGGTGCGCGTGGATTTCGGGCCGGCATCAATGGCGTCACGAACCGTGCGCCCTTGGATGCTACCTAGCCGTGGGCTCACGCGAGTCACGGCTAGGGCGCCTATGGAATCGGTTTGTCGGCGTGCAGTGATGGCGGCAACTTGAGCCGCGGCCGCCGCCTGTTCGGCTTTGATCTGAGCCGTCGCGACTTCAATACGTGTCTTATTTAATTCCGCTTGTTGAGCCGCGTACATTTCGCGTTCTTCTTGGCTGCGGACATAGGGTCTCAAACCATTCATGACCGCTTCTGAAATCTGCTGATTGACCGGCTCGCCGAAAGTCGGAATTTGCATTTGCGGCAGCTGCGCCACTTGCCTCGGCGGCTCAATGGGTTCGCGGGTCGAATTGTACTGAGCTCCGCTATTAAAGGCTGCGGCCTGGGCTGCCAGCTGTTGCAATCTTTGTTGTTCGTTGATGCCCTGGTTTCCGTTTCCGCCGTTGCTCTTACCTGCACCAGCCCCTGGATCAGCGCCGGCTCCTGCGTCCGGGTTTTGGTTGTCTTGGTTGTTGGCGAGTTGGTTTGGATCGGGAATCGGTGTTTGTGGCAATTGATTGTCAGTCAGTTTGTTTACCAGCGCGACCATGGATTTGATTTCCGGGTCGTCGACTTTATAGACTACGCCCGCATTTCCGCCGGGCAAAAGATCGCCGCAATTTTTCAAAGGCATTTCCACGGCGCCCGGTTCGTTCCCGGTGCGAACTAAACTCGGTACCTCCGGGTCAGCGAAGCATCCGTTTAAGGCACCCATTCGGATGCCGAGTTCTGCGGCGAAGCGCTCCACCGGGACTTCCCCTGTCTTCACTTTAGCGAGTAGCTGGGCCAAGGCCGGGTTGTTGGCGATCAATTCTGGATTCTGTTTTAGGAACGCCAGCACTGTTTCTTGTTCTTGACCAATTTTATCGGCATTTTGTTGGACTAAGGCGGTGTGCAATTGAGCGACGCTCCCAGCGAAAAGTTGAATTTTTTGGCCAGAAATTGGGGTCGCAGGCTGTGGATTCATCGGTTTCAATAAGTGGCTGAACACCACCGCCGAAATACCAGTTGGTAAGCCTTTGTCTAAACGTGGTTGGTCATTAACGACCGGACCGGCGACCTCGTTGTTTTGAGGCTGGTTAGGGTCGGGCTTTCTTTCGGGTGTCGGTGTTTGTCCCGCGTTGCCGGCAGCTGGGTCCTGCGGTGCAGGTGTTTTGCCCGTACCAAAAATATAAGTAAACCCCTCGACGGCCGCGTCGACGGCTCCTTTGAATAAATCCCGTCCGGCTTGCTTTTCGTCTTCGGATAGCTGCGGCGTGCCGTATTGTTGTTGCGGTTGCGCAAGCAACTGCGCCGATCCGAGTAGCGACAGCAAGATGTATATCCGTAAGCTCAAATTTTTCCCCTACACCCAGAGAATGCATAGGGCTTGCCAAGAATGGCGTTTTTGAGGGGCGGGCGCGGGCCTGAATTGCTTCGTATTCCAAGGGTTTACAGGGGAGGGGGATCGG
>CAZBJE010000058.1:0-20227 GCA_964492125.1 uncultured Pseudobdellovibrionaceae bacterium | reverse complement strand
GAGGATCCCCCATTAGGTGCAGGGTCACCACCTTAGTTAAAGGGGCCACTTCATCGATGACTCGCTGAAAGAGCGCGACGTCGATCAGTTTCTTTGCCCGAATCACTTCGGGGCAGAAGCTGCATTGGAGATTGCAGATATTGCTAATCTCGATGTTGACCTTGTAGTAACGGCTGCGCACGGCGCGCAGTATACATAAAAAAACGAAAAAGGATCGATCGGTGAGCCGAGCCGCTCTTTGTTTCAGGCGGGGGCTATTGAGTTTGTCTTCATAGGTTGCTAAACTTTTGAAATATCAGGCCAATTTGTTCGAGTCGCGGGGGCTCTATGATCTATTCCGTTTTTTTTCTCTCTTTCTTTGCAATGGCTGCAGCGCCCTCACCGCAGGCAAAACCATCGTTGATGAGTCCTCCGTTTCGTGTGCGAGTTGAGCTTGATAAAGCTGCCAAGCATTTGCTGCGTGGGCAGAAGGAAAAAATATTGGTTTCAGTCTCGTTCGCAAATCACGATCCCGACGATGAAGGAGGGTCACCTATCGAACAAACTTTCGAACTAGAAAGTGGGGGAGGGGCTGTATCGGTTCCCGCCGTAGCACTTGGAGACGGTATGACCAGCACTAAGAAGAAAATAGATACAGTTTCCGTTCAAGTTGTTAGTGCCCGCAAATCGAATCCCCGGAACGTGTTGATGTGTCGACCAACCGTAGATATTCCACTGGCCGAGCTTTCAGCTAAAACCAGAGATTTTGAAGTCCGGTGTTCACCGCTCTGAAGCCGCCGTCTTGCGGCAGTGGTAGTGGAGTAGCCAGGTCTCCCGAGGGGTTTCCAAGTCATTCACTACTGAGCCATCCATGCCCATCACGGATTCCAATGCCAATCCTGCTTGTTCTATGCTTTCTTTTACTACCGTAGCGCGTGCGTAAAAGAGCTTCAAAGATCGGTCGTGCGCTCGGTCACGCAACAAAGCCCAGCCTCGCTGCTGAACTTGTGGGCTCATTGCTACCTTGTTTACTTCTCTAAAAAAAACCCATTCGGTGTAGAGCAAATGTAAGGATCGAAACCACCGGAGCGGGTTCCTGCCAGGGATCCATTTTCTTAGGGGATTGTGAGGAAAAATATCGATGTTGTGTGACGAAAAAAACAAATGCCCGCCTGGTGTCAAGACTCGCGCAATTTCCGCAAGTGCCTTGTTCCGACGTTCGAAAGGTAAGTGGTCCAACCCACCCGCACTAAAAAATACCACATCGAAACTTTTTGAACTGAACCGGCTCAAGTCCGATGCGTCCACGACGGCAAACTGTTGGCGGTCATTTTCACCAAACAGCATCCGGCACTTATCCACCATGATAGGCACCACATCTGAGCCCACATACTCGTCGGCAATACTCGCTAAAAACCAAGTAGTGCGACCAAGCCCAATTCCGAGATCTAAAACGCGGTAGCTGTGCCAACCCTTTCTAAGTGCGCTTATGAATCGGGATTCGGGGGCGTATAAGTCGGATCGCAGGTAAGCGGTCCAATCCCTGGAGTAAATTGCCTGCACTGCGGTGGGATCCATCTAATCAGACTAGAAGAGTCCGCAGGTCTGAAAAAATTGATAAAAGTAATCAGATACTTTGGGATAAGAGATAGACGGTCTCCGTAGAAAGAAAAAGGGCCGATCGGCGAACCGACCGGCCCTTCTCTGTTGGGGCGGGACTGTCTTGGCGACCTACTGCCGGTGAGGCGTTAGGGTGCAGAGCAGACCCTGATTGTCTTGGCGACCGAAGAGTTCAATTTTGCCCCGGAGGTAGCCGGCCAGATCTTGGTCGGCCACAGCCTCGAGGAAGATGCTGCCCTGGCGGCTGAGCGAGAGATTCAGGTTCCGGTCCATGACTCCCAGTGCGCTTTCCGCGAGCTGCGTTTGGCTGTTGTCGGCGCCGTAGACGGTGCCTTGCACGTCGAATCGATCGATTGCGGTCCGAGTAAGTACGGCATCCACCGCCAATAAGTCCTGCGCCTGCATGTTCTCCGGCAACCGGCAGCTCAAGTCATAAGCTTCCAGACTCACGTCCTGCACAACCGGCATGGGGATCGTCCGCACCGGGTAGTACGCTACCGGAGGCGTGACCCAACGAGGGACAATGCAGATCGGAGGCCGGGGCCAGTGGTGAGGCGGACGAAAGCCAACCGGAGGCCGAACCGGCGGACGAGGGATGCCCACAATCACGCCGATGGGAGGACGCACGCCCACCGGAGGGCGGATGCCGATCGGAGGACGGATGCCAACAGGAGGCCGAATCCCAATGGGCGGTCGGCTACCCACGATGACGCCGACTGGAGGGCGCACCCCAATGGGTGGACGGATGCCGATCGGTGGACGCGTGCCGACCACAATGCCAATGGGTGGCCGAATGCCGACAGGTGGGCGAACAATCCCTACCGGCGGGCGGCTAATTCCCACCACGACGGGCGGTCGAGTTCCCACCGGCGGACGACTAATTCCCACCACTGGTGGGCGAGATGGGGGACGGGTTGGAGCAATACCCACCACCGGGCGACCACCGCCTACGGGCGGCCGATGAATGCCGCCTCCGGATACACCGCCGTGGTTGCCTTTGCCCATGCCGTTGCCCCCGCCATGGCCGCCACCCGTACCGTGCCCACCGCCGCTGCCATGACCGCCTCCGCGCGCCATCGCATTGCCACCCATTACCAAAGCCACTCCGAAAATCACCGAATGCACTGCTAATTTGTTCACGTATCACCTCTCCTACTGAGCAACGCGCTCCGGCCGCGCAAAACAGCTCATGAAAAATTAAATATTTCGAATGAGCCAATCGCCGACTTCCAACGCGTGTGTAGATGGAGGCGATGATGTTGCGCACGTTGAGCTGGGGAGTTTGGTTATTTCTTGCCGCGCAAGTTTGGGCGGCGCCGTCGGCCTATGATCAGTTCGCGCAGCTGGTCGCCAAGAACCCTGCCACCGGTAAGCCGGTGCAAAATCTGCAAGAGCTTTTGCCGTTGCTACCGGATGAGTTGCGCTCCAACTTCACTTTCATCTACAACAGTCGGGGGCCACACGGCGGTTTGGGCAATGCGGAGCTCAACGAAGTCGATTCACAGCATCCCCGCACTCTTCTTTTTACGACCGACGGCCGTTTAGTCCTAGCCTTCACCGGCAATCCAGCCAAACCGGGATACAATATGGTTGAGGCGATTCATTTTGACGACGATAAGTCTGCCTTTGCGCTCAGCCAGTTTGTGCTGCCGGCGGCGGGCGGGTCGGATCAAAACGGAGTGCTCAACCCCGCGCAGTGTTTGCGTTGCCACGGCCAAGATCCTCGGCCTATCAACGATAGCTACCCGCTTTGGCCCGGTTTTTACGGCAGTGTTCGCGATACTTTCCCCAAAGGCTCGCCGGAGTTGCCCCTTTACCGGGAATTTCTAAAAACATCCGCGCGCCAAGTTCCCTACAGTCTGTTGAATTTTCCTAAAGGGAGTTCGGTTTCTCCCTACCTCGATCCCAAATCCTATAACCCCGAAACTATTGAAGCGGGATTCGGCGAACTGCGGTTTCTCCCCAATACCCGTTTGGGAATGGCCTGGACCCAACTAAACCGCAAACGTCTGCAGCGCAAACTGCAGGCGGCGCCTGACTACTTGCGCTACCGGGATGGCTTGCTGGCGGGTTTGCTCGGTTGCACCCCGTTTCCAACTACCGATGCCGACGAGCAAGCCGTGTATGAGCGGCTCTACTATGAAAATGAAGATCGACTCACTCGGCTGGGGTACAGGCCCGACGGCCCGGGGCGCGCCGAGCTAGATATGATGGAGTTGGCAATGTACCCGAACCTTACCCAGCTACTCTATCTCGCCCAACTATTGAAAGTGGATACTTCCGATTGGTCGATGGCTTTCGAAACCCAATCCCTCTCTTTTTTCGACGGTATTTTAAGCAGCATGCTTAAGAAAAAAAGCTTCTACCTAAAGGAAGATTTTATTTTGGAAATGCTGCGCGAAGCAAGTGAGCGAGACGCGGATTTGGCTAGGTACTTCGAAACCTATGGGTCGTACAAGCATCTGGGCTACGACTTTGGGGAACGCTTGGACTTGAAAAAAGCGACGGGTGCTTGCTCGATCTTAAAACGCCGCCAAAAAGAAAAACTCCCTGCTTTGGAATATTCTTCGGCGGCACCGACCGAATTCCCCACCTGGGCGCAGGCGCGCCAAAAGCTGGGACTGGGTTCGGTGCCGTTCGCTCGGTGTACCCGCTGCCACGAAGGCGGGCTCGATCTTTCCACAGGGCGAGCTATTCCCTTTGCCGATCCGGCTGCGCTCTGGGCGGTGCTGCAAACCAAAAGCAAGGCCGGCCGCCCCCTGGCTGAGGAAATCCGCCTGCGGATCAACGGCGCCGGTGCGGGGCAAATGCCGCCCACGGGCGAGCGGTTGGCCTCTAGCGAGGCCCGCGACTTGGATAGTTACATCAAATATGTCAACCAACTAGGAGGGCAGACGGCTCGGTAATTCGGCAATTGCCCCCACTTTGGCATGTGGGCTATACCTGGTCGTATGTCGACGGACGTGCAAGTAAACATCACTCAGTTGCTTTTTCGTTACGGCAAGGGCGAACCACAGGCGCTCGAGAAACTTTTGCCCATCGTCTATCAGGAACTGCGGCGACTCGCCAAAAATTACATGCGCCGAGAAAGTTCCGGCCATACCCTGCAACCCACCGCACTAGTGCACGAAGCATTTTTTAAGCTGGTGGACCAGAACGAGGTCCAGTGGCAAAACCGGGCCCATTTCTTCGGTGTCGCCGCGCAACTCATGCGGCGCATTTTGATCGATCACGCCCGCTCCCGTAAAGCAGTCAAGCGTGGTGGGACTCAGGCAAAGGTCGCTTTTGACGAGGCGGTGCATTGGGAGGCAGCCGAAGAGGGGGCTCCGGATCTCCTAGCCCTCGACGAGGCCTTGGAAAAGCTCGCGGCTTTGGACGAGCGCCAAAGCAAAGTGGTGGAGCTACGTTATTTTGGGGGCCTATCGATTGAAGAAGTGGCGGAAGCGCTGCACACTTCGCCCGCTACCGTGAAGCGAGACTGGACCCTGGCCAAGGCTTGGCTGCAACGAGAACTGACCGGTGACGCAGACACCTGAAACCTGGGCACGGGTTACCGCGGCATTTGACCAAGCCGTTGGACTCGGCGAATCGGAGCGCGACAGCTTTCTTTACAAACTTCAGGTTGACGACCCAGCCGTGGGGAAGGAAGTCGCTTCGCTTTTGGGTTTTCATGACGGCGCAGACGCGGGTTTCCTCGAAGAACCGATTGGCCCCAAGCTCGCCAAAGCCCTCATCGAAAAAGATACTCCATCGTTTCGAGATGGAGACGCGGTGGGGGATTTTCGTATCCTCAATCTCCTGGGAGCGGGTTCCTTCGCAAAAGTCTATTTAGCGCACCAGGTATCTCTCGAACGGCAAGTGGCGTTGAAAGTATCGTCGGACGTTGGCCACGAAGCCCTGACGATGGCGCATTTAGAGCACGACAATATCGTGCGCGTTTTTAGCCAAACCAGCGACCCCCAGGCAGGCACTCGCATGATCTGCATGCAGTACGTGCCGGGTTGTACGCTCGAAAAAATCCTAGAAGCCGCTCGCGAAATGAATACGTCGCTGACCGGCGAACATCTCTTGGCGATTGTCGACGAGCACACCACCTCAGCGGCGATTTTCAACCCCGCAGCACTCAAAGATCGCCAGGCACTTACTCGGTTGGATGCCGTAGGGGCGGGGATTTGGTTTGGAATTCGGCTGGCGGATGCGCTGGAGTACGCCCACAAGAAAGGCGTTCTGCATTTAGACATCAAGCCCGGCAATATTCTGGTGACGCCGTACGGCCGCCCTCTGCTTACCGACTTTAACGTCTCCATTCGTGCCCGCATCGACGACGTGGAGGAGCCGAAGTTATTGGGTGGCACTCTCACCTACATGGCACCCGAGCACCGCAGTGCGTTCGACGGCGATCTGAAAGCCTTTGAGAGAATCGATGGGCGGGCCGACGTCTATTCACTAGCGACCGTATTGCAACAAATGCTGGCTCCGGCTTTGGCCGAACAAACGGAGTTTAGTGGGCTCTCGCGCGTTCTGCAAAAGGCGACCGCGCCCGCTATCGAAAATCGCTACCGCAGTGCCGCTGAGTTTTCGCGCGCACTCGGTGCGTGCTTGGAGCAGCGAGCGATTGTTGCGCAATTGCCGCCGCCTAGTCGCCTAATCCGGGCCGCTACGCACCGCCCGATGTGGGTTTTAGGGGTGATGGTTCTCTTCCCTCAGAGTATCGCTAGCACCGTCAATATCATCTATAACCATTCGCGCATTGTTGCTCGACTAACGCCCTCGCAGGAGGCGTTCTTTCACGAGCTTTGCTATTACTGGAACCCGCTGGTGTTTGGTGTTTGCATTTACATGTTAGTGCGCAGCCAGCTGGATATTCACCGTTTTACGGTCGCGCCTGAAAAGTGGGTGGCGCGGGGTCCGCAAAGTCTGGCGCAAATTCGTCGACAGATTCTGAATTACCCATTTCGGATTACGGTGATTACCACCTTGGGATGGGCAACGGCTGCCTTGCTATTTCCGTTGGCGTTGGATGTGTTTGTGGGGCCGGTTCAAAGCTGGGTCTACCACCATTTTTTTATATCTTTTTTTCTCTCTTGGATGATCGCGCTCACTTATTCGTTTTTGTTCGCTCAATATATCGGCGTACGAGTGGTCTACCCGACGGCTTGGCAGGGGTGTGCCGACGTGCGGTTGACCGCTCGGGAGGAACTCAAGGCCGTGGGCCCTCGCATGCGATTCTTTCATTGTCTTGCGGGTTTTATTCCGTTGGTGGGAGCGCTCGTGCTGATTTTCTTTGATGTCGGCGGCGGAACCTCCGGCGAGGACGCCGTTTATCGTCTTTTGCTTCTGCTTTTAATCACTGCTGGCATGGCGGGTTTTTTCTTTGCGCTGCGTGCGAGCGATCAGCTCTCGCGCACTCTGTATGCCCTAACGGGTTCTGAAGAGTGGTAGAGCTTGAAGACGTAGGTTGAGCCTGGTACGACGATCGCTCGTGGGGTTTTTGGGGTGCGGTTTCTTCTCTTTCTTTTTTTTCTGGTGTCCGTAGCGCAGGCCAACCAATCGGAAATGGCAGCACCCTTTGTCTGTTCTGTACTCCTCTCGCTCCAGGCGGAGGGCATCACGCCCTCCCGTTTTCTTTTTGATTTTCTTCCGAAGCAGGACCGAGATACCCCTCCCGCGCCCATTTCCGATGCCTTGGAGTGGGTAACCGAGCACGCAGTTGCCGGAAACGGGGGAGTCGTGGTGGTAAAAACGGGGTCTCAAACGGAAATGGCCCGCTTTTTCTACCGCATGGCGGAGATTACCGACGAGAAAGTCTTCCAGTCGTTGCAGCTCCGGCGGGTTCTCGCACGCGATAAATTTGATCGCGGCGGCGTGCGGCCGGTGGCGAGTCCGGCGCGGGAGCTTCAGCTTGCGGCTCAATCGGGAACAGTTGGTGACATAAAGCCTGATTTTATCGTTGTGGAGCTGAGTCTCCGCCCCGCTAGCTGGGAGCGTCAACTCGTACCGGCTGGCACCGAAGTCCCGCGGGAAATGGGCATCTTATTTAGTCGCGAGGCAAGCCATCTGCGAGCGGCCTTCCTATTCTTGGATCCGCCCCGCTAGGGCTTGATTTTATAGGCGGTGAGCAGACGTTTCAGCGCGGGGACTGTAATCCCCAAAACCACCGCTGCTTGGGTTAAGTCGCCGGTTTGTCTGACGGCGGTTTCAATCCGTATGGCATCTAGACGTCTAATCGCCTCTTGCATCCCCGCCGTGTCGCCTCGGGAAAGTGCACTATCGATCGTCGCGAGCAATTCCTGGTGTGGCGAGCTCGCTTCGGCACCCAGCTCCAAGTCCGATGGCTGAATTTCGGGGGTCTGGGCCATCAAATACCCTCGAATCACGGCGGTCCGCAGCTCTCGAATATTTCCCGGCCAGTTCTGGGCTTGCAACTTGGCAATCGCTTCGGCAGAAAAGCTCTCCGCGACACCGGCACTCGGTTCACTCCGACTTATTTGAGTCAGCAGATGCTCCGCCAAAGCGGGGATGTCTTCCAGACGCTCCCGCAGCGGGGGGAGCTGGATACTCAGTGCCTGCAAACGGTAAAAAAGATCTTCGCGAAAGAGTTTTTGCCGGACCATGTCTGCGAGGTTGCGGTTCGTAGCGCAAATCAACCGGAAATTGGGTTTAACCAGTTCGGTCCCGCCGACCCGAGTGAATCCGTAGTTGTCCAAAACTCGTAAGAGTTTGGCCTGCAGCGGAAGTGGCATTTCGCCGATTTCGTCCAAAAAAACCGTGCCGTTATCCGCTGCTTCGAAATACCCAATTTGTCGTTTGGTGGATCCGGTATAGGAGCCTTTTTCGGATCCAAAAAGCATCGCGTCGGCGAGGCTTTCCGGCAGGACCGCCACATTTACCACCACGA
This sequence comes from uncultured Pseudobdellovibrionaceae bacterium, assembly GCA_964492125.1. Classification (GTDB taxonomy): domain Bacteria; phylum Bdellovibrionota; class FAC87; order UBA2466; family UBA2466; genus JAIEOG01. The sequence goes on along the minus strand of CAZBJE010000058.1, from coordinate 11,730 downwards.
ACGGGCCTTTGCTGCCGCCTCGAAGATAGATGCTGTTGGCGACCACTTCCTTTCCCGTACCGGTTTCGCCGGTGATGAGAATGGGAATGTGGCCGGGGGCAATCCGATCGATGACTTGCTTTACGCGACTCAGCTTCCGGCTTTCCCCGATTAAAGTGCTGGGGCCAATCAAGCCGGCGACTACCACCGGGCATGGATTGGGAACTCCGTCGGTGGTGGCGAAGCAGGGAAGGGCGAAAATCCAGGCTAATAAGATACTCTTAGGGAACATGGGAGCGAGCGTTCTAGCACAGCCCCTCGCAGCGGAGCCAGCGGTAAAGTCAGGTCGGTACTAGTCGCCTCGCACAGGGCGCGGTAAGACGAGGCATGCTGTTTCGAGCCGGAGTTCAAGACGTCAAAACCGGGGCGGTCACCCGCCGGCGGGGGTATTTGGCGGTCGTCATGCAGTTCTATCCACGCTTTCTTTCCAAGCAGCTGGTCGACGAATACGCCCGGGCGCTGGCGCCAGAGCGTGGCTTGTTTGGTGAGTTCAAAGCCCTCGATCGCAGCGGTGGTGATCACGACGCAGCCTTCGCGCAGGTCGATTATGAAAACCGTTTCGCTTTGACCCCGGCCGGTTGGCAGGATTTAGAACGTTTGTCTGGAGCGTCCCGGGAGCGGGACGTGTATTTGATTTGCCAGTGTCCACTCCATCAAAAATGCCATGCGGACTTATTGCTTCTGGGAGCCCGGTATTTTTTTCAGGCTTCCATCCCTCAGCCCCGAATAAGCTACCCTTTGTTTGAAGCGCGATTGCCCCACTGGAAATCCTAAGATAGCCTTTTGCCCAGGGTTGTTTTGAACGGGGGTTCGATGTCGACTTTATTTTGGGGTTTGCTGTTTTCTTTTTGTTTCATGGTGAGTTCTCCGTCGTGGGGCTACGTCGGTAGCGACGACGCGCTGACGGTTGCAGAGTTTTCCACCAAGCTTAGTGACGCAAAGGCATTTTTCGCTACCGGCACGAAAGACTCCTTTCTTGCCGGCGGAAAATCGGTGGTCTACCGAGTATTTCAAAAGCCCGCCAATAAACGCAGTCTTGTGATTTTTCCCGGCTACGGGGAAGGCCCATTGAAATATGTTGAGACGATTTATGATTTCTCACTGCGTGGGTACAATATTTTCTTCTTGTCTCATCGCGGCATGGGCGAGTCGCAGCGGCTATTGGCTAACCCGCAAATGGTGCATATCGACGATGCCACCAAGTATTACGGTGACGCAGTTTATTTCTTAGACAAGATCGTAGCGCCGCTTACCACCGACCAGCCCGTTTATCTCTTTACCCATTCCGCAGGCGGATTAATTGGCGCGCACGCCTTGGCCTTGCGGCCGAAGTTTTTCGCCAAGGCGGTGCTGAGCGCACCAATGTTTGAGGTGAACCTGCACGGCTACACTCGTGCCTCGGCATACATCGTGGGCAATTTGCGCAGCAGTACGAGCTATGCGCCGGGTTTCGCCGATTTCGATGCGCGCCGGGCTACTTTCGCAGGGCAGACCGCCACCAACTCTCGGGGGCGTTGGGCGGTCATCAACCAGATGTATCTCGACCACCCGGAGTTGACTGTCGGGGGGCCCAGCACGGCCTGGATTATGAGCGTGCTAGCCGAAACAGCGGCCGAAAAAATCTTGGCATTGGCTAAGAGGGTCCAAACCCCCGTCCTAGTTCTTCAAGCGGGGGACGACACCTACGTAATGCCCGCGGGCCAGGACCTTTTCGTCAAAAATGCGGCCGATGCCACCCTGATACAGTTCCCGCGCTCTCGCCACGAAATCCACCAGGAGCGAGACACCATTCGCACCCGGGCATTCAAGGCGCTATTTGAGTTTCTCGAGGACTAAGGGGCTGTAAAGACGGCCCCGCCGGCACGGGCCAGAGATCCGCGGAAATCCCTTTTCAGCAAGAGTGGCTGCGAATAGGTAGGCCAGTTTGTGGCCTGGGGGCTTTGTGATATAAGCAGCCAGTTTTTGCAGGGAGTTTGTTGCGTGACTATTTACGATCTCAAGCCCGCTTTTCAGAACCTTCTACGTCCCCTTACCCGATTGCTTGCCGCCAAAGGTATCACCGCTAACCAGGTGACCCTCGCGGCTTGTTTGATGAGCGTGGGAGTGGGCGCTTGGATTGCCTTAGACGTCACTGAGGTAGGCCGCTTTCTGGCTCTGCCTGGGTTGCTGTTCGTCCGCATGGCCCTCAATGCCATCGATGGGATGCTGGCTCGTGAGCACGGAATGAAGTCACGGTTGGGAGCCATCCTTAATGAACTTACCGATGTCCTTTCCGACTCTGCTCTCTACCTGCCTTTCGGGTTGATTTCCGGGGGCGGCGGGCCTTGGTTGGTCGGGGTAGTCTTGTTGGCGGTGCTCACGGAGATGACCGGAGTTCTGGGTCCGGTGGTCGGTTCCGTTCGTCGCTACGATGGCCCCATGGGCAAGAGCGATCGCGCCTTTGTCTTCGGGGTGCTGGGACTTTTGGTGGGCTTGGGCGTGCCGGTGCAAGACTATCTTGTCTACGTTTGGATGGTGCTTTTCGGTCTGTTGGCTCGGACTATCTGGAACCGCGCTAGCCGCGCATTGCGAGAGGGCGTTTGAATGTTTCAGAATATCACCGAGAATGTCATTTACACGGTCGCAGGAATCTATGGCGTTCTAGTATTCGCCACGCTCTTGGTATGGTCGATGGCCGCAGCTAAGCCGCACCGAAACTTCAAAGAACTCAAACAGCGGGTTTCGTCGTGGTGGGTGATTATTATCATAGTCACCACTTCCATTTGCGTGAGCCGCCGAGCGATGCTGCTTTTTGTCGCCTTTGTTTGCTTCTGGTCGCTGAAAGAATACTTGTCGATGGTGCCGACCCGGCGGGCCGATCGCCGCATTCTGCTCTGGGCCTACTTGTGCATTCCTTTTCAGTTTTATTGGATCCATATCGGCTGGTACACGATGTTTCTCATCTGGATCCCGGTGTACATGTTTCTCTTTCTGCCTCTGCGGATGGTGACGATTGGGGAGACCAAAGGCTTTTTGGCGGCAGCGGGAACCATTCATTGGGGCCTGATGACGACGGTATTTTGCATCAGTCACTTGGCCTACCTGTTTTGTTTGCCTGAGGGAGCGAACCCGATTGGTGGGGGCGCTGGCTTGGTTTTATACCTCGTCATTCTTACGCAGTTCAACGACGTGGCCCAATACGTTTGGGGCAAAACTACTGGCCGACATAAAATCATCCCCAAAGTGAGTCCTAACAAAACATGGGAAGGGTTCTTGGGCGGAGTCGCAACTTCCATGGGGTTGTCGGTAGCGCTATCACCGTACCTAACGCCCATGGATTGGAAGATGGCGCTCTTGGCGGGCTTTATCATCCCGGTAACAGGTTTTATCGGGGATGTGGTTATCTCCGCCATCAAACGCGACATCGGGGTAAAAGATAGCGGTCAGCTTTTGCCCGGGCACGGCGGCATGTTGGATCGCGTCGACAGCCTCACGTACACTTCGCCTTTGTTCTTTCACTTTTTTTATTACTTCTACGGAGTATAGAAAATGCTGAGGCACCTTTTCTTCCTCACCGTGGTGCGGCCCTTGGTTTTCGTCTTTTTAGGCGTGAACATCCGCAACCGCCAGCTGCTGCCCGATGGCGGTCCCGCGTTGGTGGTGGCCAACCACAACAGCCACCTGGATACGTTGGTGCTGATGGCGCTCTTTCCGATGCGGCATCTCAAAGCCGTCCGTCCTGTGGCTGCCGCAGACTACTGGCTCAAGAACCGATATATCGGCTGGTTTGCCAATTCCATTATGCGGATTGTGCCGGTGCATCGGGTCCGGGACAAAAACGCGGCGCCCGCCGATCCGCTGGCGAATATTTCCCAAGCTCTGAGCGACGGGCATATTTTGATTTTCTTTCCCGAAGGCAGCCGCGGTGAAGCGGAAAAGCTCACGCGTTTTCGGTCCGGGATTGCCCGTCTGGCGGAGCGCCACCCCGAGGTGCCGGTGGTTCCGGTATTCTTGCACGGCCTAGGAAAGTCGCTCCCGCGCGGCGAAGGTGTATTGATACCGTTTATTTGCGACGTTTTCGTGGGAGAGCCGATGCGTTGGCAAGAAACCCAGAACGGTTTTTTGTCTCAGCTGGAAGAGCGCGTTGAGGGGCTTGCCAAGCAGGCTCGCATGTCGAACTGGGAGTAGTTACTTGGGGCTGCCCAAGGCCACCATCGTAACGCCCACCAAAATCACGGCCACCCCACCCATTTGAATCCAATGAAACGGTTCGCGGTCTACTCCCACCGCTAGCAACGTTCCCCAGATGAAGGTCGTGGCGTAGACTGGATACACGACGGATAGCCGGCCGCCCAGGCGGAAGGCCACCACAAACAGAACCATCACCACGCAAAACAAAACCATGCCCGAGAAGAGCGGCCAGTTTTTGTAAAGTGGCTCGGTGCCCATCCGCAGTCCGCCCAATTTGTAGAGGTATTGGCCAACGGCCCCGAGAATGGCGGCGAGCAAGTTGAGCAGAATCGGAATCGTCTGAGATTGTTCCATGGCCTATGCTTTCTTTACGCGAGAAATAATGGGATTGGCTTTGCCGGACGCTGTGCGGGTTACTTGGCTGACGATCCGTAGCTCGATACGCACCGACGGTTCATTGAGTTTTGCAGCGAGATCGGCTGGGATTTTACGTTCCAACTCGGAAGTCCAGTGCGAGCCCGGCACCAGTTCCAAAGTCCAAACATCCGGCTTGTCTTGTAGCAGGCAAAACGCGCGCACGGCTTGTTCGTAGCTGAGGAAAATTTCGTAAGTCAGGTCCAAGAGAAAACCGGAGCTCAGCAAACGGCCGTCGGGAAGCAAGAAAGAGTCATTGCGCCGCCCTTCCAACTTTTCCAAAACACGGAAGCGGCGACCGCAAGAACAGTTGGATTCACGCACCGCCCCGCGGTCCCCTTGCATATAGCGGAGCAAGGGCATGGCGCGGTTGTGCAGGTTCGTGCCCACGATATTGCCTACTGTGCCGTCCGGCACGGGCTGGCCTTTATCGTCGACAATTTCGATGTAGTTTACGTCTTCAAATAGATGGTACTGCAGACCGCGGCATTGGGAGGCAATGCGAGTGAGTTCTTCGCTGGAGTAGTCGTCAAAAACGAAACTGGAAAGCTTGGCTCCCAAGTTGGCGCGTTCCACCGCTGAACTCATTTCCGAGTTCACATTGACCGCGCTGGGACGGATGCGCGCAAAGTCAGCGGGTTTCATCTGGTCGACCAGCGCGCGCAGGTGGCTAGGGTAGCAAACCAATAGATCCGGCGGGTGCTGGCGCAGTTTGGCGAGGGTCTCCTCAATAGGGGTGAGGGTCGAAATAAAGCGCATCGGAAAAAGCCCGAACAAAGAATCAAAGGGGTAGGGGCTGGTGTAAATATAAGTCTGCCGCCGCCAAGGCCAGTAGCTAAACGCCATCATGTAAAGCCGAAAACCCGCCAGCACGAAGTAGTAGAAGCTTGCGCGATCGTAATACACATCTAAAGCCTGGCCGGTGCTGCCGCTGCTCTTAGAGACGATCAAATCATCGACCGCATAATCCGGGTGAAGGCGGTCTTGGAACGGGCGCCCCAACAAATCTTGCTTAGTCAGCAAAGGCAGCTTGGACCAATCCGCGAGGGATTGAATGTTTTCGGCTTCGGGCAAGCGTCCAGCGTACAAGGGCACTCGTGCGCGCGCTTCGGCCAAGCGCTGCTTCATTAAGCCCAATTGGTACTTTTGAATTTTTTCGACTGACCAGTACGGACGGCGAAACAGGCCTGGAATGCCTGCGACCAAGCGGACCAACAAACGGGCGATATCAGTGGATTCTAGGCGGGTCATTGCGTGTCTGCGTCCTTCTTACTTTAAAGCGAGTCCATACCATTAAGAAGGCGAGCGTGCATAGAGCCAGGGTGGGGAGAAGCACCCAGTCATGGGCTAGCGCGTACGCGCAGGGGAACCAAACGTAGCCGGTGTAGGTAACGGGGAGCCCTTCAAAATGCTGTCCATCTACGAGACCTCGGCGCAGGAACCGCCCCAGTCTAAACAGGCCGCAGCCGATGAAAAGGGCGAGGCCGCACCAAAGCAGGGGGCGGGGGAACGCAGAGCCCAACCAAAGAGCCGGCACGCAAACGAAGCTGGCAGCATCCATCAGCGCGTCGGCCCATCGCCAGGCCGGCCGAGACTCCAGGCTCGGCTCCAGGCCCGTGCCCGCAGTGGCGGCAACTTCCAGCCAAATAGGAGGAATTCCTAAAAGGGCGGCGACCCAAACGGGGTGGTGGGGGTAGCAGGTGGCCGCCACCAACCCAACCGACGTTCCCAGGAGTTTTGCCAGCAACGTAAAAACCATCGGCGGATACTACCTCATGGTCATTTTTTTCCAAATCCAGTAAGAAGGCGCATGGATTCAAGCAAACTACTCCTGACCCAAATAGGTTCCCCCGAAGTAGCCCGCACGGTCTACGACCGCATGATTAAGGGCTCTAAAGCGTACGCCGGCTTGATTGGCGAAAACACGGATAGGCCCTGGACCGATTTGCCCCTGGTGACCAAGAAAGGCTTTTATGCCAATCACCCGTGGCGCGATTTTATTCCCAAAGACGCCTACACCGATGTTTACAGCGTCATTCGCAGTAGCGGAACCAGCGATGGTAGCAAGAACCGCGGCTTTTTCTGGCCGCAGTTAAAATCGGTGGACGCCGCCATGGCGCCCTCGGTGCATTCCACTATCGTCAAAACATTTTCGCTCGATCAACGCAAAACATTGGTGATTATCGGGTTGAGTCTCGGTAGTTGGGCAGGCGGCGAGCAGTATTCTTTTATTTTCAAATCGCTCGCGCTTACTTCGCCGCTCCCGTTGGTAGTTTTTTCTCCGGGTAACCAGCACCAAGAAATCATGGAGATTATCGAAAAGTGCCACGAAGAGTTTGATCAGATTATCATCGGAGTTTGCCCGTCCGCCATTTTCTATTTGGAAAGAATGGCCCAGCAAGCCGGCACAGCTTTTCCGTTGGAAAAGATTTCTTTCTTGGTAACGGGCGAACCGTTCCCAGAAGCGCTGCGCATGGACTTGCAGAAACGTTCCGGCCAGGCAGCCGATCGCTTGCCGGTGCTTTCTGTTTACGGCTCGGCCGACACGGGGATTCTGGGAGTGGAGAGTCTGCCGTTGGTGCGGGTGCGCCAGTACCTATCCGCTCACCCGGACCTGGCCCAGAAGCTGGGTTTTACTTCCCATGTGATTCCCAATCTCTACCACGCGCAGTTGGAAAACGTTTTTCTGGAAGTGGTGAACGAAGAGCTGGTAGTCACCAAGTGGCAGGGCATTCCATTGGTTCGCTACAATCTGGAAGACCGCGTTCAGATCTTTCAATGGAAAAAACTCTGCGAGGCAGTGGCCGATGCCGATCCCACAAACGCGGCGATGTGGAAACAGTTTTCCCAAATGCCCCTGACCGATGTGCTTTCGGTTTCCGGGCGTAGCCAGGGCTGCGTGTTCCTCTGTGGATCGAATGTTTTTGAATCGATGCTGCAGCAGGTGCTGATCCAAACCGAACACCGCGAACGCTTCACCGGAACGTTTGTGGTTTGGTCGGAAGTGGAGCGAGGGCAGCAGCAGCTGCATTGGCAGATCGAGTTAAAGCCCGGCCAAGCCGCCCCTGAGGGAGAGTCGCTCAAAGCCTTGCATGCCGAGTTTGTTGCGTTGCTCAGTCAACAGCAGCCGGAGTTTGGGGAAGATTACGAAAAGTTCTATCGGCCCGCCGAGAAGGACGGCCTGAATATTTTTCGTTTTTATTTCCACGAACACCCCAAGCTTACCGACCGATTCGCGTCTGCCACTAAACGCAAAATCATCGTGGAAAAAGGCCCGCTATGAAAGCTGTGGACAAGAAGCCGTTTTGGTCCGGCTTGTTCTGGGGTCTGATGGAAGGCACTTGGTTGCCGGTGGTGCCCGATATTTTGCTTTGTTATTGGGCGATGAAGTCCCTGCGCCATGCGGTGGTGGCGACGCTAGCCGTAGTGCTGGGCGCGGAAATAGCGGCGGTATTGCTTTACACGGTGCTGCCCTTCGGCGGTCTCGCGGAGAGTCTGCCGCAATGGTGGGGATGGCTGCCCGGATTCAAGCCCAAGATGGCGGAGGTGGCGGCGGGTCACTTGGCGCTCAATGGCGGGAGTGGGCTTTTGGAAGGACCGACTTCAGGGATTCCTTACCGGGCATATCTGGTGGAGGCGTGGGAGGCAAAAATCCCGCTTTGGGAAATTCTGGTTTGGACGCCGCTGGCTCGTTTGGAGCGTATCCTGATAGCGCCCTTGGTGGTGCTTGGGTTGCGTTGGCTGTTGGTAGACAAAGCCGCACGCTACGTGGGGAACGAGCGTCTGTGGGCGAAAGTGCTCACCGGCCTAATCATCGTGTATTGGATCGGGTTGTACATCTGGTATTGGGGAACGTTCGTACCTACCAATTACTAATCGATATCGGTTCGAAATCTTTGGAACCGTTTGGACGGGTGTGCACCAATACTTCAATATCCAGGCGCCGCGGCCCCTCTTTCTCTGGAGCGAGAACGTGGACGGTCCATTTTTCGGTTGGCTCAGGCTTTTGCGTGCCGATGTAGAAGATAGACCGGTAATTTTGCCGATCGAAAGAGTCGACAACCATGCCAGGAAGTAGGTCTTCAAAGCCCTGCCGCAGCGTTACGCTCTCTTGCTGCCTTTGCACTAGAACTATGGTGCCGCTGACTACAAGTCCTATCAGATTGCCTTGAACGAGTGCCCTCACTAGATTGGAGGAACTTTTCTGCCGTGCCCTCGCCTGGCTGGCGAGATAGAGCCGTTTCCATTCTTTATTGGTTGGGGAGAGATCCTTTTCGTTTCGGTTTTTGAGGTCGTGGCCCAAGTAGCTGAGCATGTAATGTGAATCAGCGGATGGGGTGGGAATCTCAGTTGAACCCATGGCGACCTGGTACTCATGCAGGCCAGCGAAAATTTCGTGGAAAGTTGAGTCGCTAAATTTGGAGTCAACACGCAAGCCCGCGACGTAATCCAATAGCGGAGCAAACTCAGCACGGATTTCAGGGTCCAATTCATCTTTCAACTCAAGCTCGTAAACCAGGTGTGCAAACTCATGTTCGAAAGTCGGGTAGGGGGCGTTGTGCGAAATAAGCAGGTGCAGGCTGTCCAATTCTAGGTACGCATTTCCGCTCGCTAACGAGGGATTGAGCAAGAGGCGGCCACCCAAGTTTTGCAGGGCTTTGAGGCGAGCGGGGAATTGGGGATGGGCTAAAAAACTTGCCGTGTCCGTTTCGTTCGGAGGAATGGGCAGAATAGATTGAACTTCCACTTGGTTTTCGCGGATGCTGCGAAAGAGGACTCGGCCGTCAATGTGATGTGAGGCTTTGAACGCATCATCGCTAATGGGCGAGCGGGTGATTCCCAGTCGATCCAAAAGCAAGTGCATTTGCTGTGTACGCTGGGCCAAGGATCGGTGCTGGCGGTAATAATCTATTCCAGCTCGTGGGTTTTCCGACCAGAGTAGTAGGAGTTGGCACTTTGAAAAGGCTGCCCACGAAGGGCAGCTTAAAAGTAAACCGAGCAGGAATGTGGTGCGCAGCCGTAGAGTCATCGTGTCGGAGAAGCGATTTCTAAATTTGTGGCTGTGAGGGCATCCCCGAAGCCTCTTTCACTTCTTCGGCGCAGTTTTGTGGCGGCTTGCCCAAAAACAATCGGGTGCCGCCGTAGAGCACCCAGCCGGCCAGCGCAATGCCCTTTAAGGTCTTCTCGCCGATTGGAAGTCGCAGCTGCTGCATCATTAACGCGACCGTACCCAGTCCGGAAAGCCCGAGCACTCGCACGTCGCTATTGAACTGCGCCTTTTGTTCGGCTTCCGGCGTAAACCCACCCTTTGCGGATGCGTGTCCCTTCAATAGCCCAATGGTCATTCCCCAGGGGAACTCTCCCACCGTATTGAGCGCCGTCGTGAAGAGCACGAACTTCACGAATGCGTCGAAGCTTTCATGCGGAACCAACTCGAGGTGGTAGTAGTTGCCGATCGCCAACAGAGCCATTTTCGCGAGCGAAACGAAAAGTAATTCGACTCCCAGCCAGCGCAGGGCTGGAGCGATCGAGTCCATTACGGCTCCGCCGATTGTGTCGGGAGCTATCCCCATTCTCGTGCGCACGTGGCTTGGGCCCAGGATGAAGTTTTGCCACTCCGGGTTTATCAGCATGAAGCCGCCCTGCACGGTGCCGTTGTAAATGCCCATAAAAAGAGAGGGCCAGAAGGGCACGCCCTTAGAGAGCATCAAGGTCCACATCGTCATTTGGTTACCCACCACGAAGCGGGCGACGGCAAATCCCACCCGATAGCGATCCCGGCAAATTCTTTGGAGGTATTGGAATGTCCGGCGGGTGAGGCCCGGCTTGGGAACGGCGATTTCGTCCGGGCTTTCCACAATCCCTACTTGGGCTTGCAGTCCGGGGTTGGTGCGCTGCCCATCGGCCAAGTTGGATTGCAGAAAGCTTTCCAGTTGGGCGGCTTGTACCGGGGAATTCACTTCTCCGACCACGATTTCCAAGTGGGCGGGCTGAATCCCTCCATCCGGGCCCAAAACCTGGATTTCTGGGGTGAAGATGACTTTGGGAGGAAAGGCCGGTTCTTTCCCGGGCTCGTCACCAGCCTGAGACAGTGGCGCTAAAAACACGCAAATTAGGATCAGCCAGTGGCAAAAAGCCTTCATATCCATCCCTTTGAGTGCGGGGGGTATACCTGATTTTCTTGTCAGAATGAAAGAGGAAACAGGCGCCGCAGTGGCTACCAAGGCTCCATCCGTGGTATATAAGGCTGCTTGGCACCGAGTTTGCTCTAGTTAACTTTTAGAACGAGGAAAACGCTATGATGAGTACAAATCGCAACACTTTACTGGGTTTTTTGTTGGCCGTGCTGTTCATTGCAGCAGGCTGCGCTTCCGAGCCGAAAAAAGTTTCCGGCCTGGAGCAAGTCCAACAGAACCGCGCAAAGCTCGACGAAACCCGTGAAAAACTGAAGAAGGCTAGCTCGGAACTGGAAAAAATCCAGTCCACCGTCGCGGATCTCCAAAGCAGTTTTTCCAAAACCGAAGATATCGGCACGCGCGAAAAAGCCAAAACCGCGTTGGATCGCTTGTCGCTTAAAGTACAAGAATCCGAACTCGATTTTCGTGAGTTGATGGCGCAAAATCGCTCTTTGTCCAATGAATTGGATCGCCAGCTGCGCAGCGTCGCAGAGGCCAATCTCAATTCGATGAACAATGAGAAGAAGGCCGAGCTCCCGAGCGAAAAAAATACGCTCAACCAATAAGTCGATAAAAATTTAGGCCGGTCGCCCCTCTTGGGGTGGCCGGCTTTTTTTTTGCCCATTGACACCCGCACTCAACTGCAAGATTTTCTAGCTCTATTTCTGACGGGGAGAACCAACTTGAAGATCAAAGTAACTAACCCAGTAGTCGATCTCGACGGCGACGAGATGACGCGCATCATCTGGGCGCAGATCAAAAACAAACTTATTTTGCCGTATCTCGACCTGGACATTAAGTACTTCGATCTCAGCATCGAAAACCGGGACAAAACCGACGATCAAGTCACTCTCGACGCCGCCAAAGCTATTAAGCAGTTCGACGTTGGTATCAAATGCGCCACGATCACTCCCGACGAGGCGCGGGTAAA
>CAZBJE010000057.1:7698-20396 GCA_964492125.1 uncultured Pseudobdellovibrionaceae bacterium | reverse complement strand
ACCCAATGAAACACCGTCGATCCGAATCGTACCCGCGACCGGCCAAGAAATTTCTAAGGAGCTACTTCACACCCAAATGACCTCCCTGCTTTTCGCACAACAATCACTTGATTTTTTTAAATAAGAGAGGTTATTCAAGCCCCCAGCGCACCAGTGCCTCCCAAAGCGACCTCATCCATTAAGCTTTGGTACCTTTTCCCTTCCATTTGCGCTATAAGCCAGGCCTCCATGGCACTCATAGATGAAGTAGTAATACGCGCCATTGCCGGTTCTGGGGGCAATGGGTGCGTGAGTTTTCGGCGGGAAAAGTACGTCCCGTACGGCGGTCCTAACGGCGGCAATGGTGGCCGGGGCGGATCCGTCATCTTGGTTGCCACGCGCGACAAAACCAGCCTGCTCGATTTCAAATACAAACCGAAGTACGAAGGCGAACGCGGCGAACACGGAATGGGTAGCGACTGCGATGGCCGCGGCGGTGAGGATCTCATCTTGCACGTGCCGCTCGGCACCCAAGTTTACGACGTCAAAACCGGCGCGATGCTGGTCGATCTCAAACGGCATGAGCAGCGCTGGAAAGCTGCCTGCGGCGGACGCGGAGGACGCGGCAACCGCACCTTCGCCACCTCAACCAACCGCGCACCACGCACGGCGTCTCCTGGGCGCGCCGGCGACATCCGCGAATTGAAATTAGAACTGCGAGTGCTCGCCGACATCGGACTTGTGGGATTACCCAACGCGGGAAAATCCACGCTCCTGCGCTCGATTACCGCCGCGCGCCCCAAGACGGCCGCGTACCCATTCACCACTCTAGAACCCCATCTGGGCGTCGTGGACCACAAAGACCAAACTTTCGTGATTGCCGATTTGCCGGGACTTATCGAGGGCGCCTCGGAAGGCGCGGGTCTGGGCCATAAGTTCTTGCGCCACGTAGCCCGCAACCGCCTGCTCTTGCATTTGGTGGACGGCAGCGAACCGGTGGAAACCATCACGGCCAGCGTAGAAGTCATCCGCAAAGAATTGCGCGATTACGACGCCGCTCTCGGCGAACGGCCGGAAGTTTTGGTTTTCACCAAAATGGATTTATTAGACGACGAAGAGCAAGCCGAAAAACGCGCCGAGCTCGACGCCGCCGGTCTGACTGGTTTTTACATCAGCTCCGGTACGCGCTTCGGCTTGGATGCACTACTCGACCATTTGTCGTCGTTGGCGCCGGCTTGGCGCGAACAAGACCTTGCTGAAGCCGAACCCGAGCCGCAACCCGAAGACGCTGTCGACGAGGATGAGGACGACGATGCGGTGGAAGACGAAACGATGGAAGACATCGTCTTGCCACCTGCCCGCGGCGGAAACCCTCTCGCTCCCCAAGCATGAAGCGACCGCTCGTCGGATTATTTGGCGGTACGTTTGATCCGATTCACGACGGCCATCTGGCGTTTGCCACTCAGGCGTGCAAATCGTTGGGGCTCGCAAAAGTTATTCTGATCCCCGCCGCCCAAAACCCCCTGAAAATGGATCGTGCACATGCCAGCGGCCCGCAGCGATTGGAAATGATTAAGCGCGCGTTGGCAGACGCCCACCGGCCGGAATTGGAAGTGTATGGCGGAGAAATTCAGCGGCCGGGCCCCAGTTATACCATCGACACTTTGCTGGAATTGCAGACGCAACACGAAGCCGATTTTATTTTCCTAATGGGCAGCGAAGTCTTTCGTACCCTTCCCCTGTGGAAAAGCCCCGAGCAAATTCTATCCCGCGCCCGGGTGGCGGTGGTCACTCGCCCTGGAGAAAAACCGCCCGATTTGCGGGCCGTACTCCAAGCGCTTCCCACCTCACCTGCGCCTCTAGGGGCTCGGATTTTACAGATGGACGCACTGCCTTATTCTGCCACTGCTATTCGTGGGAATTTGGCCGAACTTTCCGACTCAGCGCGAACCCAAGAGTCCTGCCCAGTTGCAGGTCTGCAACGCGGCGTGTGGCTATATATTAAAGAAAATCGGCTTTATACCGTTCGATAGGTAGGAGGTCTTTATGGCCGCTATCCGCAACTCAGCTGGCAACCGTCCCGGTAAAGTCGATATTGTGACCGAGATCCTGGATTTTGGTCAGGATTCCACAGTCGTAGCGACCCCCGACCTTACCGAACGAATCCGTAAGGTTAAGGCGAAAATCGAAGAGATTAACGAGCGTATCGCGCGTCTGACGCAACGCATTGGTTAATAGCTAAGCCTTCCCTTCCGCCCGGCCCCCTTTCTGTGCTATTTACCCTCGCCATGGCATCCGCAGAACAGCGAGCGGTAGTCCTGCTATCAGGCGGACTGGATTCCTCGGTAGCAATGGCCTTGGCCATCCGCGACGGGATCCGTGTATGCCGAGCCATCACATTCGATTACGGCCAGCGAGCCGCCTCACGCGAAATTCAAAAAGCCAATCAGATCGCCCGTCACTACGGCGTGTTGCACTCGGTAGTCCCTTTGCCATGGTTTCGGGAACTTTGGTCCGGTGGCGCACTTCTAACGGAATCCGAAGCGCTTCCGCAGCCAAGCTTCGCGGATTTAGCAGACGCTCAAATGAGCGCGGCCTCCGCGGCCAAAGTTTGGGTTCCCAATCGCAACGGCGTATTTTTGGAAATCGCGGCCGGCATGGCGGAATCCCGCGGCGCGGATTTTGTCATTGTGGGCTTCAATAAAGAGGAAGCCTCAACCTTCCCCGACAACTCGCACGCTTATATTCAAGCCCTGACCCATTCGCTCAGTTTCTCGACGCAAAATCAGGTACGGGTCCATTCGCCCACGGCGGAAATGAACAAGCATGAAATTGTCGCCGCAGCCACTTCAGTCGATTTTCCGCTCTCGTTGGTGTGGAGCTGCTACGAAGGCCACGAATTTATGTGCGGCACATGCGAAAGCTGCATGCGTTTGCGACGGGCGCTCATCTCTAATCAAATCGGCGAGCAGCAGGTTAGTTTTGAAAACGCTGTTCGTTGATAAAGCCATCAACTACGACGGCCTGCAGTTACAGGCCCACTGGATTTACAAAAACACCGGTTTGCAGGGCAACGCCCTAGTCGCGTTTATCGGCGGCGCCGACGTCCCACTCGACCATATGGTCGACCAAGAAGACGTGGTGAAAAAGGCGCCCATTTACAGCCCACAGATGCTGCACTTTCTGGCCGAATGGTTCATTGATTCATTGGACCAGGGAATCTTGCTCCAGCACCATTTCACTTCAGAGTTGTACGAGAGTCTCCTCGAGCGGGGCATCCAGGGCCTGCGTAAACGCGGCAACGATATTTATTTCCAAGACCGTAAAATGTCGGTTTCGATTGCGACCACCTCGGGCGTTTCGATCCTGATGCATTCAGCGATTAATATCCGAACCGAGGGCACCCCTATTCCCACGGCCGGCTTGGCCGAACTGGGAATTGAGCCGGTTCCCTTTGCCCACGCCCTGCTCGAACGGTTCGCGGCCCAGTCCCAGATCTGGGCCGGAGCCCGTGTTAAGGTGCGCCCCCGCCTTTAGCCCCTTTGCCTTGCGGCCCGAAACCCAGGCCCACCAACGAAGCGCGAAAAGTTCGCCTAGATGCGTAAAATGCGGTTGCTTTGTAGCGGATTCAAAAGCATTATCTCGGCTTCATTCTTCTGGGTCCCCATAGTCTAGAGGCCTAGGACAACTCCCTTTCACGGAGTAGACACGGGTTCGAATCCCGTTGGGGACACCACTCTCTTTTGTAATTTCCGGTGCATAGCGCCGGAACCATTGTCCGAATCGGACAATGGAGACAAAACTCCAAAAAACCGTGTGCCCCCCACCTTGAAGGATTATATGGGGTATTACGTCCGCCTTCTCGCCAATAAAAAATCTTTCCCGAACTGGAAGCTGCAGTTCATCACGCAGAAAAAAGAATTCGCAAAGGAGTCCAAGGCAAAGATTCCCAGAAAAGAATGGGACATCCCTAAGAACCGATGGATTTCCCTCGGGTTCGGCCCACAGATGAACCACGATCAGGCGCGCATACGTGCGACCCAGCTGAACGCGCAACTGGAACTCAAGAGACAGGAGGAGCGCCGACAGAGGATCGAAGCTCAAATTGAGCTGCTGCAGCTTAAGACCGTGGCGGTAATGCCCGAAATATTCAAAGAGGAGTTCGAGACTAAATACATCTATTCGCGTTTTACCGACCCCCGGTGGCAGCGGCGATTTCTCACCGATTGGCGCGCCGCCCAAAGGATGCTCTTAGAAGTCACTCTTGATCCACTCGAGTGGCATGATGAATCCCACCGTTTCTACGACTATTTTCGGCAAAATAAATTCAGCCTTTCCTACATTAAGAAAATTATCCTGGTGACAAATCTCTGGGGTCATTTCCTTTCGCGAAAGCTCGGCCAGCCTTTTTTGAGGATCCCCCTGCCCAGAGGAAAAGAAAAAGCTCAACTCCTCGACGCTTACTTTGAGAAGCAGGGAAAATCCCACAATCAGTCGGATCCGATCACTGTCGAGCAATTGGAGGCAGCCAAAGAATCTTTGAGGGTCCCCCATTACAACTGGCTCTTCTTGTCGGTGTGGCTGGGCCTTCGGCCACAGGAAGTTGACCAGTTAAAAAAGGGTGACCATGTCCGCCTAGAGCGAGACCAGAATAACATTCTCACCCTTTGGGTATTTCAAACGAAATTAACCTCCGTGCCGCGACGATACCGATGGAAACTGATACCGATCATCTTCCCAGAACAGCACGACGCCATCGCAATCCTGAGAAGCGGAGATTTTAAGCGCCCGCTCGTGAAAACGATCCGAAATCAATTCGGACAGTTCACCACGCTCTACGGCGGAAGGAAGGGTTTCACCGATTTGATGCTGGGGAAGAATCAGGACCTTGTCCATGTATCCCAATGGATGGGACATTCCTCAATCGACCGGACTTGGCGCACTTACAAATCCCGGAGGATCGCGCACCATAGCCGCCCTAGTGATCCTGGTAAACCCGTTTAACTTCAATTACTTAATTCACGGTTCTTGAATAATGTAGTCATTTGTATTATTATTACTACAGAGGTAAACAATGGCACTTCCAAAGTCAGTGCGCTTAGAGCCCGGGTTAGAGACAAAAGTGAAAGGGTACCTGAAAAAAAATAAGATTAAGTTCTCTCAGCTAGTCAGCATGGCTGTGGCGAAGTTTATCTCGGAACCACAGACGATCGAGCTGGTTCCGGCAGACACAAAGGAGTTCCTTTCTGCCGCAGAGCGATCCTTTGAAAAGCACAAGCATGCGATGGATAAGTTGAAGTGAAAAAGATCGTGGTGCCGACATCTGAGCAAGTCATCTTGGTTAACAGGATGATTTGCCAGAAAAGCGGCAATCCCCACGCTTGCCCCGAACCGGGGAAAATAGAGAGCGCCCTCCACACCGCCTTCTATCCCGGTACCTACCCCTTCGCCGCCGGCGGGATTGCTAAAACCGCCGGGGCACTGTGCTTCTACCTAGTTCAGTCCCATGCGTTCACGGATGGCAACAAACGCACGGGCGCTTTAGTTGCCATCGTGTTTATGGAACAAAACGGGTGGACGCTGAAATATCCCATCGACAAAAATAGAGATGAAAACGCCCTAGCGGCCATTATAGAAGGATGCGCAGCGGGACAAATCAAGAAAGACAGCTTGATGGACTGGTTCGATGGACATAAGGAAAAATTCTAATCCGAATGCCTTCACCCCTTGCGAGCCAGTTTTTTCTGTCGAATTCCAACATCGGACTGCAATAGAGTCCTCCAAAACCACAGGGTTCTAACTCCCGTACCGTTTCGCCAAATGCTGAGCCGAAAACTCTTTGCTCCCCTCTAAAGCCTTCAAATCGGGCTCCGCCAGCCCTCGAGCATTGAGTTCGCGTCGTTTAATGCACTAGTTTACGAAGAGCTTCCGAGCAAAAATCGATCAAGCTCGGTTTGATTTTTACAGTCATCATTCTCTCGCGCACGGTTTGTTCTACTTCGTGCATCAAGGGCGTTTTCAGATTCACCTGCTCCTCTGCCGAGGAATAGAAATCGGCATTTCCTAATGCAGCCAAATAGTCATGAACTGCGGGGCTAATAGTTACCCCCCTTACTTCAGCTGCACCTAAGATGTCGTACAAGAGCCAACGCAATTGAACGTTAGAACTTTTTAGGTGACTCTCAACTGCTGCTCGAACCTCCGACATAAGACCTGCCTCAGAAGCGGAGCATTCTCCTTCACACATTTCCCTAACGATGGTTGAAACCATCTCTCTTAGTACGGGTCTAGGTAATTGCTTTTCCTGAAGAACGTATCCGGTAAAGCCCATTAACTTATGAAGTGCATCCAGTTGCTTCCCACTGATGGCACTCAACAGGGGATAATCAAACACGTAGATGACCGGCTCAGGACCAGTGAGATCGACCTTGTAATTCCCTCGATGCCGATCTGATTCGAAGTAGACTACATCGTCCCCATGCTCAGGAGCGCGACGCAAAATCTCTCGTTCTTTGAGCGCTATGGCCTGGTAAATCTCTCTCGCGCGATCGGGGTCGTCTGTTGCCAGTTTCTTGAGAGATACTCCCTTTGCGACTTCCTCATTGGTATGGTTCTGGCTTTGACCCGCCTTCGGATCGGGCTTTATCACTACGAATCGAACCCCGGAATGGGGATAAACCTCCCCGCTTCGGTATAGAGAGCTAACTCTCTCATAATTGCGAGTCTCGGTACGGGCGTCCGCCTGACGCAAAAGGCCCCGACTCACCGATTCAAGCGCACTTCTCAATCTTCGATACTGGGGGCCACCATTTTTTTCGGCATAGTCGATAAGGTAGGACAGTTTTTCCACCTCTAGCTTGGTTTGGTCTTCGAGATTTTCCCAAAGGATCTTCAGCGCTCGTTCATCCAAAGAGTCGATTCTTCCATCTCTATAGCGCAACTTCACCACGACATTACTTGAGGCGTCAACGAGTTTTTCTTCTAAGGCAAGAATATCATCGACGTCTGGATGCTCAAGCACGCGCGCAATCATTTCGAAAATGGTAAGGCGATCTGGCTTTCTCGCTTCGTCGGTGAGATCTTCCAAATAAGGCAAGAAGTCATCTGGCACCAGCCGCCGTTGGTAGAGTTTTTGTCCAATACTAATGCCCGTATTGCCCGCGCTCCGGAGTATTTGGCCGAGTCGCTCGCCCGGGTGAATTTTCGCGTTTCCTCCCTGACTCAATATCGCTACAAGTGCCAAGGATTTTTGGTAATACGCCGTTTTGTCTAGAGCATGCAGCATGCTCTCAAGGAGTAACCGTGCTTCTCCTTGGTATTCTCCCACGCTTTCCAGCGCCAGCTCCACTGCTGCCTTTTTTCCACCCGGCATATTTAATAGCCCATAAGGGTCCGTCAGGAGTGGATTCATTACGAGAGCTTGTGATACTGGATCCAAACTTCGAAACTGGCGGAGAACCCGGGAATCATCGAACGGAATTGGATCTTTGGAGTTACTGCCGTACGAAACGATCCCTCTGATGACCTCTTGGTGCAGAGGCTCCTTGCCCTGAAGGAACCGAATAAATCGAATAGTACGCTCCACCGGGCCCATTCCATTATCAAGGACGTTAAGTCCGAGCACGAGCCCGGAAAAAACCCGCACCGCAACTCCTTCGGCGTCATGGTTTCCCGAATACTTAGCGGAGGAAATAACCTTCGTCTCGCGGTGATTGGCGTTAATTCGATTGGCATACGCCTCAATTATTTGAGCTTTGGGGAGACTGTCCTCAGGAAAGTAACGATTGACCAGTTGGACGTGGTCAACAATCGCTGCCATACGACCATGAGAGGCCGGCAATGGCGATACCGGATCAAGTCTTGTGAGCTTGTCGAAAATCCTTTTTCGTAAACTTGGTTCCCAAACCACCCGCCTCTCAAGAATCTCCCTAAGTTCACTTGCAGGCAGCCATCGATCACCTAAGTAAAGTTCCTCAGCCCAGTTGTCCATAAAAGCACTAGGACCCCGTCCAGCAAGCGCCAGAAAGAGTTCATGCTCGGCTCTAGGGTCTGCTGGAAACCGACCGCTTCCACGTAAATTATCGACAAGGTGTTTTTGTGTCTTCTCGGAATGAGGCAGGTCGTACTCATAGGAAGGACCAAGGAGCCCACCCTTTTCAGGTTCCGGAAGCGCCCCGATTTCGATTTCGCGATTCTGTTCTTTCAACATGTCGCGCGCGAGCTCAATTGTCTTTTGTGTGGAGGTGTAAGCCGCTTCTATGCTAGTGCGATCACGAACGCCGCGCCAATATCGATCGTCCTTGGCAATTTCAAATATTTCTTTAAGATCCAACTTCCATTCAGGGTGTGATTCGAGGCCATAGAGCCAGGCGTGCGCTAAATTGCTCTTCTGCTTCATCCCGTCCAGTGCTGCCTCCGTTGCGGATATTAGTTTTCTGAGCTCATTGAAGTTGGACAAACTTTCAATAATCTTGTGACCGCGAGCGGCAAGCTCATCAGATTCTTGGTAACCCCCGAAAGCGATGAGAATTCTATATTGCGGCTTAATCTTCGGATTCTCCATTGCGGCAAGAAGCATATCTCGTTTGAGCTTATTGTAAGGCTCGAAGTTCCAAGAGTGATGAAGGGACGTCTCTGGATTGTTCCTTCGGATGGATGGCCATTTCCCCCCTATAATCACGTTGGCATCATCTAATCGGATCGCGGCATCATACAGGCTCGGAAGTCCATCCAAATATTGGCGCTTCCATTCCTTAGGAAACAGATCCGCAGGCAGTTTATTTTCTGCCAAGGCATGCCAAACCTCCAGTTTTTCGAGGTCACTTAAATGCGAGTCCCACTTTTCGAAGATAATCCTCAAGAGCTGCATCTCCTAAATTTGCTCGTCATTAAACGCCTCTCTCGCCTCCGCAACCGTGTTGAAATGCGGCGGTAGCTTTATTTGATCCTGGTAATAGAGAACCGTCTCCACAGGAAACCTCTTCCAGTGAACGCTCCAAATATTCTCCAAGGCTTCGGCCGCAGATCGGAACTTGATGCCGCCTCCATGGGTCACTATTTCTTTGGCTACCTTTTCAACTTCGCCTTGGGTGGGGGGTAAGAAGATTGCAAATTTTGTGTGATTGCGAAATTCATTGCGACGGTACTGCTCACCAAAGAGAAGTTCCGAGACAGTACCTTCAAACTTTGGTCTAAGGCGATCATTTCCGGACCGACCGTACAATAGGGCGGCTAGGTCGTACGGGTGTGGATTAGATTCAGAGGCATTGAGACGCCGCAACAGCGCAGAAACGCTATACACTCCGACTGCCTGTTTCGGCCAAGGTTGAAAAATAAAATTTCTTCGCATGCTGCCAACTCGCTGGAGGGTCGGGGCAAGAGGTATCGGCTTAAGATTTTGAAGTTTTACTTCGTTTTTACTAAGCCATTGGTCGATCTTGGTGATGCGTATCTCAGTGACGGGGTGACTTCCTAGCATTCCATCCAAAGAAGCAGAGGCAGAGTCATACCTTTTCGATACTTCAAGGAGCATCTCGCGATACTCACGCGGATCATACCCGTGCTTCAGCATGATCTCCATAGCACCCACATCCGCAGTGAAAATTTCTTCTCGTTGTTGTTGAACGCGTCGATTCCAAGATCCAAGACTTTTGAAGGTGGAAGAGTGCGCAATTTCGTGTGCAATTACTCCCACTAGCCGGTCTTTTGAAATTGCGTTTCTGAATACTCCTTTAAACAACACAATGTCGTGAGTGCCATCATCATTGGGATTGCCCTCTATATACGCATTGCGGATGGGACTATTGATTACTACAATGCGATTCTTCGGATAACCAGCTGGTCGAATTTCATTGGCTATTGCTTCTATTTCTTTCTGAGCAGCTATCGCGTTGTTTTTCGAGAGCGAATACGAACCATATTTTCGTAGGAGCTCTTGCGTTTTTGTTTCCCTTGAGTTCCCGGCCATTTGAGTTGGGCCAGTGGGGGCGGTTGTTGTACCGATCTGCAAACCGACTGGCGCGCTGCTTTGCGCCGTTTCTTCCGCGCACACATGGGAAATGGGAATAACAAGAAGAAGTAGCAACGCCAGAGATTTAGTTCGGCGCACGGTTCCCAGGAATGCGCCAATTCGACCCGAGCGAGCTCGCGTTGAATACATAAAAAAAGTCGCTATTCTTTTCACATCCCCATTTATGCAAAAAGGACTCCACAAAAAGCCGCCAAAACCGGGGTTGATGCCGGTGTTTCACTTAGTATACGAATCCTTTAGGCGAGAAACGTCACTGACACCGCCTAATGATTTACTACTAGAAGTTGGGATCCGCGTGCGGTACACAGGTTTTTTGGGCATCGCCTACACGCCCAAGGTTAACCCACAACAGGAAGAAGCAGACCGGCTCAACTAACCCGGCCCCATTGTGCGCAGCAATTTGTTTTCACTTTCGACCCAAAGCGCCTGCTAGGCAGATATTTGTTTCCGCCGCTTCCGAGTCGCTTTATGCGGGCGATACCCCTGCGCAGAAATCTCAAACCCCATGGCGTTGAGAATCTTGAGAAAGACCACAACTGAACTCCTCCATACTTGCCTTTAAGTACGCAAGTTCATACTTGCGATCTCGAGTCCTTTCACGAAGTCCGTCGTCATATGAAACCGATGTAGCTTTAAACTCTTTTCTGGATACCTCATTCCCGCGCAGAACTAACACGTGACCCCACACGGAAGCAACGGGGAGGCGCACTTACGCACCGGCCCCCCCTCCCTCCAGAATTTCTAAAACTTAAAATGGGAGCCGTATTCTAGATTCCGGGAAAATCGGTATACTAGTCTTAAATGAAAGCCCTCCTCGTTCTTTGCCTCTTGCTTCTCCCCACTTCTCTTCAGGCCGGTAAATGCCGGGACAAACTCAGAGCGTGCTCCCCCGGTGAAACTACGATTCCGTACAAAAGCTGGAAGGGCAAAGTCACACAGTTGCTGAAGGGAAGAAACGCCACTTTTACGACTAAGGCCGATAGAAAGAAAGTCGCCGTCGCCATGGAGCAAGCTCTCAATGCATTCCAGCAGGGTCAGCACCATAAGACCATCGCTCTGCTGCAAAATTGCAGTGTTAAAATCCACTTCGCTGCGCCACATATTCTGGCTGGCCCAGAAGCGATTCCAGATACTTTTGAGAAATGGATCAACCTTACCTACGGCGACAGCACTTGTTGCGCCATGCGCGTAGCTAAGACCGTTTTAGTCGTTGTGTCAGATGTGAAAATGAGAGATCCAACGTCAGGTCAGCTCAGATCCTTAAAGCCGGAAGATCCAAAAGAACGGCAAGCGCTTGAATGGATGGCGCGCCAGCGTTTGGAGGAATATTGGCATGCACTGCAATTTTTTTCAGAAGATAGACCTCTCACGGTGGCTGGAGTGGAGTTTGAAAAATGGTCACTAAACGACCCCGAATTTGGGGCCTGGCAGCAGAAAGAAGGGAGACAGGCCGTCCCTACTCTCCTCGATCCGGTATCCGACGCTGAGTGGAGCACATTGGACCAAGTGGAAAGGGAACTTCGTCAGAAGAGCTGGAGAGAAGCCGCCTTAGTGGAGGCAGATATCGCAGCTCTCTTTTTGCTTCTCGGCGCCCATTCCGATGGAATCCAGCATCCTGAATCCTCCCCACTGCATGCGCGAGTGTTTCTGCGGAGGATGCTGAAGGAAAACGGGAGAAATACCACGCGGTGAACATATGCACGAGCCAACACAGCTTCTGACCAAACGATGGCGTGCCTGACAAAGGGTGCGTAAGTTATCGCCTGTGTTTAGATCGCCGCGACTGACTTCCGTAGCGAGATTCCCCTCCGCCCCCGGCCCGTCACCCGAACGTCGTATAACGACGAAGACTCCTCAGCTTCCTAACAACTTCTTTTGTTCAGCGAGCTTCTTTTCATACGCCATGCACTCAGGCGTTTGGATCGCATTTTGACTAAAGGCCTTGCAGGCCGTTTTGTTGATGCTTTCGATACAGACGGTCAAATCGGTCCTCAACTGAGGAAAGGCGTCGTACTCGCTCAGATAACTTCCCAACCAATGCTTACAATACCCAGCCGTAGCAACGGGATCGGGCGACTTTCCCGATTTCGTAACGGGAACCATCCGACACGTTACCAAGTTCTGGCAGAACGTCTGGACGCCCTTTTCGAATCTGTTCGAGCCAGAGGCCGCGGCGAAACAGTCGATAGAAAGGAGAATTGAAACAAGTATCAGTTTCATTTAGGCCCCCGATTGCCTGCTATGGACTTACGCGGAAAACTTCAAAAGCGGAGAGCTTCGCGCCTAGTCTAAACTTGAGCAAAGTTCCATTTTGGACTTCTTCAAGCCCAATGTCATCAAAGGTAAAACCCAGCTTTAAGTCCTCAGCCAACTTGTTTTCCTGCTTCTTGGCGACAAGGATCCGATGAACGGTGACGGTGTAGACGATTTCATTTCTACCCACCACCTTCGCCAGGCGGTGGATGGTCTGGTTTTCGATTCGAATCACTGGCTTGGCGATCCCGCCATGATCGCGGACGCTTTGAGAAAAGCCCTTTAATAAAGTTTGGTACACGAAGCTCTTTTTGAGAGCCTTTTCAAATGCAGACGATTCGGCGGCAGTAAACAAACGCGGAATTTCGTTTAACTCAATTGCCTGCGGAGCGGCAGGATCCGCGCCGATGCCAGGCCCCGTTTTCTGCTGTTCGAC
>CAZBJE010000057.1:0-7598 GCA_964492125.1 uncultured Pseudobdellovibrionaceae bacterium | reverse complement strand
CCTGCGGAGCGGCAGGATCCGCGCCGATGCCAGGCCCCGTTTTCTGCTGTTCGACACCCGCACTCGATTCTACCTCATCGGAATCCACTCCTTCGGAAGCTATCAACCCTCCGGCCATCGCGTTTGAACTAAGGCTCAAACAGAAAAGAACTGCAGCCAATGAATAACCACCACGACGATACGTTTCCACTTTCGACTCCAATCGGTAAAAGATGCTTCCTTAGCAACCATCACCGAACTTGGAACGGAATGAAAAGATCTGCGGCTGTCGGTGTTAACAGTCTTATTCAGACGGGGTTGAAGCTTCGAGGCTCAAAAAAAGCTCAGTTATTCATGACTCTTTGTCGAATCTCATGTTATACCCCAGTCCGAATTTGCAACTCCCTACTCTCATTGGTGCCTAGATGTACTCACGTTTCGCACTCGTTCGAACTGCCTGGTTGGTCTGTCTCATTACTTTTAGCCAAAGTCTGCTTGCCGTCGAACCGGCGGAGCCCAGAACCTTTGTCGCAAATAGTAACGGCACTTTTAACTCGACGGACGGGGCCATCACAAACCTTCCCCGTGAGTACGCTGACGTATTAGAGCAAATCAAAAAAATCGTTCAGCGAATTAAAAATACCGGACCAGGGTTAAAGAAAAAAATTGAGTGCTCCCGCTTACGCACTGAAATCAAAGGCGCTGAAGGCCAATATCAGGCGCTGATGCGTAATTTCAATGACCTCGCCACAAGGGTAGCCACTCTAAAAACGAAGCTGGATGCGCAGCGGACTGTTTATCAAGCAGCCTATGAGGCCCATGAAGAAGCTCGCACTAAACCCACTATTAATGTGGCCCAACGCGAAATAATCAGGCTATTGCGCGTCACTCTCGACCGCGAATACAAAACAATGACCGGCTTAATCGACGAATTGGCCGTAGCAGAAAAAGAACTCAATGCGGCAAAACGGCGCACGGGCGCCGATGAAATCGAGAAAGAGATAAATCGGCTTAAGAAAATATACGACAATATGGGCTGCGGTAAGGCCGCTGAAGAAGGGGCCTCTTTCGATGAACTGAACTTCGATGAGCTCGAGGAATACGCCTTGCTCAATTATTCAGACACTCCATTTGTCGACAATGCAGTAATCGATCAAATGGTCAGACCCGGCGCCGAAGCCGATGTCATGGCGAATTACAACTCGCGCTTTGTCCCCGTGTTGGGCGAGCTTAATCCCCCCGCTTTCTGGGATGATCACAATCTTTCGACGAGTGAGATTGTGGAAGTAGCAACGGCAAATCCGGCTATGGCTATACCGCCAGTTTCCGCTGCGCCGCCGCCGATAGCCACGCCAGCGATGCCAGCAGTGCCAGCAATGCCAGCAGCTCCGCCCGCACAGCCAGGGTTTCCAATGCCGGGGTTTCCGATGCCAGGATTCCCCATGCCCGCGGGCTATTAGCTTCGGGGTATGTTGCGGACTAGGCGAATCGCCCCGTGCGACTAAGTGGACTCTTTCTTTTAGTTGGCCTTGCAGCGAGCTCCCATTGTTTGGCCTCTGAGATCGAACAACGCCTTGCCGTGCGATTCCTTGCTGATCGGAACGTGACCCACGCTCCGGTCGGCCAACGAGTGGTCTGCAAAACCATCGAATCAACGGACGGAGAAACGCTCTTCGATCTCGCCTTTGTCAAAAGCACCGGAAACGCCGCTGCGGATGAAAGGAACCTCCCTCGACTCGTCCGGGGCCCTGTCTCCCGCTACACCGCGACCAAAGGATTGGATTGGGAAATCGAGTTTGTCAGCACGAACCCGCTGAACAGCCCTCTGCTCTCTTTTCCCACCGTCCCGATTCGATCGCGGTACATGTCGGATACCGGCAGCACGATCAACGAATTCACGGGGACCGAGATTCAAGTGGTACGGGAGGGCGATTTGTACTTAGCGAGAGAGAACCTCAATCAGGCTCGCGGGACAGTCGTTGCGGCGGCTCTCGTTCGCCAAAGTGAAAAAAAGAGAGAGTTTCTGGGACCTCTGAACAAGTACCTCATCGAATTTCGAACAGGTCAGATTGAACCCTTTGAAGAAGTCTTGCCTGAGCAGGTCTACCTCGTTTTTGCAAGAACAAGCGACACTCGATCGACGCACCGTGAAATGCCAGCCCCTGAAAACACCTTCTGGGTCTCTATCGGCGATGGCGGTGCGTTGCGCATGGCAAAGGCCTATCTGGACGAGCGCAATACGGGGCATTTTATCCAAGTGCCGCGTCCCGTGCTGACAGGAAAAATCGCTTCAGCGAATAACGGAAACAACTGCCCTTGGTGGGGTTGGTCCGTAACCGACCCATCGATCGCATTCGTTTCAGTGGAAGCGGCCAACGTAGTTCGCGACCTCGCCGACCTGCATCGGGTAGCCAACACCTCCGAACGCTATTCTTTTGATGCGTTCCATCCGCTTGCCCTCGTCGACTCGGAAGGAAGAGTTCTGAGCGGGCAATGGCGGCCCGCGGAATTTCCTAAACTTGCATCAAAAACCCAGGGGCTCCGCCCTGCGAATGCATTACAAGCACACCTAATGGAAGCGCGGGGAGAAGGAGTCGAATCCAGTCTCATTCAGATGACGGAGACGATGAGAAACCTCGATCACCCCGTAGACCAGGGAAATCGCGTGTTCAGCGGGCGGGTTCGCTTTTATGAAAGCCCCCATACGTTGGAGCTCGATTTTTCAGAAGCGGTGTTTTCCACGATGGGAATGGCGACTGGATTGAATGCAAACCCTCATTTCAAGTTTGTTTTCAACTTGAGAACCGCGCAGGGAATTCAGTTTGAACTGGTCCTCCAAAACGACTTCCCCTTCAAGCCTGGGACCCCGATTGCCCTTCCCCCCTACCGCTTCGGCAATGCGGTCAGCCTTCGAGTCGGTTCTGATTCTCTGGAACCAGTGCGATCCGGCACCTTGGAAGTGATCGAACTCGAGATAGATCCCCAAAACAAAATGCCCACTAGTCTCAAAGCCAGAATTGCTTTTGAAACGCACGGGTTTTTTCAGACTGCGGTGAGCAACGCCCCTGATTTCATGCACGCACGGGGTGTCTTGGAGATCCATCTTCCGAGAACCTGCTCTGCCCTGCTTGTAGGCGAAATTGCGAGCGACTAATTGCTTGATAGAGCATAAAAGTACTAACCGTGCCTGACAGAGCGTTTAAATTTAACCAAGTCGTCGACTTGCTCGCCATCAAGTAATTTAATAATAAATATAAGTAGTTAGCACTCACTCGCCTCATTCACTGCAATGAAATACATGCATTTTAATGAGCCTACTTTCGCGCCCGGCATTTCTTGTGGAGTTCAAAACGCCCTACTTTCAACGCCCACTGGTGGTCTTCACTTTATCCATTTGGATTTGGGCATGAACTTGCAAGTACAGCGGTATGGCAAAACTCCTGAGCAGCTTTTCAACTGGGATTCTGACTTGCGCTATCGCCTTGTTGTTATCAGCGAGTGGAACTTCACTGGCACAAGATGGAGCCGACCACGCTGAAAAAAAAACACTCCGAACGGAAGCTGAGGCCCAGCAAGCGGGTCCCCATTCATGGTTCACCGACTTCGACGAAGCCAAGGCGGAAGCTATCCGACTGAATCTCCCGCTAGTCGTTCATTTTCATGCGAAATGGTGTGGTCCGTGTCGAGCAATGGAAACGACTGTGATCAAGAAGCAAGAAACATTGGATCGTCTGGGAGTAAAGGTCATTGGGGTTTTGGTCGATGCGGATGATTACCCTGATTTAGTCAGCGAACTCGATGTAAAATCGTTGCCGACCGATATTCATTTAGCCCCAGATGGTAGCCCCCTGCACCGATCAAACGGTAAAAAGGATTTAGTGAGCTACACCTCGTCGATCGATGCCACCGCGGAAAGTTTCCTGGCCAAGCCAGGCAAAGAAAAATCGTTAGCGAAACAAAGTGACGAAAGTCTCGAAGACAGCGGGAGCCGGTGCGCCATTGACAGAGATAATGGCACTATGGTGGGCTTGGGCGGATTTTCGCCCGTCTCCTACACAAATAATCGGCGATGGGACGAAGGCAGTCGGGAATTTTCGGCGAAACACGAAGGGATAGAGTACTACTTCAAAAATGAAGCGGAACGCCTTGCCTTCACCTTGGATCCGAAGCGCTATATCCCTCACTGCCATGGCTGCGACCCGGTCATTGCAAATAGCAAATCCGAGCTCGTGCCGGGCAAGATCGAATATGGCTCGTTCTATAACGGGGTACCCTATTTCTTCCATTCAGCCGAGAACCGGGCGGCTTTTTCAAAAAATCCAGAACGCTATCAGCACAAAACAGCTTTTAGGTTAAGCGAGATCGAAAAGTAACTCTGGGTTCCGACCTGGCGCTGTCTCGACAGGCATCATTTAGAAAACTCTCGAAGTACTCGGCTGGTGAAGGGATTTTTTTCTAGAGATTGACGCGTTTCAATGGAAAGAGGAACTCTATTGATTTGCGAATACACCAAGGAATCGCGGATATGCGACAAAGGTCCTCTACCTACGCGCCAATCGCGGTATCTATCAAATGCGGCGCCAGCAAACTGTATCGCGCAAGTCACTGCTAGCGAAGTATCTAGATTCTCTCTTAAGAAGAAATCCGATTTGAATAAGTATGCCAGGGAAAGACCTACCGTCATCCCAAGGGTTGTGGTCGCAATCCCGATCGTTGAGAGTCTACTATTGAGTGATCCAACAACTACCAGGGCTATCGCGTCATTTAGGCTGGCGCTCCAAGTTCCGGATCGTTGATTGGCCGGGATGGAATTTCTCAATGTCGTCAGGCGATCTAACGAAACTTGTTCAAGAACGACAGTTAGAATGGGCCGGGGTAAATGTTGAAGCTGGGCTGCCGAATCCAAAATAGAATCGATTTCTCGACTTGAACAAACTCCACCGCCAGCTTGCGAAAAGGCGCCGCGTGACCCCGCCTCTACCGCCAAGCTGGGCCTCCCGCACGAACGACTAGTCATTTGTAAGAGATTGAAAGTCTAACAATTTGCCCGCCGTCTGAGGGTGTTGCGACAGCCGTTCTTGAAACCAGCGACCTATCAGAGCTTTCTGACCCTCCGAGCCCCGGTCAAACGTTTTTTGCCCCATATAATCGCCAATGGAGTTGGGAATCATGGCGTACACGAGAGCGAAATAGAATTCTCGTTCGAAGGGCTTGAGATCGTCGGGGTCTAACTTCTTGAGGTTTTCGTTGCCGAGAGATACCAGGGGCTCGATCGCTTTTTGCCAAGCTTGGTGACTATCGAAACCAGATTGGGAGTTTTGGAGATGCTGTATCGCCACGAACTTCCGATACTTAAGCGCCAGAGTAATAACCTTATCGATAGCATTGACGGCCTGCTGCCGAACTTCCTCCATAGCGCTCTCGCGAGAGGGACGACTAAACGGATGCTGCCACCATGGCGTGCGGTAAAGCCCCTTAAGAGCTACAACTCCGTGAAAGGCAGCTTCAACATTTGGGTAGACTCCATTCTGAATCATTCCACGCATTGAGGCTAGCGCTGCAACACGTGGATGACTGAGCTCTATTACAACCGACCTGGCTTCATTTACTTCCAAAACCTTGGGAATGGAAAGTAGGTCCGTGATTCGTTGTCTAGCTTCTTTGGGATTTACGCCGCTAGAAATTAGTTGATTGCATAGTTCTACTCCAAAACGCACGTGCTGCATTTCGTGACCCAGTACGCCGAATCGTTCATTAGGTGCAAGCAACAACCTGGGGCGACCGTCCGGTAAAAATAGGACTCCTGTATTCGAGTCCAAATGAACCTCTCCTCTCAAGTTCTCTACTTCTTCGATGGCCCTGGTAAGCTCTTCATCGTCATACCCAGGAATTGATTGTCCCATTCTTACCCGAGTGTGGTCTTTGTCGGATGCGTCACTTAAACCCAGGGCAGGCGGTATGCGAGATCGTCTGGCAATAGGCCAATACTGTAGGAGCGAGTCCAGAGGGGTAATCGCAATGGCGTCTAGGTCGGCCTTTAGCGTTTTAAATAGTTCGGGGCAACTAGTGGCAAATGCGGGATTTGCAGCCAGTCCGAAACAATAAATTGCGATGAGAATCAGGCCGCGCAAAAAAACACCTCGCCTAAATGGACTGCAAGAACGCAGCCACGAATGGGTCGAACTATTACAACGAGGAACTTTTCTTGGGGCTATTCTGGCGGAATACAGGCCTTCCTCTCACTTAAACACGACCTCTACCTTTTCACGAAAACGGCGGAGCGCTTCGCTCTGGCGAACCGCAAGGTTCCATGGAACGTACTCTTTTTTCCCGCTCTCGTTCTGCACCTTCACATGAAGAACCGACGGAAATCCGTTTGCAAAGTTCACACTAGACGCTTTCGGTTGAAGCTTCGCGATGGGCACTTGCCGCCCCTCGACCCAATACAGAGTCCCTCGAAGCCACGGCAAACAAACCGAATCAAATCCATCCTTAAGTAGGTAGCTCGAATAGCTCGAACTATAAGAGTCGCGCAGCCCCATTCGATCTGCCTGTAAGAGTTTTTCGCCAAAAAGGAAATGAGAACACATAATCGACGCAGGAAACCCTTCCTTGCAATTATATTGGCCCCCCTCGACGTAGGTGTCGCCCAGACCCGCAAACGCATGACCAAATTCATGGAGAAACAGCCCCGCACTCAAAGCTCCTGCATGTACTTGGATATGATTGGACTGGTTTGGAAAAACGAATGCGCGAAGATCTCGGCGTAAACTCCTCGAAAAACTGGCTGTGGAATGCAGGTCGACCGTGTAATCCGCGCCGCTGCACGTATGGATGACGCGATCGTTCACCGTGGCATCATTGGTTTTAAGAGCCCCGAGCCAGGTTCGCAGGGCAAAGGAAGCATTTTGCTTGGCGATTTCTGTGGCGCGCTCCAGGTTCCGGCTATGCGGGGCAACACAGAGCTTTACGCCGCTGGAGTGGACGCCCATAAACATCTTCCGGTGTGTCCACTTTATGAACGGATCTTTGCGGGCGCCTGCGATTGCAACGCCCAGATCCAGCAAAAACACCAACCCAAAAACGCCGGCATGTCCGCCGTGCAGCTTTCCCATCCCCACCCCAATTTCAGCAGTGAATCATGCGGGCTTAGCTGTGTAAACGGGCCGAGTGAAGCCGCTCTACGCAAACAGCGGCAGAGGGCATTCCAAACTTGCGGCCACCGTTCGCAGGATTTCTTTTTCTTTGGCGGTGGCTTGCCCGTCGGCCTGCATCACTTCCACCAACAAAAGCATCGTGGCCTCCTTGATTTCGAGAGAGGCCTGCGCAAGATGCCTTAGAAGTTGCGGAAGGGCTTCGGCTGTCACCAATGGCAATCGCTCGGGAAGATAGCCGGGGAGATTTGCCTGCTCCAACCCTCTGCGAAAGGCTTGGTACCGAAGTTGTTCGTCGGAGCTGGTTTCCGCCGCCATGATGGCGGCCAAGGAAAAAAGCTGCGGGCGAACGTGCTGCAAACTTTCATGGCTAGGCTTTCGCTTTTCCGCGGAGGGCGCGAGGCTTCGCTGCACGACTCCCAAAAGGCTGGCCTCGAATGTGGTAGTGACGCCATCCATCAGGAC
>CAZBJE010000056.1:0-20749 GCA_964492125.1 uncultured Pseudobdellovibrionaceae bacterium | reverse complement strand
GCTATACTACAAAACGGGGGAAGCCAACGCAGCTTAATGGATGAGCCTGCTTATCGCGCCGAAGTCGACAGCCTAAAAAAGGCAAAAAAAAAGACGGCGCCCAATGCGGGCTCCGTCTTTTCTTTCAAAATACTAAAACGCTTTTACGAGGCGAGCGGGATAACGCTGACCCGTTTGCGCGATTTATCGTGGCGCTGGAAGGCAACCGTGCCCGGAATCAGGGCAAACAAAGTCCAATCGCGGCCGACACCGACGTTCAGACCCGGGTGGAACTTCGTGCCACGTTGGCGAACGATGATGTTACCGGCGCTTACTAGCTCTCCGCCGAAAACTTTCACGCCCAGTCGTTGGCCATGAGAATCGCGTCCGTTGCGAGAACTTCCGCCTGCTTTTTTATGTGCCATTTCTAGATCCCCTTCTTCTCGAACTTCTCAATGAGCAACCGAGTGTAGGTCTGACGGTGTCCCATGGTGCGTTTATAATTTTTGCGACGGCGGTACTTAATGGTGCGAAGTTTTTCGCCCTTTTCGTCGCCCAAGCAAGTGGCATGCACGGTAACCGGAACAACCGGAGTACCGACGGAAAGCGAATCGCCTTCGGCATACAAGAGCACATCGGTAATGAGAACCGGGGCGCCTTTTTCCACTAACAACTTTTCAACCAGCAATTCACGGCCGGGCTCTACCCGGTATTGTTTGCTTCCGGTGCGGATAACTGCGTACACAGCAAAACTCCTATGAGGTAACAGAGGAACGGTAAACCGACTATTTAGGGTATTTAAAGCTTTTGAGTCAAGGGCTTAAGCAGGGCGGTGAAAGTTTTCCCCGTCCGGTGATCTCCCAGGTGCAACCTTTGCACGGATGGAGGCATGGGTCGAGTCCTGTTTCGGGTCTTTATTTTGGTCGTCATCGCTTTCCACGTAAGCCAGTGGCGGCTGCGCAAGGATCGGTCAGACGGTCTCTGTTTGCGGCCCCCCGACCGCCGCGGTCCTTCTTTCGGTGCCTCCGGTTCGGTTTCAGGCTGCCGCTTTCCCGCCCGCAACCCGTCGGTGGTGGCGGATGGGCGCTGGGTTTTTCTTCCCTTGGCCAAACCGCCTGTGGAAACCCCCGGGCATTCTCGGGCCCAAGCCCGGGCATGGATTGAGCGAGCTCTGCCGCAGTGGCCCGGGGCCCGCGGTTTGGCGCTGGCGGTTTGGTTGGGTGAGACGTCCGGTTTGCCCGAGGGAATGGCCCGGCTCTACTTAGAGGGAGGGCTTTTGCACTTACTAGCCCTGAGCGGCCAACACGTCGCCTCGCTCTGGTTGCTGATTCATGGGAGCTTGTCGTGGGGAGCCGGTTTGGCCAATCGGCACCGTTGGAGCCGAGCGCTCTATCCCTTCGCGCACGCGTACCTTCCCCTGGTTGCTGCAGCCATTCTGCTTGTTTTGAATCCAGGTAATCAGCCGATGGCCCGCGCGGCGGGAATGCTGGCGGCGTATCGTCTGTTGCGGGTGCGTGGTTTGCGCTCGGGACCCATTCAATTGGCTTGCACGTGCCTTGCGCTGCTTTTGGTTTTTTCTCCCGAGCGAGTGGCATCGGATTCTTTTTTGTTGAGCGGCCTTGCGACGGTTTTGCTTTGCGCGTGGATTGAAAACGCGGGGCAGGGATCCCCGGTTGCGACGTATGTATCGCTGTCCTGGGCCATGCCCGTTTTGCTTCTCCCCATCAGCGCGTATTTTTTTGGCCAAGTGGCGTGGACTGCGCCCGTGAACGGGCTGGTTTTGGGATGGACCTGGTCTTTGCTTTGGGTCCCGTGGGGATTTTTGGCGCCCGTGGTGGGATCCCTGCCGGGGAGCGCGAGCGGGATGGCGGGGGCAGAGCAACTCTGGCTCTGGTTCGCCGCGTCAAATGTTTCGGCTGGGCCGTGGGTGGCGTGGGGGTACCAGCCGGTTTGGCGCCCGAATGGTTGGGAAACGCTTGCTCTGGAAGCACTTTGTATCGCCTTGGTTTTCGGTGCCCGCAACGCCTTGCGGCGCAAGCTTCTTAGGCACGAATGAAATGATGCGCCATCCATTGATTTTCGAGGGATTCTCCGGTGAAATTAAGAACATAATGGAAAAAACGCCTCGACCAAACCGGATCCGGGAAGCCCTCGGGCAATTGCACGAACAGCAGCCCCCTTATTTCCGCGAATACCTGCGCCGATTCCAAGAAGATCCCACCAGTCGCGTTTTTGCGCCGCTGGCCGAAGCCTTCCGCCGCTTGGGACGTTTTGATGAAGCGGTTTCGATTTGCTTGGAAGGTTTGGATCACCACCCTGATTTCCACGGCGGGCGTGTGGTTTTGGCCAAATGCTATTTAGGCAAAGGCATGCTCACCGAAGCACGCGGTGAACTCGAGCGCGTGGTGCACGCGGTGCCGGAAAATCTTTTGGGCCAAAGGCTATTGGGCGATGCCTACCTTGGACTGGGAAACCGTGCGGCTGCTTTGCATTGCTACAAAATGGCGCTGCTCATGGCGCCCAACGATGTGGTTCTAGCCGAAAAAGTCCACGAGCTGGAATCGGGCGCCAGTGTGTTGATGCCCAATGAACCGGCCGTGACGCTGCAAGCGCTGCCCGAGAGCAGTGAAGAACTGGAAAAAGAAATTCCGCCGTTGTGGGCCACTGAATTCCCGTCGGAACCGCTGGAAAGTTTCCAGCAAGGGACGCTGGAACCCACGCTGGGGGGAGTCGACAGTATTTTCGGTCTGCAGGCCATCGTGAGCGACGACGAGAACCCCGTGGATGACGAGGCCTTCAAAATCGAGCACGTCAGCCATATTTTCGAGGAAGTTTCTCAGACCAGTAACCGCGAAATCACGACGGAAACTTTGGGTGATCTCTACTTCTCGCAAGGCCAGTACGACAAAGCCCTGCGCATTTTTGAAAAACTCAGACCGGCGGCCGCCATCAATCGCAAGATCCAGGCCTGCCGGGCGCGCTTAGGGGTCGACATGTCGAGCATGCTGCGCAACCGCAAAATCGCGGTTTTGCGCGCCGTTGTGAAGCGGGCGCGGGACTCCGCTTGAAATTTGCGGGGACTTGAGAGAGATAAACCCAATGATTTCGACGAACGAATTTAAAAAAGGCCTTTATATCGAAGTGGACGGCGTTCCTTTCCAAATCCAGGAGTTTCAGCATGTGAAACCGGGTAAGGGGAATGCGTTCGTGCGCACCCGCATGAAAAACCTGATCAACGCGAACGTTTTGGAAAAAACGTTCAAGTCGGGCGATCAAGTGGGCGAGCCGGATTTGGAAACCAAGCGCATGCAGTACCTTTATAAGGACGGCAGCGGGTACCAGTTCCTCGATCTCGACTCGTTTGAGCAAACCCTGCTCGAGCCGGCCGCAGTGGGCGACAATAAGAATTACTTGATTGAGAGCCTTGAAATCGAAGTGCTCTACTACAAAGGCCGCCCCATCGCCGTGGAAATTCCCAATTTCGTGACCATGCAGATCACGTATTGCGAGCCCGCGATCAAAGGCGACACGGTCAGCGGCGGCGGCAAGCCGGCCACGCTTTCGACCGGAATGGTGATTTCGGTCCCGTACCATATCAAGCAGGGCGATTGGCTTAAGATCGATACTCGCACCGGTTCCTACGTCGAAAAAGTAAACGACAAGAAATGAAAAACGACGGCTGCGCCGTCGATTTTCATCACGAAAATCTTCGGAGCACTCGCGTGGCTACTTTCCATGCCAAGGAAGTTTTTCAACAAGCCCGAGAAGCCGAACGGCAGGGCCGCAAGAAGGAAGCGGCCACCCACTACGCTTCTCTGAGCGTGTACCTGCGCCGTCGCGGTAAAACCGACGAAGCCATCACTTTGCTCCGGCGCGGGATCGGGCTGGCCCCCCAGTTTGCCAAACTTCGTTTGCAACTCGCCATCTGTACGGAGATGAAGGGCGAGACGGAGCACGCCAACGCCGCCATCGCTGACTTCAGTCAGCTGGTGATCGAAAAAGGCAAAGTCGAAGAATACCGCTCGGTGGTCGAAGCCACGCTCAAAGACTATCCCCGTCTGCGGGAGAAGTTTTTTGATGCCGTCTTGCAACTCGATCGCACCGGCAGTGAGGCCTACTTAGGCCGGGCACAGTCCCTTAAAGAGCAGGGCGATACTGAGGGAGCGCTCAAGGTACTTCTGGAAGCCCTGCAAACCGGGGCCGACAAAGAGCAGGTTTTGCATGCGACCGAGGAAATCTTGCGCTTGCGCGGCAAAGCCGAGGCGCTCATCCACCTTGGCCGGTACCGGGAAGGCAAAATTTCGACCGAGAACCTTCTCGTGCTCTTGCGCGGATCTGGGCGCGACACCGAGTCTGGCGAAGCCGCACCGGTGGTACACGAAACTCCCTTGAAAGACCTGATCGAGGAACTCGAAAAAGAAATGGGCGGGGTCTTGCAAAACCCTGCCGACGAAATTGCGCCGCTATTGAAGGAATTTCGCCGGCGAAGCCAGCCAATCTTGGGTGTGGATGCCCGAGCGCGCATGGATATGGCCTTGGCCTTTTTCGAAATGGGTTTGGTGCGAGAAGCCGCGGAGGAGCTCTCGGTGATTCCGGAAAGCGATCCCCTGCACGCGGAGGCCCAAGCGCTCAATGGCGAAATCGCGCTATCCGTCGGCAATCACTTAGGGGCCCTCGACGCTTTCCAAAACGCTTTGCGCAGCCCGCACCGGTCGGTAGAAGTCGAACGGGAGGCCCGCTACAAGCTGGTTCAGGTGTTTTACCGCTTGGGTGATTTGCGCCAGGCTTTTTCGCAGGCCGCGGAACTGGAGCGTATGGCACCAGAATACCGGGATTTACGTCTCTTAAAGAACCAGATCGAGGAAGCCCTCGATAAACAGTCCGGAGGCGCTCGCTAGGATGCGTAAGTTTGTTCTCAGCCTACTCTTCGTCTTTTTGGGGCTCTATGTGCTCTTGCACTTAGCGTTGGGCAGTAGCCCTGTCCAAAAGCGAGTAGTGGCCGAGCTCCAGCAGATCCTCACCGAGTATGGACTCAAACTGCAGATGGAGAGTATTGAATTCTCCGCGCTCTCGCCCAAGATTTACCTAAACCGGGTGCAGCTCGATTCCACACCCAAATCCAAGATCCACCTCAATGAGCCTCTTTCAGTTGATAAAATTAAGATCCAGTTTCGGCCTTTGGCGCTGCTTTTCGGCCGCATTGTAATCGACGAACTGATCCTCTTTCACCCCCGCATTCAGGTTCCCCACGCCGATAAACTGTACCGTACCGCTATGGCCCTTTTCGGTTCCCGCGGGGCTATCAAAGTAGAGCGGCCCACGTTCGATTTGGTTTTTTACAAGCTGGGTGTGGTGGACGCGCTTTTTAATATTGAATCCAGTGATCCCGAGATGGCCGTGCGTTCGCGCAGTCTGACGGTCATTGTTGAAAAAGGTTCGGGCCAACAGCGGTCGGTAGAAGTGCAATCGGATAACTTGGAGATGAGCTGGAAGAAAACCGCGCTCAGTCTTTCCAAGGTAGATATCGACGCCGACCTGGGTGCCGACTCCGTGCGCTTGAATCGCGGTATTGTCGAAAACAGCGATTTCGCTATCAACCTAGTGGGTGTGTCCCGTTTGCCCAGCGACGGCGAATCTCTGCCTCGAACTTTCAACGCTTCCTACGAAATCAAGGGCAAGCTGCCCTACCTGCAAAATTTCCCAGTCATCGGGGCGCCGGAGCTCAAAGGCTCGTTTGCGACCCGTGGCGACATTCGCAAAAACGGCGATCTCTATGCAGGCAAAGGCCAGCTCAGTTACGAAGGCGTTTTGTACGAGGGATACGAAATCGGGACCGGCACGTTAAACTTCGCGCTGGACAAGCGGCGGGTCGATTTCACGCAAGTGGCCTTGAAGTACGGCGGCGGCGATTTCAGATCCAATAAGTTTCAACTCGAACTCACCGAACACTTTCCGCTCACCGGCGAGTTCAATGTGCACGGTTTGACCTTGGAAGGCGTCTTGCGTGGGGTGGGTGTCGAACGCCCGCAAGTCGCCATGGAGGCCACCGGTAAAATTAAAGTAAACGCGACACTCGCGGGGCCCTTCGAAATCAAGGCGGCGCTGGATTCCAAGATAGCCGACCTGGTGGTGATAGACGACCCGGATAAGCCAAAGGGTGGGGCGAATAACCTCATCGAGTTTGGCGGCGGGTTTCTCAAGGGCCTGCTTACTTTCAGTCTGACCAAAATGGATTTCGATGCCGAGAGCAATTTGCTCGGTGGGCCGGTGAAGGCCAAGGGCTTCATCGGTTTCGACGATACTTCGCGTGTGAGTGTGGTCAGTGAAAACACCTCACTCACCCAAATGGCCCGGATTGCGAATTTGGAACTGGCCGGAACCGGTAAGCTCAATGCCGAAGTGGTGGTGAATGGGGACGACGCCCACGTCACAGGCGGTTTTGAAGTGCAGGGCGCCAAAGTGGCTGGCTTGGAATTGGGTGTGGTGAGTGGGGAAGCGTTTTACCAAGGGCTGCTGCTTACTTTTGAAAATCTTTTGCTGCCTTCTTTGGAGCCGGTCCGCGGCAATGGCTACGTGGATTTCAAAGGCGCCGGCACGGAATATAAGTTCTACGTAAACGCCCGACGGACCGAGACCAACCAGATCTTTTCGGTTTTGAAGAACCTCAATTTAACTTTCGAAGTGCCCAAAGGCGGGGAAGTAAATACCCGCATCACCGTGGAGGGCGGCGGCGACCGGGCCGACAGTGTGCGGGTCAGTGCTTCTGGCCAGGGGAAGAATTTTGGCTGGTTTGATGAACGTTGGATTTCGGGGGCGTTTAGCCTGACGTACGCGGATTCCGCGCTCGATCTCACCAAAGTCCTTTTGACCAAACCCTCGGGAGCGTTGGAAGTGCGGGGGCGTTTCGCAAAGGCTGACGCCAAATTGCAGCTTTCCACCTTTGGCTTGGACATCGGCAATTTCGAGCGGTTCGGCAATGCGCCGATCTCGGGGGAGATTGCTGGTCAGTTGGTTTTTGAAGGGCCCAAGGGCAAACTTTTTCACCGTGGTCGGGGCGAGTTAAAACTCGTCAAAACCAAATTCCGCGGCGTGCCCATTCCCGACTCCGTCGTTAAATTGCGACCCGAAGGGGAAAAACTCGAATACCTATTCAACTTGGGCAGCGATAAAATGCGCGGGCGCTACGTGCGTTCGTTCGATGCCAAGAGCGACGAGCTTTTGGTTTATTTCCAAGATTACGATTTTGCCCCGCTTATGACGTTGGTCCTAAGCCGAGATATTCCGCCGCTAGCGGATCTCAAGGCAACGGGCGATCTGTCGGTAACAGGCGATTTCGATAGGCTGGGCACCCTCAAAGGTTCGGGCACCATCACGCAGCTCTTGGTGGGTTTTAAGGGCACGCCCATGAAAATCCATCAGCCCGCCCAAATCAAAATGGATCAAAACGGCATGCGGATTGATTCTATTTTTCTACAGGGCGAGGACAGCCAGTTGTCTTTGGCGCTGAATTTTGAAGCGGACAAGAAAGTCGAAGCCCGCTTAGACGGCCGCATCGACTTGCAGTACCTGCAGCCCTTTATCCCCGGTTTGGATTACGGCACCGGTAAAGTGAGCGTAGGTTTGCGGATGTCGGGCCCGCCGTCGAAGTACCAGCTTTTGGGCAACGTGGCTCTGGAAGGCGGTAGTTTTCGACTGAGCGGCTTTATGGACGAATTTCGGGCGGTGGAAGCCCGTCTTTCCGTTAGCCAGGATCGCATCAACATCGACCGTTTTGAATCGAACGTGAACGGGGGAGTCGTTGGGTTGGAAGGCGATGTTCGCCTGGATCGCTTTAAGATGCTCGCTCCCAATATCCGCATCCACGCAGACAAAGTAGTAATGCGGGTGCAGGACTACCTCACTGGCAAACTCTCGGCCGATCTGTATATCCGCGGCAAGAGCCGGCCGTACCAGTTGGGCGGTAAATGCGAAATCTTGGAAGGTTCTCTGACTCGGTTTACTACCGGCGGTAGCACGCCTTCGTTTAGCAAGAATGGGCCACTTTTTAACTACGACATCCAGTGCCTAGGGTCTGAACGTTTATTTGTCGCGACCGATATCATGCAAGCGGAGTTTCGAGGTAATTTCCACGTCGTGGGGGATACCCAAGACTTGGGGCTATTGGGTTCTGCCGATGCCATTGGCGGGTCGGTACTTTTCCGCGATACGAAGTTTGCGTTGGATTCGGCCACTGTGAAGTTCGAATCTCCCGACAGTATTTTGCCCCGCTTTCGGGTCTCCGGCCGCGCCAATGTGCGCGAAGTGAAAAACTCCACGTTGGTTGCGCCGACTACCGGCGGCAACGCGGTTAAAGATGTTAACAACTACGAAATCAACTTGCAGGCTTTCGGCACCCCCCAAGATTATAAAATTCGCCTTACGTCCACGCCTGCTCTTTTAGAGAACCAGATCATCTCGTTGCTGGTGCTGGGTGTCGCTACGGGTGGGCAGCAAGACGGCAACGTGATGGATCTTGGCAGCGCACTGGTGGGCCAGATCCCCATCCAGAGCAAACTGAAAAACGAATTGGGCGTGAACATCAAAATCAGCAATCAGCCACAATCCAATATGCAGCAAGGAAGCAATTTGAGCCCGGGCACTGCGAATACCGATATCAACGCACCCACTGTGCAAATCCAGAAGCAAATCACCGATACCACCAAAGTTTC
The DNA here is from genome assembly GCA_964492125.1 of uncultured Pseudobdellovibrionaceae bacterium. GTDB lineage: Bacteria > Bdellovibrionota > FAC87 > UBA2466 > UBA2466 > JAIEOG01. The sequence goes on along the minus strand of CAZBJE010000056.1, from coordinate 12,062 downwards.
CTATTCCAACAGTCTGGAGAGCACGCCGGTGCGCGAATTTAGGATTGAGCAGATGCTCGATGATAATATTTCTCTGAACGCGGCAGCCATGGAGCGTTTGCGAGGATCCACGACCCAGCAGGCGTACGGTTTGGATTTTCGTTACCGCTTTAGTTTTGAATGAGTTTTAAGCAGCTAAATGCATTTTTGCTTTTTCTATTTCTCTGGGTGCCTGGCGCGCTAACGGCGAATTCCGACTTCGACGGCAAAACCATCCACTCTATCGCGTCCACCGAAATGGAGCCTGCCGAACTTGCGACCCTGACCGAGGCCCTGGGCCTCAAAGCCGGCCGAAGCTTGGATTTAGACAAGGTCGACGCCACACTGCGAGAGCTGGGCGCCGGCGGCAAGTGGATGCGGGTTTTTATCGACGCAGAAATGGAAGAGGGCAAAGTTAAGCTTTCTCTTCGGGGCACACGTGTCCGCAAACTGCGCAAATTGGATTTTACCGATGTAGCTGAAGATGTGCTGGATGAAGTGCGGCGTAAGGTGCGCCAAGATCACGACCAGAATGCCGACTTGGAGTCTTTTAGTGCTTTGCGCCAGGCATTGAAAGAAGCCTATCAAGACCGCGGCTACTATTTCGCCGAGGTTCAATTTCTCACTCGCAACCAAGGCCAGGACGAGGCCGACGTGGAAGTGCGGGTGGTGCCCAATACTCCCACTCGAGTCGCCAAAATACAGGTTAAGGGCGGGCCAGCGGAAGAAAATGCTGCCATGGTCGACCTGATACCCTTGGTCCGTGGCGACGTGCTCTCGCGAATCAAACTCGCAGCTGGGGTGGAGCGGATCAATGCGTATCTACGCGCTAACCAATACCCCACTTCGCGGGTGGCCGACTCCACTTTTCAATTCTCTCCGAACTCCACCGAGGTCGACATCACCGTTCTAGTAAAAATGGGTGAGCGTTTCCAAATTCGTTTTGTGGGCAATTCCGTTTTTGCCGATGTGCAGTTGCGCGCGCTGCTGACGGAAGAAGTTTTGGCGCAAACTGATCCGGCGGTGAAAATTGCTCAGCTCGTGGAAGCGAAGTACCACTCGGTGGGTTACCCCGACGCCACGGTCTCGGTTAAGAAAACGCTCATTGAAAACGGCAAACTCAATTTAATGGAACTCGTCATCGCCGAGGGCCAGCGTACCATTATCGAGGATTTGCGTTTTTCCACGGGCGACCGCCTGAGCGGCGTGGATCTTGAAGCACTGTTTTATGAGGTGGCCACCGGCGTGCTCACCCGGCAGCTGTATTGGTCGGACGGTATTGCAGAAACGCTAGTGGCAATGCAGAACCGCTTGCTATCAATGGGCTACCTCAATGCCCGCATCAGCGACCCAAAGGTCACCTTTAGCGAGGATCGCCGCTCAGTCATTTTGTTTTTCGATGCGGACGTAGGGGTGCAGACGATCTTGACGAAGGTCGATTTTGCCGGGGTGCATAGCTTCCCGCTCTCCGAATTAGAAAAGCAGTTTACTTTTACGGTCGGCGAGCCGCTTAACCGGATATTGGTGCCTGAATCGGGCAATAAGATCTTGGCGTTTTATGCCAATAACGGATTCCCCGAGGCTAAACTTTTAAAAGTGGGCGAAGCGGCAATTGAAATCAGCCGCGATCAGCAAACGGCCACGGTGAAGTTTGATATCGAAGAAGGCCGTAGTTTTAAAATCGGCTCGGTAGCCATCGAGGGCCTGCGCAAGACCAAGTCCCAAGTGGTGATGCGTGAGATGGAGCTCGATCAGGGCAGTATTTACAGTTCCCGCAAGATCCGCCTGTCGGAAGAAAAGATTGGTTTGATTGGCGTCTTCTCCCGCGTGGAAGTATTGGAGAGCAAGAGCACTACTGAACCCGGCGTGATTGATTTGCGCGTGGTGGTGATTGAAACCCGCCCGGGCGTTGGCGAAATGGGCATCGGGACTTTGTACGAAGAGCCGCGCCTGCGCATTCGCCCGTTTTTGGGGGTGTCGTACCGCAACGTTTCGGGCCTGAACCAAACCGCTTCGATCCGAGCGGATTTGGGGATTCCTATCAGCCGCATTGGTACCGATCTGTCTATTCCGTTTTTCGAGTACTCGACTATTTTCGGCTACCGCTACCCGTACGTTTTGGACTTGCCGGTTACGTTCGCCTCGACGTTGGGTTTGGATAGGGTGGAAGTACAGCCCATTGATCAAACATTGCTTACCCGCGCGCGATTCGAAGGTCGGTTGGAGAAGAAATTCTCGCCTAAAGTAACAGGCACATACCGGCTGCTGCGCGTGGAGCGCACCACCACCCAGAGTTTCTACCCCACCGCTGGTACGCCGGTTACGGAATCCATCGGTTCCACCGGACCGGGTTTGATACTCGATCTGCGAGACGATATCTTCAATCCGCGCTGGGGAAGCTTCCATGCGCTGGATGTCGAGTTTGCTACCCCGTTACTTTTCTCCCAGCACGATATCTCTTTTGTGATGGCGATGCTGCGCAACTCCTTCTATGTGCCGCTCGGCCAGAACGTGCAGACGGCGATTTACGTGGGGCTGGGAATGGCGCAGTCGCTTTTCGACAAGCCGCTGGCCCGAGCCCGTTTGGTGAACGAACTCTCTCTAGGTGGCCAAGGCTCTATTCGCGGTATTACCCCGCGCGCTCTCACGCCAGATCCGAGTTCGAAGAGCATGGCGTTCTACAACGCGCGGGCGGAGGTCACGTTTAAACTTATCGCCGATTTTGGCCTGGCGGTTTTTTTCGATACCGGGCAAATCTTCCCGGATTTCCACGCGGTAGAACGTAGTGATGGGGTGGGGATTGGGCTGCGCTACAAGACCCCGGTGGGACCGGTGGTGATCGATTTCGCTCAAGGCCTAGGCAAACTGGGCGGGCAGTTTAAGTTCTACTTCACCGTGGGGACGTTCTAGTCTTTCGTCGCTAGTCCTTAAAGAACTGGGGCACTACAAAGAATGCGATACCGAACATAAACGCGACGGCCAGACCGAGCAAATACCATTCGTAAGTCATTTATGCATTCCGCGAACGTTGGCGGCCGGTGTTGGCTCGGCTGCCGCGTTCGGCTTTAATCTTGAGCGTATCGCCCGGGTTAATTCTGGATCGGCGAAGCGCGTTCCAGCGATAAATTTGGCGCACGCTTACGCTGTACTTTTCAGCAATGGACCAGAGGGTTTCGCCGTTCTTGACCGTGTGGTCCACGAAGCCAGCAGGATCCGCGGGGCCGGAGATAGTAGAGGTCACCGGAGCAGTGGATTGGGGGACTCTTTTAACCGAAGCTAAAGCGGGTCCAGCAGCCGGGGCTTCTGGGCCCTGAGCCTTAGCGTGGACTACCAATTTTTTGCCCGGGAAGATCTTCCCATTCTCCAAGTCGTTCCACTCAAATAAATCGCCCACACGAACATCGTACTGCTCGGCGATAGACCAGAGCGATTCACCCGAACGCACGGTGTGCGTGGTGCCGCCGCCGGAGGCGACTCTAGGCGCCTCGTATACAGCCGCTTTGGCGCCCGACGGAATAATCAGTGAGCTGCCAGGTTCGAGTTTTTCTTTAAGGCTTAGGTTATTCGCCGCAGCCAAGTCTTTCTTGCGCAAGCGATACCGGTTGGCAACCGAGGTAAGGGTGTCGCCCCGACGGACCAAGTATTCCTTGTCGTTATCGACGACAGTGAGACCGGTTTTCATGGCGGCCACGGCGCGTTCGACTAAGGCACGGCTGCCCACCGGCACCCGGATCTCGTAATTAGCCATATTCGGCGGCACAATCGCGCGGCGCAGGTGAGGGTTGAGTTCGTGCAGTTCGTCTTCAGGCGCGTCTACTAGCTCCGAAATCTTCTTCAGGCTCACCGAGAAGTTCACTGGCACCGTTTCATATTCCAACGGATCCAAGTAGGCGATGTCTTCAAAGCCATACTTTTCAGGGTTCTTGGCGATGATAGAGGCCGCGATCAGCTTGGGCACATAATCCTTGGTCTCGCGGCGCAGGTGTTTGGTCTGGGCAATGGTCCAAAAGTTATTGGATTTGGTGGCGCTAATGGAACGCAAGATTTTGTATTCGCCGGCATTGTAAGCGGCGGCGGCCAAGTACCAGGATTCAAACATCAGGTACAAGTCCTTGAGGTAGCTGGCGGCAGCTTCGGTGCTGCGGATGGGATCTTGTCGTTCGTCTAACCAGCCGTCGACGCGCAAGCCGTAGCGGCGTCCGGTGGCTTTGATGAACTGCCAAGGGCCCACGGCTTTCGCGCGGGATTTGGCCTGTAGGTTAAACCCGCTTTCGATGAGGGCGAGGTAGACCAAGTCTTCCGGCAAGCCTTCGCGTTTCAAAATCTGCTTCATGAGGGGGATGTAACGGCTGGAGCGGCCCAGGTAGCGCTCCATGTGCGGACGGCCGCGGCCGGTGAAGTAATCGATCCAGCCCTCGACCCGAGAGTTCATCGTGATGGGGAAATCGTAGCGAGAATTATCGTAGAGCGCGCTGGTGTTGGGCTCCTCGATTTTCAGCACTTCGTCGATGGAGTAGTTTTCAATTTCGTGAATGCGCTTGGAGTCCGCGACCTGCTGGGCGTTTTCCTCGGGCAGGGTGTCGGGAATCAAGGTGGCGGTGGCGTCGGTTGTCTCTTGGCCCTTCGCCATGTTGATGTCCGGCCGGTGACTGGCGCGACGGCTTTTTAAGGTGGAGCAGGAGGTCGCGAGGATCGCGACGCAGAGTAGGAAAAAGGGGGTGGCCCGTTTGTGCATTACGTCCTCGTTTGAGTAGGTACGATGGAGACAGGGAAACTGTGACTGAACCAAAATCCCATAAAATCCGCGAACCTTCTTAGTATAACGGCGCCCAGCCTATTCAGGCGAGCACTTTCCTTAGTGTGACGCGCATTGTCGCCTGGAAAGCCTTTGGGGGCAAGCTTCCCGAGTTTAGGGGCGGGGCGGCAACTTTAGGGTTCTGAAGGGCCTTAGTGGCGGGTGCCGGACTTTCCGTCCGACTCCATGAGCCCTTCCATGATTTCGCGCAAGTAACTGGCAGCGGCGACCCGGAGCTGATCGAGCGTGAGATTCTTCACGTCGATGTTCTTTTTTTCGAGCAGAGTGTGCAGTTCGCGGCGCATGGCAGTCGCGGGAATTCCCGTGAGCTTCACTACGTCGTCAAAGAGCGCGCTCCCTTTTTTCGGTTGCCGCGGTTTATGTGTCTTTTTTTTCAAGATTGATCGTTTAAAACTTGGGTCAATGCTAACACACGGATCACGTCGATCAAGCCTTAGTTCGTTAAGAGCGGCGCGTTAAGTGGGAACCATTCCGCTTGGCGCAAGATTTTCGAAGGAAGTGTACTTACCCAACCACGCTACTTTGACGGTATCGCGCGGGCCGTTACGGTTTTTACCGACGATGAATTCGGCAATTGTGGCGTTGCTGCCAGTTTGTTGTTCCGCGTCTTCACGGTGCAAGAAGATGATGACGTCGGCGTCCTGTTCGATAGCGCCCGATTCACGCAAATCCGCCATCATGGGGCGTTTGTCGGGCCGTAAGTCGATGTTTCGGTTAACCTGCGAAAGCGCAATCACCGGTACGTTGAGTTCCTTGGCCAGCGCCTTCAGGTTACGCGAAATTTCGGAGATCGCGTTTTCGCGGTTCTGGGCTTGCTTGCTGGTTCCCATGATCTGCAAGTAATCGACGACAATGAGCCCCAGCTCGCCAATTTCGGCTTTCATGCGGCGGGCCTTCCCGCGCATTTCCAGTACCGTTAGGGCCGGAGTATCATCCACGTAAACTTGGGCCTCGGAAAGCATGCCGGCAGCGCGTGTCAGCCGACCCCAGTCTTGCTCGGCTAAGCGACCCGTGCGGATGTTCTGGGAATCGACTTTGGCTTCGGCGGCGAGCAAACGGGTAACGATCTGTTCGCGCGACATTTCCAAAGAGAAAAAGGCGACCGGTTTTCCAGCGCGTACCGCCGCATGACGGGTAACTCCTAGAGCGAAGCTGGTTTTACCGACGGAAGGGCGACAGGCGACGATGATCAAATCCGCGCGCTGAAAGCCGCAAGTGAGTTTGTCGAGTTCGTCGTATCCACTGGGTACGCCGGTGAGCTGCCCTTGGTTTTCAAAACGTTCTTCTAGTTGAATGAACGCGTTGCGCACGACATCGCGCACGTGGGTCATACCGCGTAGGTTCTTGCCCGAAGTAAGGCCGAAAATCTGCTTTTCCGCGTAATCCAGAAGCTCGGCTGTCGTTTCAGCAGGGTCGAGCCCGCGGTTGCCAATCTCGGTGCAGGTGCTGACGAGGCGCCGCTTGACCGCCTGATCCGCCACCAGTTTGGCGTGGTATTCGGAATGGATGGCGGTGGGAACGGTTTCTAAAAGTTCGGCAAGGTAGGCCGCGCCCCCGATTTCCTCGTAGGTGCCCAGCTGCTTCATCATCGCGGGCAGAGTGACAGCATCCATCGGCTGGGACTTGCTGGCCAGCTCGCACATGGCAGCGAAAATTTTGCCGTTGGCCGGGCGATAGAAATCATCCGGCGAAAGCATATCGATGACCTTATGGAAGGTCTGGTTGTCGATGAGAATCCCACCCAGGACCGATTGCTCGGCTTCGACGTTATGGGGAGGGAGGCGGCTCGCTTGTGACATGAATATTCAATTTGCTAAGGGGACAGGGGGAGGTCAATCGATTTCGCGGCCACGGCCGCAACGAGTTCCGCTTCGGGCGCGCTATCGGCAATTCGCGCGATCGCGTTGCTGTAGCGAGTCAAGTGGGTGGTGGCAATATCATAGGTCTTTTGGGCTTTTTCGAGCGCGCTACCGACTTCTTCAAACCGGCCTTGGAAATTATCCAGGTGGGTGGTCGCTTTTTGCAGTTCTTGCAGCGTTTTCTCCACGCCCTTGGCCATCTCGTAGTAATTGCGGGCGGTGGCAACCGCGTGCAGCATGGCGGCAAAGGTATTGGGGGAGACCGCAAAAACTTTCTGTCGGGCCAATTCTTCCGTCAGCCCAGGATTGCGCAGCACTTCGAAATACAGGGTCTCACTGGGAATAAAGAGCAGGGCCATTTCGGTAGTGCCGTGTTCGGGGTGGATGTACTTGGAGCGGATGGATTTGGCCAAAATCCGCATTACTTCCACCAGGTCCTTACGGGCCTTTTCGAGCTGCTCGGGTTGATTGGATTCAAAAAGTGGCAAAATCTGCTCGCGTGGGAACTTGCTGTCGATGGGCAAAACATACTTGGGGTACTTGATGACCGCGTCGACCCGCTCAGTGGAGTTGGGCACGATCCGGTACTGCAGTTCGTAGGCGCCTTGTGGCAAGAAATCCGAAAGCAAGCGCTCTAACGTGGCTTCCCCAAAGCCGCCCCGTAGGTGGGGGAGTTTCAACAGGCTATTTAAATCGGTGATCGATTGCCCCACTCGGTTGAGGTCTTGCAATTGGGTCTGGGCATTTTTCAAAGCATCTTCCACCCGGGCAAAGTGGTGAAAGCCTTCTTTGAGGTTCGCTTCTAGCTTCGTTTGCACGCCTTCGGAGAGTTCTTTTAAGCGGTGGTCCAGTCGGGCATCGATGGTGACAAAGCGCTCTTGTAAGGCGTGAGACGTTTGCTGCAGGCCCAGTTGCATCTCCTGCCGATTGGTTTGGAGGTGTTGGCCCAGCTCCGCGCGGAGGTTGGTCGACTTCATTTCTTCGGTGCGTTCGAACTCTTTCTGTTGGGTGAGGAGCTGGGATTGGAAGCGATCGAGGGACTCTTGAAGTACCCGCACGGACGACTCAACTCCGCCATTTTGTCCCCGCATCAGGAGAAAGACCAAGATCCCTAATCCAACCAGAACGACGCTGCCGACTATGAATGCCATTTCCATGGGCGCAACAATAGCTCATCTCGTCCCGCCCGGCAAAACCCGCCCAAACAGTGCACCCTCGTGACAAGTGAATGGGTTTGTGACTTTGTGTTCCGCGGAGGATTTTTCCATGCTTCGATTTACCGGACTTTCTTTTCGCGCCCTTCTGGTCGGGGTTGTAACTACTCTTTGTGTTGCTGAGGCCGCAAGGGCGGGTGACTGGAAAGAAGAGGCGGATTCAGACCAAGTTACTTTGGTAGCTGGAGCGTATTTTGGTGATCTCGCAAGGGATGCAGATTTCTTGTCGGCAAACGGCGTACGTTTTAGCGCCTATTCTCGCCCGCTACCCAGGAAGGCGCCTCCCAACTTCGAAGCGTTTGGCGAATTCCTTGGGCTTAATGATTTTAAAGTGCACTCGCTGAAAGCGGGCAATGAATTTGACGATGCGGCGACCGACGTGGCGGCGAAGTTTTGGGGTTTTTCGTCGCCCATCAAGAAGGGGCGCTCCGCTCCCCAAACAATACTTTTGGCGAAGACTCATTTGAAGGCCGCGCTTCTCATGGCCGCCAATGATACAAAAAGCAAAAGTATCAATCTCGCGTCGGGGCAGGGAACGGGAAATACCTCTTTGGTTTTGGGTTACGTGGAGCGATTGGGAAGGCAGTGGGTCGAGGTCTTTTTAGTTGCTACCTCACCACACTGGACTGTGAGCAAGCCCCGGCTGCCTTCCGGTGGGCGCACTTCGGGGTACAGAAAATGTACCGGACATCTGACTGGCGAAGAAACTGAGTAGCTCCGGCATCCCTGCCGAAAGTAGTGTTTAAATGGGCCGGGACGTGGGCTTGGCCCGAAAATACGCCAAAAGCTGGGAGCCCGTCTTACCCATGGCCTCCTCGTTGCGGTGGTAGAGGCGAGGCCGGAGTTCGTGTTCGCTTTCGAATTGGCTCTCCATGCGCAGTACTTTGAGCGTGCCTCGCTTTAGTTCCGGGGCGATAGAGTATTCGGGAAGCCAGCCGTAACCCAGGCCCTTCAAAATAGCCTGTTTCTTGGTGGCAAAATCATTTACCGAGAAAAAACTATCATGCGGCAAATTTTCGGTGCTTAGCCCTAGCGGGTTTTTTACGCCTCGGATGCGGATATAGGTGTGGGTCTTGATCTGCGATTCGGAGACCTTGCGGCGCGTTTGGCCGGCGAGCGGGTGCCCACGGTGGGCGACCAAGAGCATGCGAATGGGCTTGAGTGCGACGGAGCAGATTTGGGCATTTCGGATGGGTAGAATGGTCACCATCATGTCGGCATTTTCTTTCTCGAACTGCGCCTCCACTTCGTGCAGATAAGCCGCCAGTACGCGGATTTCCGTCGGTACCTGCGACTGATTGAGCATGAGCAATGCGTCCCCAATCAAGTTGAAGTCCACCACGCCGTCGTAAATCAGCTTGAGGGAAGGTTCCCAGTCGTGTTTGAGCTTGTCGCAAACCAGCTTGAGATCGTTGCGCGTATGCAGCAGCGCGCGGCAGTACTTTAAGACCACCTCGCCTTCCACTGTGATTCGATTGCGGTAGCCCGAACGATCAAAAAGCCGAATTCCGGTCTGAGCCTCCAGCGTGTTGATCGAATAGAGAATGGCGGAATGCCCCCGGTGCAACGCCTTGGCGGCTTTTTGGATGGTTCCAAAGGCAGCCACCGCATCAAAAGCGGCTGCTTGTTCCAATGTAATATCCACTTGGGTTCTCCTATTGTCAGATCTACTGACAATATCTATGCGAAAAACGCGCTATTTTTCAACATTTTGTCCTTCTATTCTAAAAGACATGGGGGGAATTCTTTTGGACCACAATCCGCTTAAAATGAATGGCATTGATTTCGTCGAGTTTAGTTCGGATCAACCCGAAAAACTCCACCGGCTTTTTTTGGAGTTCGGCTTTTCGCGGGTAGCTAAACACTCCTCCAAAAATATCGATCTCTATCGACAAGCAGGGATTACCTTCTTGCTCAATTACGAGAAAAACTCGTTTGGGGATGGTTTCCAAAAAATGCATGGCCCCTCCATCTCCGCCATGGGGTGGCGTTTTGAAAATGCAGCGCAAGCGCAGAGGCAATCCCTCGCGCGCAGCGCGCACCAAGCGCCGACGAGTGACTATACTGTCGACGGAGCGGCGCCGTTGCCCGCTATCTATGGCATCGGAGAGAGCCTGATTTATTTCGTGGAGCCCGACAGTCAGGGTGAATTCACTTATGAGAGGTATGGGTTCCGCCCGCTCGAGCGCCCGGACCGGGTGCCAGAGAAGGGTTTTCTACTCATCGATCATTTAACCAACAATGTCTTTAACGGCACCATGCGAGACTGGGCGGCCTTTTATAAAAACGTTTTTGGTTTTCAAGAAGTGCGCTACTTCGACATCCGCGGAGAAAAAACGGGCCTGACCTCGTACGCACTGCGCTCGCCTTGTGGGCTTTTTTGCATCCCCATCAACGAAGCCAGTGAAGCCAAGTCGCAGATCAATGAGTACTTGGAAGAATACAAAGGCCCCGGGGTGCAGCATCTCGCCTTTCTCACCCGCGATTTACTGAGTTCCATGCGGCAGTTGGAGGGAACGTCGATCCAAATGCTCGACATTGCCGAAAACTATTACGACACCGTTTTTGAGCGGGTGCCCGGGGTGAAGCAGGATCGGCAGATGCTCAAGAAATTTAATATCCTGGTGGATGGAGATCCGGAAGGGTACTTGCTGCAGATTTTCACGAAGAATTTAGTGGGGCCGATTTTTATTGAATTGATCCAGCGCGAAAACCATCTGTCGTTCGGCGAAGGAAATTTTCAGGCCCTTTTTGAGTCGATCGAACGCGATCAAATGAAGCGAGGGCGACTCTAGTGCAGCCAGCAACGCAGGGCGGGGCCAGTTTCGGCACGGAAGGCCAGGCCACTTGGCGGGCAGTGTTGGAAAATCACCGCACAACGAGGGGTGGCCAAGTGTACGAGCTCTTCGACCAAGGGCTTAATGCCTTGGGGATTAGCAGTGAGAAGATTCCCGACCTCGAAAAGGTGAATGAAAAACTGTTAAAGCTCACGGGTTTTCAGGGCGTTTTCGTTTCGGGGCTCGAAGACGGCGAAACGTTTTTCGCCATGCTCTCGCGCCGCTTGTTTCCAGTGGGAAAATTTATTCGCTCCCAGCAAGATCTGAACTACACCCCCGAACCCGATATTGTGCACGACCTTTACGGCCACTTGCCCTTTCTGACTGATTGGCAGTACGCCGATTTCTGTCAAGAGCTAGGCGCGCGCGCTCGCGCCTTTCGAGAGCGCAAAGACTTGCTGCGACAATTCGAACGGTTTTTTTGGTTTACGATCGAGTTTGGCCTCATCAAAACGCCGGCAGGCGTTCGGGTTTTTGGCGCGGGCATCGCTTCTTCCGTTAGTGAGTGCCGATACGCATTGAGCGGGGAGCCCCAAGTTTTGCCTTTCGATGTGGACGTGATTCGTCGCCAAGAATTTCGAATCGACCAAATGCAGACCAAGCTCTTTCTGCTCGAGAGTACGCAGCAATTGTATTCGAGTTTAGAAGAGCTCTCCTCCCAAGTGAGTGAGGATTTATGATCGAGATTAAGCAGATCCACCACGTCGCTTACCGCTGCAAAGATGCTAAACAAACCGCCGAGTTTTACAAAAAAGTTTTGAATATGGATCTGCTGGTTTGTATTGCCGAAGACCGCGTTCCCTCTACCAAAGAGCCCAACCCCTACATGCATGTTTTTTTGGATGCGGGGCAGGGCAATATTTTGGCTTTTTTTGAAATCACCGGTGAAAAAGAAATGAGCCGGGATTTCAATACGCCGCAGTGGGTGCAGCACATTGCTTTTCAACTGCAAGACCCGGCTGCCCTCCTCAAAGCCAAGGCGGAGTTGGAGGCGCAGGGGCTAGACGTGCTGGGGGTGACGGACCACGGGATCATTCAATCGATTTATTTCTTTGATCCCAACGGGCATCGGTTGGGCTCACTTGTTTAACCGGCACCGACGAACAAAAGCGCCACCTCAAAAGAATAGCCCCCCAGATGCGGGACGAATGGAGCCCGACCAAGCGGCCCCCGCGGCAGGCGGCGTGGCTGCACGAGAAAGAATTTACGAGATAGTCGTGGGCCGGACAGGGGGTAGCGGTCGAACGGGGCTTTCCGCGGAGCCCCGGCCGCACCGGCTGGGCACACCGGTCCTCATATAACTTCAAATGGGTAGAGG
>CAZBJE010000055.1:0-21548 GCA_964492125.1 uncultured Pseudobdellovibrionaceae bacterium | reverse complement strand
AGATTACGGTCGACGCTAAGGGCGAAATTCTGGAACTCAAAAACACCATCAACGTGATGGTGGATCAGCTTAACTCTTTTGCCGCCGAAGTAACTCGTGTGGCCAAAGAAGTAGGAACCGAAGGAAAGCTAGGCGGTCAGGCCGAGGTAAAAGGCGTGTCGGGAACGTGGAAGGATCTCACTGACAACGTGAACTTCATGGCCAGTAACCTCACCAAACAAGTACGCGGCATCGTCAAGGTAGTGACTGCCGTCGCAAATGGCGACTTAAACCAAAAGTTCGTATTGGAAGCAAAAGGTGAAGTAGCGGCATTGGCCGACACGATCAACAGCATGATTGATACGCTGCGTACCTTCGCCGACCAAGTAACCACCGTAGCCCGCGAGGTTGGGAGCGAAGGTAAGCTGGGAGCGCAAGCCCGGGTGCCCGGCGTCGCCGGAACTTGGAAAGATCTCACCGATAACGTGAACTTCATGGCCGGTAACCTCACCACCCAAGTGCGCGGCATTGTGAAGGTCGTGACGGCGGTAGCCAACGGCGACTTGAATCAAAAATTCGTCCTCGAAGCAAAAGGGGAAGTTGCCGCCTTGGCAGATACCATCAACAGCATGACGGACACCCTGCGCACTTTTGCAGACCAGGTGACTTCAGTCGCCCGCGAAGTAGGTATTGAAGGGAAACTGGGCGGACAGGCAAAGGTACCGGGCGCTTCCGGAACATGGAAAGATTTGACCGACAACGTAAATCAGCTCGCGGGGAACTTGACCTCCCAGGTGCGCGCCATCGCGGAAGTTTCCACGGCGGTTACCAAGGGCGATTTGACCCGTTCAATTACGGTGGAAGCCGAAGGGGAAGTCGCGGCGCTCAAAAACAACATCAACCAAATGATCGCCAACCTCAAAGAAACAACGCAAAAGAACAACGAACAAGACTGGCTAAAAACCAACCTCGCGAAGTTCACTGAGATGATGCAGGGACAACGCTCCCTTTCCGCCGTGGCGCAATTGATCATGTCGGAACTGACTCCACTGGTGAACGCCCAACAAGGGGCGTTTTTCATGTCGGATACGATCGAGCACGAGCCGGTGATGAGCCTTATCGCCACCTATGCCTTTACCGATCGCAAACATGTCGCCAATAAATACTCGTTGAAAGAAGGTCTGGTAGGCCAATGTGCGTTCGAGAAAAAGCGCATTCTTCTCACGCAAGTGCCGGACGACTACCTCACCGTAAGTTCGAGTTTAGGACAAGCGCGCCCGGCCAATATCATCGTGTTGCCGGTGCTCTTTGAAGGCGAATTAAAAGCAGTCATTGAATTGGCGTCTTTTGAAGCCTTTTCAGTCAACTACCTCAACTTCCTCGATCAGTTGATGGACAGCATCGGCGTGATCTTGAATATGATTTCTTCCAGCATGCGAACGGAAGAACTCTTGCAGGAGTTGAAGCGGTCCAACGCCGAACTCGAAGCCCAAGCGAAAGAGCTCGAGGAAAAGGCAAAACTGCTGGAAGTCAAAAACCAGGAAGTGGAACTCGCCTCTCAATCGCTGGAAGAAAAAGCGGAACAGCTTTCTCTCATTTCCAAATACAAGTCAGAATTCTTGGCGAATATGTCCCACGAATTGCGCACGCCGTTGAACAGCCTCTTGATCCTCTCGAAGATGCTGGCCGAGAACAAAGACAAGAATATGTCAACGGACCAAGTGAAGTTTGCAAGCACCGTGTACTCCGCCGGCTGCGATCTCTTGGCCCTCATCAACGAAATACTGGATCTGTCCAAGGTGGAAGCAGGCAAAATGCCGATCGACCCCAAAGCGGTTCCCTTCGAAGAAATCCAAGGGTACTTGGAACAGACATTCCGACCGGTGGCCGAGCACAAGGGATTGGCCTTCACCATCAAGGTGGGCACAGAAGTACCGGATCAGATGTTCACCGACACCAACCGCCTGCAGCAAATTCTAAAGAATCTGCTGTCGAACGCATTCAAATTTACCGAACATGGTTCAGTCAACCTGACGGTAGCCGTGGCCCAACGCGAATCCCGCTTTGGCGGCAGCTTATCTCAAGACAACCCGCTGCTCGCTTTCACGGTTACCGATAGCGGCATCGGCATCCCAAAAGATAAGCAGAAACTCATCTTCGAAGCCTTCCAACAGGCGGATGGCACGACTAACCGCAAATACGGCGGTACCGGATTGGGGCTGACCATCAGCCGCGAAATTGCGCGGCTGTTGGGCGGCTACATCGAAGTAAACAGCGCCCCCGGCGAAGGCAGCGTTTTCACCTTATATTTGCCGGTTCGGTACACAGGCGACACGGGCAACCAAGAAAGCACGGCGGAGCCGGTGGTTCCGGTACCGGAACTCCCCGCCCATGCGGACTTCAACGGTTCACGGGTCTTGATTGTCGATGATGACGTTCGAAACATTTTTGCCATTACGAGCGTATTGGAAGCCCGTGGCATGTCGGTGAGCTACGCTGAAAATGGGAAGGTTGCGCTGAAAATGTTGGGCGAGCAACCCGACGTCGACATCATTTTGATGGACACCATGATGCCGGAAATGGACGGAATCGAGGCTACTCAGTTTATTCGCACCAAAAAAGAATTTCAGCGGCTGCCGATTATTTCCCTGACCGCAAAAGCTATGAAGGGCGACCGAGAGAAATGCATTTCTGCTGGTGCGTCCGATTACATCACCAAACCAGTCGACCCGGACAAACTATTGTCTCTAATCCATATTTGGCTTGAGAAAACGCGAGCGCAGGACGCTTAGGAAAGATGGGTTTGGAAAAAGTTAAGATTCTGCTCGTGGACGATCGTCCGGATGGACTGATCACCCTAGAGGCGGTTTTATCCAGCCCGGACTACTGGCTTTTTAAGGCGGAGTCTGGAGCGGTCGCTTTGTCTCTGATTCTGGAGCACGAGTTTGCGGTGATCATCCTCGACGTGCAAATGCCCGGCATGGATGGCTTTGAGACCGCCAGCTACATCAAGCGGCGCGACAAATCGCGCAACATCCCGATTATTTTTGTGACCGCGATCAACAAGGACCCATTCTTGGTGCAAAAAGGCTACGAGGCCGGCGCGGTAGATTATCTCTTTAAACCCTTCGACCCGCGCGTCTTGCGTTCGAAGGTAAATGTGTTCGTCGACCTATACCGGGCCAACCAGGCGCTGGTCGAACAGGCGGAATTGCTCCAGCAAGCGGAGGAATCCAAGCGCGTCATATTCGAAAGCGCCAGCGACATAATCGCCACTACCGATATGAGCGGTCGTATTACTTCACTGAGCCCCTCTTTCGAGGCCCTCACAGGTTGGACCGCCGATAGTTGGGTCAACGGCACTTTAGAAGAACTGATGTCGGCGGAGGATAAGCCGAATTTTCTAGAAAGCGTGCTTGCGGCGTTGGGCGGCGCCTCGCGGCTCTGCGAGTCGCGCCTGATGACGCGTTCGGGTCAGACGCTGAACATGGAGACCTCGATAAAGCCTCTGCAGCAACACGGACTACCACTTGGTGTCATCGCGGTAATGCGCGACACCACTCAGCGCTATCTGGCCCAGGAGGAGCGCCGGCACCGCGAAGAACTCGAACGCTCCAATCGAGACCTAGAAATGTTTGCATCGATCTGTTCACATGATTTGCAGGAGCCATTGCGGGTTATCCGCACCTTTGCCACCTTCCTAAAGGGTCGCAGCCAGCAATCTGAAACCGTCCAGGGCCTGGAAAGCATCATTCAGGGCACCAACCGAATGAATCTATTGATACGCGATATCTTGAATTACTCGAAAGTGGGCGGCACCGAGCTGGTTACCACTCAAGTTAATGTGGAGAAAGCGCTGGACCGAGCGGTAGCCAATTTGGACGCAGCCTTTAAAGAATGCGGCGCAAGAGTGGAACACGGGCAATTGCCGACGGTGCTAGCCAACGAATTGAACCTTGTGCAGCTTTTCCAAAATCTGATTTCGAACGCATTAAAATTCAAAAGCGACGATTCCCCTCTAGTGCGCATCGGAGCTCGGGCAAACACAGACAGCTGGGTGTTTGAGATCGCCGATAATGGAATTGGTTTTGAAATGGACAACGCCGCCAGAATATTTGATGTTTTTCGGCGCCTGCACCGCAACGACGAATACCCAGGTACTGGTGTGGGCCTAGGCATCTGCAAAAAAATCGTCGAACGCCATGGAGGCCGGATTTGGGCAGAGTCAGAACCCGGCAAAGGAAGCAGGTTCTATTTCAGCATCCCAAACCGCATGCCTGCAACTAGCGGCGGCGCTCTCGGTGGATAGGGTGAACTAGATTCTCTCGAGATTTTTTGTTGGTGCGCAAAACTATTTTCCCCGCGGGCCGATCGTTGGACCTCTTACCCTGCCGAATTCCGGCATTCACATCCACTTGGGGATCGGCCGCATAGTACGCACGGTACGGAAGCGTGAGGTTGCCATTTGCATCCAGGGTGGGCGCGCCAAGCTCCATGTGGCCGAATGGCCCTCCTCCTAAGCCAGCCGCACCCAAAAGCAAGTCTTGCAGTTTTGCCTCGTCCGCTGGTGCCATTCGGCGGCCCCTTAGCTTCTTCGAAGCCAATTCCAAATCCTCAAACTTCTCTAGTAAGAAATCGCGCAACGCGAATGCTTTGGCGTCGGAATCCGCACAACCGAGCGCTTTCATTCTCTCCAAAAGCCATTTCCGGTGGAATGCCACCGAGATGTAATCGTTTTGTGAGGTGTTCACCATTTTCTTGGCGTTCATATAACCGGTCACTCCAAAAATCATGGGTTGGCCGTTTGCGACATGCAGCAACGGTCCGCCGCTATCACCGGGGCCTGCGGAGTGATTGCCTTCAATAGGGGTGAGAGCAATCAGGGCCTGCTTGCCGTCAATCCGACCGACCACTTTCATTTCGCCGTCGCGTTTTTCGCCTGCCCCCACATGCACCCATTCTTTGGTTTCGACATCGAAATTAGAATTCACCGAGCCATAGCCGACGATCTTCATCGTGGTGTCAGCAAGAAGTGTGGAGCGCTCAGGATCATGCAGATTCTCGTTGTAGAAGGAGCGGTCGGGATCCTGAACGGTATCCAGCGCGAGCAGCGCAATATCGTTTTCAGGCTCTACTTCTTTGTCCAGATTGGGATTGCGAAATTCGACTTTTCGAACGGTAGCAACAGGATTCATTTTTTCTATAGACGGGCCATTGAAGACCTCCATAGACAAATTCCTCTCGCCCGGCCCGGCCGCGCAATGGGCCGCCGACAAAACACAAGCCCGGTTGATAACAGTCCCGGTACAGATAGATTGTTTTTCTACCAACTTCCCCGTGAGAGGGTCTCGGACTTCAAAGGTGCGAACCAAAGCCACCACCGGACGAAAAACGGGATCCCGGTCGTCCGTAGTGCGTCCGCCCCGAATATAAACCGTATGAGGCTCCCCAAAAGCACCCAACCCAAGAAACAAACCCAAAAAGAAAATGCGCATAGGAATATTGTACCTCAATCTCGGGCGAGAGAGGATTATTGGGCCGCGTCGGAAATTTTCTTACTGCAAGGAATGAGGGCATCTAGCCGAGTAACAAAAATCTCAACCACTTTCTTAGATTCGGCGCCGAGCGTCTCATCATCCTTGTCTAGGATCGCCTGGGCGAGTGCTCTCAAGGTCTCAAGCTGTTCGGGTAGAAAGCCGGGATACACCGTTAGAGTGCGGAGACGCGCACGCAGACTCTTGCCGCCGCCCCGCCGATCCGTCTGTTTCAGCAAAACCTGCAGGCCTTCGAAAGTGTTTGCCGACTTGGCCAGAAACAAGAGGGCTAGATTTATCTCGGCCCTCGAGGTCAAAGGCGCATTTGCATAATGGAGTTCGAAGAAAGTGATGTAGGCCAGATCCGGAGCTATTTGCTCGGGCAGTTTTGCAGCCGCCAGCGTTTCCACCGCCAAACTAATCACGACTTCAGCCAAGGAGTAGTCCTTGGGAACCAAAATAAACAGCATTAACTGCGCCACGGCCGCAGGGGGAAGAACAGATTGCCTGTTTAGCTGCGAAATGAGCAACTCCCACTCCCGGGTTTTCGTAGGACGTGGTCGATTCAGAAGAACCGGTGCCGCTACCCGTCTTGCAGCCTCGAGAAACGTCGCCAATTTATCGGGTACCGTCGATTCCACGGGGGTAGCTCGGAGCACGGGCGTTTGCGAATTTGGAGCGGGTTCTTTCTCGCCTGCAATGGTCTGAAGCTGGGTTACCTGCGGCAGGTTCTCGCGGCGCAGACGCTCGACCCATGCTGGATTCGCCGTTTGCATGAAGCGTTGTAGCCGGGATTGTACGGCGCTGGTTTTTTGGGCATCTCCGGATTCCGAATTTAAAATCCAGAGCATGGCATCTAGAACGTGCCGCGGCTCGCCCTTGGTGACCCGGGCAATAAGGTAATCTGAGATCAGGCTCAACTCCCCATCTCCCTCCCGAAGCGCATTCGAAATTAAGATATCCAAAAGCGTATTGAAAGCCGCCGGTTCCATTCTGTGGCAATCAAACTGGAAGTGGAACTCGTACAGCTTCATCAGTACGGCCGTGGTTCGGGCTTTCAGATCCTCGTCAGACGAATGATCCAGAATTGCCCGATACGTTTCCAGCTGGGGGGCTGAGTGAGCACTCAGACTAAATACACCTTCTTTCGGGTCATTGAAGCGAGGCTTAAAAAGCCGGTGAAGCGCAACCCGGTGCTGGATAGCGACTTCCCAAATCGGGATTGGACGGTTCTTCCCAAACGAATAGAGCAAATGGGAAGCAGCCCGCGAGCACTCCGCAACTCCGGTCTCCAGCAAGCTAGTGGCAGCATCCGCCGCGCGATCGATATCCGCCGCCGAGGGATCTTGGCGCAGCTCAGACGGGGCGCTGTAAAAGGTTTTACACGCCCCTTTGAGCAAGGTTCGTGCGCCGAGCAATTCGGCCGAATCGGCCTGATTGTCAAAAAGAGAAAGGAAACCGTCAACGGTACCCGCTTTATGGAGTACTTCGGCTTGATCTAAGGCACCCAGGCAAAAGGGTGCTGCCAAGTTCCAAACAAGGACACTGAAGAGGGCGATGGCTCGATTCATGGATGGGCTAGCTACCACATCCAGCGAATTGAAGTCCAATAAAGCCACCCGAACGGCCTTTTCCATTGATGTCACGCATGGCGTTAACGTATACCTCCGCAGCGAAATGGAACGGCCCATTTTTAGACAGGGAAACGCCCCATCCCATTGGTATTAATGAATAAATCGCTTCGCCTTACCTTCGTGCTGCTTTGCCTATTCCCATGCAGCCTGCTTTGGGGTTCACCCTCGGATTCAAAGGCGCATGATCTCGCCCGTTCGCTTAATAGAGATTTGAAAGCTCCCGCTCTGCGCGCCCTGGTGGCCTTATATTCCCGGGAGATATTCGGGGCATCAGAGGGACGTGAACTAGAGGCCTGGGCAACAGAGGAAAACGTAGCATTGCCGTTTGAACTCGAAAAAAGGCTGCGGGCGAAAATGGCCGGCCTCTTGGAATCCATACAGTACGACCCCCTGGCGGAATTTCGAAGCAGGCTGCGTGCGTACATCCGAAAAAACGGCATCCTCCAAATGGCCCGGCTCAACTACAAAGAGGCCACTCGATATGCCCGCAATCAATTGCAAGCGCCCGTTTTGCAATTCGAGCGCGCGATCGACGGCCTAGACCCCGAAGCAGGTGAGAAACGGGTGGAGTCCCTCCGTTCGATCGAAAGTCGCGGAGCGCACGAAAAAAGTGTCCAAAACTTGGCCCTTCGAATGGAAGGCGATCTCGATCCTTTGCACCAGGAGTTTGTGGCGGTTCGCAAGAACGGTAAATTTCCTCTTTGGGTGAAAAAAAACGCGGAAGAGATCTTGAATACCGCCATGAAAAAGGAACTTGTGGCTTTGTTGGCCATGAAGTCATTACGGCCTGATCTTGAGTTTGATTTAGTAGATCCGGAAAAAAAAGACGACGAAGATGGGCGCAACACAACGATTGACGCTACAGAGCTAGGCAAATTGATTCCGGCCGGCCGCCTAGATCCCGACAATAACTTGTTTTCCTATTTCACCCGGCCGAGCAATACATCCGGTAAGGTCTATTTCCTTGGCGTACGATCCAACTCATTTCATGTTTATTTTTCGCGACACCACAGGCTTTTGCCCTACGAGGAATTCGTAACGTTGGCTTTTTCCGATTCAGAGAGACTGATTGAGCTGCTTGAGATTGGAAAACAAGTCGTTCATATGCGCTCATCACTTAACAGATTAGAGATTCTCATTGGACAAGAAATTTTTCACGAACACCCGCAGAAGATGCTCGATAAGGCGACGGAGATGGGCCAGACTCCAACAACGCTCACTTCAATCGGCGTGGGGCTCCAAGAGATCACCTGCCTCAGCGCAGCCTTGAGAAAGCCCGCTCTCTGGACAAAACGTTTTGCAAATTTAACTTGGCTTGGGCGTCTGGCTTATCCAATTCCGGCAGCGGTCATCCTTACGAAGTGGTTTTTGGACGCACCCGCTAACTTGGTGGCTCTCTTTAGAAAAAAAGGGCTTAGCTTCAGGGACAAGCTTCATGCTTGGAATAACCGGAACTATGTACCCAAGCCCGCGCAGCCGGAAAAAAGCGCATCGGGTTCGGGAAGTTCCGGAGAATTTGCCCAACAAAATCACCAGGGAGGCATCTGGGACTTCGTGTTGGCGATGTTGGTTGTGTTTGGGATTGTGGCAGGGGTCTTGGCGGTGTTGATCGGGGCCTTTTTGCTTGTAGTCTATCCGCCTGTTGGCGTGTTGAAGGAACTTTTTTGGCCAAGCCTGTTTCTAGGCGTTGCGGTGGTCGGTGTTTCTTTTGCCGTTAGCAAATTTCGAACACTCATCGCAGCAAACTCCGATTTGCGCACTTTTCGATATGAGTCACCAGACGATTATCGGCCGAAGTTTCTAGAAGTACCCGGCGTTTCCGATCTGAACGAACACCCGTATGAAATTCGCCGTTTCCCACTAGAAGTAGTGATTGCTGGAAAACCGACTGCGACAATTCGCGCCCTAAAAGATCAGCTGCCGAAATTTGGGACAATCGTACCCATTCCGCGCCCTTTAGGGCACCCACTTTTGGCAATTGCGGTTCACGATTCCCAAGGGAACCTGCTTTCACAGGGCAGGCAGTATGACGTACTCTATGTTCAAGAACGCGATAGTTATTTCATTCGCACTCGCATTGCGCGAATTCGTTACGTCGCAATGGTGGAGGCTAAGCCTTCGCCGGCACTCCCTGTACCTGGCAGTTTCGAACTTAGTCCTGCAAAGCGATTGGAAATTCTTGCCCGGCAATATGACCAATTGGGATTTTACCGCCTAGCGAGTTCCTTCTTTGCTAGGGCGGCGTCTGGCGCTGCAATCACGACTGGAGAGTTTGGGCATCTTTTTGCGTCTCAAAACACTTATCCTCTGGGAGATTTTACAACGTTGGAAGACCTCCCGGACGCCTTGATTGGGTACCAAGTATTCGAAAGTTCAGGGGGCATAAATGGAGCCTGCACTGTCGCCAACGGCGCGGGTGCTGCCTCGGCTCGAATCATTGCCGACGATGGAGTAACCGCAGAAGTAAGAGAAGTTGCACCCCTCAATTCCAACGGGGAAACGGACTTCGATGCTCACTGCCGAACGTACTTCTTCAAATCTGGCGCGCTGGTAGATTGGGTTGATTTTTCGCCTCTCACCTTGGCTTTGGCCTTGAGTGAAGGGAAACACAGAATGCCCGTCTCCTCCGAGCGAGCCATCCCCCTGCGTCAAGCCTTTCGGGAATACCTCACTCCGGACGAGCAGTTCGAACGTTGGGCAGCGAGATATAAATACCTGCTGGAACCCTTAGTAAGCGATTGGGAGTATATCAAAACAGCGCTCTCTCGAGGGGCAGGCCCGGATCCAAAAGACCCCATGGCTCGCTTATACTTGCTCTACGCTCGGGTAAAAGAGCTTATGGACTCGAAGTCCGATGTTGAAGACGCCAGAGTGCAACTGGCCAAAATGAGTGGAGTGGACACCCGCTCCTTGAGTCGTGGGGAGCTCCTTGGTTTGGCACTGAAACTGATCGAGCAAAACGCCGTTAGCGTCGAAGCCTTCTCCGCCCGTCACCATGGCCGAAAAACGGCTCGCGCGCTTGTCCACTACGAGGCAGTAAGGGTAGGAAGGGACTGGGCCGAGCCGATGAAAGACATCGCTTCCAGCTTCCGAGATGTGGCCGCTAAACTTGAAACTAGCGCTTGCGCGCACGCGGTGCTTGGAATGAAACGAGGCAGAAACTAAATGGAACTAACGTCTCCCGAATTATGGGTAAGCCTGTTTACTTTATCTGCTCTGGAAATCGTATTGGGGATAGACAACATCATCTTCATTACTATTCTCGCGGGGCGACTACCCGAAGCTGACCGTTTACGCGCGCGGCGATTTGGGCTCGTGGGCGCTTTTGGTTCTCGGCTGATTTTGTTGTCGGCTATCGCCTGGATTGTCCGGCTTGAAGCCCCACTTATCCAAGTGTTCGGCCTTTCACTTTCAGGGAAATCTCTGATTCTGCTCGGTGGGGGATTGTTTCTGCTCTACAAAGCAACCAAAGAAATTCACCACAAACTAGAAGGTGAAAACCCCAGCACTCCAGCCGCCTCGGGTCGTGACATGCCTTCTTTCTCTTCCGTGATTGCGCAAATCATATTGCTGGACGTCGTTTTTTCCGTCGATTCGGTCATCACAGCGGTAGGACTCACGTCTCATATTTCGGTGATGGTGGCCGCCAACCTCATCGCGCTGGTCGTCATGCTCGTTTCAGTTCACACCGTAGGGGCTTTCGTGGAGCGCCACCCTTCGGTGAAGGTTTTAGCGTTGAGTTTCTTGCTCATGATTGGCCTCGTACTAATCGCAGAAGGGCTGGGCTTTCACATTCCCAAGGGCTATGTGTACTTTGCCATGGGGTTCAGCGTGCTAGTGGAGACCATCAATATTCGCGCAGCGAAGCGACCCTAGAGATGAAGTGAAGTCGCGGGATTAAAGCGATATATTTCCTCCCCAAGCTGGGGATCAACTACAGAAATGGGGAAGTTGATGAGTGGCTCCCCCCGCTGAAGGATAAGTTCTAAAGCCAGTTGAAATTGAAGCGAGACCACAAGTCCCATAGATAGCCGCATACCCCCGGACAAAGACTAGACGGTTTTGTTTAGCGGCTAGCCGGGGGTAAGTCTCATTTATAGCTGAGTTTTTCTGCCTTTTTACCTCACCCGCCAAACTTTTAGTCGCTTACGCTGGAGCCCTACTCAATCGGCGCTCTTTTGGATTCAAATTCTGAAGTGTATTCGATGGCTTAGCCCAAGGCTGGACTGGCGCAGGCCTTGCAAAAACAGTAGTCATGCCGCCCGAGTCAGTCGCTCCAACTATTAAGAAGCTTGTTGCTTCCGCAATGCGAGCCACCGCCTTGGTTATTCTTTTGAGCTCCTGTACCAAACTATCGAGAAGGGAAATTAGCTCCACTTTTTCTCTAGTCGGCAGCAATCAATCGATTGTCACAAAAGAAGATACTCGTGTTTCGATTTCTCTAGACGCCCGATCTCAATCTGGCCGGCCGGTGAAATATGAAATTGTTTCCCCCCCCGGCCACGGAGAACTTTTGGGTGATGCTCCCAAATTTGAGTACACCCCGCATCCAAATTATTTTGGTACAGACACAATCCGTTACCGAGCCACTGCCGGCGAGGAAACGAAGGATTTTACTTTCACTATTGTCATCGACCCGGTTGGCGACGTTCCCATCGCACAGGCTGCGCAACTTGAAGTGGCAGAAGACCGGGTTCTGACCGCTTCTTTGCAGGCTAACCACGAGGTCGGGGATCACCTCGCTTTCGTTTTGCTTACCGCTCCAACAAAAGGGACGGCACAGATCGCGAATGACACCGGCACCGTTACATACACGCCGAATGTAAATGCCAACGGTGCTGACTCCTTTACGTTCACAGTCTCAAATCAAACCGGTGTGTCTATCCCGGCGACTGTTTCAGTCAACATTTCTCCCGCCAATGATGCGCCATCGGCTTCAAATGCCGTAGCATACGTAGTTGAGGACTTGATCTATAGAGGAGCACTGGTTGGAACCGATATCGACGGAGATCCACTGAACTTTAGTATCGTCACTCAGCCGGCTAATGCGACCGTTCGTATTCTCGATTCCGCGCTGGGTACTTACGAAGTGGTTCCTCGCCCCAATTACAATGGGAGCGATATTTTTACTTTTCGAGTTTCCGACGGACAGTTAACAGCTACGGGCGCTGTTAGCCTTAATATATCGGCCGCAAATGATGCTCCGGTAGCAGCAGCCCAAAGCCGCTCCATGGACGAAGACGATAGCCTCACTGGCTCTTTTAGTGCAACGGATGCCGACACCGCAGATCGCCTCACTTTTTCGGCCGTAACCAATCCTGCCCACGGCGCGCTTTCCATCGTGGCTAGCACGGGCAGTTTTACTTACAGGCCCAATGGTAACTTTCACGGGACAGACCAGTTTACTTTCCAAGCGAGTGACGGGCGCGCGAACTCTAGCCCCGCTCGAGTTACTTTAACCATCCGTCCCAAAAATGACGCCCCGGTGGCCCAACCAACCAGTCTTTCTGGAAACGAAGACACGGCAATTGCGGGTACGCTACTTGCCAACGATGTCGACCAAGGCGACGCACTTACCTATTCAATAGTGAGCCAACCGTCTCACGGCACAGTCTCACTCACCGCGGCAACGGGGCGGGTAGTCTATACGCCTGCAGCTCAGTTTAGTGGCTCGGATCTTTTTCAGTTTAGAGTGAGCGATGGAACTCTAAGTTCCGCCCCCGCGACGGCTTCAATAAACGTTGTCCCCGTGAATGACCGTCCGGTCGCCCAAGGCGTTTCAAAAAGCAC
This sequence comes from uncultured Pseudobdellovibrionaceae bacterium, assembly GCA_964492125.1. Lineage (GTDB taxonomy): Bacteria > Bdellovibrionota > FAC87 > UBA2466 > UBA2466 > JAIEOG01. Next base: position 8,611 of record CAZBJE010000055.1, on the reverse strand, counting down.
GTTTCGTGGGATTCCAGTGCGTCTTACGCTCGTGGCAACGGACATCGACAGTACAAATCTCTCGTACTCTATCGTCGATAGTCCGCAACATGGAAGTTTACTCGTTCTCAATGCCAGCACTGGGCTCGTGCAGTACACTTCAGCGGACAACTACTCGGGCTCCGATACCTTTACCTTCAAGGCTTCAGACGGAAGTTCTGATTCGAACATCGCCCGAGCGACCATCACCGTGCGCCCGTACCAGTTAGCACTGGGGAAAGCATTCCAGAATGTGCCGGTGCTTCAACGTGGCGTGCAGGCCGCTATTTGGGGCACTCAAAGTGACCTAGCAAAACTTCAAGTTCAAATTCTCAATCAGAGCGACCAAATTATTGCTTCTTCTGCCGAAGTGAATGCCGATTCAACAAATGGTACGTGGAGAGTGTCTTTAACGATTCCTGCATCAGAAAAAGGAAATTACAAGCTTCGCATGCTTAGCGAAAGTGCCTCTCTGATGACTGTGCCTATCATGGTGGGCGACGTGTGGCTTTGCAGTGGCCAATCAAACATGAATTTTCAGGTGTCTACTTCAGATGTGCCGCTTGTAAATGATGCGGGCCTTCGACTGCTTGCATATCCCCCAGTTGGATCAGACGCACCCGCCCCTTCCCCCGAAGTTCGTTGGACCGATAGTTACAAGAACTTCAGTGCTGTTTGTTATGGGATGGGAGTCACTCTCCGTCAAAACGGCGTGCCGATAGGTCTAATCGCAATTGCTAAAGGAGGCACACTAATCGAGGAGTGGATGCCACGGGGAGTTTTGAGAGAGGTTGATACTGGGCAAGGACATCCTCATTCGCACCTCTTTAACGGCACGCTCCATTCACTGCGCGGGTACGGTTTGAAAGGCGTTGCGTGGTACCAAGGGGAATCCAATGCGGCAGCAGAGCCAGTCGGCTCGCCTGTCGTTCGGGCTACTCGCTACCTTACTTTGTTGCCTGCTCTCATTCGCAGCTGGCGCTCGGAATGGGCAGCGAACGGTGGTAGCGGCGATTTCTATTTTGGAATTATTGAGCTCTCAGCTGCTGGGTGCGGGATTTCAAATAATGCAGTCTACGCTGAACTGAGATTAGCGCAGAGAAAAGTGGCTTCCTTGGTGAACAGAACTTTTTTTGTTCCGACTTTTGATTTGGGGAAAATGGACCCAAGCAGCCCCTGTGGCACTAACAGTATTAACGCCGATATCCACCCTCCGTTTAAGCGCGCCGTCGGTGAGAGAGCGGGCAATCTAATTCTTGGCTCGATAATGGGTGTATCAGGGAAGCCAACCCTATCGCCTCATTTGCGCAGTGCCGCCGTGAGCGGTTCTAAAATCCAAATGTCTTTCAACTCCAATGGCCCGATAACGATTCATCCGGCATTCACTGGCAATGCGCTTCAGGTTTGCTGTGATGCCGCAGGGGCATTCGTGCCCGTGTCGGATCAAGGTTGGGTCGTGAGTTCGACTGGGACCCTCCTAGTTGATATGCCGTCAGGAATTGTACGCCTAACCACCATCCGTTACGCGTTTGCAAACGTGGTGCACGGGCCGGCGACGACTCTCCCTGCCAATCTCGTTAACAGAGATTCCTATGCACACGCTCCGCTCCGAGATGCCTCTGGGCTACCCGTGACTCTTTTTGCAACGGACTTAAGGTGGTTTGACCGCGGCGTTTATATCGACGCCGATACCGTACTAGCCCCCTTGAGTTCCATTCGCACCCAAGCTGGCAATCTTGTGGGCTGGGCTTGCATATCGCACTTCCCTATCCCAGCCTCGTTTCAAATCGTCACCAATAGCGGGCGAGCCTTAAGCGGTGTTCTTCAGGCGAACCTTACCAGTGTTGGCGAATCCAGCGCGGTATGCGATAGCCAAGGCGGAACTCCCACTCACGGTTTTTCGATTCCGATTTCTTCGCTCTCTGCTTTTGCCGCTGGAGAAAGTGGGTATTACGTTCGGGTCGTTCCCCTCGCACGCAAAGATTTGCTCCAGCAAAACTAGTCCGCTTTAAGAAACCCCTAGAAAATGACTAGCGAATAACAGGGTTAAATTTGCTCATACTATAGAACACCCATAAATAGAAAACCAAGACCCCGCAATTCAGGATCAGTCCAACCGCAACAGCGGCCTTCGGGAGAACGCGTCGAAAGTAGTAGAGGAAGGCCAGAGCGATAAACGGACCGCCAACCAGAAAAATTCCGGACCACTCAGCAAGTGCGGCGGGGGGGCGGATAAAAGGCAAAATTAAGGGAAAAAGCGCCATTGGCCAGCAGATAAAGATGGCCATTTTTCGGGCTTTCACCGGGGAAGGCGCCTTGATGTAGTTTTCACCGGTTGCACGCCAGTAGCAGTAAAGCGCGAAGGCGAAACCCGGAAGGTAAGCCAGGTAGTCCCGCGGGCGTTTCTCGAGACTGCTATCGATAAGCCCAAGCCCAATAAACACTTTGTCGATCAGGATGGCCCCAAGCAGGAAACTAACCGAGGCCTGTGGAAGTTTGAATTTCAGACGGCTGTTTAGTTGTTTAACGAGCAAGAGGACCGGTACGAAGAGCGTTGCATGGGCCAGAAATATGCCGATCAGTACTAGGAAGTTAGCCATAACAATTTCAATCTTCGTGCTTGGTTAAAGTTAACGGCGAGACTAGATATTACCACCATTCACTAAGGGCGATCGAGAAGCTCGCGGACATAGGGGGCGAGCTGGGCCTCGTAACGGCGCAGAACCGAAGTCGAAGTGTGGCGCGCACCCGAAATCGTACCGCCGCAACCATCCGACCCGCAGTTGCATTGGAAAGGATTATCCATATCTATTTCCGTCGTCAGATAACTGAACGTCAGCATCTCCGATTGGCTAATATCGCGAATAGCAATTACTTCGCGAGTGACCGTATCAATACGCACGTTGGGATCGCAGCTGTGATTCAACAAAGCCAAAGTTTCAGGATCATGCACGTGAAGGCCAGGACCTACTTGCACCGTCTGATAGGTTTTCGAATTCGGCTCGGCATTGCGGAACTTGAAAATAACTTCGTCCTTCTGAATGGGCGCTATCGTGTAAAGGGCGTTGCCTTGTGTGCCGCGGAGAGCGGTGAGCTTGCCTACGGAAGTCCGAAGGCGGTTGATGATTTTGTCGAAGTACTGGTTCGAAGCAATCGACAGATAGCCTCCCGATGCTGACTGCAGAATTTCAGCATCGGAGGGTGCGCTTAGAGTCACTTTGCCGATTTCCTTTAACGAAAGGATTTCCCATATGCCGAGCAGTTTTCCGATTGCCATCATAACGATAGCGTCCCCTTGATCGCCGAGGCGCGCTCCCAATTCTATGTAGGATGGAAGCTGTTCCCCCTGTGGGGCGTATGGAGCCGTCGCGGTGATAAACTCTTCACGGATAGCATCCGGTAGCGGCTTAGAAAGGCTGATCGCACGCAGATCGGCGGAAAGGATCATATCGACAGACGAGGAAGCATCCGGGTTGTTTACCAAGAATGGCCGCACTTTCTCTAAGGAAGCGCGCACGTTTTCCGCCAAAAATTCTTCCCCACTACAGGCAGAGGAAGGAAGTGAAAGAGCGAAAATCCCTACGAATGCTGGCAGAAGCCGAAGTAAAAGCATGCGGTCATATAATCGAGCGGTGGAAACGCCGCAAGCATGTGCTTAGACCTTGTAAACATTTCAATGGTTTACATAGCCAAGGCGGAAAGCCCACTCACGTTTAAAAGGTGAAGGCCAGTCGCGCGAAGTAAACCGCACCAGTGCCGGGCAACATACCCATGTTCAATTTAAGCGGGCTGCCCGGACGCAGGCGGTTGTGCTTATTGATGAAGTTCAAATAGTCCGATCGGCCGGGCGCCAAGAGCCAATAGGCCGGCACACTCGCCAAAAGCATGAGCGACCCGGTCGCCATGGCCGGAATCGATCCGTTACCAGCACCGGCAATTTCCAACCCAATGCCCCCGATCGCAAGCACCGCGGGAGCGATATAACTCCACATACGTTTGGAGCGGATACTTTCGAGATCCGCTGCCAACTCAGCATGCACGCGAGAATCTTGGCCCTTCAGATCCACCATGTAGTCACTTAAACCGGAGACGCTCCCGTCGTAGTACTGATTGCCTTGCTGAAAATTAGAAGCGGCGGCCGGGGCAGACGGCATCATCGCCGGCGGAGCGGGAGCTATGGCACTGGCCTCGACGGAAAGAAACGCAACGACACCGCATGCGAGACCAAAAAGCTGAATCACAAAACCTCCGATAGAAAGAAAGCTTAACCCAAATCAAACTCCGTGGAAACTGCCTTAGAATGCCTTCAACTTCAGCAATACCTGACCAATTCGAGCATTGTCGAATGTCCATCCCTAGGAGTAAGAGCAAACAATGAAATGGCCTATCCTATTTTCCTTGTTGGTTCCGCTTTCGGTTTGGTCCGCGTCGTTGCCGCTATCGGAAGCGATTTTCGATGCTTCGAAACTAAATTATCTGCACCCCGCACCAGGTCCAGAGGTGGTTTCCTACGTAGCGATGAACCTTAAATTTGAGCCCGCGGAATCGCTTCGTACAGCACTTGAAAAACACCTAGGGCTAACCACTCCCCTACTCCACCGAGGAGAGGCCCATATCACCCTCGTCACCCCCGGCGAATACCTGATTCTGCAGGCGGCTCCCAAGGGCTTTGGGTACAACGACATTGAAGCGCTCTTGCAGAAGTCGGGGCTACAGAGAGCCCTATTCGATACGGTTTGAGTGGTGAAAGGGTACGTAGCGCCGTCAGGAGCAGAAAAATCTACCTACTATGTGGTCGTAAAATCTGACGAGCTGCGGGCTTTGAGAAATCGTTTGTTCGAACTTTACAAAGCACGGGGAGGCAACCCAAGCCTCTTCGATCCTGCTGGCTACTACCCCCACATTACCCTGGGATTTACAGAACGCGATCTTCACGAAAGCGATGGAGTCAAAAAGGGCCAAAACTCTTGTTTTCTGGATATAGAAATCCACGACGCCGTTAAGTAACCCGAGCCGATCGGCGCTATCGCTAAAACAAAGTACTCAAGACCCAATAGGCCGCGGCTAAGCCGGTCCCACCCGCCGCCGCCGCAATAGCGCAACCGCAGCCGGCCACTCCGGCACACCCTTTTGCGATAGCTTCGTCTTCTTTTTCTTTCTCCACTTTTGCCTCGGCCTTGGTCCGAAAGACCAACCGATCGCGCAAAAGAACTCGATCGGCGTCGTCTTTCATTCTCTGTTGTAAACCAGGTGCGGATAAATCAATAACCTTGGCCGTTGTACCGCCGTCTTTCATCCGCACGGTGCCCACCTTGGCCTTTTTTCCGGCGAGAATCCAACCCAAGGCATCCCATGGGTTGAGGCTCTCCAATTGAGGCTCGAGGTCCGCAATGTCGAACTCTTTTTCCGACTTACTCAGTACTACCACCCGATCCACGGCACCCGACTCACCCCGGAAAAACCGCATAGATGCCAGTCTTACGGAAGCTTCTTGCCCGGTGAACTTTAATGGAACGTCCCAAAGGGCAAACTGCCGTTCGGTGAATGTTACATTCCGATCGACAAACGAACCCTTCTCTTGCTTGCCCTCAAATTCCATCTGGGCCTGAAAAAGCGTGGTGGCCAATTCAAAGCTTGTGGCTTCCATGAGCAGCCATTGCATCTCCCGCAAAACCGATGAAGTAAATGTCAGCCCCTCCGGGGTCGGGGAAAAGAATCGGACATTTTTTAGGGTGGGCTTACCACCGTTCAAACTGAAGTCGCCGCCCAGCTCAACTTCCCACTTTTTTTCTTCCCCGGAGACGGAGTGCACAGTCACTACTGGCAGTTGAAGGCGCACGGGAAATTCAATCTCTGCTGCATGTAGGGGGAAGATCCAACACGACAAGGCAAACACAATTCTCGAAAACGGCATTTGGGAACTCCTTAATGTCGGATAGCGATATCGAGCGGCCGTCGAATCAGGAGGGAAAAAGAAGCCCCATATAGAAACGCGAGCGAAATCGTGCCGTTTACCTGTAAGCGCGCAAGCGGCTCTGTCACCGAAGTGACAGCTAGGCCCACTCCTCACCGTCAGGCGAGTCGTCATTCCCTCGAATACAGGTAGTCACTTAAACCGGAGACACTCTTCCTCTTTAGGGGAAAAATCTGGACTAGACCCTGCTCCTCAGGTAGCCCGTGGCAGAGCAAGGCCGAAAGAACGTTCGACTTCGATCGCGATTGAGAGAAGTCGCTACTAGGGAGACAATAAAATGAAGTCAAAAAAGCCTAATTTTTTCTGGGAGGCACTCCTAGGAATATCGGTCACACTCTGCTTTGCAAGTAATTCAATGGCTGATCAATGGGTTGAAGTGGAAGCGAACACAAGGGGAACCGTAAGAGTGCAGTTATCGGACGCTGAAGCTTCAGAAGCCAGGCGTAGTGGGGTCATTCATATCAGGGAGGGCGTTTCCTACCGAGTCAAACGTTCAGGCACCGATTCAACTCCAGGCGCTGCCAAAGTCCCTCAGCAACAAGGCTTGCCTCACGCCGCACCCAATAGGGCGCAATACTCTCGGCCCGGTGAGAGTCACTCCGAGAAGCATTTCATTTTCCAAGATAACCCAGCTTTGGATAATCGAGCCCCAAATCGCTACTTTAAAGGGGGCCCCGGGTATCAAGGTGGTGGCGGGGCCAACCGACCGTTGAGCGGAACCGAAATGTATTTATTGAGAAACCCCGATGCACTCAATCCCCGCCGTGATCCCTACTATCAACCCCGTTCGGGGGCTACGTCCTATGAGCTTGATGCACTGGATTTTAATAGGAAACAGGAAGAGGTGTGGATTCAAGAAATGGCACGAGACGGCATCCCCCAGGACGCAATCAAAGACCTGGTGGAGCAAGATCGGCGGTCAGGAGGCAAATTAAAATACAGGATCCCCCGCTGAACTTGTCTCTGGATTAAACATTTTTCGCCGATTTTGGTCTCAATCGAGGAGCGCGAGGAGAAGGAGCGGAGTCGTACTTCCTGTACGGCGCAGCGACGCCGACGAAGCAGCGACGAAGAGTGAGGCCAAAAGCGGCGAAAAATGTGCTCGCGGCCAGAATCGAACTGGCATGTCCTTACGAACGAGGGATTTTAAGTCCCTTGCGTCTACCAATTCCGCCACGCGAGCTAAAGAGAGTGGTGCCAGAAAGGAAGGGCCGAAAGATACCTCAGGCCAAACCTCTTTAAAACTACTAAACCAGCCGATGTTCCACTCGCAGGAACGCAAGAATCGCGGCCAACGCCAGACCATAGGCCACCACGGGAGCTTGGTACGCCATGGCCATCCCGAAAGTGGTCGCCAGATACCCCATTCCGAAATGGCAAGCCGCCAAAGTGCCCTGCGCGACAATCAATGTGCGCATAGTTAAGCTGGGCGCCTCGCGCGGCAAGAGCCGACTCATTCGCGCCAGCACCAGGGGAAAGTACGGACCGACCAAACCCACCAGCGAGAACGCAAGTGGGTAACCGGAAAGCCCGACAATAAAACTCACTAACCCCACGCCTAACCCGCCTACGATCAAAAACTTTTCCACCTGATCGTCGCGCACGGCGTAGCAAGCAAAGCGCGTGGCCGTCATCACGACGAAGAAGCCCGTCGCGTAAGGGGCCGCATCGGCGACCGTGAAGCCGCGCACTTCCACCAGATAGGCCACCAACCAAATCGATCCCAGAACTTCGGCGGCGACGTAGAGCGCGAACGCAAGAACCAAGAGCCCCTGGAGAGAGATCCAGCGAAAGGGCCGCGGGCGCGGGGCGTCCGGCTCGGGCGCAGTCGATTCATTCGGTAAACCGAGCTGAGTCCAGGCCCCCAGAAGCAGAATGGGAAGTGACCCAATGACAAAGAGCCAACGCCAGTCCATCCCCCGCGCCAGCAAGAGACCCACAAAGAAGGGCGCGGCCTGGGACCCCAGCCCAAACATGGCGTGGAGCAGGCCATAGAAGCGGGCACGGTAGGGCGCATCGGTTCCATGGAGCACGAAGAGATTGGCCACACTGCCAATAGAGGAGCTGGTAACGGCCACCAAGATGCCAAAGGCAATCAGGCTTCCCAGTCCTCCGACGAGGAAGGCGTACGCCGCCGTGAGAGGAGCAAGCAGGCAAAGCAAAGCCGCCACCCGCCGATAAGAAAAGCGCTCCACCACAGGGATAAGGACCCGCCCAAAAGCCATGGCGGCCAAGTAGCCCATTACGAGAAAGAGGCTGACCTTCTCGTAGGGGAGATTCAATTCATGGCTAAGAAGGGGGAGAAGGGGCCCGCGCAGACTGTCGAAGAAAGAGCTACAAAGCAGCAGCCCAAGACCCGTAAAAATGAACGCAAACCGCATTTCCTAGCCCCCGGAGAGCGCCAGAATGCGGCTCAGCCGGCTATTCAGGCAAGGCTTTCTGCCTGGCGGGGTGTAAAAACCCCACTGACCAAAGGCTATACGAACTAACTACTTGATTTATAAGGGTTTACCCGAGAGGCCGCCCTGTACGCTCGCAAGTCGTTCGCCCCCTGGACACCCCCCCCCACCCCCGACCACCCCGACCCCAACTCCACCACCTCATCCACCGGCGCAAACA
>CAZBJE010000054.1:0-23083 GCA_964492125.1 uncultured Pseudobdellovibrionaceae bacterium | reverse complement strand
GGATAACCGCTGAAAGAATCTAAGTGGGAAACCGACCTCAAGATAAGATATCCCTAAGACTTCGGTCTTCTAAAGGCCACTCGTAGACTACGAGATTGATAGGCTGGGTGTGTAAGTGCAGTAATGTATTTAGCTAACCAGTACTAATAGGCCGTGCGGCTTAACTTTTATTATTTTCGAGAATTACGCATTCTCCCTATACATTGTCTTTGTTATGGCGAGGCCCTTCGGAGTCGCAAGACTTCGAAGGCCTCGTGATGACAAATAAAAATTTAACTCACTTTAACGCTTTTGGGTGTTTATAGAGAGAGGGTCACACCTGTTCCCATTCCGAACACAGAAGTTAAGCCTCTCATCGGCAATGATACTGCGCGGGTAGCTGCGTGGGAAAGTCGCACGATGCCCAGATTAAAATAAAGAATGCCCAAGATGACTTCGGTCACTTGGGCATTTTTTTATGCTAACCTGAATCCTCATGAGTGAAATCACCGACGAAAAAATGCCCGTTTCCTCGCGTCCGGTCGCCGATCCAGCCCTTGCTCGACGGGAGCTGGTGCGTGCGTTGGTCATTTGTTTTGTCGCCGTCATTTTTGTTCGCTCCTTCGTTTTTGAACTCTTTAAGATCCCTTCTAGCAGCATGGTCCCTACCCTGCGGATTGGAGACCATATTGTGGTTTCCAAATTCAACTACGGCCTGACCTTTCCCTTCACGGCGTGGGAGTTTGTGAACTGGGGTACGCCCAAGCGGGGGGATGTGATTGTCTTTATCTATCCGAAGGACGAATCGCTTTATTACATCAAACGGGTGATTGGCCTGCCTGGGGATAAAATCGATTTCAAAGGCAAAGAACTGTCGGTGAATGGCCAGATAGTTCCCAAAGAAATCGTCTCGGATGAAAATGAAGTGCGTTCCGTTTTAGGGGCGGATGATGCGGCCCCGGGGCAGCTGTATCGTGAAACTATCGACGGTGTTTCTCACTACGTAAAATATTCCAATAGCTCAGCCTTCGACTATTCCAAGAACCCTGAGAGCTACCAGGTACAGGCCGATCAGTTTTTCGTGATGGGCGACAACAGGGATGATTCATACGACAGTCGTTCTTGGGGAAATGTCCCTCGCCACAACGTCCGCGGGCAAGCGCAGTTGATTTGGATTTCGCTCGATCGCAACGCCGGTTGGTCCTCCAGTGACAAGGTTCGTTGGAACCGAAGTATGCAAATCATTCACTAGGCTGTAGCGCCTCCAAGGAGGCCTTTTTCACGGCCCTCACCACCATCGATTTCCACAGACCCCAAGTGCGGCCAGCATTGTCGAATTTGAAATCCGTAAAACCACACTGAGTCAGAAGGGTGCTGATAGTTTTTTGCGAGAAAAATTTGATATGGCCACAATCTCGGTGCGACTCAAAATGTTTGTCCCACCCGTCGAATAGGCTGATGGCTAAGTTTTTTAGGTAACCGTGGTAGGGAGTGCTGAGAATTAGAACACCACCCGGCTTAAGAACCTCGTGCGCGCGCAAAAGCATCTCGGCCGGGCGAGCGAGGTGTTCGATCACTTCGAACGACGTCACCACCTCCACTTCGGGGACGAGGGCCCGGTAATCGTCGTAAATAGATTTTAGATCAAACGGCGTGCGAGGAAATGTCTCGCGAGCGATAGCGATTCCCGTAGTGGATTGATCAAAGCCTCGGGCGTGGTGCCCTAGCGAACTCATATAGGCTGTCATGATGCCGTTGCCGCAACCGGCATCCAAAATATTGAGGCCCTTGCCTGCCGGCAGCAGGCGAATGAGCGAGGGAATCAGGTAGTCTTGGTAGTGACCGCGCCCGTCGGAGGTCCACACAAATTCGGCGGGGGCGCTATCGCTGCTCAGCGTCAGCGCATCGGTCGTTGTCATGGAAATCTCCTAGCGATAAATTCCCATTATCCCGTCAATTGGATGCAAAAGCGAACTCGGCTTAGCAATACTGCCGATATCAGACCTCGTGCAGAGCCAATAGGGCAGCGCCTAGGCTGCCGCTGAGGTTACCGAATTCGGCCGACTGGATTTTCACGTGGTCGCCCACCGGAGGGTAGGCGTGGTGGGCAATCCAATCCTGGAGTTCGGGAAGGTAGGCCGCCACACCCAAGCTCACTTGGCCACCCAGCAAAATGGCTTCGGGGTCGAAAACATTGCAAAGGCTGGTCAGCGCGGTTTTAAAATCGGAAAGGAATTTCCGGATGACCGGCTGAAATTTTTCGGGATGGGCAAAGACTTCCTTGGAGGAAACATCTCCTGCATTGCGGCGGATAGCCGTTCCAGAACAATACCGCTCAAAGCAACCGCGGTGGCCGCAAGGACAGGCTTCCCCGTCCGCGTAAATCGACAAATGCCCGAGCTCGCCGGCCGTCCCGGTATTGCCGCGTAAAAGCTGGTTGTTTAGAACCACTCCGCCTCCGACACCCGTACCCAAAGTCAGTAGCACAAAATTGCGCAACCCTTTGCCCGCGCCGAGTTTCCATTCCGCGATGGCCGCGCAGTTGGCGTCGTTATCAATACTGACGGGAACGCCGAAATCGAGCTCTGCCCACTCTTTCAGTGGGACATCTTTCCAATGACCAAAATTGGGTGAACGTCGGACAACACCGGTGCGTGGATCCACGGAGCCCGCGCAGCCGATTCCAATCGCCGAGGGGATAATGCCTTCGGCTTTAAAAGCCTGAACGGCCTCGCGCAGGGTTTGGCGGACCTGTTCGGCGCCTTCGCTCGCATTGGAAGCAACTTCCAGCTGGTGAAGAATCACGTCGGGAGCCTGCAGCGCGAGTGCTTTCAATCGCGTTCCCCCGATGTCGAGGCCTATGGCTATGCGGTTTCCGGTGGTCGGCATGGTGGGGATCGTATACTCTCAAAGCCCTAAAGAATAAAGCGATGAGCTCGGACCAAAACACCTTTCCAGTCTTTCAAATCACCGACTTAAAAGTCCGTTACGGGCGCACGCAAGCCGTTGATGGGCTCTCACTGCAACTCGCAAAAGGCGAAGCCTTAGGTTTGCTGGGTGCCAATGGCGCCGGCAAAACAAGCACCTTGCGATCCTTAATGGGCATGCACAAACCTGAGACCGGAACCGTCGCGGTTTTCGGCGGCAAGCCTGGTTCCACTGCAGTCTTAAAGCGCATTGGCTTTGCTCCCGAAGAAGCACTTCCGCCGGAGCGGTTTTCCGGCCAGGAGTACCTCTCTTTTATCGCCTCCTTGCGGCAACCGATTGTCTCCCAGCGCAAAGATGAAATTGCGCAACTACTCGAAGAATTTGATCTGGTTCCCCACAAACGGGTGCAGGCCTACTCCAAGGGAATGAAACGTCGGCTCGTTTTGGCGCAGGCGTTTGTGGGCACTCCCGAACTTTTGGTTTTGGACGAGCCTTTAAACGGACTCGATCCGCTCATCATCGTAAAGTTGCGCGCGCGCTTGGAAAAATACCGCGCCGCTGGCGGCAGCCTACTCTATAGCTCCCATATTTTGGCCGAAGTCGAGAAAACCTGCACGCGGATCGCCATCATGCGCGAGGGAAAGCTAGTTTTGGAAACTCCCACGGCCGACGCCACAGCGAAATACGGTTCGGTCGAAGCGGCTTTTGAAGCTGTGGCAGGGAGAGTGTGATGCTTGCTGTTCTCCGATTTCATCTATTGCAAGTTTCCCGCAGCAAACTGCTCGTGATGTGGTCTTTGTTTACTTTGCTGGTGCAGTACGCGTTGGTGCGTATTCTGCACGCCGCTACCATCCAGTACCAAGCTAACTCCACTACTGGCCAAATGACTTTGGATCTTTCTGCAGTGGTAATGGCCCTGGTCTACTCCCAGTTTACCTGCGGGATTTTACTGGCCACCGTGTATGGAATTTGGATTGCGCCGTATCTCCATGAAGAAACCCGGGCGCCCTTAACTTTCGCCCTGCCCGTCGATAAAGCGGTATTTCCGGTCGTCTATGGGGTGAGCTTTTTCATTTTGTACCTGCTCCAAGCGGTGGCCATGTTTTTGGCTTTGACCATGCAGTTTGGAATTAAAGTCTGGATCGATCCGCTGCTTTCGTGGTCGGCTTTGGGAACCGGGTCTTTGATTTCGATTTTGGCGCTCGAAGGCGTGGTTTTTGTTTTGGCTGTTTTTTCGCTGGTCTTCGGGAAGGTGCCGGCGTTTTTGGGTGGCACTGCGCTTTTCATGGTTTTGACGGTGAGCGGGCTGATTTTCCGCTCTCAGTGGGTTACCGGCGGCATCTGGAAATTCATCTATACGTACCTCCCGCCAATTGGGGAAGTCTTCAATGACATCAAATCACCAATTGCGGAAACCCATTGGTGGCTTTGGGTAATTTGGATCCTCGTTTTCGCGGGATTCTTCCGCATTCGCTTGAATCGCGCTTAAATCTCGTGGCCAGAGCCGGCTATTCGGCTTTAGTGGGAAGCGCCAACATAATATTCATGCCCATGTCGCGCACCGTAGCGCCCCACTTCATGGCGTATTCGCCGGGCGTTTTGGAAGATTCGAATGTCTTGAGAAAGGACACCAACGTCGCAGACTGAGGGTCCGCGCGGTAGGCGTCGGTCATCTGGATGCGTAAGACGACGTTAATGTAGCTGCTCATGATATCTCGGCCCAGTTTGATATAGCCCGTGAGAGTGCCGCGCATCGCTGACTTTGGCGTACCGAATTGGCCTTGGCCGATATCCAGGTTGCCGTTCTTGATCGAAAGCTTGGCTTTTACTTCGTCCCACGAAATCGCCGGGAGGATAATCCCCTGCATGTTCATGCCGGGGACATTGAGTTTCTTGATTTCCAAGTCGATATCGCCGGTGGATTTGGAAAGATCGTTCTGATCGTAGCCGAAACTACCGCTGGCGCGGAGCAACCCGTCAATCGGTTCGGGCATGCCTACTGAAAGAAACTGGGCCAGGTTCAGATCTTCCGCGCTTAGAGAGCCGCCAATATAGTTTTTGGACTGACTTCCCTTTACGAAAAGGTTGCCGCCTTTTTGGAATTTATAGGCGTAAACCGAAAGTGACGGAGTGGGTGGAAACAGGCCAGCGATGCCTACACGGGCCGTTACCTGCTCAGCCAAAAGATCCAATTCAGACGCCATCCCGATGGGGATCGCGAAGCTGGCTTTATAGAGCTTTACGCCCGGCCAGCCGAAAAAGGACGGGGACAGATCCTCGGCGTCTACTCTTATGCCGGTGTTTTTATAGATTTGACCGAAAACGTAACCGCGCACATTGCGGTAAGGAAAACGGAGAATCAAAAACACGAGGAAAATTCCAACGCAGATGAGAATGGTTTTCGTTTTGGGACGAGTCATTTAGGCGTCTTCCCCTGGGCCGGCAAATAAGTAAGCGACAATTCCCATTTCGACATCCATGTAGCCGCGCACTTTTTCATCGTTGTGAATCTTAATAGACGACACATCCAGGCTATAGCTGCCGAACTCCACTCCTTGCAAGAACTGGCGGAGTTGGTTGAGATTTACTCGCTGCAGTTTCACGGTGGCGCGCTTCATTTGAATATCGCTGCCCTTACCTTCTTCGTTGGGGGCGCCAGGGTCGTTGGACTCTTCGGCTTGGATCATGCGGGGAGATATGCCCGCTCCCTTCGCCAGAGTTACTAAATGCGCCTTGAAACTGCCACCGGGAGCCAATGCCGAATTGCGCTCTACCAAACGCAGCTCGCCACTCTGCTCCCGCTGCTGCTTTTGGTATTGCTTGAGCAAAGAAACCATCGCTACCGACTGAGAAGTCTGGCTGTTGATAGACCAAAGGCTGAAATAGGAAAAAAGTAAATGCAGTACCACGATGCCCATTAGGCCACCGGCGGTGCCCAGCATGACTTGCTTTTGTTTGCCGGCGGGTAGGCTGGCGAAACGGTCGTAGAGCATGCCGATGTACTTGTTCTCGAACAAGATCGTAAGCATGGGGACGTTTTCGCGGATCCAGTCTTTGCCTTTGTCGATATTGATCATCGGCCCAGTACCTCCGCCTTCACGGTGAAACGCTGTTTATCGAGCGTTACCACAGGGTCTTTGAGCCAAGGGATCTTGCCCAGGCCTTCTTTCACTTGATTGACATCGCCCTGGTAGACGACACCATCCACACTCATGGTGCGGTCGTCGACTTGCAATGAGTTCACATCGACTTTGACGTCTTTAGGGAACGCCCCACTCACCGCAAAAACGCGGCTCAGCATGGGCGTGTGATCGCGGGACATCATCTTAATTTTTTGATCGAGCTCTTTGCGCTTTTGTTGGATGAACTTTTTGAGCTGGTCCGGGTTGGAAGTCAGGGTTTTGCTCATCTTCGGCGTAACCCCGGTAAACGTATCCAAGAACGTTTTTTGCAGCTCGCTGCGCGCGGCAGTGAGATCGCGGGCCGCAAGAATTCCGCTGATCCAAACGTTCACGTACAAGATGGCAGCTAGTACCGCAGCGTAACCCAGGACTTTGACCACCAGCGGGTTTTGTACAATTTGGCTGACTTCATCCAAGGAAGTTTCCTTGGCCATTTCCTGCTTGCGAAAATTGAACGAGAGCGACGTTTTGCGCAGAAAAACGGAGGCTCGGCCCAAGGGCTCGGCGAAGCGCGTTTCGTCGGCGGCATCGCGGATTTCTTGTTTCACGCTCTGCCCGGCGAAGGCGGAGAATGGTTGTACGGGAGCACCCACGGTGGTGGCGATTAATGACGACATTCCTCGCAATTTTGAACTGCCGCCAGTTATTAGAACCGAACCGATTTCTTTGGAAAAGCTGTTCCGGTAGGAGACCAAGCTATGCATCAAATCGGCGGCGAAGGTCCCGCAGGCTTGGCTAGCGGCTAGCACGGCGTCTTGGAGCTTGGGCGCGGCGGAGTCCATATCGACGTCCATGATCACTTCGTCGCGTTTGATCCGCTCCGCTTCCTCGAGCGTAGTGCCAAGACTCAACGATATGTTGCGGGTGATGGCTCCGCCACCCCAGCCGATGCTGCGAAAATGTTCCAAGCGTCCTTGGTGGACAATGGCTAAATTGGTTTTTGCGTGGCCGATATCGAGCAAAAGTACCGGGTGATCGACGGCTTCGGGACCCTTGATGGGGATTTGGCCGTTGTACAAATTGATCATGCCCATGCCGTCGAAAGTTAGCCAGTCGGGGTCAATACCCACCGCTTTCAGCCAATCAAGGTGGGTTTGCACCAGCTTTTTGGGAGCCATCGCTACGAAAACCAGGCTGCCTTCTTTGTGCCGGTAAACTTGGTGTTCCAGCAGGGCGTCTTCCATTTTGAGCGGAACCGCGTCTTCCAGCTCGAAGCGGAACATCTTTTCGACTGTTTTACGCTGCTTCACCGGAATCTGGAGAAAACGCAAAGCCGTTTGCGCCGGTGGCACGCTGGTGGCAATTTTTTCGGGAATGCTGGGCAATCGGGCCATTAGTTGGCTCACCGCGTCGCGGTAGACCGCCACGGGGTCGATGATTTCTAGGGGCAAGCGGACTTCATGGAAGTCGAGAATGTCGACGCGGCGAAACCGCGATTCCATTTCAACTGCTTTGAGGCTCCAAGCCCCGAATTCGATTCCGAGAATGCGCATAGGTCTAGTGTCTCAGCTTTCCGCCCAGTAGAGAATCTTCATTGTATTAGTGCCCGGTGGTTTGGCGCCTGGAGTGGCTCCGGGCTGTCCCTGCGCCCCCCCGCTGCCGGCTGCCCCGGGTGCTACCATCGGAATCGACAACTGTGGCATCGAGTTGTCTTGCAAGACAATGCAAACCAGTTGCTCCCCATTCTGCTGTGTTCGGGCGCCCGGGATCGATTCGCACTCCGACGCGGTATGAGGGTTGGTGATGCAACGTTGGTTATCTGCTTTCCAAAACTGAGTCTGGGGTGACTTCAGGCAGTCGGCTTGTCCCATACCTTCGATGATGGTGCCTCCACGGGCGGTGGTGAAAGCCAAAGCCACTTTAATGCTTCTCTGCACACTGCTGGCACTTTTACGGATGATACCCAGCGACTCAATCAGGAAACTTTCGGTGCCGGTGGTGAAGGGGTAGCTGGCCGGGTCGGCGTAGATAACCCCGAAACCGCTGCGTCCCAAAGTCTGTACAACGAAATCCACAAATTGTTTCTCGCTGGACCAGGCGCCGATCTTGGCTTTTTGCTCGTTAATCCGTTTGAGATCGTCGTCCGTGAAGTCGCGATAGATGGCCCGCAGCATCGTGTCGCTGGCCGAATTGATATTGAGTTTGCTGTCGTACGAATACACCGTCACGTACGGTTTTAATTTTTCGTACAGGTGCTCGTCCATCCCTTTGACCAGTTTCAATTCTTCGACCGTGAAAAAGCGACCCTTCTTGGCGCGGTAGGGCGGGTTCAAGCCGGTGTAGTAGCTATCCTTGGAGCCGCCCATCAGCCGGTTATCCCCGGCTGTGCGCCAGTCCATGATGTCCATCACCTGCTCTTCGGGCCGCAAGTTGGGCCATTCGGCGTAGGGATCCTCCGATTCCTTTAGAAACCCGTTCATCATATTCACCAGCATCAGACCCACAAAGAGATCGGGACGTGTGGGTGGTTCGGTGAAGTTGGGTCGGTTGCTACTCTGGCTGGCTGGCACTTCCAACGCGTTCAGATTGAGCTTGGACGATTCGCTTCGGATGGTAACCGTATAGCTGCCTTCGGAAATCTTTGTTTCCTTCAGCACATTCTCCGCGGCAGTACGGTCGGCATTACCCAGTTGCTTGACCTGGCTGAGGTCGGGCGGAAAAGCCGGCAGAGTCATCTGCCAGATTTGGTCCAAAACCGAATTGAGCATGTTGGGATTGCCGGATCTCTCGGCCAGCGATTTCAATTGGGGATTGTTTTTCAACCGCGCATAGAGAGCGACCCGTAGGGCGCCCATACGGGCACCCGATTTGGCGAGGTAGTAGGCCTGGGTTTGGTTTAAATCATTGTAAGCCAGCTTGCGCTCGATCATGGCGGCGTATTGAAACTCAAAGAGCATGATCGTGATGATCATCAGCGCCACGAGAACGGTGAGCAAAGCGGCTCCTCGCTCACCCCGCTTCGACCTGCTCCGAGCAAGCCGAAACAGAGATTCCGAAAAGCGACTGGACCCTTTCGGAATTTTTCTCAAAATTTCACCAAGTACGGGGAGTTGTTGGGGAAGGCGATTTTGAAAATCGATTCTGTTTGCAACGGTTGGTTGTGGTTGCCGGCTACCGTGATTTTTACTTTTACCTGGAGCGGGAAGCGATCGAGGTAGTTGCCGGAGTCGGAATTCCAATCGGTGACCCAACGGTCCTGCTTTTCGTCGTAATACGTAAATTCCAAGGCTTGAACGTTATCGACTAGCCGGTAGAGTTGGCCGCCTTCGAATACCTTCTCGTCGATAAATTCGGCTTCGCGCTTCATAAGACTCGGGAATTTGGAACTCGGCTGATTGAAGAGGAAATAAGAAATTTCGGTCTGTTCGCATTCGCGCCGACTTGCGTAGTAGTTGCGGTGGGAGAGTGAAGTAAAAATGAGCTCTTTAGCTCGGCCATCAAACACCGTGTGCGGGACTGGCTCGTTGCGCTGAACCGAAGCTTTGGTTTTAGGGCCTAGGTCATCCAATGAAATGTGAAAGGCTTGGCTGAGGTCAGTGCGGATCAGGTTCAGCGCCGCGCGGACGTCGTTGAAAAGATCGATATCCTCAAACGCCGCCATTTTGGTGGTTTGGATCTGTTGAATCTGGCGAACGGTGGCGAGCCCGATCACGGTGAAAATGGCGAGCGAGAGCAGTAGCTCCAATAGGGTAAAGCCAGACTTTCGCTTCAGCTGTTTCATTGCGGTGTCCCTCCACCGCTAGGAGGCGTGCCGCCCGTGGGAGTACCCGCCGCGGGTGCGGCTCCCGATAAGCCGCCGGGCATGGCGGGCTGTTGATCATAGCGAACAAAGTGGGTGGTGGCCGCTAGCATGCGGGGCGTTTTGCCCTGGAGCCAGCTGACTTCCACGTGCACTTCGCGGGTGGAACGGGTCATGTATTCGCTAGCGACCGACAGAATGAGTTTCAATGTAGGGTCTTCGCGGTCTTTGTCGGAGGAATCGTAATCGCTTCCGGCGGCTTTGGCGGCCAGTTCCTTTTGTAGCTTGGCGGCGGACTCGGAAAGGTGGAAATCGATTTTATAGCACTCGGTTTTCCAGCGGAATCGGTCGTTGGGAGCCTCGAACTTGCCCTCTTCCTTTTCCTTACAGGCTTTGTCGATGCCTTGGCCTTCGAGCTTGCTCTCCGTTTGGGACATGAGGTTTTGGAGCAGCCAGCTGGCTTGGGTAATTTCTTTGGCTTCGCGGGTGGCGCGAACCGAGCCCGTGACGATATTGATCGACGCCAGTGCGGCCATCGTGAAGATGAGCATCGCAACCAGCACTTCGATGAACGTAAAGCCACGTGCCGTCACTTGGGCACCTCGAAATTATTCACCACTTGGGGATAAATATCGACTTTGCCGGAGGTGGGCCGGATGACCAGCGAGTAGCTCACCACGTCGGTGCCTTCGCGCTTTAAATACAAAATAGCTTGTTCGTTAAAGCCACTGGGGAAGAAATGGACGTAGACCATGCCTTCCTTGATTAGGCCCTCTTTTTCCTTCAATACACCGTCGAACGCGACGCCGTCGGGCATGGGCAAGGGCTTCTTGTTGTACTTAGGCGCCATGTTGAAATTAGACGACGAGCCCGCGACGGCTCCCCTTTTCTTTTTGGGATCCACCGCGACCGGATCGGACAAAAGAGCTTGTTCGCGCTGAGTTTCAATCCAGTACGTCTTTTTGTCCAAGTCGATGGTCAGACGGTAAATATTATTCAAAAGAACGGCGTCGTTGCGCACGGTACGGATCAGCCCCACGAACTTCCGCGTGGTGGAATTGATCCGCTGGTAGGTCACTCGCTGAATGGCGGGCAGACCAATAGCCATCACCGCGGCGATAATCGCCATTACGATGAGAATCTCGATGAGGGTAAAACCCGAACGCCGGCTGCGGGAGGCGCTATTCTTGGACGATATCGTCGTCTGTTCCAGCCGTAGTGTCGGGACCATCCGAGGAGATAGTGTAGTTTTGGTTGTCCTCGCACTCATAACGGTACGGATTGCCCCACGGGTCGTCTACCAGCTTCTTCTTATTGAAATACCCGCCTTCGGGGTAGTTCTTGGGGATCTTGCCCACGGTTGGAGCGGAGATCAGAGCTTGGAGACCCTGGGCTGTCGACGGGTAACTGCTATGCGCGAGGTAGTAAGCTTGTAAGGATTGCTCATACGACGCCATTTGGATCTTCGCCGCCGACTTTTTCGACTCGCCGAATTTCTTGATGACGTTCACGCCGACGAAGCTGAAAAGCATCCCCACAATCGCTAGCACGATCATGATTTCGATGAGGGTGAAGCCTTTTTGGTTCAGTTTCCGTTTATTTTTCTTCATAAGTTCCTATCCGCCTTGAGCTACCCCGGCATAGATCCGAGGTTATTGAGCTCCATCATCGGCATGAAAATCGACAGCGCCACAAGCGCGATGATGCCGCCCATGACCAGAATCATAAGGGGCTCCAACAAGCTTGTCATGGATTTGATAGCCGTTTCCACCTGGACGTCGTAGGCGTCCGAGACCACGTTCAGCATCTCTTCCAGCTCCCCTGTTTTTTCCCCGACCGCAATCATATGGGTGAGGATGGGGGGGAATTGGCCGCTGGCCCGCAAGGGAGCCGAAATGGTTTGGCCCTCGCGGATGCTTTCCCGGGATTGGATTAGGGCCTTGCGGATAACCGCATTGTCCACGACGTCCTTTACGATATCGATGGCGTCCAACAACTGAACGCCGCTGCCTAACATAGTACTCAAAGTACGGGCAAAACGTGACACGGCCACCATCCGGCGCATCTTGCCGTAGGCGGGAATCTTGAGCGAGACCGCATCCCACCAGTCGCGGCCGGCGCGGGTGCTGATGTACCACATGAAAAGCGAGTAGCTGCCGAAGGTGACCAGCAGGATGATCAACCAATAGCGCGACACGACGTCGCTGATTTTGATCATGATTACGGTCAGAAGCGGCAAGGCCATCTTGGAGCCAGCGAAAACTTCCGTGATTTTAGGTACGGCAAAAGCAAACAAGAAAAGTACGATGCCCGCGCCCGCCACCATCATGAAAGCAGGGTACACCAAGGCGCCGACGACTTTATTGCGCAGCTCGAGCTGGGCTTCGGCGAAGTTGGCCAAGCGGTTCAAAACCAGGTCCAGATTCCCGGACGCTTCCCCCACCTGAATCATGGAGATGAAGATGGGCGTGAAAACCTTGGGGAATTGGCGGCAGCTCTCGTGCAGCGATTTCCCTTCGTTGACGCTGGTGCGGATTTCGGCAAGCACCCCTTTGAGCCGGGCGTCGTCGGTCTGTTCGACTAGGGCGGAAAGCGCCTCATCCAGGGGAATGCGGGCTTTGATCAGCGTCGACATCTGGCGGATCATCATGGTGAGCGCGCGCATCTTCACGCCGCCACCACGGCCCGCGCCGGGGATATGGGTTTCTTTCTTAGCGTTCTTGCCGGATTTTTCTTTTAACTCGGTGGTGAAGACCCCGCGGCCTTTGAGCTTGGCGCGGGCAGACTTCGACGAGTCGGCCTCGATGGCACCCTTAGCGGCCTTACCTCCCGGCCCGACTCCCTTGTATTCGAAAAGTGGCATTTATTCCTGTGTGACCGAGACCAATTCTATCGGTGTGGTGGCGCCTTCCAAGACTTTTTGAATCCCGTTCTGGCGTAAGGATACCATGCCTTTGGACTCGGCCAGGCGTTTGACGACGTTGGCGTCGCCCCGCTCCATGATCTGGGCGCGCAAATCGTCGTCGATCATCATAAGCTCGTGCACGACCATGCGGCCGCGGTAACCGGTTCCGCTGCATTCGGCGCAGCCTTTGACTCGGGCGATCTTATTGCCGCCGAACGCATTGGGGTTCAAGCCGAGGTTCTCCAATTCAATCGGCGACGGCACGTGCAAGTCGACGCAGTTGCGGCAGACCTTACGAATCAGGCGCTGAGCGAGAACCGAAAGCAAAGATGAGGCGACCAGGAAAGGCTCGATGCCCATGTCCACCAAGCGGGTAATCGCGCCGGGGGCGTCGTTGGTGTGGATGGACGCGAGCACTAAGTGACCCGTCAAAGAGGCTTGAATCGCGATTTCGGCGGTTTCCTTGTCGCGGATTTCCCCGACCATCACCACGTCCGGATCCTGACGCAAAATGGCGCGCAAGCCGGAGGCGAAAGTGAGACCGATTTTGGGGTTCACCTGAATTTGGCCAATCCCTTTCAAGTCGTATTCGATGGGATCTTCGACCGTGATGATATTGCGCTCGGTGGAATTGATCCGCGAGAGCGCGGCGTAGAGCGACGTGGTCTTCCCGCTCCCAGTGGGGCCGGTAACCAAGAAAATGCCGTGCTTCTTGTGGATGATTTGGTTGACCAGGGCGATGGCTTTTTCGTCAAAGCCCAAGTCTTGCAGATCCAAGCGCACGTTGGACTTATCTAAGATACGCAGTACTAGTCGCTCGCCGTGGGCGGTCGGAATCACCGAAAGCCGGATATCGACGTCTTTGCCGGCGATCTTAATTTTGATGCGACCATCTTGCGGCAAGCGCTTTTCAGCTATGTCCAGCTCGCCCATCAGCTTGATGCGGGAAGAAATCCCTGCATGGAGCTTTTTGGGGGTGCGCACGATATCGTACAAAACGCCGTCGATACGGAAGCGCACGGCGAGGTCTTTTTCGTATGGTTCGATATGGATATCGGACGCTTTGTCCTTAATGGCGCGGAAAATGAGGTTGTTAACGAATTTGATGATGGGCGCGTCGCTGTCGGAGGATTCCAACAAATCGACCGGCTCTTTGAGATCGTATTCGTACTCTTCTTTGTTCTCCTCGATGTCGGAGATCAAAGTTTGTTTCACCCGCTCGTAAACGCGGTTGATTGCGTCGAGGATCACTTTGCTTTCGCAAAGCACGGGGCGCACTTCTTTTTGGAAGATGACCCGCAAATCGTCGAGGCATTGCAAATTGAACGGATCGGAAACGGCGGCAGTAACCGCCATTTCATCAATCGCCACCGGAAGCACTTCAAACTGGCGGGCGTAGGCAATGGGAACGTCTTTTACCCATTCCGGATCAATATGCTTGATGTCGATTTCCTTCAGGTGGGGAATGCCCAACTGCAGGCCCAACGCTAAAAGAATTTCGTTGGGTTGAAGAAACTTTTTTTGGATGAGGATTTCGCCGAGACGGCCGCCTTTTTCTTTTTGGATGGCGAGCGCGTCGCGTAGCTGCACTTCCGTGAGCGACGTTTGAGTGAGCAAGATCTGGCCGATCTTGTTCTCGGTGCGCAAAACCCGATTGATGATTTCAGTCGCGTTCTTGCCCACGTTTATTCTCCGCCTCCAAAGTCAATGGGCGGCGCGATTTCAGCGGCAGCCGGAGGAGCGTCCATTACCGGAGGTGGGGGCGGGGTATTTTCCGCGCGATCCTGCGCCGGAGCTTCGGGAGCCTTGGTTTTCGAAGCGCGTAAAGGCGCGCTCTTGCGTGGGTCCGATTTAATGCCTGCGGCCTCGTCTTGGGAATCTTGGAGATCCTCCACGTCTTTGGCCTTGTCTTCATCGTCTTCGTCCTTGGCGTTATTGCGGTAGCGCTCAAAGGGATCGTTGATCGACGCGGCTTTTTGTTGTTCGAGTTTTTCGCGGACTTCTTTTACGTAGTCTTCGTTCGGATCGTCTCCGCCGGCGCTCTTATCAATAAACTTGCCCCGCT
This sequence comes from uncultured Pseudobdellovibrionaceae bacterium, assembly GCA_964492125.1. Lineage (GTDB taxonomy): Bacteria > Bdellovibrionota > FAC87 > UBA2466 > UBA2466 > JAIEOG01. The sequence continues at coordinate 8,285 of CAZBJE010000054.1, read as the reverse complement.
TATCGAGCAGATCGCCCACCGCAGAGGCGGCGTTAGTGCTGGTGCCGATGATTCGGGGGTGGAGCAAGATGACCAAGTTCGACTTCACGCTCTTGTAGGTTTTGGCTTTGAAGAGCCAGCCCAAGATCGGAATATCCCCGAGCAACGGAACTTTTTGGGTAGTCTCGTCGACTTTATCCGACATCAACCCGCCTAAGACCAAGAAGTCCTGATCTTTCACAACCACAGTCGTGTTCGTGACCCGCGAGGTGGTGGCCTTTTGAATGCCGGATAGCGAAGAAGGCACTCCGGAGTCGCGGATACTGTCGACTTTCTGTTCGATCTCCAGGCGAATGGATTTACTGGCGGCGTTAATATGAGGCGTGAGGGAAATGTCGATCCCCGTTTTCAAACGCTCAATGGTCCCTTGGCCTGCTTGGCCGATGCCGCCACCCGCACCGGAAACCGAAGCGACAAAGCCGGATTGCACGGGAGTTTCATCCTGTACCTTGAACTCCGCTTTTTCGTTGTCCATGGCGATGATCTGCGGCGTTGAGAGAACCGAGGAGTCGTTGCTGGATGTAAGCAGGCGGAGCATCCCCATGAACGAGAAGGCCGTGACATTGGTGGTGGTCGAACCGTTCAACAAAGGCACCGAGAATGAAGGAGGCGAGACGATGGGAATGGTCAAGCCGCCTGGGGGCACCCCGTTAGTGAGCAAGCTGGAAAGGCTGGTTGGATCGCCGATAAAGCCCCCGGCAAACAAGCGCCCGGGAGCGCTGGTGCCGATATTGGATCCGTATTGGGTGTCTTTGCCGACGGTAATTTCCAAAATCGCGGTTTCCACTAGCACTTGCAGCCGCGGGATATCCAATTTCTTGATCACGCGCTTGAGCGTTTTGTAATCGCCCGAGTTGGCGGTAACCACCAGCGAGTTGGTAGCGGAATCGGAGGAGACTTTTACGCCACCTTCCAACTCGGCCGAAACGGGGCCGCTGCGACCGGGAGCGGGAGTGGCGGCGCCGCCGCCGGCAACGTTCGCACCTGATGTGGTGGCCTTGCGGTTGGTGCTCTTGCCCATGCCCGCCGCGCCGCTGCTGCCGCCTGTGAGGCTGGCGAGCGTGGCCGCGAGGTCTTCCGCTTTAGCGTATTCGCAGTAATAAACATGGATGCGGCCCGTGTCGGCTACTTTGACGTCGAGTTTTTTGACCAGCTGTTGGAGCTGCTCAAACCCTGCGCGGTTGGCCAAGACCAGCAAGCTATTGGTTTGCTCATCCGGGATGATCTTGGAAATGATGCCGCCGCCCCGGGTGCGCTCCAGCGCGCTCCGACGGAAAGTACGAGGGCGGCTGCCGCCGCCACCTTGGCGGTCGTCGCCGTAAATATCGCCGAGCATTTCGGAAATCGATTTGGACGACGAGTTCTTGATGCGCAATACGTGTAGGGTGGTTTCAAAGCCTTTTACGTCGATCGTATTGATGATCTCTTGAATGCGCTTAATGTTCGAACCCGTATCCGTGATGATGATGGAGTTGGTGGGTTCGTAGGCAAAGAGCTTCCCTTGGCGGGTGGTCAAGTCGCGGAACTCACGCTGCACTTCATCGGCGTTGATATATTTCAACTGGAAGATGCGCGTGATGAACTGATCGGTGTCCGGAGTGTAGTCGCCGGCGTACGTTTCGACCGGGGCGCGACGGGCTTCGGCGGATTCAATAATCCGGATGAATTTGCCCGACTTTACCGTCGTTAAACCGTTGGCGTCCAAAGCGGACAGGAACGCCTGGTAGGCTTCCTCGAGCGTGACTTGGCTCGGACCTAAGATCGTGATTTTGCCGCGGACCTTGGAATCAATGATGAAATTCTTGCCGGTCCATTTGCTGATCAAGGTGACGACGTCGCGGATTTCCTTGTCAGGCAAGTCGAAGTTCTTCACCTCCAAGCCTTTTACAGAGGAGTCCAACTGCAGGTAATCGGCCAGGCGGGCAGCGGCAGCTTTACTGGATTTGGAAACTGCAGCACCCGGAGCGGTCGGTGCGGCGCTCGGAGCACCCATTCCAGGCGGAAAATTACCGCGAGGCGCGGACGCGGCTCGGTCCATGGGCGTTGGCGCCGGAGCGGAACGACGCGCAGGTGGCTGCATAGAAACGGGGGGCGTGGGAGCGGTGGTGCGTTCTTGAACGGGCGGAATAATCGGCTCGGGGGCAATCGGCGCGTTATTGGCCCGGTCTAAGTCGTCTTCGGAAAATCCATCCAGTGCCTGGTTCATGGGAGGCGCATCGCCCGTGCCAAACGGATTGGGCGCTTCGGCAAAAGCCACTCTTGGCTGTGAGCCCAGCACCACCACGGCGGTGACTAGCATCCCCAATTTAAGGTTCAGAATCATAAAAACCCCTTACGGTTTGATGTCGTAACTCATCGAATAAGGTTGGCCGCCCCGGAGTACCTGGAGGCTTACCTTGGGTGAATTGCGCAACTTCTGAAAAGCTTCGAGTCCCTTGCCTGCGTTATCCAGCACGATGTCGTTGACCGCGGTCAGCACGTCACCCTGGTTCACGCCCAATTTGCGGAAAGGCGAATTGGGGTCGATGGACTGAATAAGAAAACCGCGGAACTTACCCGAGCTGGGATCGACGTAGGGCGTGGCCCGCGCGGTCTGCAGAATCTCGTTCAAGTTCAAAAGATTTTTTTCCAGGAAAGCCTGGTTCACCACAAACTGATTTTCCGAGACCGGGGTAATCCCCTCGGTCGAGCTGGTCAGCGACGGGCCGTGCATGCTTAGGTCGTTGCCGCCGCCGGGAATTTCCACATATTCAAACTCTTGGGTCGAGCGGACTTGAAAGCAAAGCTTGTTGCGCTCGATTTTCATCGCCTGGTATTTATCCTGGCCGAAAGTCTCGTCTTTTTTCACGCCGACTTTGAGCGGGCTGCCTTCTTCTTGCACCAGGGCGACCGAGTACTTTTCGTCGCTCATCACGATGGTCCCTAAAAGCTGAATGGGGGCAGAGGTTGCCCGCGCTTGGGAAAAGCAATCCAGTTGCCCCTGATCGAAGGGGTCGGGAATCGTGCCCTCAACATTGAACATATTCCGGCGCAAAATCTCGTCGTAATCCTCTTTGGGGGCGGGTCTGCCGACGGGGCCTGTGATTCGGTTGGAAGGGGGAAGCACGACCGGCTTGATGAAAGAACCGATCAGGCGCGCCGCCACTCCCGCGAGGAAGAACAGGCCCAGTACAATCAACCCGCGTTTGGCCCAAGTTAGGTAGCGGAAAACACTTTCGGGGTCGGCTTTGCGTAAGTCGAGTTGAAAACGGCTGAAGTTTTCCGGGAATTTCTTCCGCAGCGCCGAACGCCAAGCGTCCCACTTTCCCGGGCCCGAACCACCGGATGACGCTCTGCGTTTAAGGCGCGTGCCCACCCGTTTTTTTAGGTGCTCGTATAGCTCTTTGAAAGGGCTTTTCAGTTTGTCGCGCACACGTCACCTAGGTTCTTCATACAACCAGCTGCAAGGTGCGGGCCACGAAAAGCTAAGCGTGATTCGACCCGAAACCGAACGTTTTACGCACCATATCAAAGACGCCTTGTCAAAGTACAGACTGATTCGGGCGGTTTTGCGTGACAGCTTGTCCGAACAGTTTTGGCGACGATCTCCCAAGCTTTCCCCCACCGCATATCCGCGCTAGACTCCGCCCATGCCCAGCGACTCTCATTCGCACCACGGTCACTCGCACGACCACCACAGCCACGCGCATGCACACGCGGAAGGAAGCTTTAGCTCCTTGTTCCGTGTGCTTTTGCTCTCAGGGGCGTTCATGGTGGCCGAAGTGCTGGGCGGTTTTTGGAGCGGTTCTTTAGCGCTCTTAGCCGACTCCGGGCATATGGCCATCGACACCGCCGCGGTGGCGTTGGGCTTGTTCGCGCTTTGGATCGGGCGGAAACCGCCCAACGACCAAAGAACGTATGGTTACTACCGCGCCGAAATTCTGGCGGCAACGCTGAATGGGGCCATGCTCGTGGTGGTCTCCCTTTGGATTTTCTACGAGGCTTGGCAGCGGTTTAGCGAGCCCCATTCGATTAATGGCCCTTGGATGACCGTGATAGCGGTGGGTGGGTTGATCGTGAACCTGGTGGGCCTGCGCCTGGTTCACAAACACGCCGATTCCAGCCTAAACATGCGGGCAGTTACTCTACACCTGATTTTTGACGCGCTGGGTTCGGTGGGTGCCATCCTTGCCGGGATTTTGGTTTGGCAGTGGAACCTGATTTGGGCCGATTCCTTGATGTCGGTTTTGATCGCCGCTTTGATTTTGCACGGAGCCTACAAGCTGCTCACTGAGTGCGTGGACATTTTGCTGGAATCCGTCCCGCGGGGCGTGAATTTAGAAGCTCTCCGCCGAGATTTATCGTCGATAGACGGGGTAACCGACGTCCACGACCTCCATGTTTGGTCACTAGCTACCGGTGTGGTTGCTTTGAGCGCGCACCTACGGGTAAGCGACAAAGCCGATCATGGGTTGGTGCTTTCGCAAGGCACGGAAATGCTACACGCCCGCCATGATATAAACCACGCCACGTTGCAGCTTGAACCTCAGACTTATTCCCACGAAGATACGCACTTAGATTGCCAGAAGACGAGTTAGTCGCGGGGCTTTTACTAGTCCGCTCCACCAAGGAGATTTAAATGCGCTACGCCGTTGTCTTGTTCCATCTCGCGGGAGGCTTGTTTGCCGCGGACTTGCCCTACTTCACCAATCCGATAGACGCCACCTACTTCGCCGACTTGACCACTCGATCGAAGGCTTCGCTGGTGCCCGGAACGCTGGACGGTTGCACCTCCAAAAGCACGACGACCGCGACCAACTGGGAGTGCAAATTGAAGGGGGCAGCCCTGAAGGTTTCCTTCCGCGGAACGGATGTTGTTTATCCGTTGGATGTGGTGCGCGCTGTGGAATTCACTTTCGACGTAAAAGCGCCCTCCTCTTTCACGTACTACTTCAGCGGTCCGATGAAAGAACATTTGGCGGACGGCACCGAGCTGGCGGCTACCACCAGTGTTTATTTTGACCGGTACATGGAACGGCCAGACTTTGCGCGCGGTAAATTCGACATCGGTGGTTTTGGCGTCGGCGGGCAGTTGTTTTTTAAATTTAAGTAATAGGGGGACGAGATGAAAGCAGTGTTTGGTTTCGTTTTGGGAGTTTTGTCGACGGCCTTATTGGCAATGGACCCGCCGTATCCGACGAGTACCATGGATGGGTATTACCTGCGTGGATTGGAAGATCCTTATAAGATAACGTTCGAACCCGGCACTCTGGAGTCTTGTCGAGACAACCCGCAGCCCACCTACACCTTTTACACTTGCGACGTAAAAGGGGCCGAATTGATCGTGGACACCGGAACGAAAAAACAAAAATTCATTTTTGTTAGTTTGAATGCGCAAGAGACGGCAGGAAGTGCAAGCTTTCCGGCGAACATGAGCTACTACTTTAGCGGCAAATTCGGCACCACCTTGCCGGATGGTAGTACTTTCGAATCGGATGCCTCTCTTAGCTTCACTCGCAAACTCACCGAACCGGATAAGCTAACCGGCCAGGTGAATGTGTATACGCTGGGAATCAACGCCGGGCTTATGATGAAGTGGCCGGGGGCAGCCGCTCCTTCGCCATCACCTGCGCCCATGCCGGTTCAGCTACGCGCGCGGTAGGACTTAGTTCTTTATTCCCATGATTTTGACGACGACGCGCTTGCGCCGTTGGCCGTCGAATTCCACATAGAACACTTGCTCCCAAGGGCCCAGATCGAGCTTGCCCTGGGTGATAGGTAAGGTGGTTTGGTGGTGGATGAGGGTGCGCTTCAAGTGGGCGTCGGCGTTGTCTTCACCCGTGAGGTGATGGCGGTAGTCGGGTTTATTGGGTGCCAACTTCTCGAGCCATTCCATCAGATCTTTCTTTAACCCCGACTCCTCATCGTTCACCCAGATGCCGGCAGTGATGTGCATGGCCGAAACCAGTGCGAACCCATCGCCGATTCCCGACGCGTCTACCATCTTTTCCAGCTGCGGCGTGATGTTGACGAGTTCGTAGCGTTGCTTGGTTTCAAACCAGAGGTAGTCTGTGCGAGCGGCCAACAGGCCGGTGAGATCTTTTTTCATAAACATTCTTTAATACGCAGACCCCGCGCAAAGCAAAGCTTGGCCAACGTCGACAGGATCTAATTTACGGGGGTGGCGATCGCGGGCCCAAGCGGCAAGGCATCGCCTTTTCGGAAGACGTATAGCCGCATTTCCCCTGAGTCGCGGGTTTGGGCGACGAACTCGCGCAGGCTTGCGTTCAACGACCAATCCTCCGCCCAGCGTACTACCGTGAGACCGGCTCGCTCCGCTTGTTGGCGGGTGAAATTCGGAAGGGTTTCATTGTCATTGAGCACCAGAAAAGTTCCGCCCTCGCTCAAATGGTCGTGCACCCATTTTAAATAGGCATCCATGTCGGTGGAAGGATCGAAGTCCGCTCCCCAGCCACCGTAAGTTTTGCGAAAAACGTCGACGCCATAGATCAAATGGTACGGGCCTTTTTCCTCGACCGTTTTGGTGACAGCTTTATCAGAGAGAAGTTTTCCGCGGACCAGTTCTATTTTGGGTTTGAGGCCTTCGGTGACTTGGGCTGGCGGTAGGGGGGCCGGGTCTACTCCGACTGCCAGCGCGATGTGCGGCAAGAAATAGCGCAATGCCACCATTAGTACGGGCTTCTCATAGCCAATTTCCAAGATCTTGGAATTCGGAACGAGAGAAGCGTAGAGCAATGCGGCGTTGATCAGAGGTACCTGTTGGGCACGCGCCATCATGGGCATAAAGGGAGCGCCAGCACGGGTTTCCGAGATGTGTGTGTTGCGTGCCATTATGTTGGCCAAAATAAGCTCAGGCGAAACTTTCCCTCGCGCTAGAAATTCCCCTAGCGCCATCAAGCGAAAACGTGGGTCCATCGCTGCGGAGAAAAAGGTGGCTCGGATGCGGGTTTCGAGTGCGGGAGGGATTTCAATGGCCTTACGCAGCTGCGCCATTCCCAAATCTAATGCCGTCCGCGCTTGGGCGTCTTGTCCCTTCACTATATGAGTGAGTGCCAAAGTGAATTCTTTGCCTAGAATTGAGTTTGCGTAACGCCAGAATGGCAGGCTCTCGCCGCTGGGTAGAGTGAGTAAAAGGTGGCCGGTACGATCCCCCCAAGCGGCGGTGAGAATTCTATTCAAGTCGTTTAGCGATTCGTAGCCTGCGCTCCCGCCCAGCGCTTTGATGAACTCTGGTGCGTTCAGAACGATCCGGTTTTTTGGGAAAGTGAGCCCTTCCATGGAGAACGGAACGTCGGAATAAAGGCTAGCAAGATACAGACGCAGTCGGTCATCTTGCATGAGAGCCAAAACCATTTGCTTGGATATTTCGATTTGATCGGCATCGACGTACCGACTGGCAAAATCTCCTATGATGCGCTTGGTTTCTTTTTCACAGACAGCGCCGCAAAAAGTGGCCAACAAGGGCACGAATAAGGGGTCGCCCATCATGACTTCACGCCAGGGGGAGTTGTGTTCGAACACCTGGTTTCCGGCAGTATAGAGCTGGTTCACCAACGTCAAAAAAACGGTGTCCAATCGAAGCAAAGGGGTCAGTGCGTCCAGCTCTCGCTTCTCCTCCGCCGAGAGCGTGGCATCGAGGTCGGCACGCAGTTTTTCATTCGCGCCCTCCATGCCAAATAGGATCAGAAACCGAAGCCCCGGAGCGGAAAGGGCTAACTTGGTAGCCAGGCCGTTCGAAGCCTCAAAGTAGGATCGCAAGCGGTAGCCCAAACGCAAAGTGAGCTGGAACTTTCCGTCGAGGGTACGCGCGGAGACTTGGTCGGGCGTCCAAAGCGTTTCGGCGAGAGACAGCATCTGCTGCTTGCATTCGGCGTATAGCAACGGAGCATCGGAGGCGGCCCGCACCCCCGAGGAGAAACCCACGCACAATGCAAAAATGAATATTTTCAGAGGGTTATTTACTCGGTCGGCGCGCATATGAACCTTTGGTCGGTTTGAAAACTGGCGAAACCTAGCAAAAGCGGGCAGTAACATCAATCCCCTCGCCAAAGGCTGGTCTAGGCAGGCGGCGGTCGCGGACGTTCGGGTTCTTGCCGTGGCCCTAGCCTGTTGGGATCACTTGCAAACTCGTCGGAGTGTGGTATCGAATTGGGTCTTCGTTTCTTTTGCGTGCCGCTAGCTCAGTTGGTAGAGCAGCTGACTCTTAATCAGCGGGCCCCCGGTTCAAGTCCGGGGCGGCACACCAT
>CAZBJE010000053.1:0-23085 GCA_964492125.1 uncultured Pseudobdellovibrionaceae bacterium | reverse complement strand
GGTCCTTGTGCCCCTTACTCTTACCCAATGGCTTAGCGATCGCGATCCCACGCGTGCTCTGGTTCTTTGTGATGAAAATGCCCGTGCGGGAAAACTCGCTGAGTTACCCATCGGCGGAATCGATTTGGTCGTGGGAGCGGAAGGTGGCTTCAGTCGCGAGGAAGTAGGCGCGCTGGAAAAGCAGGGCGCGCATTTTCTTGGGCTGGGGCCCAATCGTCTACGAGCGGAAACAGCCGCTCTGGTGGCCGTCACCTTGCTCAAGCAAGCGGTTGGTGAGTTGAGCCGTCTCGAATAAGCAGAGAAAAGAAGAACCAGATTCCCGCGAAATACAGAAACCAGCCCAAGTTCTCATGAAATGCCCAAAGAAAGAAATCGCCGCCGTTGCCGGAAAGTTGATTTTGTCGAACCGCGAAGTAAAAGAACCCCGCAATTCGCAAAATGTTGAGGGCAAAAAGAAAGAGCACCCCAGCTCCGATCACTGCCGCATTTCTTAAAGCGGAGCGTTGGTTCGATTGGAACACGCGGAATAGGCTGTAAGCGAACAAGAAAAAGAAAATCCCTTCGTAGCCCGAGCAACCCATGCCAATTGCTGCGATCAAATCAGGGTGGAAAACGCGGATATTGTAAGTGACCGCTACCTTGGTGACATTCAGTCCCATGGCGCGCAACAGGTGAAAGACGGCCGCGCCGGTCCACGGGCCCAGCCAAACCCATAGGGCAGTGAGAATCCGAGGGTAAAAGCACAGCATTCCGAATGACGCGATTAACGAAAGCCAGTGCAAAGTGAGAGGGCGCAACCGCGCTAGGAAACCTTTCCACGGTAAGAACACGAAGAATGAGGTGGGGACGAGCAGATACGCTCCCACGATTAGTCCGGCCGTTGGCCAGGCCGGGCCCATTTTCATTACGATCGAGTCCCAGGAAACTAAGGCGGTGGCCAGACAGCAAAACAGAAATATATTTATCGCAGCGATCAGAAAGTCGCAGCGCAGCTCGAATGGGCGGCGCCTGTGCATGATATCTAGGCACACCGCCACGCCGATCATCAGCGGAATATAGACATCGCGGGAATAGAAGCCGAGGTAAACGTTATTCGGACCGAAGACGTGGTGCACCATGGAGTGCAGCAAATAGATCTCAAAGCACGGCAAGAACAACAGGAGGATAGGAACCAGGCCAGATTGCGCGATACCCAAGCGATGTCCCATTTAGACGATAATGCCCGTTTGAGAGGGCGTTTACCAGCCGCTCTTGGTGGCACTCACTTGGATCCGGTAACCCCGATGGTGAGATTGCGTGAAGCCGAATTGGCATTAATGTACGTCATACGAACGGTGTCATTGTAGGAGCCAGTGGCGGTGGGGGCAAATTGGATCACAATAGTACACGTGGTCCCCCCATTGAGCTGAGTAGTGCATGTCCCACCCGTCCCCGGAAATTGTCCGCCGAGGAACGAGAATGGCGCGGAGAGCGCCGGTGTTCCAGACCACAAGTTGGTTACTTTAGTTCCTCCAGGATTCGTGATGGTAAGGGTCTTCGTTGCGCTTCCCGCAACGGTGCCGAACCCATAAGTCGGTCCATCGGAAATAGTTAGATTCGTCATAGCCACCGTTCCGGCGACGGAAACGCTGGTCGTTTGGTAGGCGCCACCGTCGCCCTGGTAGTACTTTAGATTGATCGATGATGTGAACGTGCCGACTGTCGTTGGCAGAAAATCTACAACCAGAGTGCAGCTGGCGCCACTGTCTAGCGAAGTTCCGCATGTGCCGCCGGTTCCAGGGTACGCCCCATCTTTGTAGTAAAAGGGCGCAGCAAGATTAGGTGTCGTTTTAACTAGATTCAACGCAGTGGTACCGCCAGTATTCGAAACCGTAAATACTTTTGATGTCGCAGTAGCTCCGAATTGCGCGCCGAAATCGTAGGTGGGGCCATCCGAGATCGCGAGGTTTGCATAGTAGCTGGATTGAGGCGATTCGCGAATAATCCGATTATTTCGACCATCGGCGATAAACAGAGTGACTCCATCTGTAGTGAGACCGGAAGGCTGGTTTAGATACGTTCCCGATGGATTCTCGATATCCAAGCCAGAATTAGTGTAATTCGAAGTAAGACTCGCCTGACCTACCTGGTAGTTGCAGGGCTGGTTAAATGTGGTCGGCAGTGTATTCCATACTGAGACGCGCTGGAGCGAAGTGTCCGCGACGAATAGTCGTGTGCCATCGCTGACAATCGCAGTAGGAGTGAGGATCGTGGTGTCTTTGGCGTTGCTAGCCGTACTGGTCGTGAAGCTCGCCTGCCCCAACACGAAGCTTGCTGCCTGTCCATTTGCAGTTGGGAATGTGTTCCAAACAGAAATACGACTGAGGCTTTGCCCAACATAGAGACGGCCCTTCGAAATATGAACAGATAGTGGGCCACTCATACCGGCTGCACTGGTCGCGCTGGCGCTGGCATTTAAGTTGGCCTGTCCCACGACAAGATCGGCTGCTTGGTTCGTTATGGTGGGCCAAGTATTCCAAACAAGAACCCGATTATTGCCATTGTCCGCAACCGCCAATCTCTTGCCGTCAGTAGCCACTGAATAGGGCCTTTCAAGTGTTCGGCTGCTAACACTGCCGCCTTGATTTGAATTGGCGGAGGTAAAGTCGGGCTGGCCAATTACAATACTTGGCGCCTGACCATTTGCCGTGGGGAAGGCATTCCAAATCAACACTCGATGGTTGGAACTATCTGCTACGGCTACCTTCGTGCCGTTGGTCGCGACATCGAGGGGGTTATACATACCAGTGGCCGTCGAATCTTCTGCAATGCTAGTAAAATCCGGTTGGCCAAGCACTAAGTCGGGCACCTGATTGGTGCTCGTTGGCATCGCCGTCCAAATAAGAACACGGCTATTGTACGTATCAGCCGCCAAGAAGCGCGTTCCATCGGTAGCCAACCCACCTGGGTAACGCAAGACGTTCCCGGCGGGAGTTAAGTAGTAGGAAGAGTTGGGAATGTTTTTATAGAATATCGTGTTACCCAAGACAAAGTCCGCTGCTCCGCCTGATGCGGTAGGCACTGTATTGAATACGGCAACTCGATAGCTTCCAGTATCTGCAACGTACAGCTTGCCTCCGGAAAGAGCAGTACTCGTTGGGCTTGCATGCCCGGTGTCCCCCGAAGCGGCTGTAGAGGTTACAAGGTCGGGTTGACCTACCGCTAGGTCTGCGGCTTGGCCGTTTGTCGTCGGAATGGTGTTCCAAATCAGGTTACGGTTGTTTTGCGAGTCCGAAACGACGAGCTTCGTTCCGCTGAGGGTAACTCCTTGAGGTAGGCACATGGTTCCTGCAGCCGCTGTGCCACAACTTCCAGTCACAAAGTTGGCCTGCCCCAATACCAAATCGGCTGCGTCTCCGTTGGCAGTTGGAAACGTCGTCCAGCCCAACACGCGATTATTGGCATAGTCGGCAACCCAAACCTGGGTGGCGGTGATTGATAGGCCAATGGGGCCCGACATTCCTGTGCTAGTCGTCGCGCTTACACGATTGGTAAATCCGGTTTGGCCGAGAACGAGATCAGCGGCCTGGCCATTCGCGGTGGGCCAGGTATTCCAAATCAAAACACGGTTGTTGTAATAGTCGGAAACTGCGATTTTCGTACCGGAGATCGAACAATCTTGTGGCTGAATAAAATCCTGGGACGTAGTCCCTGAGTCACGAGTGGTCATGGAGCTCTGGCCTAGTACTCTAGTAGGAGGTTGGTTGGACGCCGTGGGCATCGAATTCCAAAGCAAAACCCGGTGATTCAGTGAGTCCACTATTGCGAATCGAGATGCGGAGCTGCAAACGCTGGTGGGACCACCCAATGAAGTAGCGCCAAGTCCTCCCGCGTTGAATCGAACGCTTGTGAAATTCGGCTGACCGAAGATCATGTCGGGCAGTGCGGCCATGGAGGTAGGCAGAGTGCTCCAGCCTATTACCCGATTGTTTCTGTTGTCCGCCACGAAGAGCTTGGTGCCCGTTACAGTCACTCCGCGGGGTTGATTCAATCCGCCCACGGCCTGTGCAACGGAATCCGTATCAGGCTGTCCCAAAACGTCGAAGTAGTCGCTCCGCATTTGCACGGTGGATGCTAGGGTGCGCGTAGATGATCCCAGTGTGGCAGTCAGGTTGACGGCGCCGAGTGTGAAGAAAGTGGCATCATTTCCGGAGAAACTAGCGCGAGAGTTGTTGGTGGACCAGGTTGCGGCTGAAGTGACATCCTGAGTGCTGCCGTCTGAGTAGGTAGCCGTAGCAGAAAAGGACTGAGAATAGTTGGGTGTAAACTTGGACTGTTTTTGATCGATAGCGATTGAAGTCAACCCGGCCGTGCCAATCAAATTCGCGGTTGCGTTCACCGTGCTCACGCCGTTGTGGTAGGCAACCCGAAAGGTTTGCATGTTTGTGCCGATGGCCGATGGATTGTAAGTGATATTCACAGTGCAGCTTGCATAGCCTGAGAGTGAGCTTGCGCAGGTTCCGCCGGTTCCAGCATACGAGCCGGAATTGGAAAAGGGGGCAACCAAATCGAGTCCGCCACCCGGGTTTGCCAGACTGGTAATGGCACGGCCGCTTAGGTTTGTAAGTGTGGCGACAACGGTCGTGGAGTCCCCTGCGTAAGCAACTTGGGCTACATCGGGAGACACCGCAACACTAAGAACTGTTTGGTTAGGAACGGAAGCGAGAATGGAGACTGGAGCTTGATTGTAGTCTGGTCGCTGCGCTGCGCAAATCAACGTGGGCTGTCCCAGTGTGGAAATCGTGCAGACGGCCTTGCCCGTTCCGCCGACACCTTGCAATGAAAGTGTGCCTGAACAGAACCGACTCGCTGGAGTGTTGATCGCTGAGCAATCCAGAGTTCCAAAGCTTGTATAGAGCGTGGGGTCAGAATCGTTGCTCACTTCACGCAGAGTAAAAGTGGTCCCCGCAGCGTCGGGGTAGAGGTAGATGTTGTGGCGGGTCTGGGTCCCAGGCCAATCGAACGAAGTATAGATCCCGGAAAAAACGTGTTTAGAAATTCCGGTAAACGTAGCGGCATTAACGGTTTGCTGAGCTGCGCCAACCATCATCACCGGGTTCCCACCGGTGGAAATATAGGTGAAGAGATTATCTCCAAACCAGATTGTCCCCTGAGCGTCAAAAGGCATCGGGTTCAATGCGGACCCCGATACAGTCTTGAATGTTCCGCTTGAGCAACCCGCTCCGCTGGCGTCCATATAGTAGGAGGCCGTCGTTGCGGTAGGTCCGACCAGATCAATGTAACTGGTTCCAGTGAGTGGATGGGCAGCGCCTGTGTTGTAAACGAGGCGCCCGGCGGCGTAAAAATCCGAAGAGGTGGGATCTTGTGGGCCCCGAGTGAGGTTCCAATTCCTAAAGCGGGTTCCCACCCAGTAGTACGTGGTTGCTACGGAGGGGCAGGTTCCGCCAGAAGTAACGGTAGTATGGAAAAGCGGGCTTACCAAACTCTGGAAAATCTCGAAGGTGTCAAATGGGACCCCATACCGTTGGTTTCCCATGGCGGTCGTGTAGCGACCTTCTCCGCGGCCCAGAGTGTAGCGGATCATTCCCGAGTAGGTGTAGGTCTTGTCTCCTGAGCCCGTGGCAGTAGGTCCACTTTGGGCTCCAGCCGAAAAGTACCCGGTGTCGCCCGGGTAGAGCGCCGGTGCCGAAAGGGTAATGCTATTTTGCAACTCCGCACGCGCAGGAGCGGAAAAAAGCAAGATTATGAAACTTAAATACCGCATGTAGCATGAATTGAGTTTGGCTTTCTTCCATTGTGGCACGCCGGAGTGATGGAAAGATGGAGATTCCATCATTGTTGTCGCGTTGCGGTAAATGACTATGAAATCTGAGGGGTTAGGAGTGGGGCTGCCTGCTTTTTTTGCACAATCTTTTGGGGGGGACTAGGGAAAAGCGGTTACTCACTGCGAGGAAAAAACAAAAACCTGTTTACAATTACATCCGTCGACGCCGGCAGAGGGGGGTCCAGTCACTCTAGATTGTGCGATACCCATTTAGTGTGTCCCTTTTAGTCGAAATGCCTGTAGGAATGGGCGTTTACCAGCCGGGCTAATGATTATACTATTCTTCAAAGATCGACGTCGTCAGACGCGGTGCTCACTGCAGGTTGAATTTTCGTGAAGCTAAACGCAATTATTTTACCTAGTGCCGTTCTTTGCGTGGCGCTCTTTTTTCACGGACCACTCTCTGATTTTTGGTGGCACACATTCGGCCCGTTTCTAACGCACTCTTTACAAGTCGTTTTCAAAACCATCTTTTCGGGCGCCGTAGATGCAATAGTTGAATCGGATGGTGTTTTGCGAGTGATGCACCCCCGGCTGACTGTTCTAATCAATCGGCATTGCGCGGGTTTTGACGGGGTTTTGCTTTTCTCGATTTTGTTTTTCTTGGCCTACGCCGCCAAGCGAGCATCGCTGACGGTGCGGCAGTGGTTGAGCTTTTTCTGGAGTGGTATTGCATTCATGATCTTAGTGAATGCGGTCCGAGTGGTGTCGCTTTTCGTAGGCGGGATTTGGCTGCGAGAGTGGTTCGGCTCTGGTCTAGGCAGTTTCCTTCTCCGCCAAGTCGCACACGCGCATGGAGGATGGATTACCTATTTGCTGTCGCTAGCGTTTTTCTTCCCGGCGATGTTCCGGTTGTTGCTAAGGGATCGCCGATCAGTCCGACGTACCCTGGAAGGTAATCAACGGACGTTGGGTTACCGGTAGAGGGCCCCAATCCGCAGGGGCTTGCACCACGAAACCGGACCCATTGTTCACAATGGGGGGTTCGTCCTCAGTCCCACGGGTACTAATCGTCTGGGCCGGAGGCAATTGTGTTCCTGCGGCATCAATCAAAGCAGGAATACCTGCTCCGCAGCCGGTCAAAATCGCAACCATCCCAATGGCTAGAGTGATTTGTTTAATGTGACGCACACGTTCCTCAATAGCTATATTATCACGGGAAAAACACTCAAATTGTGAAGATTATTGCACAATCTGGGTTTTTCGTGCCTGGCTATCAGTAGATAGCTCCTGCATGAGGGCTTGCGCGGGTTGGAAGTCGGGCGCAGATCCAAGCACCCCCTGCAGGGCCTCCCGGGCCTGGTCTGGCTTGCCGGCTGCCTGGAGAGCCAACGCCAAATTATAGCGGGTCCGTGGCTGGCGCGGGTCTAAACGAGTCGCAAGGGAGAAGCTCTCCACCGCTTCCGCTGGGCGACCCGCTTTCATAAGCTGCGCGCCCAAAAGGTTGTGTGATTCGGCGTCGCGGGGATCGGCCTGCACGACAGCGCGGTACTCTAAAATGGAATCCTCAAAGCGGCCTAGTCGATCCAGAATGCGTGCGCGGTTCTCGTGTACTCGGGAATTATTTGCATCTAAAACCAAAGCTCGATCCACAATGGCCAGCGCCTCTTGAGGCTTACCCAAATTATTGAAGACGAAAGCCAGGTTGCTAATCGCTTCCGGGTAGAGCGGCTTGTTGCTCAACGCCAATTCCAACTCCTTGCGCGCACCTGCCCAATCGCCGCGATCCACCAAACACAATGCGAGCCCGTTGTGGGCTTCCGGCAAAGCGCTATCCTGCTGCAAGGCATTCCGAAACGCTTCTTCCGCTTGGGCTAAATCATGCTGCTCCAACAGAGCGGTACCGCGATTTGCCCATGTTTTGCCGCTGGTTTGGCCGGCCGCAATGGCTTGTCGCCAAAGGGACTCGGAGTGCTTCCAAATATCTATTCCGTCCAAAGTGAATGTCGATAGCGCGAGTACCGCCGCGCTTCCCAAAACGGTGACTAGCGAGGTGGATGCCACGCGTGTGGCTAAAGTCGGCACGGCTGCGATCGACAAGCCGAGCGCGGGCAAGTAAGCGAAACGGTCAGCGAAGGCGATGCGTTCGGTGAGGGCGGCGGTGATTCCCGGAACAAGCAGGGCGGCAACCAAACCGGAAAAAACCCACAACCCGCGATTGCGCGTCCAAATCAAGCCGGCCAAAGTGGCCACGCACACGATTGCCTCTCCGACACCAGTACCTGCCGCGGAAAGAGGGTAAAGAGGCGATAGGCCCACCGGCAAAAGCGTTTTAGAAACGAACTGGAAAGTGACCAAAAAAGGCGTCAGCCAAAACGCCCAGCCTTCGCCTACTTGATCGGCTCGAAGGTCGGTTGAAATATCTCGGTGTGCTACCGCGAGTGCCAGAACTCCCACCGCGCCAGCCCAATAGAACCAATCCGTTTTAAGAGTTTGTTTCAAACTGCGACGGTGAAAAATCCACAGCACCGCCGGAAAGCAGAATAAGACGGCCTTGCAAAGCACACCCGCCAGAAAAAAAGCGGCGGCGTAACGAGTGGCGGAGCGCTTGGCTTTGCCGGTAGCATCGGCCGCATTCCAGTAGAACCACAACGCCAGCATGCCAAAACCCGCGCTCCAAAGGTAAGGCTGGCACGAGGCCCAAGCCACCGTTTCAACGCGCAGAGGGTGGAGCGCGAAAAAGAGGGCACCCAAAGTAGTGCACAATAGCAGCGTGGGATTTTCGGTCTGCCCGCCGCGCGCGGCTAGACGCAAAGTAAATGCGAAAACGCCGCCGGCGATGGCCGCGTGCAAAACCGCACTGACCACGTGGAAAAGGTCTGCGTGTCCTGTTGCAAAACGCGTTTGAATCCAGAGTAAATTCCAGGCTAGCGGTTGGAACACGCCGAGCAAGCCCGTGCCCCACGCCCATTGCAGATGATCCCAGAGGCCCAGACGCAAGCCTGCGTTGCGCAGGAAATTTTGTTCGTCGTCCCAGTTCACGAAGGAGTTTGACTTGCCGGTGAGAAAAATCGCAAGCGTGCTTAGGACGATGAATAAGAGTAACCAGCGAGCTTGCTGCGACAGTTTGAAACGCACAACTTATGATGACATACTTTTGACATGTGGAAAGTCTTCCTCGCGTTCGTTGTTCACCGTGGTTTGTTGTTACTAGTTGCGCTGCTGACGTTGCAGATGACCGGGGCGGGGAAGGGCGGCAATGTTTCAAACCGCTTTTTTGATCGAGTAGCGCAAGGACCGGAAGCGCATATCGTCGAGGAATTGGGCCACGACTCAGTGGGCCAGGTAATCTCCAAGAGCCGCAACCCCTTCCATTGGGTTTGCGCCGCGATGAAAAGCGTAACCGGAATGCGACCGGTGATTTGCCTGCTGATCCTGTCCAACCTGTTCTTGCTCTTGTTTTTGTTTGAGCTCTACGCGCTTTTCAATCGGATGGTTACGTCGGATATCTCGACGCTAGGTGCCACGTTCGTGCTCCTTTGGCCGACAAGTTACGAACTGAGTTTGGGTTCGAGTCTGACGTTAGCGTGCTTTTTGCTGACGCTGGCGGTGCGGCAAGCGCTGGATCAAAATTGGTGGTTTGCTGGGTTGGTGGCGGCCGCGCTGGCGTTGATGGATCCCATCGCCTTGGCGTTACTACCGGTATTTGCGTACTTGTTCTGGGGCGTGCAGCGCTTCTCCCCGGCGAAGGAATGGGGCCGCAATCTGGCTTTTTTCTTGGTGCCGTTGTGTTTGGGCGCTTTGCTCTCCGGCCATAGTTGGCAGACGGTAATGGGAACGATGGATCAATCGGCGCTGCTCAACTTGTTTCAGATGAAGGGAGCAAGCGGAGACGGCCTTTTCTCCCACTCGATGGCGGGACAGACATTGTCCCTGATCTTCTTTTTCCTTGGGGCTGCGGGAGGTTTATTCACCAACGTCAACCCCATGCACCGCTTCTTGCCGATGGGAGTCTTGCTGGCGCTCCTACTTTCATCGCCTTATGGCGCGCTGGCTTCCAGGGCCCCTTTGGCAGGGGTTTGCATGGAGGGGATCGCGTCGGCTTCCTCAGGGACGGCCAGTCGCATCGCCAGCTTATTGATGGTCTTGTTGGGTGCTTTTGAGGTCTATTCGGTATTCGCAGCGTAGCTTATTGCAGAGTGAAGCGTTGCGGCGTTTTTGTCACGCCGCAGCCAGGGCAGCGGCAATTCTCGGTTACTTCAAAGTAGCTCAAATTCAAGTCGTGGGTGAACAGCAGCTTTGTATTGCAGTAGTTGCAGCGTTCGAACTGCTCGGGATTCATCAGGGCGATTTCTTCGGCATTTCCATCTAGAGTTGACGCATCGACACGTAAATAAGGCGACCGCATTTCCGTTGCTCCTTGCTGGTGGGTACAAAGATCTTATCGGCGTGATCCGCTTCGCCATTAGGATTCGTGTGCGGAATTCTCCACATTCGTCGCGGTTTGAAATCGCCAGCCATTTCCGATAGCTTAGCGAGCCATGGCCGCCTATTCCGCAAAGACAGCACTGTTAGGAAACTTGATCGATTACGCCGGAACATTTCCGCCAGCCGCGTTACCGCTTGAAAATGCGTTGCGCGAAGCTTGTGCCTTTCGTCGCGGCAGTCGCCACCCGTGGCTACTTTCCAAAATAGTAATCACCATTGCGGATCTTAAGAAGCTGACACCGCGCGCGTGGTTCGAAGCGGGCTCCGACGGTACTCCGCTTCCTTTTACGGTGATTGGCAGTGCGGTCGAAAAGCCCGCTGACCTCGCACGCCACTGCGGTTTCGAGTTACGCGAAGTGCGTCGCTTCAACCAAAAATTCATGGATAGTTCTCAGCGACAAAGAGTCATCGCCTACGAAACCCGACTGCCCGAAGGCGTCACGGGTGTGACGGCCAAGGCGTTGATTACCGATGCGTTGGAAGCGTCGCTTGCCGGTGAGACGCTGGGCCTAGATCTGTTCATCGAAGTCCCCGTTGTGGGTGCGGATTGGCAAAGCACTTTGGCGCTTAGCAGCCGCGCTTTAGCTGAGTGGGCCGAGGAAAACGCGGAGGGCACGGGCCAGCCCGGTATTAAGATTCGCACCGGCGGTAAAACGCCCCCATCTCCTGAGCAACTGAGCCAGGTCATCATGGCTTGCACCGAGCTCGGATTGCGCTTCAAAGCGACGCAAGGGTTGCACCACCCGGTAACTCACCATGGTGAGTATGGTTTTGTGAATTTGTTCGGCGCCTTTGCTTTCGCCCAGACGCTGGGGCTGAACGAGTTTGGCGCACAGGCCATCAGCGAGTGTTTGCAGGAAGAGGATCGGACAGCCTTTGTGTTCAAAGGTAATCAAATGGCCTGGAAGAGTTTTGTAATTGAGGCGGAGCAGATCGAAGCCGCCCGCCGCCGGCATGGCGGCACATTCGGAAGCTGCAGCTTGGCCGAACCCGATGAGTTTTTGTCCACCGAATTGACCGGAGAATAAACATGAAGCTAGCCACCATAAAAAGCGACAAACCTAAAAACCGCGACGGGCAACTGATCGTCGTAAGCCACGATAACCGCCATGCGGTAAAGCCGACTTCGGTTGCTGGTTCTCTGCTGGAAGCGCTCCAAAACTGGAAAGAAGTGGCGCCGCGGCTGCAGGAAATCTCCAACGACCTCAACGCCGGGAGGGTGAGCAGCGCCTTTAATCTCAATATCGAGGATTGCCTAGCGCCATTGCCGAATGCACCTGGTTTTTACGACGGTAGCGCGTTTCTTTCTCACGTCGTGCGCGCCCGCCGCTCGCGCGGCGACCAAATGCCCGAATCGGCGAAAGTAACTCCGTTGATGTACCAAGGAGTCAGCGACAACTTGCTTCCGTTCAATGCACCTTTGGACATAATGAAGCCCGAATACGGCGGCGACTTTGAAGGCGAATTCGCTGTAATCACGACCGACGTTCCGAAGGGAACCCCGGCGGAGAAAATGCTGCCGCATTTCGCCCTTTTCACGATGTTTAACGACATCACCTACCGCGTTTTGGTTTTGGGAGAAATCGAAACCAAGTTCGGGTTTCTACAATCCAAGCCCAATTCGTCGTTTGCTCCGTTTGTGGTGACCGCTGACGAGTTGGGTGATGCTTGGGACGGCAAACGGGTTTTGTCCGATCTCGTCGTTAAAATGAACGGAAAAGTATTCGGGCACCCCAATGGCCGGGAGATGCATTTCACTTTTCCACAGCTGGTTGCCCACGCCTGCCGCACCCGTCCATTGGCGGCAGGCAGCATAGTTGGCACCGGGACTATCTCCAACGAGGACAAGAACACGGGCTTTGCCTGTCTGGTAGAAAAGCGTTTCCAAGAAATTCTCGATGACGGCAAACCCGCCACTCCTTGGCTCGCCCCCGGGGACCACGTGCACATGGATGTCGTGCGTAACGGTGTCTCGGTTTTCGGCCCGATTGATCAGAAGGTAGTTGTCGCATAGGATGTTGGAAACAACACCGGGGGTTTTCACGTGGCATCCATCGATATCCACATCGCCAACCAGAAATTTATCGTAAAGGGCGATGACGGTGACGCGCACCTGGCCGAAGTAGCCCAAGCTCTCCAGGCCAGAATCGATTCCCTGTGCGAGGAACACCCGGGTATGACCGCCGCCAAAGTGGCGCTGCTCGCGGCGGTGGAATTTGCGAGCCAAGCCATCAAGGGCCGGCACCAAGTGGAAGATTACCGCAGCACGATCTTGCTCAAAGCCGGTGATATTTTGGAGCGCATCGAGCGCGAGCTCGCGCCTCCCATCAACTAGCGTGTCGGGTGTTATTTCCAAAGTCGCCGCTCGCCAAGCGTGGAAGCAAAATCGCGCCTCGCATTTTAACGGCCCCAGCGAAAAAGTCTGCTCTCTGATCCTGGCGCAACCGTTTTTCCAAAAGGCAGCGCGAGTGGGGATTTATGCCGCGCGGCCGGGCGAGGTGGATCTCAGTGCTCTGTGGCACGCTCGTCCCGACGCCTGTGTGTTTCCGAAAGTGATCTCCAAAACCGAAATGGAATTTCGCACGGTGAGCAACCTGGCGGAGTTGCAAGCGGGGTATGCCCAGATCCAGGAGCCAGTCGGCGGGAAAAGTGTTTTGGGCTGGGGGCCAAGCGACCTCATCCTTGTTCCCGGTTTCGCGTTTGATACTAGGGGAATGCGCGTGGGTAGCGGAGGGGGGTATTACGACCGCTTCCTGGCTTGTCACCCCGCCACGCCTTGGGGCGCTTGCTGGGAAGCGCAAATTCTGCCGGGAAAACTTGCGGACGAACCGACCGATGTTAGGATGGGCGCTCTCTGCACCGAGAGCCGGATCCTCTTTATTGGGGGCTAACAACTCCGGCAAAAGTGCCTAAGCCAAGGTTCCTCAGTTGAGTTCTAATACGCGGGTTCTTTTTTTCGCGGATGTTTTCGGAAAGCCCGGCCGAAGAGCGGTAGCCACCGCACTGCCTGATTTAATCAAAGAGTATTCTCCAGACTTTATTTTCTGCAACGGTGAAAACCTCGCCGGAGGGCGGGGCGTTAATCACAAAACGTTCGGCGAAATGATGTCTATGGGTTTTCACGCCATGACCACGGGCAACCACGCTTGGGATAATCGCGAGATTTACTCCATTTTGGAAAGCGACCGGCGGCTCTTGCGCCCGGCCAATTTTCCCGACCCTACCGATTCCCCGTGCCCCGGTGCAGGTCATGCGATTTACACCAATAACGGCAAATCGATCATGCTGGTGAACCTAATCGGCCGAGTTTTTATGGACGATTCGGAGTGTCCCTTTTCTGCAATTGATTGGATAATTGATAGCGCGCCGGCGGGAGTGCCGATCATGGTCGATATGCACGCCGACGCCACCAGTGAAAAATACGCAATGGGTTGGTATCTTGATGGCAAGGTTGCCGCCATGGTGGGCAGCCATTCCCACGTGCAAACCGCCGACGAACGTATTTTCCCGGGTGGGATGGCATACATTACCGACGTGGGAATGTCTGGCGCGTTCGATTCGGTGATTGGTTTGGCGCCGGGGCCTGTGATTGATCGGTTCCGTACCAAGCGACCACACGGCGTGCAGGTGGCGGTGGATAATCCCGGCATTAGCTGCGTGGTGATCGATATCGGTGAAGAGGGCCGCGCTACTTCCATTGTGCGGATTCGCAAAAGCGTGATCCATTTGGATATGGACAAAGACGGGGGATTGGAATGAGCGAAGTAAACGAACTGCAGGAACAAGCAGAAGCTCAGCTCAAGGAGCTGGCCCGCGGCACCGACGATATTATCAGTCGGCTCGACCTGCTCAATAAGATCAAGCTGTCGTTGAAGAGCGGTAAACCGCTCGTTGTTAAAGCCGGCTTTGACCCCACGGCTCCGGATCTGCACTTGGGCCATACTGTGTTGCTGCAGAAAATGGCCCAGTTCCAGAAGCTGGGACACCAGGTGGTCTTCTTAATTGGTGATTTTACGGGGCTGGTGGGAGATCCCTCGGGGAAATCCAAAACCCGCCCGCAGCTCACCCGCGAGCAGGTGAACGCCAACGCCGAGACCTACAAGAAGCAGGTTTTCAAAATTCTCGATCCCCAACGCACCCAAGTTCGCTTCAACAGCGAATGGCTCGATAAATTCGACGCCTATGCGTTTGTGCGTCTGGCGGCCCATGCCAACGTGGCCCGGATGCTGGAACGCGATGATTTCAAGACGCGCTACCGCGAAGGCCACAGCATTAGCGTGCACGAATTTCTTTACCCACTGCTGCAAGCCTACGACTCGGTAGCGCTCAAAGCCGATGTGGAGCTGGGTGGGCGGGATCAGATTTTCAACCTGCTCTTAGGCCGCGAGTTAATGAAGGACTACAAACTCGAGCCGCAAATCTGCCTGACTATGCCGCTGTTGGAAGGGCTGGATGGCGTACAGAAAATGAGCAAGTCAGCGGGTAATTACGTTGGCATCGACGAAGCGCCCGATCAGATTTACGGCAAGATTATGAGTCTGCCGGACGCCCTCTTGCGCAAGTACTACGATCTGCTGAGCGCTCTCACCACCGACGAAATCGACGCGCTATTTGCGAAGATGAAGGCGGGGCTTAATCCCAAAGTGGTGAAGTCCCAGCTGGCCAAGGAGTTGGCCGCGCGGTTTCACAATGAGGCCGCCGCCGACGCTGCTCATGAGGGCTTCGAAAAGGTTTTCGCTAAAAAAGGCGTGCCGGACGAAGTAACCGAGCGTTCCATTCCCTCCGGAGATATTTGGGTGCCGGCGTTGCTCAAGGAGTTGCAGGCGGTGGCCAGCACAAGCGACGGCAAACGCATGATTGCCCAGGGCGCGGTGAAGTTGGATGGAGCGGTGGTGAAAGAAGAGCGACTCACCTTTGCTTCGGGCAGCGCGCTGATGCTCCAATGCGGCAAACGCACCTTCATTAAGCTGATGGTTCGCTAGGGCGACATTAGAAAATTTTGATTTTGCGGCCGAAGTTCGTTTGGCGGTAGATGGCGATGCTCGGGTCGCGGTAGATGGCTATTTCGTTGGGCCCCTTGGCATTAAACGAAACATCGCCCCAGCTGTAGTAGAGCGCTTCCGATCCAAACGAACCGCCACCCATGCGGGCGTTGGGGGTGCCCAATTCCGCCATCAACAGGCGATCCCAATGTTCGGGGTCGGCGTTGGTCAGGTTGAAAATAGTGAGTTTGTGGCCCTGGACCCGGCCTTGAAAGGGGTCCTGCACTTCGATGAGGGCCACTCGCCCATTGCGAAAATAAGCCCTCACTCCTACTTCTTTGAAAAAAAGCAGGTGAGTGAACTTGATCCGGTCGACCCCAGGATCCGCGGAAAGGTCCACCCGTTCGGGCTTGTAGGGAGTGCGCTCCAGAACTTTTTCCTCGGTCTCGTTGATGTTGACCACCTGGCGGATTCCCGAGTACAGACTAAGTTCCATGTTCGAAACGGCGGGCGGTTCCTTGCGTGTGCAGCCGGCTAATAAGGCCAAGCTGATAAGGGCTAGAGACGCCTTCCGAAGTTCGAGCATGTTTTCAGTATAACACAGCGACTTCGCTTGCTTTCGACGGCAGTTGAAGGTAAATCTCGTCGCTCCACGTGTTGGGCCGATAGCTCAGTTGGTAGAGCATATCCCTTTTAAGGATAGGGTCGATGGTTCGAGTCCATCTCGGCTCACTTTCATTTTCGCCACTTCTGGCCTCACTCTTCGTCGCCACTTCGTCGTTGTCGCTACCGCGTACAGGAAGTACGCGTCCGCTCCGCCTCCTCGCGCTCCTCGATTGAGACCAGAATTGACGAAAATGACCACGCCCTATCCGTGCCCCTACGCGGGTGGCTTCGCCGAGACCTTTCGGAATTAGGGGAATTCCTTTTCCCTGTGAATTGAGCGATCCTGGTTATAGGGGGTCTTTGATGAAGCCTTTTTTGGGACTGGTTTTGGGCGTTTGTTTAGCTTCTAGCGTTACTTATGCTGGGACCGCGGTGGATGCGCAGGTGTTTGTGCAGCGCGTTCAGGGGGCTTACACCATCCTTACTGCGGGTGGGGTGGTGCCGCACGAGGAGAATGCTTTAGCGGATGTCTTCGCGGATACCTTGGAAGGGGCTTTTACTTTGCCCTATTGCGAACCCTCGGGTGGGACCTGCGATCCGGGGTATTTGTTCTTCGGGTACAAAGTCACTACGGTCTCGGAAGAGGTTTTGGCGGACGGCTCGGTTGAGGACGTCGTTGTCTTGGACGACGCGGGTAAGAAGAAGCGGTTTACCTGGACGGCTGCCAAGGACGGTAAAGTGACGTTCGTGAATGAGCAGTATTCGCTAAACGGCGCGAAACCCTTCGAGTTGGTGCACGTTTTAGTGAAAAAGAATTAATCGGAACGCGGTCAAAAAAATAGGGCGGCGAAGCTTCTTTGAGAATGCTTCGCCGCCCTTTTTTTAACTTCTAGTATTTGAAGCCGAGGTCCAGTGCGTCTTCTTCGTTTTGGAAGCGGATTGCTACGCAGGGATCCGGTTTCTTCGACGTATCAGTCGAATCTTCCAGTTCGGCGTAGGCTTCCGGCTCCATCAATTTCTTGGAATCCCAGTCGCCCATGTATTGGTAGGCCTTGGTGCGGCCAACTACCCGGCGGAATTGAGACGCGGTTTGCAGCAGGCCGCGGCTGCCTTTTTGCCACATTCCCACTTCGGCTTTACGGGCAGCTTTGCACGCATCTACGTAATCTTGCACGTAGGCTTCCTTTTCCCAGCCTTTATCGCAGATGCCTTCTGTGCAGTACAAGTAGGGGTGCGCGTAGCCGTCTTTCACCATTTGCAAGTTGGTGACGATGCCGTTGTAAATCACATACCCAAGGTCGCGTTTGTATTTATCTTTGCCGTGAAGTTCGACTTGCACTTGGATCGGTTTACCAGTGGTGGCATCCTTGCAAGCACCGTCGACATCCACTCCGCCCGATTTGTTCAATACGGCCGGTCGGGCGTTGAACATTTTCAGCAGGTGATCGGAAGCTTCCTGTCCCCATTTACCTTGGCTCTTGTTTTGGAAGTGGAGTTCCGGGGAGTCCATTCCCAAGTACCGAACTTTCAGAGTCTTGCTGCCGGCACGGACGGTGACGGTATCTCCATCGGTGACCTTAACCAAGATGCCGGAAATACGTTTGGAAGTCGGGGCTTTTGCACTAAAGCGCGCAGCCACTTCGTCTTGTTCATCAAGAACCGCACTTTCGTCGAGCCCCTGAGCAAAACCTTGCCCCACAAACGTGAGAACTGCACACACCACTAGCCACTGGAAACTTTTGGGTTTCGTCACTTCGAGCGTTCCTCCGAATTTAGAATGAATGGATTTGTCCCGTGAATCGCCTCCACTCTCGAGACAAAGCAAGCGACCGTCAAACGGGGGAGTCCGAAGGTGCCAGCAAGTGTTACCAGGTGTTACCAGCGGTGGTAGGCGGGGTGTCCAGGCTTGACGGCGACAAAGGTGCCGACGCAGGTATCGCAGACTTTTCCATCCACAATCAGCTCTGCGGAGATAGTTGCCCGGTCTTCTTTGAGTTCAGTGGCCTTGGCCACCAACCGAATCAGCCCGCCGCTAGGGGTGGGCCGTAAAAGTTTCACACTGAAATTGGCGGTAACGGTGCAGGGAGGAGAATCCAATCCCGCTTGCTTCATCAACAAATAAGCTGCCGTCCAATTCGAGTGGCAATCCAAGAGCGCCCCAATAATCCCGCCGTTGAGCATCCCCGGAAAAGCCTCATGGTGTTTTTCTGCCCTCCACTCCGCGACACAAGTATCGCCTTCCGGAAACGAGCGAACACGAAGCCCTTTGTCATTGGACGGCCCACATCCAAAACAAGCATTATGGGGAGCAAAGGTCTCTTGCAGCGACTTAGTCATGCAACGAGGGTAGCCCACCCACCAAAAAAAAGAAAATTAATGGAGCGGCCGCGAAGCGGCCGAATCACTTAGAGGACCTAGCAAGGACCCCACACTTTCGATTTCCGTCTGGATCAAGGAGCGCGACGAGGAGGAGCGCAGTCGTACTTCCTGTACGGCGGAGCGACGAAGAGGAGTAGCGACGCGGAGCCAGGCGGAAAGCGAAAGTGTGGGCGGTAAGAGATTCGAACTCCTGACCCCTTGGTTCGAAGCCAAGTGCTCTATCCAGCTGAGCTAACCGCCCTTAAAAGGAAGAAAGTAGGAACTACACCGAGGATTCGAGCTGGGCAAGGATCACATTTTCAAATCCGCCCAAGTCGCCATTTCTCCCACACTTGAGCACCCAAAGGGGATTTTTGCATAACCCCTATTGCCATGGCTCTCGCCCCAGGAGTTGCGGACAAACCAGACCCCGCCTTCGGTGGTGTCGTCCCAACCGACGATGACTTCTATGTGGTTGGTACCACCATTGCCGCAGCCTTTGAAAACCCCATCCCCGCTGAAGTTTTGCAACGCGCTGTTAGCGTAAATGGTAACCCCGATCGGCCCGTGTTCCATGATTGCTTGTTTCATTTGGGCCACCGTGGGCTTTGAGTTTTCCGCCCCCACGTAGCCCCAATCCGCCAACACATACTCCGGCGTCAGGTTGCTTTTGCACCGGGTATCGGTGGCGGTATAGGGGTATTCCGCAGTGGTTACGGCGCCTACTTTCTTGTGGTAGCGGTGCGCGAAGTAACCGCCGTTGGCAGCGGTGCCAGAGCCCGAGCACGAGATTACCTGCTGCACCGACAGATCCACTTCTTTGTTCAGCTGAATTTTTACCAGCGATTCCAAAACACCTACCGTCCCCTGCGCCCAGCAGTCGTTGTAGCGTTGGCGCTTCACCGGGGGCAGTCCGTTGGCGTAAAAACGCCAGTCCCAGTATTCCGGCAAGTCTGAAACAGCGACGGCGTAGTCGGATTTCCAGCGAGCCAAATTGCGGTAGTTTCTGGGGAGCTTTAATCCGGTGATGTCTTCCAAGCGCTGGGTTGCGGCCCAAGGCACCTGCTCCGAATAGCCCACCACCGACAGTAGCGCGGCCAACACCAAGAATTTAAATTTCATGGTTCCCCCTTCTCTTCTTTTCGGCATAAACGCCTCGTAACCCAAGGAGGGTAAGGCTCGGGCGCGGGTTGCCATCGGAGCGGAGGGCGGGTATCGCTAGCTCCGATGGACTGGAAAGTTTGGGCAATCCCGGCGCTCGCCTACCTGGTAGGCAGCTTCCCCACTGGGGTGGTGCTTTCTCGCAAGAAATTCGGCATCGACGTGCGCGATATGGGTAGTGGCAATATCGGCGCCACCAATATCACCCGCAACTTTGGCTGGCGTGCCGGGGTGATCACTTTCTTGATCGATTTTATGAAGGGCTACTTGGGTCTGAAAATGGCAGAGGCCTGGTACCCCGAGTGGCCGTGGGTGGCGACTTGCGCCGGCGCCGCGGTTGTTTTCGGGCATTGCTTCAGTGTCTTCTTGCGCTTCCGGGGCGGGAAGGGGGTCGCCACAACGCTCGGTTGCTTCGCGGCTATGGTGCCGCTGGTCGCGACCCTAATGGCCGTTACTTACGTGATATTGCTCGCGATCACTCGAGTGAGCGCGGTCGGTTCCTTGGTGGCCATCGCACTTTCGTGCGTGGCAGTTTTGCTTTTACCCACCGCGGCGCCGGTGAAAATGCTCGTATACCTCTGTTCTGCGATTGTCTTGGTGCGGCACCGCTCCAACCTGCGTCGCCTGATTGTGCGACAAGCCCCTTGATTGCTTAACTTTTGCCCCATTTTTGCCGATGAGAAAGAGAAGTCGGAAGGAGTGCCGTGGCTAGAAACTCTCGTAGTCTTTGCGTCGTGGGACACGCCAAACCCGCCAAGGGGTTGGCTCTGTTGCGCGAAAAATTTGAGGACGCCGGCTACCACTGGGTTGCGGCTCCGCTGAAGGAACTCACCGATCTCAATCCGGAGTGGGTAGTTTCTTACTGCAAAGCCCCCGTGGCCGGTCTGCTTTTTGTCGATGAGCCGGCGGAGTTTGTCCGGGGAGTAATCGACGGGTTAGCGGCAATGGGCAGTGTCGCCCGCTTTTTACCGGTATTCTACGTTTTCACCTCTGGCGAGCTCGAACCGCAATGGCAAACGGTGAAAGGCATCTCCGATTTCTTTTCGCCGCGTGAATCGACCGACGGTTTAGCGTTGCGTCTCACGTTACGCGAACGGGAAGCTACTGAGCGCGCCGCCGTCGCACGGATGGCGCAAGAGCAAACTTCGCAAATCGCCAAAATCGATACCGCCATCAAGCAGCGGGAAGAGTTTTTGGGCGTCTGTGCCCACGATTTGCGTTCTCCGCTGGCACTGATCCAAACCTGTTTATCGATGTTAATGAAGTCGCAGGAAGCGGCGACACTGGCGCCCATGTACGGCGAGTTGCTTAAGCGAGCGCACCGCCAATCCGGCTATGCGCTGACGCTGGTTAAAGACTTGCTCGATGTTACTGCATTGGAGCAGGGGTTAAAACCTCACTACCAGGTTTTGAAGCTGCACGATTTGTTGGCCGCTTTTTTTCAAGATTACTCGTTGCAAGCGCAGCAAAAAAACGTGCAGTTCCACTACACTAATCCGGTGCAGGATTGGCGCGTGCTCGCCGATTCCGAACGCATTCAGCAGCTGCTACAGAATCTCTTCACCAACGCGTTGAAGTTTACGGAGGCCGGAAAGAATATTTATTTGAATGTGGCGCCGTTCGTCGGTCGGCGTAAGGGCGATCCCCCATACCCGATGGTGATGATTAGCCTAAAAGACGAAGGCAAGGGCATTCCCCAGTCGGAGCTGCAAAAGATCTTCGATCGCTTCGTGCAGATCAAGGAAGCGTCCCGCGAGGGCGGACGCGGCCTGGGTCTCACTGTCGCTAAACAGATTTCCACTTTGCACGACGGCAACATTTGGGTGGAGAGCAAGGAAGGGCAGGGGTCGACCTTCTTCGTGCTCTTTCCGCACACATTGAGCAATATTCCTGTTCATGAAATCCCTGCCGTGCCCAAGCGCATTCTGGTGGCCGAATCGTCCGAGCAAAAGCGCAAAGACATTTTCGGTAAGCTCAGCGAGTGGGGGTACGAGGTTCATTTTGCGAAAGACGGCGTCGAAGCAATTACTTATTTTTACCATCTTTGTCCCGATGCCATCGTTTTGTCGTCGGAACTGGCCAAAATTCCTACTCCGGAAGTAGCGAATCTTTTGAAGATTGATTCTGCCACCCACGGCATACCGGTGCTGCTGGCTGCGGGCGCCTCCGCCAGTCCTCAACGGGTGGACAGTATTTTGGCCGATGGCACGCTACCCATGCCCTTCACCCGCGCGCAGTGGGATCAAGTCCTGCAGCGTTTCTTAACGGCGGTGAGGAAGGTGGCCTAGAGCGAAGCTTTCATATCCCCGCCGGCTTTCCGTTCCAATACATCAATTGCATCGAACCGATCGGCCAGCGGGATTAGGAATTTCTAGAGGGGTTACAAAACCCCGGCGGACCTTAGAGCTCGTTCTTGAAGAAGTACGTGATTTCCCGGGCTGCGCTGGTGGCGCTGTCCGAACCATGCACGCTATTGGCTTCCATGCTGTCGGCAAAAAGCTTCCGTAGCGTTTGAGGAGCGGCCTTGGCCGGATCCGTTGCGCCCATCAGTTTGCGGTATTTTTCGACCGCGCCTTCGCCTTCCAAGACCATCAGCAGCACCGGGCCGCTGGTCATGAAGCCCACCAGGCTACCGAAGAAGGGGCGTTCCTTGTGCTCAGCGTAGAAGCCTTCAGCTTCCGGCTTGCTCAGGGTTTTCATTTTCGCGTTAACTACTTTGAGTCCGGCTTCTTCCATCATGGTGATGATGCGACCGATTTGGTTTTTCTTCACCGAGTTGGGTTTAATGATCGAAAACGTGCGTTCCATTACTTCCTCTTTTATTTCTTTTTAGCGAGCGTTTGAGCCATGGTCTCGCCAATGGTGGCGGGGCTCATCGCTACGGCGATACCTGCTTTTTCCATTGCGCGGATCTTGTCAATCGCTTTTCCGCTGCCGCCGCTAATGATGGCGCCTGCGTGGCCCATGCGCTTACCCGGAGGCGCCGTTTGGCCACCGATAAAGCCCACGACCGGCTTGTTTTTCATCTCGGTGCGGACGTACTCGGCAGCGGCTTCTTCCTCGCCCCCGCCAATTTCGCCAATCATCACCACTGCATCCGTACCCGGATCCGCGTTGAAAAGTTTCAAAACGTCCAAGAACGATAACCCGTGCACCGGATCCCCGCCGATTCCCACGCAGGTGGACTGGCCAATCCCGCGCGAGGTCATTTGGTGGACCGCTTCATAGGTGAGGGTTCCGCTGCGGGAAACTAGGCCGACCCGACCCTCTTTATGGATGTAGCCAGGCATGATCCCGATTTTGCATTGGCCGGGAGTGATGATCCCGGGGCAGTTGGGTCCAATCAGGGTGGCCTTGCTGGTTTTGAGGTATTGCTTTACCCGCACCATATCCATCACCGGAATGCCTTCGGTAATAGCGATGATCACCTGGATGCCGGCTTCGGCCGCTTCGATGATGGCGTCGGCCGCGAACGGAGGCGGCACGAAAATCATCGACGCATTCGCGCCGGTCTTGCTGACCGCATCGGAGACGGAATCAAAAATCGCGACTCCGTCGATTTCTTCTCCGCCCTTGCCTGGGGTTACCCCGCCCACAACCTGGGTGCCGTATTCCTTGCACTGCTTGGTGTGGAACGCGCCGGCTTGGCCGGTGATCCCTTGGGTGATTAGCTTCGTGTTTTTATCGACTAAAATACTCACGCTTTACCTCCGGCCGCGGCGACAA
>CAZBJE010000052.1:0-23210 GCA_964492125.1 uncultured Pseudobdellovibrionaceae bacterium | reverse complement strand
CATTCGAGGAGTTCTTTCAGCGTAGGTTCAGCAGCCACTTTCAACCCCCAAACAGTGCGGTTTTTCCCATGATTCCTATAGGTTGCCATAGCCGGTAATGGGGTTCAATAGATTTATTGGAAATGCCGAAACGTTTTCCGTGGGTAACAAACCGCTCAAAAATGTTTTAGAAGAAACGATCATCTTCACGGAAAAAACCGAGAAGAGCACCGCTACTGGCGCTCAGCAAAAGGTGGAACCGTATCTGATCCAATTGTCGGGTCGGGAAACAGGGCAAAACTACGGCCTAAACGGCCGAACCGTAAAAATTGGACGCGATGCAACGTGCGAAATTTGTGTCGATGACCCCCACGTATCGCGCGTGCATGCCGTAGTCGCCACCGTAAACGGCGAAATTTTCATCCGCGATCTTGAGAGCACCAACGGCGTATTCGTAAACGGCAACAAGATCAAGGAACACCGGTTGGTCGATGGCGACAAAGTGCTAGTCGGCACCCGCCTGTACTTTCGCTTCGCCTACCAAGACGCTCACGATCAGAATTACCAACAAAGCCTTTTCCGCGCGGCCAATATTGATGCCCTCACCCAGCTCTATAACAAAAAATACTTTTTAGACGTCCTTCCCAAGGAAATGAGCTTCAGCCGGAGGGCCAAAGAAAATTTGAGTTTGATGATGATCGACGTGGATCATTTCAAAAAAGTAAACGATACCTACGGCCATTTGGCCGGGGATATGGTTTTAAAAGCGGTGGGCGCCCACCTAGCCAAACATGTGCGGTTGGAAAACGTGGCCTGCCGTTATGGCGGCGAAGAATTTGCGGTAATTTTGAGAAACTGCGGCCCTGAACTAGCTCACACCGTTTCGGAACGCCTACGCATTTCGCTGGAAACAGAGCGGGTAAAATTTCGCGAGCATGAACTGAAGATCACCGTCAGCATCGGTATCGCCACCTATGTGGACGACAATTTCGCCACGATGGAAGACTTCATTCAGCAAGCCGACGAATTCCTCTACGAAGCCAAGCGCACCGGTCGCAATAAGACCATTACATCCTCACACCGCGCCGAAAAGAAAGATTAACGAAGGTCCGCTTTACGGTGCTCTTTCCAATCCGGAACCGGGTTGGGGTAGACCGAAGGCGGCATTACGTTTCCAAGTTCAACATCCTCGTCGATAGCTGCACGCCGAAGATCTTCTTCCAAGACAAAACCCAAAGTACCCTGCCCGCAGATTTGCACAGGAACGATCTTCACACTCGGACGGATTTTCCCGTCTTCGCCCATCATGCGCAAACGAGGCTCCGCCAGCTCGTAGAGGCGTGCAATCATGCCGAAGTTTTTAAACTCGCGAGCCTTGCCCAATCGGGCAAGACTGACCGAGCCGCGAAACGAGTTGAGCAAAGGCCGTTCGGACATCAGCCGCTGCCAACCTACTTTAGGATCGGCCATAATTTGGCTGATATTGGGCAGAAAAAGCGTGGGATCTTTGTAGACGCGCAACTCGCGGTGCGCGACGAATGTCTCGCAATCCGCCGCTCCATTTTCGGTAACCACGTCGACGCCGTAAGCAAAGGGCGCAAGCAAGACGAGCAGAATTCCAATTGTTTTATAAACCGTCATCGTCGTAAGGCACCCCCATGCCGCAAAGACGTCGGTAACCAATCCGGTGTGACTGCCTTAAGTCACTTTTCGCGAAATCGATTTGATTTCGTTCTTCTCATCCACGTAAACAAGCGTGGGCTTGAAGCGCAAGGCCTCTTCTTTGTCCAACTGGCAGTAGGCGGCAATAATGATGATATCGCCCTTACGGCCTTTCCAAGCCGCTGCGCCATTGATGCAAATCGTGCCCACGGGGCCTTCCATCACGTAAGTGGCAAAGCGTTCACCGTTGGTAACATTATAAATTTCGACCCGCTCGAAAGGCTGAAAGCCCGAGGCGTCCAAAAGGTTGCGGCCAATGGTAATACTACCCTCGTATTCGAGGTTGGCATCGGTCACTGTGGCGCGGTGGATCTTGGCTTTGAGGTACGTCAAAATCATGTGTTTCTCGCTTCGCGGATGCGGTTCTCCAGCTCTTTTAAAACATGGGGAACAACCTTATCAATCGGCAAGTTGAAGATACCGCCGGCGGCCTTTTTATGGCCTCCACCCTTCACGGTCAGTGAGCGGGCAAATTGGGCCACGTCAATCGCTCCGTGGGACCGCAATGATATCTTGGTACATTCTGGTTCCAGTTCGAAGAAAATCAAGGCAACGTCGATGCCTACGGTGAGGAAGAGATGGTCGATAATCCCTTCGCGATCGTCGGTTTCGGTACCGTGGGCCTTCATGTCTTCCAGCCGAATCTTGGACCAAATGATGCGGCCACCCAGTTCGAGTTTGGCTTTGGACAAAATATCCGAAAGCAGCTGAAGGCTAGAATAACTGCGTTCCAGCATGCCGCGCTCGCCCACCCGAGTGAAATCAAAACCTGTCCGCAAAAGTTTGGCGGCCAGCTCCATCGCTTCGGGAGTCGTATTGGCGTGGCGAAAAAAACCCGTATCGAAAATGAGCCCGAGGTAAATATGCTGGCAGAAATCCTGGTCCAACGGCGTCTCGAAGTACGGCGACTGGGACAAGTAATAGAGCAATTCCGTATTGCTCGATGCCGACGGATCTACCATGCGAATTGTGTAGGGATAGTCCACGCTCACCATATGGTGATCGATAAAAACCTGCACAGGCGCGCTCTCAAACATGGGCCGCACCCGACCCGCGCGATCGATCCCGCCGTCGACAATGAACGCGACGTCAAACTTTTCGGATTTTCCAGTGGAGCGATAAAGCTCGGGGGTTAACACGCAATCCACATCGGGTAAGAAACGGTAGCGCGTGGGCAGCTCTTCATCGTTCACGATGAAAACTTCCGCGTTGGGGTAACGGTGGTTCAGCATGCGCCGCAAGGCGAGCTGAGACCCCAAGGAATCCCCGTCCGCATTGCCTGGAGCGGTAACCAGAACGCGCTTGGCAGTTTCCAAAGCGGGTTTGAGCTCCAAGAGCTGCGGAATAAATTTATCGGTATTGAGCATCGCGCCTTCTTACCCCGGCCCCGTCATAACACACACCCGGAAGCGTACGATACTGAGGGGCCTAAGGCCATGAATTTATTTAAGATTCTGGGAGTAGGATCACCTTGCCGAACTGTTTGCGGTCCGACAGAAAATCCAACGCGGCCCTGGATTGAGAAAGAGGGAACGCCTTGCCAACCACGGCTTTGAGTTTTCTATCCTTGAGCAATTCAACTATTCGCGGGAAATCATTTTTGGAACCCATCGTGGAACCAAGAATTTGCAGTTGGCGGTAGAACACATGCCGCAGATCGGTCGCCGCGTCCCAGCCACTCGTAGCTCCACAAAGCGTGAGCCGCCCGCCGCTGCGGAGCAGTTTGATGTTGCCGTGCCAAAAATCTTTTCCGAGGTGATCGAATACGACATCGAAGCCACCCGGAGCCAGCTTACGCGCCGCTGCCACCCAATCGCCGGTGGCGTAATTAATCGTTTCGTCCGCACCCAGGCTTTTTGCTAATTCCAGCTTCGCGTCACTGCCGGCCGTGGCAATCACCCGAGCCCCTAGGTGCTTCGCAATTTGCACGCCCGCCGAACCGACCCCGCTACCTGCCGCGTGGACCAAAACCGTCTCACCGGCTTGCACGTTCGCCCGGCGCACAAGCATCTGCCAGGCAGTGGTAAAGACCAACGGCACCGCCGCGGCTTCTTCGAAATTTAAATTCTCCGGTTTAGCGAAAAGGTTCGCCGCCGGCACTTTTACTTTCTGGGCATGAGTGCCGGAAACATGCTCGCCCAAAATGCGGTATTGATCACAGAGAGACTCCCACCCGCCTTGGCACCGCCCGCAGTGGCCACAGCTCAGACCTGGATGCACGATCACTTCCGCGCCGGCTTTCCAATTGCCCACGCCCGCGCCCAACGACTCCACGACCCCGGCTCCGTCCCCACCTAAGATGTGAGGAAAGGCCAGTTTCAAACCGGGTATGCCGGCGCGTACCCAGAGGTCGAGGTGATTCAACGCAGCGGCTTTCAACCGCACCACCACTTCCCCAGGTCCGGCGACCGGATCCGGAAGCTCGCCGTAGGTTTGAACCTCGGCGCCGCCGTGGCTAGTAAGGTAGCTGGCCTTCATTTTATCGTCGATAGACCGTTCTTACCGAAGAGATAGGCCAATGCCCGTGGCGACTGGCCAGTTCGCAGAAAACGGAGCACGTACCAAATGGCCGCTGCCGTGAACCAAACCGCGTAAATAACCGCGATGGGTTCATGCAAGGGCGAGTGAATGAACTGCACCAGCCAAAGAATGAAAATGGCGCTGGCTTCTATCAAATTGAAACGCAAATCCAAGAGAAACAACCCGGCCAACGCACTCTGCGCGATCGTAAGACCCAATTCCATTTTATGCATGTCATCGAAGACCACCGCCTCGACGTGGCCGAGGGAGAGACTAAACACCACCGGAATCATGGCCGCCAACATCGTCCATTGGTTGATGTTGCTATTGACCATATTCATCACTGCCATCGGTGCCTTGCCCGTCTGGCGTGCCCAATTGAAAGCAGACACTTTCTCGGGGAACTCAGACAGGAAAGGGGCTACCCACTGCACAAACACAAACGTGCTGATACCCAGACTGAGCGACCACTTTTCGAGCGTGAAAACGAACGGGTGCGCACTGAGGTACAAAACAATCCCGCCACCGACAAACATGGCGACAACCGCTGCGACCTTAGAGCGATGGGGAAGACGCACGATCTTTCGGCCAATCCAAGGCAGCTCTTCTTCGTCCTCAACATCGACAACCGGCAAGCGCGCAATCAACACCAGGTACACGCCGTAAATGAGCGTGAGCACCACGGAATCCCAGCAAGTAAGACTGCCTTTGAGCAGAATGACCATGAAATAGAGAATAGAAATGAAAAGGAATAGAACGCTCCAAGAATCCTGGTCGTCGAGGTCGATGCGTTTCACCCAGTGCCCCGTGCGGGCCCTCTGGAAGAAGAAGTGGACAAAGAAAATCATGGGCCAACCCAGCCCAACCAAGAGCCGGAGCGAACCGGTCAGGTTGGCAATCATCAGGTCGCGCTGCTGGTTCCAGGCGATGGTCGCTTCTACAGCAAACTCCGGCAGCGTCTGCAACCAGGCTAGTAGGGTGAGGGCCAGAGCCTTGGGCATGAACGTCTGGGCGGTTTCCGCTGCCCAACCTATGACAAAGGCCGAGAACAAAATGGCTACCAAGCTCCAAGAATCCGTCAAAATTTCCACTGAGAAACCCTCGCGAGGAGCCGTAGAGTGCCGAAAAACGGCACCCCGGCACCCCAAAATTGGCCGAAGCTTAACCGCTATCCCGTGAATTGAATAGGTTTTTTGCCCGTATGCCGACTGGTTTCACCGGCACCCAACTTGCAATCTTGCCCACGCGGTGAGGTGTCGCATGCCCCGCGGCACCGTGAGATTTTTGAGGAGAGAATAATGAAACGTGCCTTGGAACAAATGTTCCAAAAGCAGGCCGGTGAGCAGCAAGATGCTTCGGCCTCCGTTGATCGCGTAATTCGGGAAATCCGAGGCACTATCTTCGCTTTGGTTTCGCTCTTCTTGTTGGTCGCACTGACCAGCTATATCCAATTAGATTCGATTAATATTCTTCAGGGCCGCATTGACCAAATCAACAACTTCGCCGGCATCGTGGGCGCGTTGGTGGCGGAAGCCATCTTGGGTTCAGTGGGTGCGCCGGGTTATTCCGCAATTTTTATCACCGCAACGTTCGCGCTCTTGGTGTTCGTCGAAAAGCCTATCCACACACACCTTTTTAAGTTCATCGGGGTATTGCTGGGCACTTTGCTTACTGCCGTGACGATCAATTTGATTTTCGTGGAGAGCTTTCCGGAAGCGAGCCTTTGGCAAGGCGGCTGGATCGGCCGACACGTGGGGCAGTTCTTGCGCCAATATTTTAATACCGGCGGCGCCATTTTGATGGTGGCGGGCGGGTACTTGCTTACGTTTATTTTGACCACCGGCCTTTCGTTGGGCGGAATGGCTCGCTTGGTTTTTGATACACGCGAAGAATCGGAAGAAGACGAAAGCGAAGAAAATTTCGAGGCCGATTCGGATGACGAAGACGAAGCCGGTGAAACCGCAGTAGTTGCTTTGTCGGCTGCGCCCCAGCTCGAAGTAGTTTCGGCCTCCAAGCCAAAGCGTAAAAAGAAAGCGGCTGCTCCCGCTGCTGTCGATGGCGAAGAAGGCGCGGACGAACAAACGCAAACCCAAATGGCCGCCGCTGTTCCCACCAACTACGAATACCGCGAAATGCTCCCTTTCACTGGCACGTACCAAACGCCTTCGCTGCGCTTATTGAAAACGGCCGAGAACAAGGTCAAGCGCATGTCCAAAGGCGACTTGCGGGAAAAAGGCGAGTTGATTGTTTCGCACTTGCAGTCGTTTCAAATTAACGGCGTGATCACGGCCATCACCGAAGGCCCGGTGTTGACGACTTACGAATACAAACCCGCAGCCGGCGTCAAACTTTCCAAAATCGCGGCATTGCAGGACGACTTAGGCGTGCTGCTGGGAACTAACCAGTTGCGCGTTATCGCACCCATTCCCGGCAAAACCGTGGTGGGGATTGAAGTGCCGCGCCCTCAATCAGAAATTATTTCGTTGAAAGAAGTCTTAAGCCAAGATGGCTTTATGGACAAGAAGCTGGCCTTGCCCGTTGCTTTGGGCAAGAGCACCGACGGCCGCCCGCTTTTTGGTGATTTAGCCGCGATGCCCCACTTGCTTGTCGCCGGGGCGACTGGCTCGGGTAAATCCGTTTTCATGAATAGCTTAATTATGAGCTTCTTGTTCCGGCTGTCGCCGCAACAATTGCGCATGATTCTCATCGATCCCAAGATGCTCGAATTCGCGGCTTTCGCTGGCTTGCCTCACTTGGTTGCCGACGTGATTACCGATAACAAAGTAGCGATCAACGCCATGAACTGGGCAGTTACCGAAATGGATCGCCGCTATGCTTTGATGGCTAAGACGGGTTCTAAGAATATCGAGTCCTACAACTCCAAGCAGCGCAAAGCGGAAGACAAGATTCCCTTGCTGGTAGTAGTGGTCGACGAGCTTGCGGACTTGATGATGTCGGGCGGCGAAATGGTGGAAGTGGCTATTACCCGTCTGGCCCAAAAAGCCCGTGCTTCAGGGATCCACTTGGTGATCGCAACCCAGCGTCCATCGGCAGAAGTCATTACCGGCTTAATCAAAGCCAACATCCCGTCCCGCATCAGCTTCAAGGTTCCGTCGGGGATCGACTCGCGTACGATCTTGGATACCTCGGGCGCCGAAGGACTGATGGGCCGCGGGGATAGCTTGATGATCACGCCCGGCGTGCCCTTGCGCCGGATTCACGGCACCTACGTGACCGAGGAAGAACTCGAACGCACCGTGAACTTCGCCAAGGGTGGGAAGAAACACACCAAGCACTACATCAGCTTCGCGGGTAAACCCCAGGAAGAATAGGCCTTGCCTGCCAAGTCTGAATGAGTGTTTCAAAGCCACACCCCTAACTCGCCACCTACCTACCTTCGCTTGTTTACCGACAGGGTAGACCAGCCTTAAGCCGACTGATCCGTGCCTGCCAGGTGTATCAGAATTGAATCAGATTGACTTACTGCGTCATTCTGCTATAAATCGCCGACGATTTAGGCGTTAACCAATTCTCTGGAGGTCCCTTTGAAAATCTCTAAGTTCACTAGCGTCGCTGCACTCGGCTTGTTCCTGGTCATCGGCTGCGGCAAAACCGAAAGCAAACCGTCTGTGCAAGCCATTCCGGCTGGCGGAACTGCCCCGGTTTTGACTGCTGAGCAAATCGAAGCTGAAAAACAAGTCAAAGAAGCCGCTCAAAAAGCTCTCGACGAAGCAAAAATCGAAGCGGAGCGCCTTGCTAAAGAAGCAGAAGAAGCCGCAAAAAAAGTCGAAGAAAAGACTGAAGAAGTTCAAAAAGTAGAAGCGCCTGTCGAAGCTCCGAAAGCAGAAACTCCTGCTGTCGAAGCCCCGAAGGAAGAAGCTCCGGTCGAAGCTCCGAAGGTAGAAACTCCTGCCGTAGAAGCTCCGGTTGAAGCTCCGGTTGAAGCCCCGGTTGAAGCCCCGAAGGCTCCTGAGTCGACTGAAGTCGCTCCTCAGTAATCGCTTCGTATTAGAATCTAAAAAGGCCTCTCCGCAAGGAGGGGCCTTTTTTTTATGCCTGTTTTTTGAAAACGACCGCGCGTTGGTTCCAGCCGCAGCGTTGATAGAACCCCATTGCGGTGACATTTTGCGTCCCCGTGCAAAGACGCAACGAAACGCACTCTAAGCTCTTCGCCCGATCCTCGGCCAGCAAGAGAAGCTTTTCTCCTATCCCGTTTGAGCGACGTTCGGCGGTAACCACCAGATCATCGATGTAGAGGTGTCGGCCATGGACGAAATCGTGGAGCACTCGATAGCCCATTACAGCCACACAACTCACGCCCTCGAAAGCGCCTACTAAAGTATAGCCGTCGGCTGAGCGGGCGGCGGTGTAGAGGCGGTGAAAGGACTCATGGGTGAGATGTGGCCGGAGCTCGACCAGCACGGAAAAAGCGACGCTCAATTCATCCTCGGTCTGGATTGTGCGAAATTCCATCATGGCTTCAAATTTTGCGCTGAAGACCGACTACCTTGCCCTGGATCTGAAAACCCTTGTCGGTGACTTTTATCGGCTTAAGTCGCTTGTTTTCAGGCACGAGAAAAATTCCTTGGGCGGTTTCGCAGTAGCGTTTCACGGTGGTTTCGCCTCCGACCAACGCAACTACGATATCGCCGCTGCGCACGCGCGAATCGCGCTCGACGATCAGGTGGTCCCCCTCCAAAATACCCACGTCGATCATCGAATCCCCCACCACTCGTAAGGCGAAGCTGGCCTTGGAAGAAGTTTCAGAGGAAACCATCAGCGAACCCAGCTCGATTTGGGGGGTATCGCGCAAGGGCCCCGCCGCGATTTCTCCATAAATCGGAATGCGTTGGGTGTTTTGGGTGCGAAAGCCCGAGGGAAAGAGGCCGCGCGCCTTACGCTTGCTTCCCTTTTCCGCCTTGGGGTCATCGATATGCCCCTTGCGAATGAGGGCCTTGATATAACCCTGCACCGTTCCCACTGCCTTGAACCCAAAATGCTCTTGGATTTCTCGGTAAGAAGGGGGCGCGCCCCGTGTGGCGCAGATGTCTTTGATATAGGAAAGCACCTGCTGCTGCGAAGCCGTGAGCGCTTCCTTGCCGTCTTTGTCGATCGTTTGTTTCGCCATACCCAGTCCGCGTTTCATTTCCGTCTTGAATAGTGTAACATACAAATGTATGTATAACCCCGAGATGCAGCTAATGTCTAGTCATTCTTACGCTTTTCAATCGCGCTCGGCAAAGGGTGGGTTGGTGCAGGTTCTCTCTCACGGAGGAAGCGCCAAAACCCAAACCGCGCTTCTTGCCTCGTTACGAACCGCGCGCGTGGGCCAAGATTACTTTTTCTGGGCCGCGGATCAAGGGGTGCTCTACCCCGAAGCGATCCACCAAGAGTGGCAGATCCCGCTCCAGCATCTGTTAATAGTGAAAGCCGGCGATGCCGCCGAAGTTTGGCGCCTAGGTTTGGAAGCCACCCAAACCGGTTTGTTTCAGGCCCTTTTCTTGCGCGCCTCGGGAACTTGCCAGAGCGCCACGCTCCGTAAACTGCAATTAGCCGCCGAAAAAAATCGGTGCGAGGTCTTCCTTCTCACCTCTGCGCCGATTCCCCACTGGACCCTGAAGGAAACCATCGAAGTAGGTAAAAATGCGAACTCTCTTCATCCAAAGCCCCAACCCGCTCTCCGCGTTCGCGGAAAGCTGTTTCACACTCACGCCGAAAGTCTCCCTCTGCCCGTCGGCGGGCCTTTACCTGGAGATCGAATCCACCCAGAAAGCATTGGGCGGTGAAGCACGGCTCTTACTCCAAGCCGATCGGTTGGCGGAAAGTTTTTTAGGCGATGCGCGCCGAATGGTTTTAGTGGATCGCCCCGAGTGGGCCCGCGCGCTTTTTCAACCCGCGGCCGATCTCTTTATTCCGCCGGGGAAAAGCGCCGCACATTTAAATGCCCTTCCCCTCTCGCAATTGGCATGGGTGGGCGATCCCTTTAAGCAAGAAGCAGAGCAACCCCAAAAAGAAAAACTCATCGGCTTCATGCGCAAAGTCGGCTTACGTACGGTGAGCGACTTTCTGGCCCTACCCGTGGCCGCGGTTTTGCGGCGGTTCGGAAAAGAGGGAGAAATCTTGCACGACTGGGCCGGCGGGCGACGGCAGCTTTGCCTGCCGCCGTTTGCCCCGTCGGAAATTATCAATGAAATTATCGACGCGGACGACTTGCATTCGCTCGATGCCTTGGTCTTTGCCCTGCGTGCAGTTTTGCTGCGAGTAGAGGCGCGCCTGCACGGGCGCTGCTCCGCGGCCCGCAAACTTAAACTCACCTTTAACTTGGAGTCGCATGACCCCGTCGTCAAAACCCTCGAATTCACCGAACCACTGCAAGACGCGCGCAAAATGCTGCGGGTGGCCCGGGAATTCTTGGCCGGGTTCCACTGGGAATCTCCTCTGGTGCGGCTGGAGTTGGAGGCCCAAGACTGCGTGCCCCACTTGCCTGGCCAGCTCTCGCTCTTAGATGACTTTGAAAACAAGTTCCACGACCTGGCCCATTACGTGGCTCGCTTGCGTGCACGCCTAGGTGAAGAACGCGTGGGCTTTGCGTCGCTCAAAGCCAGCCACCTGCCCGAGCGATCCTATTCGCTGGCCTGGCCGCCGCAGCCCGCGCCCGAGCGCCGCGACGGTTTTCCCAAACGCCCCCTTTTTCTTTTTACCCCGCCCAAACCTTTCCAGCCCTCGCCGCGATGGGATCTCACTTTGTCGGAGAATCTTTTAGTGGAATGGTGGGAACCAGGAGGGCGGCGCGAATATTTCGTAGCCCGCAGCCCAACGGAATGCCTCTGGGTTTATCGCGACAGCGTAAAGGGGGAGTGGTTCACTCATGGCACTTTCGACTGAAATTCCCTTTGCCGAACTCGCCGCCAAAACCAATTACTCGTTTTTGGAAGGCGCCTCTCACGCCGAAGAGATGGTCATTCAAGCAAAAGCCTTGGGCTATACCGCGCTAGGCACCGTCGATACCTACGGCGTTTACGGCAGCCCTCGTGCCCATGTTGCCGCTAAGGAACACGGGCTCCCCTTTGTCGCTGGCGCCGAGGTAACCGTCGAAGGATCGCGTGCTTTATTGCTGGCGCGTAATCGCGTGGGCTATGGAAACCTCTGCGAGCTGCTCACTCTTACCCACGACGATCGCGACAACCCGCGTGCGTCTTGGCAGCAACTCTTTTCCTACTGCTCGGACCTTTTTCTCCTGCTGCCCTCGTGGAAACTCAATGAAGCCATGGTGCCGCGGGTACGGGAAGCCTTCGGCGAACATTTCGCGCTGCTGGTAAGCCGCTACCTAGACGGCAGCGACTTAGTGCGGCTCAAAACCGCCGAGGCCCAAGCCCACCGTTTAGGAGTGCCCTGCGTTGCTAGCAATCAGCCGCTCTTCCACATTCCCGAGCGTAAACCGCTGCAAGATGTACTGGCCTGCATCCGTCACGGCTGCTCCTTGCGCGAAGGAGGCCTGCACCTGCTTCCCAATGCCGAACGGTATTTGAAGTCTCCCGCGCAGATGCGCGAACTTTTTCGGGAGTACCCCGAATGGATTGAAAACTCCGCCCGCATTGCGGCCGATTGCCGGTTTTCACTCGATGAAATCCGCTACCGCTACCCCACAGAGTGGATCCCCGCTGGCAAAACCGGCGACAGCTACTTGGCCGAGCTAGTTTGGCAGGGCGCCGTCCACCGCTATGGCGACCGCCTTCCCGGCAAAGTGGAACAGCTGCTGCACCACGAGTTGGCGCTCATCGCCGAGCTCCAATACAGCGATTATTTTCTCACCATCTGGGACATTGTAAGCTTTGCCCGCTCCCAAGAGATTCTTTGCCAAGGACGAGGCTCGGCCGCGAACTCCCTGGTTTGTTTCGTGCTAGGAATCACCGCCATTGATCCGGCGCACCTGGATCTGCTCTTTGAGCGTTTCATTTCCCGCGAACGCCGGGAACCGCCCGACATCGATATCGACTTCGAACACGAGCGCCGTGAAGAAGTAATCCAATACATCTACAAACGCTACGGCCGTCACCGCGCCGCCATTACCGCGGAAGTGATTTGCTTTCGCAAAAAATCAGCGCTGCGCGAAGTCGCCAAAGTTTTTGAGATTCCCGTGGAAACGATCGAAAAGCTGCAAACCGTTTTACACCGCCGCAGTCTTTCCGACGTACCGGCCCAAGAAATCGCCGCTGCGGCCGAGGGCGTACCACCCCGGAAGGTGGCCCAGTACTTTCATATGGTCAAAGCCATTCGCTCGTTCCCCCGCCACTTGGGGACGCATGTCGGCGGCTTTGTTCTCTGCCAAGATCCACTTACTCGCAACGTCCCCATCGAAAAAGCCGCCATGCAGGATCGCACCATCGTGCAATGGGACAAGAACGATCTCGATGCACTAGGTTTTGTGCGGGTAGATGTTTTGGGGCTGGGAATTCTTACTGCCATTCGTAAAACATTCACTTACCTAAAAGAAACCCGCGGGATCACCTTGGATCTAGCCACCATGCCTCGCGAAGATCCCAAAGTGTATGACGCCATTTGCGCCGCCGATACCGTGGGTGTTTTTCAAATCGAATCCCGCGCCCAAATGAATATGTTGCCGCGCTTGAAGCCGCGCAAATTCTACGACCTAGTGGTGGAAATTTCGCTGGTACGCCCCGGCCCCATTCAGGGCGATATGGTGCACCCGTATTTGAAACGCCGCATGGGCGAAGAGCCGATCGAATACGCCCACCCTCTGCTCGAAGCCATTTTGAAAAAAACCTGCGGGGTGCCGCTCTTTCAAGAACAGATCATGAAAATGGCCATGGCGGTTGCCGGCTTTTCCGCAGGCAAAGCCGATGAACTGCGCCGAGCCATGGGTTCTTGGCGACGCGACGGCGGCAATCGCCTCACTCCCCTGGGCGAAAGTTTTCGCCAAGGGCTGGTAGCCAACGGTGTGGCCAGTGAATATGCCGACAAGGTTTTCAAACAAATCGAGGGATTCGCGGAGTATGGCTTTCCCGAAGCCCATGCGGCATCCTTCGCCGTATTGGTCTATGCCACTGCTTATTTGAAATACCACTACCCCGACGCTTTCTTGGCGGGCCTGCTCAACGCCCAACCGATGGGTTTTTACAGCGCCCACACCTTGCTCCACGACGGAATGCGCCACGGAGTAAAAATCGCCGGCATCGATGTCCGCGAATCCGAATGGGACAACCACCTGGTCAAACCCATGCATCTGCGCTTAGGTTTTCGCGAAATCCGCGGCTTGCGCCAAAGCGTCGGCCAAGCCATCGAAAAAGCACGA
Organism: uncultured Pseudobdellovibrionaceae bacterium; assembly: GCA_964492125.1. Classification (GTDB taxonomy): domain Bacteria; phylum Bdellovibrionota; class FAC87; order UBA2466; family UBA2466; genus JAIEOG01. The sequence continues at coordinate 9,676 of CAZBJE010000052.1, read as the reverse complement.
GAGAGTGGAAACTTTACCAGCTTCGACGATTTTCTGGAGCGCACCACCAGCGCGTTGCGGCCGGTGGCGCTCACCAAGCGCGATCTCTTCTTGCTCGCGGGCGCCAATGCATTTGCCTGCCTAGGGTGGGATCGCCGCCAGGCATTTTGGAATATCCAGTTGCTAGCGCTGGAAGACAGCTATGCTTTTAATCCCACCGACGAACCGGTGGCACTACCGAAAGAATCCGAATGGGAAAAAATATCGGGCGACTACGAATCCCAAGGGGTTTCGTTGCACACCCACCCCATGGCTTACTTTCGTGAGGAGCTCCGCAAAAACCGGGTAACCTCCTCGACTGATCTCAAAAACCGTCCCGAGAACGCGCGGGTGATCGTGGCCGGTATATCCATTTGCCGCCAGCAACCTCCCACCGCCTCGGGCGTCCTGTTTGTAACCTTGGAAGATGAGTGGGGCTTTGTGAATCTGGTGGTTTGGAAAAAAGTTTTTGAGGTTTATCGTGAAGCCTTGCTGACCCAATCGTTTTTAGTTTGCGAAGGCCGGGTGCAACGCGCCAAAGGAACCCAAGTCATTCATGTGATTGTGGACAAGGCCGGCCCTCTCTTGCATGAACAAGCCGTCCAGCCCGCGCTTCCTTCTCACGATTTCCACTAACCCCTCCCGCATCGGGAGAATGTGCTAAAATCGAGGTCAAACCCCACAAGGAAAGATGCCTGTGACAGCGATGTCTTCCCTGCAATCGACTCTCGGCGTCGCTACCAAAGGCCCTTTGAAGAACGCTAGCCTTCCCTTAGTCAGCATCATTATTCCATTCCGGAACCAGCTGCGCTGGCTAGAACCGTGTTTACAAAGCTGCTTTGAGCAGACTTACCCAAACCTAGAATGGATTCTGGTGGACGATGCTTCCGAAGAAGATCCGCAGCCAGTAATCGACCGCCTGCGGCAGCCGGTCAAAGTAATACGGCTGGAAAAGCAAGTCGGGCCTGGAGCAGCTCGCAACGAAGGCCTTGGGGTCGCACAAGGATTGATAATCCAATTCTTAGACGCCGACGATTTCATTCATCCCCGCAAAATAGAAGTACAAGTTAAAGCCATGCTGGCCGCCGAAGTCCCCGTGGTGCTTTCGGGTTGGAAGCGAGTGGATTGCCTTTTTGGCCTCAAGCTCTCTCACGCTCGCGCACCGATGACCCCAGTCGGCGAACTCTTAACTGAAACCATCGCCGACACGCCCAACTGCTTTCCGGTAATGAGCGGCTTGTACAAAAAAAGTTTCTTGGAAACGGTCGGGCCTTGGAGGGCGGACCTCAGTTGGAATGAAGATCGAGAATACCGCTACCGCATGCTAAAAATGAGGCCTGAAATTACGACCACACCCGATTGTTTTTTTTACTACCGACGGGAGGTCTTGAAGCCATCCCGTAGCTCGGCCCTCTTCCACCAGCCAGGTGGTATCGCCGCAGCGGTTCGGTTAGATTGCGCGTACCTGCAATCCCTGATTGCAGACACCCTATCCGGCGAAGTGGGTAGACACGAAGCCCAGCGGGGCGTCTGGCTTCGCCTTTTTGATTTGAAAGAAATTGTCGCCAGAAGCCACCCCAAAGACACGGCGGAGATCCAAGCACTCGTGACGCCTGTGGAAAAGCGAGCCGTGGAAGCCGGGTTACTCACGGAAAAAGAATATTCCGAGTTGGCCCGGCAAACCTACCGCGCCAAAACGAGCCTACGCGCTCTGGTGTCCAACTACGTTAAACCTCGAATCAACAAGCGACTATGGAAGACGCTGAACCTGATTCGAAACGCAGTGTCGATGTGGGTGGTCTCATGGGCCAAACACGGGTTGGCATGGTGGGTGCGCCAATGAAAAAACTGGTAGTCAAAGCCCGTCGCGTACCGGATAAAGTCCGGCGCCTTTTTCGCATTTGCGGGGGCGCGGTGGTGAATTTTCACAACGTGGGAGCGCCCAATGTCTACACCGAAAACTTGGGTGTTACGATGTCCGCGGCGGCTTTCGAGCAGCGCATCGCCTACCTGACCGATCGTTTCCGCGTGGTGCCTTTTTCTGCCTTTTGCCAAAACAAAATGGATCGCACTCTGGCCGCAGTCACTTTCGATGATGGCTACCGCTGCTTTCTTACCGAAGCGCTGCCCATCCTCGAAAAATACAATTGCCCGGCAAAAATGTTTCTCAACGCGGACCAAGTAGAGGGACAACTGAGCTGGCTGAATAAGCTCAGCGCGATCCTCGCGTTTTCCACCCCGACCCAGATGAAGGCGTTTGCCGCCCGAGCAGTCGCCCAGGCCAAAACGGCTCACCCCGAACAAATAAGCTTCTATCGACAGAACTTTGAATACCCTCGAACGATCGAAGCGGTCGATGAGACATTTGGCGCCCTGGATCAAACGCCACCGCACGGCGATTTATATTTGGATGCAGTCGACATCAAAAAGCTGATGAACCACCCCCTCGTGGAGTGGGGCTCCCACACAGCAAGCCACTTGCCGCTGGAAAAGCTCCCACTTGCGCTCCAATCTGAGGCCATTCTTTCAGGCCATCACCGCCTCCGCCCACTGCTGGGAAAAGCGCTGACCGGTTTTGCCTTACCGTTTGGTGGCGCAAAACTTCGCACCGCGCCTCTCGCCCAAATCGTAGCGGAAATTGACGATGTTTTCGTAACCGCGAGCGGAGAACGTATCTTTAAGCAAAAAGTAGATGCGCTACCGGAAATCCAGCGTTTGCGCGGCGACGACGACTTTGCCCGCCTAAAAGTCCAACTCAAATAAAACCGCGACCACCGCGGATTTTTACTCATCCATACAAATAGTTAGGCTACTTGCTGCATTGCGTTACTTCTGCTATATTCCGCCCCTTTCACGGGGATTTCGTCCTAGGAGAGCGGAACTAATGAACGCACTGATGAAGCCAAGCCTGGCACTCGCACTGGCGCTCTGGGCCCTGCCCATTCAGGCAACCAATTGCCCACCAGCAATCGCGGCACTGGGCAATGTGGAGGACGGCTACCGCACCCGCTGGTTCAGCGGCAGGTATGTATCCGGGCCTGTCACCCGAACCGGCTGGGGGATTATCGGCCGGCATTATTCCATCCCCGCTACCATGGTGGAACTAGACGGCTTCGGACGCGCCACTCCGAAAGCTGAAGGCACCCTAGAACGCTTCGTTTTCTCTCAAACCATTCCGCTGGCAAGCGCCGGCACCCTCGTAGGCTTTGGCGCTTTAAAAGCCACCCTACTTCCGCAGATTTTCGGGGTGAACGGTTGGGACTTAGCCCGGGACTATTTTGGTTGGCTGGCTCTATCCAACCCCGCTCTCTTCACCGCAGGCGGGGCGCTCACTTTGGCGGGTTGGAATAACTTGCTCGCCAGGCCCTACTTCCGCACCGATCGGGCAAGAGCAATAGATCTCCCGCCTGAGTTCTTACGCGCGCTAACAACTACTCTTTCCAGTCGCCGCCCCCGAACCATTAAACAAAATGGGATTGAGTACGTACCCTACCATTTGGTTATTTACACAGATTCTCAGAGTGCCGTGACTCGAATGACTTGGCTCACCGTTCCGGCAAACGCCAGGAACGGAAGCGCAATTAATGAAATAGATTTGGTCTTGGCCGAGGAGAGGGAATAAGAATGAAGAACTTTATCGGATGGGTAGTGGTTGCGTGGGCTAGCCAAAACACTTGGGCCGCCACCCCCAAACTCGAAGTTTTGCACGCCGACGGCACTTTTCTGCGCGACCAAAGCGGAGCAGCCTACATGCTTCGGGGCGTGGGTGCCTCGGGCGCCTTCAAAACCCCGCCCTTCACCGAAAAAATGAAGGCAGCTGATCTCGATCCGCTGGTTGAGTGGGGCGTCAATACCATCCGCCTTGGCTTCAACTGGGAAGCTTTTGAACCCAAGTTGGGCGAATATGATGAAAAGTACCTGGCCTGGTTTACCGGCTTAATCGACGAAGCCGCGGCTCGAGGCATTCGGGTTTTTATCGATATTCACTCGGATGCTTTTTCCCGATTTGTAATGAAAGGCTGCGGAAACGGCTTCCCGGAATGGGCAGTCACCGTTGGTCCCACCGTAACACCCGACAACGGCCCCAATTGCAAAGGCTGGGGCGATATGCAGCTTTTCGATCAGCAGGTACACGCCAACTACCTCGCGTTTTACGAAGGTAAAACCCCAGTTCGTGGCCGATACATGAAAATGCTCGAGCGCCTCACCCAGGAATACAAAACCCGCCCATCGGTGCTGGGGTTCGACTTGATCAATGAGCCCTACGGCGACTGGAACGACAAGCTGCTGCCTCTCTACACCGAAGCCGAAAAGGTAATCCGCGCTGTCGATAAATCTAAAATCCTGTTTCTCGAACCTTCGCTGGGTCGGGTGGCATTATTTGGTGTCACCACCTCGGCCCCACTCAAGCGCCCGAGTTTCGGCAATTTCGTTTTCGCGCCCCACTACTACGATATGCAGATCCTGATCGCGGGCCGCATGTTCGTGGATCAAACCGAAGGGGAAATCGCACGCTTGGCCAAGATAGGAGCCGATTGGAAGGCGCCAGTCATCGTGGGAGAGTTCAGCGCGCCTTTTTCGCCGTACAATTTAACCGAGCCAGAAAAAGCCGCGAGTTCCATGGAGTACGTAGAAAAACTCTATAAAGCCTTTAACAACAACCTGCTATCTGCCACGCAGTGGACATACGTGCCCTCGTGGAACCCCAAAGATTTGGATGGATGGAACGCCGAAAACGTTAGCATCGTCGATGACAAAGGCAATTTGCGCAACTTCCGTCCCCGCCCAACCGCCGAGCGCATTGCCGGCACACCCAAAAAGATGCAAGAGGTGTTACCCAAAGACGCGGTTACCCACTCCTTTACTTTGGAATGGGAAAACAACCCAGCCGCTGGGGAAACGATCGTCTTTGCTCCCAAAACGGGTAAGTACGCCCTATTTCCCGCAGGCAAGATCACGTCGGAGCCCAAGGGCATGATCTGCGGCTATACGGAAGGCGAACAACGGGTTGCTTGTGTTTCCAATAAGCCGGGTAATCACAAGCTGACGATCGAATAAGTTTTCGGTCTTACGCACCGGAGAGTTGACATCCCGCGTCTATCTAGCAAAAACTCCTTCCTTAGATGGGAGTTTTGGGGATGCGAGCCTTCTTGATTTGGGGAATACTTGCCTGCTTGCCGTTGCTCGCAGAGCCGGTGGGTATTGAGAATGAATACTATTACACTCGCCAACTTTTCACTTCTCGAAATCAAATCCCCAACGAGCTTTATTTAAGAATTTTGCACAAAGTACGGCCGTTGCTGGGAGGAAGCCCTCCTACGATCGAGGCGTGGTCGCGGGAGTCGGAGCTGCCCTCCGGTGTAGCGTTGGACCGACAAGGCCGACCCTGGCGTGTCGTTCCGGAGTTTATTCACGCCGGATTCCGCGACGGATTTGAATTGGTTTCTCCCCCGCTAGTCGAGGACGAAGACAGCCAAGCGCTCCACACGATCCTCCATCAAATTGAACTGGAAGGCGATTTTAGCGCCGGTGCGAAATCGAGTTCGCATTTCACTATCGGGGTCGATCACCTCGTCGATCCCGACGGTAACGCCTCTAAGTTAGTGAACGCTATTTTGTTCGTGGAGTCGCATTGGCCCGAGATTTACGCCCTCTTTTCCCCCACCCGAGCCGGGTATCGAGTGAATCGCTTTTCTGTTCCGCTCTCTGCCGATCTTCCTGAGCTATTTCATGAGTTGCGGGCGCTGCGTGGCCCCCATTGCACGTTCGACCGAGTAAAAGCCCTTTTCGAAAGCTACCACCCTCGCGAGCTGCAACTAGCAAATGAGGATGTGTACAAAGCTTGGAAATACCGTGCGCTCAATTACAAAAAACTCTTCGGCTTGGGTGGCACCGAAATCAGTCGGCTGCTAGAATTGCGCATTCCCGATCTCACGACGAGTCGCCAGCTCATTCCACGCCTGGCGCTTGTTAGGGCCCTTTTTACGTGGGGGGCCGAAGAAGGAGAAAATCTTGCTCGATTCAACGATCGATTCTCCGGTGTAGAGCGCGGACTGGAACGAGTCGCACCAGGGGCGGTGGCCGAACTTTTGACCACCGACGCCCACGCCATCAGCGCGCTACTTGGCAAATTAAGATTGCGTCCGGAGTTTTTCCCTGTTCACTCATCCTCGGCTCTTGCACTTCGGTGGGGAATTTCGGCGTCGGCTACCCAAAGCCTCGCGCGGACTGCGCCGGGACTTGCGACTTTTGGCTGGGAATTTGAAATGCGGGGGGCTGGGGAGCAGCTATTTCTGAATGGGGAAACGGTAAATGCTTCTCGGTTTCCGTTCCTCACTCCACGCTTTAGCCGAGAAGGCACGGGGAACCTTGAAGTGCGATCGGTTCCCACCCCCGATTCAAAAGAAGCGTTCCGCCAAATGCGCATCGCCCGCCGGACAGCTGGGGAGTCGGGCCGCGGCTTTCATTTTCGCATCCGCGTACCCCGTGCGAACTTACCCAACCTGCCCGCCGATGAAATAAATGGTTGGCTTGCGCGCATCGGCGATAGCATTTGGGCGTGGCGTCTACAAAATCGGATCAATAGCTTTGCGCTCAATAGCCGCACTGTGAATCGGCCGAACATCGACTATTTGCAAAACCGTGCCGCCATTCGGGTGCAGACGCTTGCCGACGGTTCACTCGACGTGGAACTCCGCGGCTTGATGACCGATATCGATGAAATAGAGAGCTACACCCAAGTGGTTCTGGCCGGCTTTTCCCATCCTGAGCTCATTCGGGGTTTTGCCCAATACCAACGTGCGAGCCTGCACGGCAATATTGCCGATTTTGTTTCGCGCATTGCTCAACAGAATTTTCAACGCTCGCTGAGTGCAGCGGAACACTCCGCCCTCCATCAATTGGGCCTTACCGCCACCGCCAGTGGCATGGGCAATGTGCCGCTGTGGGGGCTTGAGCAGGCGCCTTTTCTGACGGCCTTGCAGCGCAAACGGGTGAGGTCCGCGCAATCGGCGTTTGTCCTGCGCGCACTCAAAATCGTAAGCCCTCCTAGCCCGCTAGAAAGCAGAGAAGCGCAAATTCAGTTTAGAATTGCTCTGAAACTCTTTGCCGCCGATTTAGATTTGCAAGGTCTGCTCAACGATAGCTTGCTCATTCCTGCCAATTTCGCGCCAAGCGACGAACCGTTGGCGGATCCAGTCATCCCCCGAGCCATTCGTCAGTCGGAGGTGGTAACAGAGGCGTTTTCACTCGAACCCGCCGTAGCGCGCCCCCCAATCGCAGTAAGCCACGGCAGCGAGACCATCCCTCAAAGGCCCGCCGCGGTTCAAGCGCTGGAGACCGTAGAGGACTCCTTCGCCCGCGGTTCAATCACCCAACGGCAGCAAGAGCTGCGCCGGGATGAAATCGTTCGCTTAGAAAACACAACGTACCAGCTGCAGGCAGATGCACCGCTCCAAACGCGGCCGACGGCTGCCTCCCAAACCGCCGCTGCCCCCATCATCATTGCCCCGCCACCACCGTCGGCAGAGCAATGGCTGGCACAATTGCGCCCCCGACTCGGCGAATGGGACACCTGGCTAACGGAGGAACTCAATCGTCTAGACCAGCGGTTTCTTGCTCAGCAGATCGATTTGTACCGGTGGGAGCAAGAGGCACGCGGCATCTCCCAGCGGTATGCGCACGGTGTCTTCGAATTGCACCGTATGCACCTATCCGACAGCACCTCTCGAATTCCGGCCTCCGGCCAGCGCGGTTTTGTCGACAGTTACTGTGCGCTAACGCGCGAGAAAGTGGATAATTGGTACGCAGAAAAAATCCGCTTCGTACAAAGCGAAGTGGCCGCCGGAAGAATGGGAACCCCATTGAGCGCAGTGGCCACCTCCTGGCGCCGGTATCTGACGCTGGTATTCCACGATCACATCCAGGCGATACTAGACGGCCGCGCCCTTTCGATGATTGGGAGAGCCGACTTCCCATATAGTACGTCGCCTGCTCCGGCTCCCATAGTTCACCAGGTTGCAGCCGCAGCACCCGCTACTGTCGCCAGCAACACTCCCTTTCGCCTGCATTTGATCAATAGCGCAGCGAGCGTGGTTTTGGTTGCGGACAACCGAGTGGGCCTGCTTCCCAGCCGGCAGTACACCAACGCGGCGCTATCCGAACAATTCCACGTCCACCCAAATCAGCCAGTGGAAGTGCATGCCATCAATAGCTCGGTGAGTGTTCGCCGAGTGGGAAATGTTTGCATGCAACTGCTCCAACAAAACTCGTCGGTATCTTCGTACTAGGCGAACCGCCCAAGTAGTGAAAACACCCATTCCCGCCCAAGGCAGGGTGGAGTAAAATTACCGCCATGCTCAACTTCTTGGTTCTCTTCAGCACGATTGCTTTGGCCGCGCCCCTTTCCCATGTCGCCCGAGCGAAGAAACTTTGCGCACCCGAATCCCGGCCCGCCTACCTCAAAATCGACGGGCCGGCCCTACTCGTGTTTTGCAAGGAGTGTAACGGTGCGTGCCCCTCCTCCCCCGCCACACTCCCCGAGCCCACCAACGTGGACTTGGACGCCGAGCAAATCACCTCGGTACTGTACCAGGCCAAGGCCGGAGCCGAGGAAAAGGACGTTTTGCGGGAGCACCCGGTCGAAATGATGCGCCTGACCGGCGCCGGCGGCCTGCAAACCCACCACGAAATTTCCATGAAACAGGGTAGCTCTTTTACGTTCAACGATTTGATTGTGGGATCTTACTTAGGCGGTGCTCAGGAGTTCAAAAAACTCCCGCTAGTCGAATATTCCATAGGCTGCGGGGGCAAAAGTTGCACCTACTCTCCCGCCAGTTGCCGGCTTGACTTGGAGCAAGTGGCCTTCGCAGGTGACCGCAAACGCGCAAGGGAGATGAGCCAGTGGTCAGACGATAAGGGGGACACCCTGTACCTCATCGACCGAGTGGCGATGATGGCCGCCGCCGGCGACGAGGAGATGTACGCCCTACTGGGAGGAAAGTTCCGGCTGATGGGCAGCGGAAGCAAAGAAACCACTACTCTGGATTTGTTTCAAAACTCCGCCGCCGCCAACTTGGCCCGGGTAGAAACCCTGCGGGAGCTGGGATGCGGCAGTCCCAAAGTCACCCGAGAGTCGGATGCTGCCTGGAAAGCCCTTAGCGAAAAGCTCGCGGTTTTGACCCCCTACCAGGAAGGAAATTCGATTGCCGGCTTTGAAATCAAACGCACCGTGAAGGACGATTTCTTCGAACGCAACGGCCTAAAAGCCGGAGATATCATCCAGGGTACAGACAAGGTCCCCTATACCGACATCGCCCGCGCGGCCGACAGCTTACGCCAAATTCCCCGGCTTTATTCCACCCCCGTTACCCTAACGGTTTTGCGGAACAAACAAGCCCGGCTGGTGCAAATCACCGAGGGCCTGGGCCTATTCGGCAAAGAAACCCTTCAAAACCAGCTTTGGGGACAAGTGCCCTTCATCCTCCTTTTCAAACCCAGCCCCTAGTCTTTCGAAGGTAGGGATTGCCGTAACAAGCCGTGTTTGGTACAGAAAGAGACTCTTTTGAAGGAGCAGAACTCGTCTGCTCTGGACCGACTTTTTAAGGGCCCGTAGCTCATCTGGGAGAGCGCCACAATGGCATTGTGGAGGTAGCGCGTT
>CAZBJE010000051.1:0-24200 GCA_964492125.1 uncultured Pseudobdellovibrionaceae bacterium | reverse complement strand
GCTTGAGGCCCCTCGTTAAAAATCAAGTCGAGCACAGTGACACCGTGTGCAAACGGAGGGTGAGCCTGCCGGTACGCCGGGTATCCGGAATAATCAAAAAGTGAGAGCGTGATTGCTTGTTGGGTAAAAGCAGCGGTGTCTAGGTAAACGGCCGCGGCGGGCCCGGAAAGGTAGTCGGTGGCTCCGGCAAGTTCGCAAAGACTCACTAGTTGGGCGTTTTTATCGCCGCGCGCGAAATCATAGTCCATGGAAAATCGAATGCGCGTGTGAATACCTAGTATTGAACAGATGGTGCGAATAAATCGAAAATTCACTTCGCTCAGCATTTCGGGGGAGGGACCTCGGTAGAGGTCTTCGAAAATCGACTTATACTCTCTGAAGTAAGGGGCTCGGCCGTAAGCAGCCGTGAGGGAGTTCCAATGCTTTTCTCCCCAGTTAGGTGCGCTGACCCGCGCGTCTTTCACGGCTTGAAACCGATTGCCTTTGACCTCGATAGGGATCGAGAGCCACTGCAGCCCGGCCTGGGTTTTAATCAGGTTGCGGTTCCGCCAGTCTCGCTTGGTATATTGGACATCGTCGTAGAGAATGAATTCGTCTACTGCGTGGATCAAATCAAAGTAGCCCTTCCATGGGATGTAGTTCGATTGAACGATGGCTACTTTTTTTCGCGCGCTTTTTTCGGCGCTCACTTATACAACCTCTCGTGCGGACTTTTGGAAATAGTATATGGATTCAATCACTCTGTCCTGATCCCTTTCCGTGAGATCGTTGAAAAAGGGAAGGCGCACTAGGCAATCGCTGACGTGTTCGGTAACGGGGCAGTCGCCAAGTTTCCCGCCCCCACGCAAACCCATCTCCGAGCTATGTAGAGGCAAGTAGTGGAACACGGTGTTGATCTTCTTCGACCTCAAAAAACTAATGAAGGCGTCGCGGCGCTCTTGGGAGGGCAAGACGACGTAAAACAGGTGGTAGGAGGGGTCGCACTCGCGCGGCACAGTTGGCAGAGTGGCGCCTTCTTTCGCGGCCCAGTCTTTTAGCCCGCTCATGTAGCGGTTCCAGATTGCTTTGCGTTTGTCCTGGATAGTCTGCCAGGCCTCGAACTGCGCGAAGAGAAAAGCTGCCAGAATATCCGAGGGCAAGTAACTCGAGCCGATGTCGACCCAGCTATATTTGTCTACTTGGCCGCGGAAAAAGCGCGATCGGTTGGTTCCTTTTTCACGCAACACTTCGGCTCGCGCGACATAGCGTTCATCGTTGATGAGCAACGCACCGCCTTCTCCACAACTGAAGTTTTTCGTTTCGTGAAAACTTTGTGTGCCGAACGTGCCGAAGCCGCCTAGGGGTTCTCCTCGGTATTTGCCGAAAAGTCCGTGTGCGTTATCTTCCACCACCGCAACGCCGTGGTCGCTCGCGATACTGAGGATGGAATCCATTTCGCAACCAATACCCGCATAATGGACAGGCACGATCGCCTTCGTTTTGCGAGAAATTTTGGATTCGAGAAGCGACTCATCCAGGTTCAAAGTATCGGGGCGTATATCGACAAAAATAAGTTTCGCACCGCGCAAAGCGAAAGCATTCGCGGTGGAAACGAATGTAAAAGACGGTATGATAACTTCATCACCCGGCTTGATGTCCAATAGCAGGGCGGCCATTTCTAGCGCATGCGTGCAGGACGTGGTGAGCAGGGCTTTCTTCGTCCCTGTCAGTCGCTCGAGGAATTCATGACACTTTTTAGTAAACGATCCGTCGCCCGAGGTATGGCTGGCGAGGATAGCGTTTTGGATGTTGGCGAATTCAGTCCCAGCCAAGAACGATCGGTTGAACGGGATTTGGTCGTCCATCAATCTAACAGCAGCGCCGCGTGGCTCGTGGCAGCTACCGTCTCCTTCGTTGTTGTACTGGCTAGTTATTTTAAGATCTATCTAGGTATAGATTTTACGGATGAAAGCCTCTATAGCGCAATCCCTTATCGTTTTTACCTCGGAGATAAGCCTTTTATCGACGAATGGAATTTGACGCAGCTTGCCTCACTTTTGGTTTATCCCTTCTATCGAATCTTCTGGGTAATCAAAGGCTCAACCGACGGCACCTTGCTTTTCGGCCGTCACCTTGTGCTCGTTTTTTCGCTCCTGGTCTCGCTGGAAATGTTTTTGTCGCTGCGCAAAATGATCTCACGAGAGTGGTTGTTGCTGGCTGCCGCTTTGCCTCTGACGTTTGTCCCATACAATCTGTACGGCCCGAGTTATAACGCGCTCGGAGGTGGATTGTTTGCCATGGGTCTGTGGGTAGGCTGGGACGCGCGTCGGCGGCTGCGCAATCCGTTGTCGACGATAGCGGCGGGGATCTATCACGGGCTGGCGGTTTTTGTGTATCCCACCTTGGCTGTTGCAGCGGTAGGTTTTGCGCTGTTCGCGCTCTGGTCGTCAGGACGAAAGCTGCGGGAGTCGCTGTCTTATTTGGTGGGCGCTGCGCTGGGGCCTTTGATAATACTAGCCACCTTCCGCGTTGGCTTATCAGACGTAGTGACATTGCTGCATTACGTGGCGATTAACGGAAAGACCACCGAACACCATTGGGGCTTGTATAAGATCGCCCTAGTCGCCAGTCAGATTTGGAACTCAACTAGTTACAAGCCGCTGCTCCTGCTTACTTTGGCGGTACTCACCTGGTCGCATTTCAGCGGGAAGTTCCGACTTCGGGCAGCGATAGTTTTTTTCATCAGCGTGTTGCTGTTTTTCTCCAATCGCGCGCGCGTGGGCGGCGACGGGTTGATGGGGTATTTGCGTAGCTTCGCTCTTCTGGCACCCATATGCTTTTGGATGGTGCCACGTACTACGACACGTGTACTGTTGATGGGAGGAGTTTGGTTGCCGGCCGTGCTGGCGGGGTTGGCGATGGCATGGAGTAGCAATATGGGCGGAGCCGCATTCGCCGTTCCGATTCTGCCCGCCGCGATCGTTTGCGCCTATTTTGCCGGTCTTCTGATGGTTCCCGACTCGCTTCCAAAGTGGGCAAGAGTGTTCGGCGTCGCCCCGCTAGTTCTCTTGATTGCGCTCGTGTTGTACGGCCGGTTGGGAAACTATATGGAAGATGATTCCCGCGATCTCACCGCGAAGCTCTTGAATGGGCCCTTTCAAGGCCTCTACACCACGCCCGCCAAGGCGGCTTTCTTGTCTCGCCTCAGCGCCGATGTGGCAGGTGCCAAGCGGAACTCGACTTCCATTCTTTTTCAGCCGCATTTTCCTGTGGGTTATCTGCTCACTGATTTGCGTCCTTCGGCTCCCTCGTTATGGGCTACTTGCCCTAATGAAGTCGCGGCAGTCTGCTATGATTTTTATCGGGCTAAGGCGGGACCACGCGGTCTCGTGGTGAATCTGCACAAGCTTCGGTACGACTCCAACCGAGTCGATGAATTTCATTTTCCTAAAGACAATCCGATGGAAAAGATGCTCCATGCGCACCATCGGGAAATACTGGCGACTGACTCTTATGTGATTTACCAGGCGACAACGTCGCAGGAGTAAAGCATGGCACAACCTACCCAAGCGATCCTGAGCTATCTCGGGGGCGCGTATTCAACGCTGACGACCGTAGACGTTATCGACATCCTAGTTATAGCTGTCTTTGTCTATTCATTAATAGCATGGCTGCAGAAGAAGACGTCTCGTTCCATATTTGTGGCAGTAGTGCCACTCATCTGCCTCTTTGCGACTGCGCAAATGCTGCACATGAATATGACCACGCGTCTCTTGGAGATGGGCCTGACGGCGTTGGCGGTTGCGTTGGTGGTGATCTTTCAAGAAGATTTCCGGCGCATGTTTGAGTCTCTGGCCTCGTGGAGTCTATGGCTGCGGGACCGACAAGTAGCCCCGAAGCAAAAAATGATCGATGTGCTAGTGGAATGCTTTTCTGTCTTTGGTGCGAACAAGACAGGCGCACTAGTTGTCGTAAAAGGCCTGCAGTCTTTGGAGCCGCACACCCGGGGTGGGGTTCCGGTGTTTGGAAATATCAGTGCGCCGTTACTCTATAGTATTTTTGATCATCACTCACCGGGACACGACGGCGGCGTAACCATTGTGAACAACCGCATCGAGCGCTTAGGGGTGCATTTACCGCTCTCCCGTAATCTCAACGCCGTAGGACGAATGGGCACTCGCCACACCGCTGCCCTAGGGCTAGCAGAACGCTGTGATGCGCTCGTCCTCGTGGCATCGGAAGAGACGGGTCAAATCAGCCTCGCGTACCAAGGGAAACTCGACACCATTGATTCGCCCGAAACGTTGCGCATACGGCTTAATGCTTACGTGGCGGTAGTCGCGGCAGGGCATGCCCGTTTGCCCGAGCATTGGGTGAGGGGGCTGCACAAGAACTGGGTCCGCAAAACCGTGTCGTTCGGACTGGCGCTGGGTTTGTGGATGATCAACGCCAAACCGGCTGATCTCTTGCAGCAGACGGTGGATGTGGCGGTGATCTACCGGAACTTGCCGGACAATTGGGAAGCGCGCGCACCATTTCCAGAGAAAATCCGAGTGACGCTGGCTGGTACCGAGGGGAACCTTTCACAGGTAGACGCCTCCAAGCTGACTGCTTCCCTGGATCTTTCGACGGTGCATGAGGGAGTTCAACAAATGGCGATTCGCTCTGATACCATTTCGACGCCGGAGCGAATAACGGTCAAACGTGTAGAGCCTCGCGAAGTCACTGTGCAAGCTTTCTTGACGCGAGTGGTTCAAGTGCCGGTGCAGATCAGCTGGAGCTCGGGCGGTGTGCGCACTCCGACGAGTAACGCCATGGAGGTGCGGCCCAAAACAGTCGCTGTGCGTATCCGAAAATTCGCGGAACCTCCGCCCTATGTGGAAACTGAAAAAGTGGACATCGCAGACGTGAAAGCAGGCATCCAAGTCCGTTTGAAAGCGCCGCGACAAACGCAGTTGGTAGATCCAAAGGCGCCAGTATTGGTTCTCCCTGCGCTCATTACACCCATAACTAAACCCACAGCTCCAGCAGGCGTCCCGACCAGCGATTCCTAGTCAGCGGCCTTTCAGTTACTTCGAATCGGCTCGAGAGAAATGGTGATGAAGAAACAAACCGTGAAAATTCTCGCCAGCACTTTTGTGAGGAGTCCAACTGTCAAATAGGCAAGTCTCTCCATGTGCTGCCTGGTACAGCTGCTCGCCGGAAAGCGAACGGAAAATCGTTCCACCCCTCAATAGCGAAGCCACACCCCATACCCGACTCGCGCTGAAATGAGCATGATCATGAAAATCCGGTATGAGGGGCTCCCACTTCCTCAATCCCACCAAAGTACTTCCGCTGCATTGGATCACATCGCTGGTAGGCGTTGCGCATGTACTGGCTTTGGCAGTGTCCAGGCGCGGCCATCTGGTGTTTCGGACCGCCACTTGATACAATTAAGACTCAGATTCGCTTTTCATTTTTAGATTTCTCCTCCCCCCAAAAAATAGATGGCAACCGCCCGTGAGGGCGAAGGAGCAGCAATGAAGCACCGTCTTTTGCTACTGTCCGTGTTGTGTGTCGTAGGTTTCCCCGTCTCCGCGTTCAGTCCCTTGCTGATTAACGGCGCTATTGTGGATAAGGATCACTTCAAAGAAGTGGTAGCGATCAAAATTGGTAATACGGAATGCACTGCCACCATTGTGGGAACACGAGCCATAGTGACCGCGGCCCATTGCGGCAAGACGGGTGACATCGCCAAGTTTGAATATAAGGGCGCCAAGTATGATGCAGAGCTAACCCGTAATCCGCTTTGGCCCGGCAAGGACATCGACGTTTCAATTGGGATAACAAAAGCCGACATTGTGGACGCAGAGCCGATGAATATCGGTGGAGAGGCGAAAGCGGGTGGGGTGATAACTTTGTTGGGGTTTGGCTGCACCGCTCCTGGCGCGGGCTTCGCGCCTAAGCCTAAGCCGCAGCAACCCAGTCCGGACCAAGACGGCGACCCCGCAGACGACGATCAAGCGGATGATGAAGACGAGTGGTTAGGCGCGACGTCTCTTGCTGCCGATTTGCGCATGGGGACTTCGAAGATTGTGAGCTTTTCGTCGTTCGATATGGTTTCGAAGGAGGCCTCGGGTGCGGCCCTCTGCTTCGGAGATTCGGGCGGGCCCGCCTTAGCCGAAGTGAGTGGCAACTACTTGCTCCTTGGCATCAATTCGAAGGGCAATATCAAAGATACCAATTACAACCTGCGGTTGGATCTGCCAGAAAGCCAAAGCTTTTTGAAGGAAACGGCGACGGACAAAGGCGTGGAAATTTGCGGGATCAACAAGACGTGCAAGGCTACTCGTATTAAGCCCTAGTTCAAATTCACTCATGCCCCGTTTCAAGCTTGCTGCGAAAATCCTGAACGATCTGATGCACGACGTTTTCATGCTTGGGGAAAACCGATTTGGCGATTTCACCCGCCACCTGCATGAAAGCCCCAGCTGCAATTCTTTTCAGGGCTTTCCACTCGGGCGAAACGGGAGCCAGCGAATTGACTGTCGACGGTTGAGTAGTACGAGGCTCTAAAGCGTTCCCAATCATTCTTCCCGCAGCCAATCCTGCAATCACGGCCCCTGCCGCAAAAACCAGCGGATGCTCGTTGAACTGGTAGGCCGGCGACACTCTTCTAATCCCCGACTTAATTGTGTCGATCGTATCGGTCACCGTGTCTTTCGTCGAATTGACGGTTCCCATGACTTGCTCTTCAAGAGAGGCCATGTGCAACTTTAAATGGTTGCGGGTCTCTGCGATTTGGATTCGAATTTGGTCTGTTTCGGAAGCCATTGTACGTTCTCCTTGAGTGCGCCGATAGCCCAGCGTTTAGCTAATTGATAGGATGCAACCCCACCCAGAGTGAGCAGGAATGATAGAAGCAAGTAAGCAATGCCCAGCGGAATACCCACGGCTACCATGCCTTGTGCAAATGCCAGGAGGGCAAAACCCCCGGCGAGCATAAACACGAGCGCGGCACCCACGAACAATTGTGCTGCATTCTTTCCTCGCACCCAATCTTTCTTGATTTCGGTTTTCGCCAGCGCGAATTCTTGCCGGATCAGTTCTTGAAAGTCGGCTACGATTTGGCCCACCGTGTGAGCAAAGCCCTGTTCCTCTGGGCGGAGTTGCGATTCCATTTTTATCTCCGAGCTAGGGCAACGCCTAAGAGAACGCCAAGGCCGAATCCGGCCGCTAACGTTTGACCAGGGTAACGGCGAATGAACGAACTGGATTCATCCAGTGCGTCGGTTCCGTAGCCTTGAGCTTTGCTCAATGCATCGGTCGCGATTTCTTTTGCCTGGTCGGCGTAGCCACTCAACGTTTTCGAAATGCCGCCAAAATCGGGGCTTGCGGTCGAAGAGGCGCCCATCGGGCGGTGTTCATCCGAACCTTCACTACGATTCTGGGAGCCTTGCGAACGGGATTGAGATTGGTTGTTATTTTCTTCGGTAGAAGAAACATTGGATCGGCTGCTTACTGGTTTCATCACGTCACTTCCTTTCAAATAAAGTGTCTCGTGCGAAGGTTTTGCACCATCTGTGCCATAGCGTTCGGCCGTTGGCAGAGAGTGCCATACGGCAAAGGGGTAAACGCAGGAAACGTGCGTGGAATAGGGCAGAGCGAGGGCGTGGAACGTTTGCGGGAATCGCTTGGTGCACGGCGATAGCGCCGAGCCCAAGCGGTTAGATGTCGCGTTTTGAACGGATAAGGGCGTTACGAATCGCCACAAGCGGGGGGATTAGGAATCCATCCAAGCTTGTAGCTCTTCTTCACCTAAGCGAAATTTCAAAGGTGCGCGTCGCAGGAACGCCGGTTCGTCGTCGCTCTCTTCATCTTCGTCGTCTTCGGGATCGGCGAGCACCACGCGGGTGGCTTTTTCAAAGCGCACATCCCACGGAGCCAAGACGGCCTCCAAGGCAGCGCCGACTGGCTCGGAGACGTCCATACGGATCTGTTCGAGATTGCCGCGACCCTGCCAAACGCCGAGTTCGTACTCGTCCGGCATATTGTCGTAGCCGCGTTCTACGTTCACGACGAATTCTTTCCAGTGTTGCAAAATCTCAGACACATTTGCCTGGTCGTCTTCGCAAATGCTGCGAGCGGCTTCGTCCATCTCGGCAAGTTGGTCCTCATCGAACCCATTGGATTTGCCCAAATAAAAATCCCAGAGTTCTGGTTGGGCTTCGGGGGCGAATGCTTTCGGTCCGCGCAGCAGATACCAGCGGGGTGTTTCTTCTTCTTGGGCAAGGGGAAGGGCCAATTCCACGGTCGCTTCCCGGTAGGCTGCATCGGTTTCTTCGATCGCCGACATCAACAGGCTCTGCGACGACTCATCCACGCTCTCCAAAACCAGTTCCAGCAGGTTGCGGGAAATGGCGATCTGGAGGCAGAAATCTTCGGGCGTAAGGGGGCAAGGGCCCGACTGCATTTGAGCAGCAAACGCCTTCCATTTGGCTACCACACCGCCCAGATCCACTTGGTCATTGGGCAAAATGGTTTGAAATGCGGTTTCGAGTTCGTCGTTTAGTTCCAGAGCGTCTTGCATGGGCCTTCCTTGTCAGGGGAGGGCTATAGCATGCCTGGGAAGGGAAAACGAACGGTTTTACAGCTTGCCGCGGCGAGGAATGCCGGGCGGGCGCACGAGCGCTTCGCCCTTGTCCGAATAAAGGGTAAGGGGCAGGGATTTAAAGGAAATGATGCGGGAAGGGCCGACTAATTCCAGATTGCGCCCTCTAAAAGCGATAGCGGCTTTTTCGTGCAGCCACGTTCCCTTGGTGGCCGCGACCTGGCCTGCCTCCGTGAGGGCTGAAAATAGGCTCGATTTTGCAGCGGGGGTGGGTTCGAACGGTACTTCCACGGTCTGTGGGTCGCGGCTATCGAGGTTGCTCACCTGAAGGAATCGGATTTTGTTTTCTACTTCTTTGATGCGTATTTTGCCTTCGTAGCCGGAGCCGGCTTCCTGAACTCGCGTACCCGATCCGGCGTCTTGGACCAGCTTGTACTCGGTCATATTCTTTTTGCCGTGGTCGACGAGGCTGCCGCGTGCTCCCACTTGTTTGCCGCAGGCGGTAAGCAGAATCCATCCAGCAAGGAGAATCATTTGGGTCATTGCGCGCATGGGGCCCTCGTTTGACACCGATTCTACAAAAAACGGGCACGCAATTAAAGAGCAATGCGTTCAGGGCATTGAATCCCCGCGTTAACCCCGTGGGCCGGACCACGTTATGCTCTGCGTTTTGGGGGCAAACGATGCAGAAGCAACGCTTGATCGGCATGGTGATTGTTTTCGCGCTCGGCGTGGGTTTTGGAGCGGTTTTGGGCGGCTGGCGAGCGATTTCGGTCGAAGAGCCCCAGCCACCCGCGCATACCATCTTGGTGCCTTCGACCCCCGCCAATCTTTCCGATCCGACTTACCTCGGCGTGCGTGCCGGTGATGTCTTAGTCAGCGTAAATGGGGTGAAAGACGCGTCGATGTTTCACGCGTTGGACGCTGGGATTAAACGCGGCAATGTGTGCGTCACCTTTGAGAGGGACGCCAAGCTGCAGGAAGTTTGCCTGAGTAAGCCTCGGCCGGAGAACACCGGGATGGCTGCGGGTGAGAGCAACTTACCCAGTGGGGTGGGGTTGCGACCCGAGCGAGTGCCCCGCGCGGCGCTTGGAAAGTTGGCCGAAGAAGGTGAACCCGAAGTTCCTTTCATCGACCCCGAAACGGGCGTCTTTCGTCGGAGTCTTCGCTCGCCTAGATCCGCACGCCACTTGCGCGAACCGGAGCTGGATGGTGAAGCCGGTGCACCCGATACGCAAAGCGACTGACTATTCGCAGGCGATAGTGCCGCTGAGGGATTTGCGTCGGGCTTTTGGGTCGGCCGCTCGGAAGGTACCAATAAAACTACCGGCTTTAGTTTCGGCGTTGAGATTGAGCGTGATGCTTTCGCCGGAAAAGACTAAAGCTTTGCCTTGCTTGCCAGTGCTTTCGATTTTTACAGCGCCTTTGGAAAATAACTCCTGCGGTGGTTCCGTTTTGTCGCCTGATTTAAGCACTACATCGTAGCGCGCCTTAGGTCCGTCGCCTTCTTCGTTGATGCGCAAAGTAAAGTCCGCGAGTTTTGCATTCTTGGAAATTTTGCAGGTGTACAAAGTTCCCGCGAAGAGAGGGGCATTTAACAAGAGGCAGGTGAGCAGGCTGATTTTTTTCATCCGATTATTATAGCTCAAAAACAGACGGAGATATCGGAATAGGCGCGCAACCAAATGTCTTCCGATACGCCCTGGCCCAACGCCAGTTCGGCGGCGTCCAGAATAAATAAGCGTTGTTCGATTCCGCCTAATGCGCTGTTACGGTAGGGTAAGCCGATCGTACGCGCGCCAAAGCGCTTGTATACGTCGATAAGATGCCCAGCGGCCCCGCCGTAAACGTAGCGCCGATCCTTCTCCAGCGCGAACCCCACCAGAGGCCCGAACATCGGCGCCAAAACCCCCTCTGCTCGAAACCGCGGATCCACGAAGGGCTGGGTCGTCTCAACGCAGTCAGAAAGTTTGGGAAAGTCGACGGGGTATTGCATGTAGCGCCCGTGCTCCGTCGTGTCACCGTCTGCAAGTAGTGTAGCTCGGAAGGATACGATGGTTTTGCCGTCGTGCTGCGCGGAAAAAACATGCGATCGACTATCAAGCTCGCCACGCTCGAATGTAAGGACAAGGTCTTCTTTTTCCTGGCGGCCAGGGGTTCTCATGGGGGCTAGTGATAGGCGTTTCGAGGAGCAAACACAACCGCTTGACGCAAGCTCAGCTTTATTGCTACGCGTTAAATGTGGCGTTTGTTATGGGGGGAGGGGTTAAATATGGGTCGTTTGGGGTCTCGGGTTCTTGGGGTGGCACTTGTTTTAGGTAGTCTCGTGGGGCGGTCCGCTTACGCGGGAAATTTCGGTCTCACTCAGGCCCTCGGCGTTCTCATGATGGGCGCCACCCACAGCGAACCCTCCCGGGATTATGGCGAGCTGATTGGAGTGGATCCTAGGGTCACTGTTCGGCTGGGCCGCGAAGGGGGACACTGCACCGCCACTTTCATCAACTCCGTCCGAGTGCTAACTGCGGCCCATTGCATCAACCCGAAACTACCTGCTGGCGGCGTGAATATTGACGGCATTGCTTCGGTAGCGGCCCATGCTCATAAAGGTTTCGTGTACCCGAAAGAGAAGCCCGGTTTTTGGGCCCAGGTTTTTGGGGCTGAGGTAGAGAAAGAAAAAACCGAACTCAATCCCTATGACATTGCGGTGGTGGATTTTCCTGAAGGTACGGCCGAGTTTTTGGGGGTGCGCAAGTTCCCGGCGATAGCGAAAAAGGGTTTCGAAAAGGGCCATGTGTATTTCGCAGGTTACGGCATCGACGATTTCTTTTCGTATGTGAATGAAACCCAGTTTTCCGGTGCTGGGTTACTTGGTTGGGGAGTGGTTAATGTGGTTAGTCGCAAAGACGGCTATCTGAAAACCGATGAAGAAATAATCTTTACCGATCGCGCCAAACAGAAAAAGCATGACGCCAAAAATATCGCCTATTCGCACGCACTGCCGGGTGACTCGGGCGGCGCCCTCTACAACGAAGCCGGGGAGATCGTTGGCATCAGTAGCGCGATGCTGTCCTTAGAGCAAAAAGACTCGACTCGACTGGGGCCGTTCGTGGTGATCGGAAAGAGTCGCTATACCGTTTTTAATTATTTTATCGATATCACTTCCGACAGCAGCCGAGAGGAAATCGCGCACCAGTTCGAAACCCAAGTACAGCCGACCAGCGAAGGGGCGCAAAAAGTCTCGATGGACGCGCCGTTGCCCGATCCGTTCGAAAAGCTGGTATTGCGGACCGGCCAATTTGCATTGGGAAAAGAGACCATCGGGGTAGTTCCCAACTACCACCGTGGAGAGTTGGAATCGGTGGTTCTCTACGAAAAACTCGGTACTCCCGAGCGGGTGGCCCGCGAATATGTCTGCAGCGGCTCCGGGTGCTATCGAGACGACTACACGGAAATGATCGAAGTAAAGCCGTCTGAGTTCACCCGCTTTTCTCTGGAACAAAAAAATGAAGAAAAATTGGAGAATGGAACCGTGAAAATTTCCCTGGAAGTCTCCAAGGAACTCGGGACGTACACTTTGCAATAGCTATGCGAGGTTTGCGGCTTGCTGCGGCGTGTTAGTCCTCTCTCGGATTTACTCATCTTAATGGAGGTAAAGACCGAAAAGAAGAGTGGGAGCACATCGCTTATGTCCTTGATTAAGCACGGCATATTTTTTTTCATGCTAGCCTGCGCATCCAGTGGCGTGGCCGGTGATGTGCCGAGTCGCGAGACGGTGTTAGAAGCGCGTTTGTCTTCGTTGGTGCAACGCGTGGATGCGAACGCCATTGTATTGGTTCGCACGACTCAGCAAGAGGGGAACGAAGGCGTCGAGCAGGTGGATGTCAAAATTCTTTCTGCTTTGCCGGACTTCCCGAAGCAAATTGTGAGTCTGGTACGCCAGCTTTGCGCCTACGCGGGTGCCTCCGTGACTGTGCAGGTAAAGCCCTTACCTCACCAGCTCATGCCGACTGTGGCTTCGGCAGCACCCGCAACTCTTTTTACTACGCTAGTGGACGCATTGGCGTCTCCCGCAGCAAATACGATATTGATGCTAGTCGCACTGGTATTGGGATTGATTTCGACGTGGGTTTTTGTGCTGTTCGCGGCGTTTGGGGCTCGGCGGATTCAAATTACTTTTATGAATGGGGTTGCCCATCTTTCTGAAGCGGTACGCGATAGCCAAGCGAGGGCAATACCTGCTGCTCCAGTCGAAGCGCGGCCTGTGCGAAATACCGTTACCAACGCGCCAGCGATTTTGCTGACGGCTGCTCAGGCGCCGGCGAATCGAAATACGGATACCTTGGATACCGAGTTTGGTGTGCGCAGCTACCTTGAACAGGAGCGCTTAGTGAGAAGCGCTCTCGATCTTCAGAAGTGATATTTTACCGTTACTCCCACCCACCGATACACCGCCGCTAGCGTGCTTGGCGTAGGGTCCTTTAGGCCCAGCGTAAAGCTCGAAATGCTGGCTCCTAATCCCAAGGTAAATGAACCTAGGTAATAATCCATGTTGAGTCCCACCCGACTCGAGAGAGTCATGGTGTTGGATGATATGGGTAGCACCGGGATGAGCAGAGCTTTTGCCGTGACAGTCGTAGAGCGCCCCAACGGGCGAGTGATGGAGGCGCCGAAGTACGGCGCAAGAAGCTCGCTCAGAATGGTGCTGCCTTCTTGGTATTGCGAAAGAGGCTGTGCGAGCCCGGGCGACTGAGTAAAATCGACAACGCCCGCTATGCCGGAAACGATCATGGGGGGTGTTGGCAGGTCTTTGGCGAAGGGCTGTTCGCCGATAAAGCGGTAACTGAACTCTCCCGAAAGCATCATGGTTTGGGGCATGGCCGCTTCGCTACGAACGGGAGTCAGCAGTTCGATGCGAACCTCAGAGCGAGTATTGAGGCGGTACTCTGCCGTCAGAAATCCAGAGGAAAAGCCCGCTGCATTGGTGGGGATTCCACTTCCGGAAGAAATAAGCCATCCCGGGGAGATTGCGACGCTCCATTTGAGAAGGGGATCTTCTTCGGGTTGTTTTTCTTTTTCCGGCTCGGCGGCTGCCACCTTGGGTGCCGGCAGCGGCTGCGCTTCGATTGGCCCCGGCTGAGAGGGTGCGTCTGTAGCAGTTTTCTGCTCTGCTTTTTCTTCGCTGGCTACGGCTACCGCTTCGGAACCGAAAACGCCTTCAATTTTAAGGCCAGGCTGGATCCTTTGAGCCGTGGTTACTCTAAAGCCGATCTTAGTTAATCGGGCTTCGAGTTCTTTGCGGCATTTCGGATCAAATGTGGTGTCGGTGCGCAGCGAAAGGGAAGGGACGTTTTTTTTCCATTTTGGAATCTGTTCGAGGAATGCCGCGATTTGGGGAGTGGTAAGGCAATCGTCTTCAATCTGGGCCGGCGCCAGCTCCAGCTCCACGCGTGGTCGGTTGGCAAGAGCATCCTGTCCCAGGGTCACCCAGGCCAACAGCGCAATCATGGGCAACATGAATCTAAAAAAGGTTATAGCGCACCCCGAAGGTCACTCCGAAGCTGAGAAAACTAATATCGGGAGACAGGCCGTAGAACGAAAACGCGGAACCCGTTAGCTCCAGTTTTTGGTTGAGCGCGTAGGCGGTGCCGGCGGAACCGTGCAAACCAAAAGAATCCTCGACTATCTGTGTGTTGACGATTCCCGCGTTCACCATTGTTTGCCCCGCAAGCAACCCACCTTCCACGCGAATAAAGGGCCGCCATTTATAGTAAACAACTACTTCGACGGGTTCCGAATCAGCCACCTTCGACAATACGGAAGGCGAAAACTGGTAGGTGAGTCCAACACCTATGAATTTGAACTCGGATAGCACACCCAGATACCCACTCAAGCTGGCTTGTAAGCGACCGGTGAGTGGGTGGGTAGCGCGCACAGCGAACCCCGAATCCCAACGACGGATATCATCGTGCAGCTGACCGGCGGATGAGTAGGTGAGGACAAAAGTATCCACGCTCAGCGTGTAAGGCACGTCTCCCGCAAGCACACGAGGTCCCATCGATAGTGCGACGAGAATCATGCCGAATTGCAGCGCGGTTCTCACGCCGCTTCCTTATTGATGACCGGCGTGGGGGTCTCTTTTTCCTGCTCTACGCGGGATTTTGTGGAAAGAACATTCTGTTTCACGAGATTTGCGAAAACGGTCAAAATAAGCGATTGAGCGTTTGTCGTTTCGTCCGGTGTGAGCGTCTTACTAGTGCTGGCTTCGAACTCCAGTATTTCTCCAGAGGTTTTAGGCAAGACGGCCACGAGCCTGTCTCTCCAACGCACGGGCGAACCAATCAGCGCTTTGGAAATTACAATCGGATCGACTTCGGTGAACAGCACGCGCAGGGCGTCGTCAGCAAGATTAAAGATGTCTTCAAAGAAGAAAACATTCTCGCGTACACGAGAGGCTACCTTTGGGGAAACCTGATCGAGGTGCCCAAGCACCTGCTTCTTGGCGGTCGCGCTTTGGATCCCGGAAAGGAGATCGATCATCAGTGCTGTCTTGCCATTTTCGGTAAGGGGAAGGGATCGAACTCTATCTGTCTTCTTTTTGAGTATTTCTTGGATCGATTTGTTGGCTTCTGGCGTAAGGTTCCCCAACTGTCCGAGTGCGTCGAAAAGCTCGATCAGCTCTTTCGGGCTTCGCTTGGTTAAGTAGTCGCGCAACATGTTCGGCGGTATGTGGCTTACTACCATGGCGACATTTTGAACGGGTTCCGACGCAATGACTTCCATTAGCACGTCGGGTTCGAGCTCGGCCAAATACGAGAGGGGCTGTTTGCCCGATTCTCTACTTTCACGCGCACTTAAAAAGATGAGTTCTTGCCGGGTTTGGCCGAGAATTGTTTGGTTCTCAGTCGACGTGGAATCAAACGAAGTAAAAAGTTCCAATTTAAGCATACCGGATTCGGCCGATGGAATGTGCCGGAGTACTTGTTCCGCAAGCGCCATATCGAAATTCTGCAAGAGCCAAGCTGCTTTCCTGACCATGCCGGCTTGAATCCATGCGCAAATCAGGCGCCCCATTTGTTCTGGGTGTTTTTTTGCTTGCTGCAAAACGTCGCGCAGAATTTCAGTTTGTTTGGTACTCGATGGACCTTCGGTTCGAATGGCGTTGGTTGTCTCTGCCTCATAGCGCGACTTTTTCGCTACTCCCTGCGGCTGAGTGGGAGCTTGGGATTCTTTTCTCGCTGGCTGCTCGATTGGCCCGAGTGAGCGGTAAAGAAAATAGAAGACGCTTATGACCGTAGCTGTTCCTGCCACAAACAATAGGGTAAGGAAAAGAAAAGCGGCTCGGTTGTTGGCCAAAGTCTCCAGCCAATTCGGCGATTGACTCGGCCCCAAGGGCGATGCAATCGGCGCCCGAAGCAGCGTTCCAGACGAGACGCGAAGTTCATCTCCGCGGGCGCCGTCCATCCCGGCCACCTTAGGCAAAATACGTTTGAACAGAGTAAGTTTATTTTTATCAACGCCTTGATCGATCACCACTTCCACGCTCAACGCGGGGCGGTCTTCCGGATAGAGGTGAAAGCGCCCGTCGAGATCGAAGTAGGATTGCTTCTGCCCTTCCTTAGCGTCTGACCAGCCGGGTAGGCCGGGCAGCGATTGCAAGTCCTGGCCCGTAGTTTCGGGGCGGCCTTGTCGACGAGTGGCCTTAGGGTTGACGATGATCGCAAATTGGGAAGGGTCGAGGTAATCCTCAAGATAGGATTGGAGCCGTTGTTCCGTTCGAAATGCAGGAGTGAAATCAGCGAAAGCATTCGAACGACGCGAGTCGGCCCAGCGGAAGTTCTCCATATCGGAGTCCGCCGCGCGCACACTTGTGCTGCATACGAGCATCAAGGCGACCAATGTCCCCAAACCGATTTGCGCGAAAGTTCTCATAGGGTACGTTTACCCCGCACTCGAATCGTGACGCGCCGGTTCTTTTCGAGATCGGCCGAAATCGGCTGGGTGTCCGAATACCCGATGGCTCGCAGCGCTTGGGATGATACTCCTTTTTCGGATAGGTAGCGCACTACGGATCCAGCACGTGCGGCCGAGAGTTCCCAGTTGGACGCGTAAAACTGATTCCCCAAAAGAGGCCGGTGATCTGCATGGCCCTCCACATCCAGGGAGTACGTTTTGCTTACTTCTTTAAAAATCGGGCTTACTTTTTCTAAGATATCTTGGGCTTCGGGGGCGAGGGTGGCTGACGCAGTTTCAAAGAAAACCCCCTCTGCAAACGTTAGAGTGACTCCACCCGGTGTTTTAGCCACAAAAAAAGAACTCGAAAGCTGTTTGTCTTTCAATGCGTCGTTGATTCGGGAGACGATTTCGTCGTCCGATAATAAGACGGAGCTTACGGTCCGGCCCACCATTTTTTGTATGGATTCTTTGATTTTCTCGCCTGCTCGGGAATCGGATCTTCCGATCACCAAAAGCATCAGGAAAAACGCAAGCAAGTTGGTGATCAAGTCGGCGTAGGAATACAGCCAGATCTCTGTTTCCTTTTTGATCAACAAATCTATTTTTGCTCGCTGTTTCATTTCTAAGCCGCTACTTTTTCCGATGTTTTGTCAGTAGTCGTGTCGGCTTTGCCAAGTCGAACAACTTCTTCCCAAGAAAGGTGATTTTTTAGGGCTTCCCGAATTTGCAGTGGGTGGCGTTTATCTTTTAGCATCACGATGCCATCGATAATGAGCATGTTGCTTATTTCGCTCTTCTCGATGCGATTCTTTATGAGTTCAGCCATGGGTTGCAGAAAGAGGTTCGCCGCCACAACTCCATAAAGTGTCGCCAGCAAGGAAATGGCCAGCGCCGGTCCCACTTGGTCGAAGTTGCCGCTTTCGCCCATTTGCTGGAGCAAGACGACTAGGCCTAGTAGTGTGCCCAGTAGTCCAAAGCCCGGGCCGAGCTTGGCCAAGCTTAGCAGGGAGCCCGCTTGTTTGATTCCTCTTTCCACTGAGTGGGACGAGATGACTTCGAGGCGGCGGCGAATTTCTTCGGCACTCAGGCCAGTCAATAGAAGCTCCAGACCATCCCGAAGAAAGTAATAAGATACCGACTCGATGTCTGCTTGCACGGGAACCGATTGACGCTGTTGGATCTTGGATACTTGTACGATTTCGTTGATGGCGCGAGTGTTGTCGACTCGTCTATCTACGAAACAATTGGCAATTGCTCGGGCAAGGTCCCGTACTTCATCGAAGGAATGCATGATAAATGCGGCGGCCGTCATCCCACCCGCCACAATAATGAAACCAACTAGGTTCACGAAGATCCAAGGTGTGCTTGAGGAATGAAAGAGCGCTCCCGCGACAACTCCCAATCCCGAGGATAGCCCCACTATCAATGACCAATTGAGCTTTCTCATTTTTTTGCCTCGTCCGGTTTAATGTGTATGCCCCGAGAGTCCAACATGCGGACAATTTCAGGGTGATTAGGCGCCAACTTGAGGGCGGTTTTCCACGAAGCGATGGCGGAAGGTAACTCATTGAGCAAGTAATATGAGGTGCCCTTCATGGCATGGGCCTCGGCAAGGTCTGGCTTGTCGGCTAAAATTTTATCTAGTTCCAGAATCGCAGCGTGGAATCGGCGTTGGTAGAGGAGTTTCTGCGCGCCCAGTAGTAGACTCACTGCGGAGTCAATTTCGGAAGTCTGCTTTTTGTCGTCTGGGTCTACGGGCTTCAGGAATACACTTACGACGGTCTTGGATTCGTCCGTCACCGCCAGCGGGAGAGATTCCGTTTTAAACCCCTTCTTCGTCACTACGAGCATGAAGCTTTCGGATTGAGGGAGCGCTGCTTTTGAATAGGCGAGGGGGGTTACGCCCATGTAAATTTGGCGGTGGTTAGTCGGATCATCGTAAAAAACAGAGGCGCCAGAGGGCGTCGATACGACCTGGTAATTGGAGGCGCAGCCGGCGAGTCCGCCGAGAAGTATGAGGAGAGCGATGTGACTGAAGTTTTTCATTAGTATGACCGGTTGTAGCTGTACCCGATGCTGTAGTTCGAAAGTCCCGTATCTGCTTGCGTGCAGAACAAGTCGTCTAGTCCGTCCCCGTTCAGGTCCACTGGGAAAATGCTGCTCAGCGCTGTATTACCAGCAGTTGGCAGACTGTATTGGCGAGTTGGGATGGCAAACGTGCCGTCGCCGCCACCTTTGAAAAACTGCAATCCGGCGTTGGTTTTCGACATAACCACGTCGAGCTTGCCGTCTGCATCCCAATCAACAGCACGGGCTCGACCCACGAGCGCCGAGATTATCCCCATGCCGCTGTAGGTACTTGGGGATCCGGTGCTACCGTTGGATCCGCCTAAAAGTAGCGACCACGCCCCTGAGCTTGTCGACATCACGTAGTCGGGTTGAAAGTCGTTGTTCATATCAGCGATATCCAGCGTGTACGTGGAGGTCCCGGCTCCCGCTGAAATATAGGTCCGCAGGGTAAAGGTTCCATCTCCTCCGCCCGTGTAAATAGAGAGACTTCCATTTCGCCCGCCGGCGATGAGATCCTGATTCCCATCGCCATTGATGTCGTAACTCACGAGCTGATCAATGTAGTTGTTCGCTCCGCCCCCCGACGCGACAATATTGGTGGGAGAACTCGTGTTAAATGTCCCGTCGCCTAAGCCAAAATACACCCCAATACGACCGTTGCCGCCGCAACCCATGCCGATGGCCATATCCATTTTGCTGTCACGGTTGTAGTCCGCGATAGTGACAGTCATTGCCCCTTGAGCATTGTTGGTATTGCAGGAAGAACCGTCGACGTTAATGATGTTGGACGGGCCGAAATAGCCGTCACCTGAACCAAAGTTGAAGCCCACCGAACTAAAGGCGGCGTTATTGTAGTTCGCGCTGGCTAAATCAAGAATGCCGTCGCCATCTAAATCTCCGAGCACAAGTTGGCGACTTGCCCACCACTGCGCGCCCCCTTGATCGCCGCTCCCAAAGAGGGAAGTGAGATTGGCGAAACTACCGCCCGCCTGTCCAAGAAACGACACGATGTTTGCGGCCGGTAACTTGCCGATGAAGTCCAGAAAGCCATCGCTATTTAAGTCGGCGAAAGACACACCGTAGAGCACGGAATCAGACTGCAGCCCCGACGCCGTCGTATAGGCGAATTGAAAAGTCCCAGTATTAAACCCAGAAGGGGAGTTGTTATTCGGGTGAACTATTGCTTGCACGGGGTTTCCGTTCCACCCTCGTGCAATCGCCAAGGCAGGCCGTGTAGCCGCAGTAATGAATTTTCCCGTAGCGACAGTTGCGTAATAGCTCGTGGGGATGATCATGCGATTTGAGACTTGGCCGGTCCCCGAATTGTTGTAGAAGACCTGGGCGCTGGCCAGCATGCCCTGAGCACTGGAAATGCTGGTGGAAGCTCCGCCTCGTACGACGCTTATAATATCTAGGTTGGTATCGTTGTTGATGTCTTTTACTTTGGTGTAAACAGCACTACCTAAGTCGCTCACGTTAGCAGTGTATGTCTGAGAAAAAGATCCGGTTCCGTCGCCGAGCAATACATAGCTGGAAAAGTTTGCCTGCAAAACGATATCGCGGAAGCCATCTCCGTTCATATTAATAAAATTGGCAGCCGTTGAAATGTACGTATTGGTCCAACCTGAGGTGGGTTCCACGTGCGTCCGAATATAGTCTAAAGTATTGCCAAAGGGACCGATGATGGAAGCTACGCCAGAGAAGGTTCCATTGCCCAAACCCGGGTAGGTGTAGAGCGAGGTCCCTGCGGTTACGAGGAGGTCTAGGTTCCCATCGGCATTGAGATCACTGAGCCCAGCGCCCACTGAACTATTGCGCGCGACGGTCGCGGCGATATGGTAGTTGAAAATGGTTTGGGCAGTTGTACTGCAGGCTTGAATGGGATTGCCTGCATAGTTCACAGTCGTTCCCCCGAACCCGCAATTCATAAAGACACTGACGATGTTACCGTTGGAGACGACGAAGTCCATTTTTGAATCCCCATTCAAGTCGCCGAGTGCGACCTGGTAGGTAGTGCTCGCCAGCGTAATCGTTTGGCGCAGGAGCGCGGCCGGATTGGTCCAAACACCGTCCCCTTTGATGATTTCGAGTCGGTTCGCGCCGCTATTGGTGGACGTCACCACATCTAAGTTTAGATCTGCGTCCATGTCGGCGATCATCATATTGGCCGGGTTGGTCGCCAACGTGACGACGTTGGGTTCCCCAAATCCCCCAAGACCATTGCCCAGAAATATTTGCAGTCTCCCCAGGGCGAGCACCGCAAGATCTAAGTTTCCATCATTGTTTAAGTCGGCAGCCTGAGCGTCGACTTGTTGGTAGGTACCAACGACCGCTGAAGTAGTTTGAATGCCGCCGTCGAAGTCGGCTGTTTTCGCGGCCGCTACCACCCGTACGGTTCGGGTGCGCGTCGTCGTGAATCCGTAAGCGTCGGTTATGGTGATCGCAGGGGTGTAGGTGCCGGCGAGCGTGGGCGTGCCGGTTAAATAACCGGAAGTTGCGTTGAGGGCCAGCCCAGGTGGAAGGGAAGTTGCCGAAAAAGTTCGGGCTCCAAAACCACCCCAGCTGCGTACCCAATCCATATAAGGCACTCCCGTTCGTGCGACACGCAGGGGAGCAAAGTAGTCGTCTGCAATTCTGGGAAGGGAGGTGATCGACATCGTGTAGGCGCGAGTTGCGGTAAGACCGGACGCGTCGGCAACTTGAACCGTGAACGCGAAGGATCCCGTAGCGCCGTTGGCCCCTTTGCTCGGACTTCCTGAAATCACCCCGGCCGAGCTCAGAGAAAGGCCCGCAGGCAAAGAACCGGCGCTGAGTGAAAAGGTATAGGGAACAACCCCACCAGTGGCCACAATCGTTTGGGTATAGGGGTTCAAAATGGCAGAGCGGGCCACGCTGGCGGTCGAAATGGAAAGTGTGGTGGTGGCTGTGAGCGAGAGCGTCTTGTTCGCGGTCAGCCCACTTGCATCGGTAACTGTTACCACGATGGTAGATACCGAAGTCCCGGCGGCGGTCCCGGAAAGAATTCCCGAGCTTGCAGCAAGGCTTAGGCCCGCGGGTACACCAGTGGCGGCAAAGGTGTAGGGGGCTGTTCCTCCCGTTACAGATAGCGAAGTGGAGTAGGCGACCCCGACGATCGCCACCGGCAGCGTACTAGTGGTGACAGTCAACGCGGCGTTAACCGATACTGTAAAGGCTTGAGTCGCTGTAGTGGCGCGGCTATCCGTAACGGCCAATGTTACGGCGGCAGATCCTGCAACAGTAGGTATTCCCGATAGCGTACCTGTCGTGGTGCTTTGGGAAATCCCCGCCG
Organism: uncultured Pseudobdellovibrionaceae bacterium; assembly: GCA_964492125.1. GTDB lineage: Bacteria > Bdellovibrionota > FAC87 > UBA2466 > UBA2466 > JAIEOG01. The sequence continues at coordinate 2,295 of CAZBJE010000051.1, read as the reverse complement.
GCAAAGCGCCCGCGCTGATCGAAAAAGTGTAGGGAGGCAATCCGCCCGTAACTGTGACGGGGCGTACGTCATTTTCGCCGACTGTCATCGGGAGAATCGTTGTAGTTTGGAATGCTAGAGTCGCGTAGGGCGATGCACCAATGGTGAGTGAAAGGGAAGTCGACGCGAAACTTCCCAGAGAGTCGGTAACCCGGGCGGTAACGATACTGGTGCCGGTAGCCGTCGGAGTGCCCGACAAAAGTCCTGTGGCTGCGTTCAACGTTATACCTGCGGGAAGACTTCCTGCAGTGATCGAGAAAGTGTACGGCGTTTTGCCCCCGGTGGCGGAAATGACATCGCCATAAGGCACGTCCTTTTGTCCTGCGGTGAGGCTCGCGGTCAAAAGCGTGGGCGCCGGCGATTGAATGATGTTCATGGAGTACGCACGGCTCGTGCTGGCTGCTACGGAGTCCGTTAGAGAAATCGTGAAAGTAGAGTTTCCGACAGAAGTCGGCGTTCCCAGGATCAACCCCGAGTTTGGATCGAGGCTGAGCCCAGTCGGCAGTGAGCCGGCCGAGACTGCATAGGTGGTTGGCGCGATACCACCGGAGCCTGCGATGGCGGCGGCGTAGTAAACTCCCAATGTGCCATCCGAAACCGAAAGAGTTCCAATCGTTGGAGCGCCGGGAGAGACTACGACGCTAAGAGTCATGGAAACATTCGCCACCTGGCCAACGGAGTCGGTGACAGTAACTGAAAGCGAATAGGATCCGAGAACCGTGGCCGTACCCGTTAGAATCCCTGTCGACGGAGCGAGGGTTAGGCCCGTGGGTAAACCGGTTGCCGTGTAGGTATAGGGCGATACCCCTCCCGAGGCGACCAAAACGCCGGTATAGGCGACGTTCACGACCGCATTAGAGAGAGACGTAGTGAGCAGCGAAAAGGGAGTTTGGACGGTGAGCGTGAATGCGACCGATGAACTCTTGTCCCGCCCATCCACCGCCTTGACCGTGAAATTGTAGGTGCCGACCGCACCCGTGATGGGCCCCGACAGGATGCCCGCGCTACTCAGCGACAGCCCCCCCGGAACGGAACCGGAGTCTAGAGTGAACGTAACGGGGGGCTCGCCATTATTGGTTCCAAAATTGAAAGAGTAGTTCTGTCCCTTGTACCCCACCGGAAGCGTGGTGCTGGGAGCGCTGAATCCAAAGGTGAAGTTGGGGACGATCAAATCAGAAAGCGATTTAGACTTGGCGCAGCCGGATGCAGCCATAGCAAGGCAAGGTGCCATGCACAAACGCTTCAAAATTTTTTGAATGCGCGAAGCCATCATCCGTCTCCAAAAGGGCGCGTGCCCAATATAGCTTCGGAAGAATATTGACATCACTAAACGCCGCGGCGCGGCAGAGAATGGTCGGAGCGGGAGCGGGAGCGGGATTCGAACCCGCCACCCTTTGTCGCTAGGTCTTGGGGCCACGCACGCAAACTGCATGCGCGGGGCTATTCAGAGTCGTGCAAACGCCGCCCGAACTATCGGAATAGAAAAAAGTAATGCAAATCTGCCTTCCAATTTCGCTTTCCAGGTAGTTGCTGTCTTCCTTGTGTCGAGTAAACAGCTCAATACGGGCGCCAGAATCTCTAGTAGGGGGGGCGGATATGGAAGCGGGGAGCGCAAGAAAAAAGGGCATGTCTTGGTCCGGCTTCACTTGGTCGAGATTTTCGTAGGTGGGAACACGCCAATCGTCCTTGCCGCCTTCCTCGAGATTATCGCAGTATTTCAACGCGTCAGTAAACTTCATCAGTTCGTCGGAAATTGCACTGTAAACACGGCCGGTATTTTTGTCCTTGCAGCCCCCACCATCAGTCGTAAAACGAGTGCTGGTTTGGTAGCATTCACCAGGAATATCCGAACTATCGTAATACTCGCATTTTGTGCTCTGAATAGTTGCGTCAGTATAAACAGCTCCCGGTGCGACTTGATCTACTCGTTCCTTTCCAAGCTTGATGGTTTCGGTTTCATCGGGCTTTAACGTCACCTTCTTGCCCAAGACAACCGTCTGAAATTCCGATTCGTTGACCTTTACTTTGGCCGAAACCTTGATCGTGCAACGGATTTCCCGGTTTTCTAGATTTGTGATTCCTATGGTGACTTCCTTACGATCGGGGAAAGATACATTGGCGTCGACGGTGAAATTCGAGGGGTCGTCGGCCAAGGCAATGCCAGCGGTGATTAGAGCCAGTAGAGTCATTTTCATTGGTTTGTCCTCTTAAAGAATATTACGGGAATTCAATTAACTTTGTCGCGCTCTCGAGCTT
>CAZBJE010000050.1:0-24204 GCA_964492125.1 uncultured Pseudobdellovibrionaceae bacterium | reverse complement strand
CTGTAGGCTAAGGAGCCGGTTCACATCCCCGAAACCACAGGCAAGTGGGGCAGTTTAATCAGTGTTCGCCGCTGCGCAAGCCCTGAGCGATGGTGTAATTGCCGAATCGCCAGGAAGCTTGCTTGAGGTGGATAACGACTGCGATCAAGCAGACGAAGATGAAAGTCGCCGGACGTAGAATGGCGACGCTGGTGATGGCGCTCACAGCGTAAATCAATAAGCCAATCGCCAAGGGGAAGGCGAGCTGTTTGAATCGGTGAGCGACCACGCTGCTTGCCGACAACCCAAATTGAGAAGCCGGTAAGAGGTTCAGTACCGAGAAGGGCGAGAGCAAAATTCCTGCTAGCACCCCGTCTAAAAGTGCTGCCTGCACCAATGGGACAGTGGCTGCTTTCATCATCGCCATAAACAAGCCGAAGAACGCCACCGCGAATCCGCCAGTCACAAATCCCATCGCCAGTCCCGCCACAAAGGTGAAGAAAACCATTCCCGTCGGGTGCATATGGGGGTCTAGCGCTAGCAGCATCATATCCGCCACGCCCTGTTGGGTGGAAAGTACGGTCAGGAATGCACCAAGAAAAAGTGCGCTGCTCCAGCGGCCCATATCGCGGCCAATGCGTTTCCAAACCAAGTTGGTGGGCCATACCAGTTGACCCAATACCAGGCCGACGCCAATGCGGGTGAGGTTGGAGGTACCATCCCAAATCGGAGAATATAGCGCCCAAAGTTCGATGGCGCCAATCAGCACCAGCGTGCGCCATATACCGGGCAAGTGCCAAACCAAGGGTTCGTATTTCGGTTTTTCGTACTGCAGAAACAAGAAGAGCAAAGTGCCGAAAGTGAAATAGCGAGGCATCCACAGGCTATGGGAGAAAAAGGCGCGCACACCATCGGTGCCGAGGGTGAGCAGGTACACGCTGAGCGCAACAATCAAAACTTGGAAGGAGAAAAAAGGGGCTACTCGGGCGATGGTGCCGCGGTAAGGCAAGAGTAGGCGCGCACCGAGGGTGAGGGCAGCGGGATTCCACAACCCTAGCGCGCCCACGATGCCGCGATTTAGCCAACGGCCCTCGGGCGAAACGGTGGCAGGCAGTCTTTGCATTTGGCGGCCGCGGCAGAGCGCCACCCAAAATAGAACGAGAAACATTCCCACCCAGGATTGCTCTCCCGTAAAAACCGTGCGGGTTCCCTCTACGAGGGATCGCAAAACCTGGATCACATTGGCACCGCACGACAAAAATAGAAACGTCGCAGCAGTCCAGCGAATACCCCAGCGCTTGAATTCGAAAATCAGCGCAAGTAGGAAAAGCACCAGAGGCAAAAGCACCAGGGGGGTGGGGAAGTCGACACCGAAGTGGCGTTCGGCTACCGGTGTTCCAATGGGGTCACGGACTTGAATATGGAAATCCCAAAAACTGCGCAGCTGGAAACGAGTGATGCTGCTGGTTTGGGTGAGTAACGTACACTCGACCGGCGTGGCGGTGGCAGACGGAATGGGGAAGCGTTCCTGAACGAATTTGTCTGTTACCGTCCCGCCCGGCGCGGATAGGGTGCCGCATTTTTCAGCCACTTGGTCGCGAAAGCGAATGTCGCTCTGCAGCAGCGGGGCCAGTTCGTGGAGAGCGAACTTCAAGTCCCCCACGGTCACCGAATTGAGGATCACCGCGCAAGCCACCGCGCTGACAAAGAAGCCGAAGTTGAAGCGGTATTTCATGGTATTAAAAGTGTAGCATGAACGGATTATTTCAGTCGCGGGACGGCACCCCCATCTATTACGAAGTACATGGTGAAGGGCCGCCGCTTTTACTTTGCTACGGCTTGCTTTGCCGCCGCGACCATTGGAAGCACCAGATCCCGTTTTTCGCCAAGCACTACCAGCTGGTGCTTTTTGACTACCGTGGGCACCAGAAATCCGGGCTGCCGAAAAACGATCAGCACCTCACCCTAGAGTGGTGCGCGCGCGACATCCAGGACTTGCTACGTTTTTTGGATTTGCCTCAGGTGGCTTGCTTGGGCCATAGCATGGGCGTGCCCGTGCTTTCGCATTTGGCGCTCATGGAACCCGACCGCATCAAATCAAATGTTTTTATTTGCGGCTCGGTCAATAACCCTTTTCAGCAGATGCTCTTCACTGATCGGCTGGATGCCGTATTTGAAGCCTCATCCAAAATTTACGATGCCGCGCCGGCTGCAGGCGACATCATTTGGAAGAAATTTACGGCGAATCAGGCGTTTTCCCACTTTGTTGCAGCGCAACTTGGTTTCAACCCCGATATCGCCCGGCCTGAAGATGTGGCAGGCTATTTGGAGGGGGTACGCCAAACTCCGCCCGCGGTGTTTTACCGACTGATGCGCGATTACCGCCGGGTGGATCGACGCCCGCTTCTGCAACAAAGCCAGATTCCAACCCTGGTGATCGCCGGCGACGAAGATTGTATTACCCCCATGCCCGTACAAGAAAATATCGCGGACTTGCTCCCGCGTGGAGAGTTGGAGAGAATTCATGGAGGCAGCCATAACGCGCACATGGATTTCCCAGATTTGGTCAACGAGCGCATAGAAGCTTTTTTGAAAAAGGTGGGCTACGGATGCACGGATCAGTCATGAAACGGCTTTTGTTCGCGGGGCTCCTCGGTTTGATGGCCGCTTGCGCTCACCAAGCCAAAGTGGAAAACCCCATTCAATCGCTGGAAGCAGCAGATTTTTGGCGCGATCAAACTGCCCGCCGTGCGTTCTTGGGGAGTTTCTCCGGTAAACTCAAAATGGGCTATGAGGGCAAGAAGCAAAGCATTTCGGGTAAGGGCAGGATCGTGGGCAATTACCCGCAGTCGTTTCGCTTAGAGTTGCGGGATCCGATCGGGCGCTTGCATTACGTGCTCGTTCAAAAGGGCTCGGCGGTAGTGGCTTATTTCCCACGCAACAAGCAAGCGGGACGCGAAAATACTTCCGGCCGCACGTACTTTAAAAGGGTGCTGGGAACTGGAATCGCGTTTAACGACATAGTGGCGATCGCCGCCGGCATCTTGCCTCCCAAATGGGAAAAAGCGAAATTCACTTCTTGGGAATGGGACAAGGAACAAGGTGCTTTCCGTGGCTTGTTGGAGCAGGGCGGAGAAAAAGCCACCGTGTGGGTGGATTCCGCCAACACGGCGATTCAATCGCTCGTGATGGACATGGCGGGCGAAACAGTCGAAGCAGAATTCGGTGATCGAGAACCTTGCTGCGAAACCCCAGGCGGGTTCCATTTGGGTTACGAAGCCAAGTTGAAATTACCGAAGCAACAGACTTCTGTCGCGGTAACCTGGGACACGCTCTCCAAGCCCACGCAGGAAATTCCCCCAACGGCTTTCGAGTTCACCCCGGCACAGGGCGATAAAGTCAGCGAATTAAAATAAATCTCTGTTCACTTGATTCGCTACGTCCCCGTAACGCAGCGCCTGAAAGGGGATTTCCGCAGATCCCTGGCCCACGCCGGCGGGGCCGTCATTGCAGCCGCCAGACCAATGGAACGCAAGCATTAGTCTGCAATGCGAGCGCCTCGGGCAAGTTGAAATTATAGGAGGACCGGTGTGCCCAGCAGGCGTGGGCCAGGGATCTGCGGAAAGCCCCGTTCGAGCAGCAGCTAGGCCGCGAACTTTTGCTTCACACTCGATAGGTGCTGAAGCAGGGCATTTTCATCGGAGATGAGGAAGCCGGCCTCACTGGGTGTCATGATCTTCTCCGCAGTGAGTTCATTTAGGCAGTCGCGGGCCGTTTCCACTTCTACGCCGGTAGCGGCGGTGATGGTCTCGGCGGTAACGTGAATATGCATTCCGGCAGTAGCTTGCTTGGATTCATGCTCGCAGAGGTACATCAGGTAGTGACCTACCTTTTCCACCGGGTTCAGCGTTTGCAAAACTCCGATGAGGGCGTTAGCTCGGTCGAGCCGTTCTACCACTACCTGCATGAGCTTCATGGTGAAATCCGGCAGGCGTGCGGCAATGGTCTTTAGGCTCTGTTGGTCAAACTCAAGCGCGACGGATTCTGTTTCTGCAATCGCCGTGAACGCACGGCGGTAGGCAGTTGCGGAACAAAGCGATTTCTCCCCGACAATTTCGCCGGGTCCCAAAGTCGCAATGACCCGTTCGACGCTCGCCACTTTGTGGGTGAGCTTAACGCTGCCTTCAATGATGACGTAGAGCGTGTTGCCCTTATCGTTTTGTTTGAAGAGTGTCGTGCCGGCGGGAATCTGAATCATGAACCGCTTGAGCACACCGTCTTTGACCTGATCTAGTTTGAACATAGGTGTTATGGCACTTATCGGCGCGCACAATGTGAAAGTTGAGTGCCGCTATCCACACATTGGCTCAAGCTTTTCCACACAACTCCGAAGAGACTCTGAGGGGCTGCACCTATGGAAAAAATTCTGATCATCGACGATAACAAGGACTATCAGTTTCTGATTCAGTCCTGTCTAACCCCTGATTATAAGGTCATTATTGCCGACACGGGCAAACAGGGTGTGGAGCTCGCGCGCGAGCACAAGCCAGATTTGATCCTGCTGGATATCTCGCTGGGCGAAATTGATGGTTTTGAAGTTTGCCACCTTTTGAAGGGCCAGAAGGAAACGGCGAACACGCCGGTTATCTTCTTGTCCTCTCGCGGTGACGCACATAGTAAAGTCATGGGTTTTGATTTAGGCGCGGACGACTATGTACAAAAGCCGTTCGAAGCGGATGAGCTAAAGGCCCGCGTAAAGGTTCGCATCAAGCAGAACCAAGCCCGTAAAGAAGGGGCGCCCAACTTTGAACTACAGGGCCTGCGTATCGATTTCCTGGGGCACCGGGTTTATATCCAGGACAAAGAAGTGGCCTTCTCTGCTTTGGAATTCAAGCTGCTCTCGTTTTTCGTACGCAATCCCGACCGCGTTCTCAGTCGCGAAAAGATCCTAAACAATGTTTGGGGTGTAGACACCTTCGTGACGGACCGCGTTGTGGACTCCCACATCCGCAGCATTCGGAAGAAACTCGGACCTTTCAAAGATCATATCGAATCGATCTACGGCGAAGGCTACCGGTTCAATCCGGGTACCGTTGCAGACACCAAGTCGCAAGCCGCTTAAGCCCCGCGCGGGTGATATACTAACCGTATGATCAAGCGCCCGCTCGCGATCCTATTCACCTCACTTCTCTTTCTCTATTTTCCAGCGGAACTTGCCGCACGCTACCACGACGGGTTCAGGATTTCCGGCGGCGAAGTTTTGCTGTCGGGAGTTTTACCGCTGCTGGTGCTTTTCGGCTTGTTGCGAGTGACAAAGCTCGGCTGGTTGGCGCTGGTAGGTTTTGTCGCTGTTTGGGGAATCAACGATCTGTATTTGTTTTACATGATTCGAGGGGCGCATCTTTCTACCCTTATCGTGCATATCACCATTTATGCCCTTAGCCTTTCGTACTTCATTAACCCCAGAGTCCGGACTTTGTATTTCGATCCCAAGCTTTGTTGGTGGAAAAGCAAGCCACGCTTTGAAACGAACCTTCCTTTGATTTTAAACGACGGTCAAGGCTGGCATTACCCCATTTTGAAAAACGTTTCCGAAGGCGGTTGTTTTGTGGAAACGCCTCATCTGCTGCCGATGGACTCCGAGCTTGCACTGACCATTCCGCTGCCCATTCCCCTCAACGTTCCGGTGATCCATAGTCAGGGAAAAGTGCGCTGGGTTTCGCGGAACCCACTGCGAACTGGCATGGGCATTGAGTTCAGCGGCGAAACCGGTGTGCAACGTAAAGCTATCCGGCAATATGTCCGCCATCAGCTCTGATTGACGGTAGTGCCCCGCCTAAGCCATTCTAGCTCCCTGTGGCGACGGAAAAAAACACTCTGCTCATCGGTCGGGAACGCGAGTTGGAACAGCTCGAAAAAACCGCCGGCATGGGCCGCAACTTGCTCATCGAGGGCCCGGTGGGCGTGGGTAAAACGCATCTGGTGCGTGAAGCCCTTTCCCGCCTCGGCCTGAAGTCCCTACGCGTCGATGGTGATAGCCGCTACACGGAACAAAAACTGACCGGTTGGTTCGATCCGCCCTTGGTTCTTAAGCAGGGCTACCGTGCGGAAAGCTTCATTCCCGGCCCGTTGGTAGAAGCCATGCGCACGGGCAAAATCCTCTTTATCAACGAGCTCAATCGCATGCCGGAGAGCGTTCAGAATATTTTGTTGCCCGCGTTGGACGAAGGCCTTTTGCAAATCCCCCACTTGGGTGAAGTGAAGGCCAAGAAGGGTTTTGCTGTGATCGGCACGCAAAACCCGCGAGAGTTCACGGCTACTCACGCGTTGGCCGAAGCCTTACTGGATCGCTTTGAGTTGATTCGTTTGGGGTACCAAGACTCGGCCGAAGAGTGCGCGATTTTGGCTGGTCAGGCAGGATCTTCCTTGCCTGCTGCGCGCTTAGAATCAGTGGTAAGCCTGATCCGCGCGACGCGTAGTCACCCGTCGATTAAACGAGGGGCGAGCATTCGAGCTGGCCTCGCCGTCTGTGATCTGCTGCGCGCAAATTTAGATTTTGAAACCGCAGTTTTGATGGCGCTTTCTTCGCGCATCGAGATGGTTTCGCCAGACGATGATCCGGCCACCGTGCTCCGCGAACTGATGGCGCAGATCCTCCCGGCTGCGCAAAAAAAAAACTAAAATCTACCCCTCCCAATAGACCTGGGCTTGCGCAGAAATCGCTTTCGTTTTGGGATTGGCGCCCGGATTCCGAACCGCCTCCCGAAGACGCCACTACTTCCTCGCAGGCGCTTACTACGCATGATCCGTTGCGGACCTTGTACTTCAATCGCTTAGGCGACGGGGTCGCGGTGCCCGAACGGGACGCCGCCCTGGTGCGTTTGATTGTGGACCGGGCCAAGCGTTTGGTGCGGCACACAGCCCGTCCAATGGTTACCCGGATGGTGAGCCTGGGTGAATTCCCCGACGGTGAATTGGATCATGAGAGTTCCTTGGAGAATAACCCTTTCTTGGACGAAGCCGCCCACATTCAAGTGGCCCGACAAGAACCCAAACGCTTTGCCTGCGTGGCAATGCTCGATTGCAGCTCGTCGATGTCGGGAGATAAGCATTTGCTGGCGAGTGTTGCGGTTGCGGTATTGTTGCTGCAGGTTGCGGCCGAAGACGCGGGGGTTGTGGCTTTCCATTCGAAAGCCCAGGTCGTGAAGCCCATGGGCACTCTCGCTCCGGCCCAAGACACCATCCTGAAATTTCTGCAAACCCGGCCCCGCGGGTTTACCAATATTACGCAAGGCTTGGTGAAAGGGTACGAGCAGACCCTGCATTCCAATCGGCGGCGAGTAGGGCTTTTAGCGACCGACGGGAGATATACAGAGGGCGGAGATCCGGTGGCGGCCGCTCGGCGTTTTGATTTCCTGGCGGTGTTGCATCTGCACGGTCCCGGAAGTTCCCTCGAGGCGTCCCAAGCCATCGCGCAGGCGGGGCACGGAATCTGCCTCGAGGTAAACGAAATGCCGGAACTCCCGGCGCAGCTCTACGAAGCGCTGCGCCGGATTAGTCGTTATTGAAAGATGTTCTTGAAGAAGTCGGAAATCGGCGACTCGGGAACTTGATCCGCCCAAGTGGGACCGACCATATCCGGAGTCCAGAGCTTCTCGTCGGCGATGCAGTTCACGGCGTCTATGGCAACACTTAGCTGGTAGTCCGTGGGGATGCCGGCGGCTTCGTCTTTGGCGAAGTTTGCTTTGGCTTCGCCTTTATCCAAACAGGCTTTCAGCTTGGCCACTTCGGTGGGGCGGGGTTGTACCCACTTATTGCCCACAGGGGGAAGCGCCGCATATTCGTCTTCCTCACGGAAAGCGACTTTGTCGGCGTCGGTGGGAGCGGGGTTAATGTACGCCTCCACATCCGGCAAGATGCCTTCCACTTGGTTGGTGCGACCCGACGGCTGGTAAAAGCGCTGGATCGTTTGCGCCAGCATCAGCTTAGGTTCGCTGGCGATGGGGCCGATGTTCTGCACAGTGCCTTTACCAAAGGACCGCTCGCCGATGATGTACGCGCGTTGGTGGTCTTGGAGCGCGCCTGCCACGATCTCCGAGGCGCTCGCCGATCGGCCGTTAATCAAGATGACGAGCGGCAAGTCAGTTACCGGGGCATCGGCAGTTTTGAATTGTTTCGTGGAGCCACCTTTGAGATCTTTGGTTTGCAAGACCACCAGGCCTTTTTTCAAGAACATGCTGGCTATGCGTACCGATTCGGTGAGTAAGCCACCACCGTTGTCGCGTAAGTCGAAGATGATGCCTTTGGGGGATTTCTTGATGGCATCTTCTAATGCGGCTTTGGATTCCGAGTATACCAACGTGGTGCCGTCGGCCGCGCGTTTCATGAAGTCAGATAGCTTGATGTGACCCGCTTCGTTTTTAGTGCCGACCATCTTAACTTCCACGTTCTTCACTTCGATCAAGTCGCGGGTAATAGTGAAGTCGAGGGTGTCCGCGCCGCGCACGATGGTCAATTTGACGTCGGTGCCTTTTGGGCCACGGATTTTATTTACTACTTCGCTGAGGTCGATGCCTTCGACGCTTTTGCCGTCGACGTGGGTCACAATATCATTGGCGCGCACGCCGGCTTTGTAACCAGGGCCTGTTTCAAACGGTTGCTGCACAACAATGGACGTCTTGCCACCCTTCTTGATTACTTTCATGACGGCTCCGATACCGGTGAAGTCTTTGCCTCCCGCCGTATTCTCGTCGTTCATGAGCGCCGTAGGAACGATGTACGTATGGGGATCTGCCATGATTCCCAAAATAGCGTTCTGCATCGCGCCCACCGCAGCGGATTCGTGCTTTTTAAAGCCGTCGCCGGTCTTGAGGTAATCCATCAATGCGTCGAAATCCACCGGGTTGGCTGCGCGGTCGGCATAGAGCGCGGCGATGGCGGCGCCAGAGGCGATTTTTTCCTGGCGCACGGTTTTGTAGATAACCGCGAAATCATCCGATTCGATCTTTTTGGGAGCAACGATGGAAACCGATTTGAAATCCTTGGCGACGGTCCCGAATCCTTTTTCAGCTGCGAGCCGAGAGGTGGGGACCAGGGTGTTTTTCTCTTTTTCAAAAGCTAAGCCTGCGTTCACCGCGTGAAAGCAGCTTGTAAAATGTTTTTCATCTTGGCCGCAGAACTTGCCGGTCATACCCAGGTCATCGGCCTTTAGGCCGACTTCAGCCCAGTAGTCTTCAGGGGACTTCTTTGCTTGTGCGGGTTGAGAAATAAAAGACAGAACGACGCAGGACAGAAGGATGCGCATCATCAAAGAAACCCCCATAGAGATTCCGCCGCAAAAGCGGAACATTTACCCAGTGGATCGTTTATTTGGCGAACGGCGCAGTTAGTCAATGAATGAGGCAGGCTGCATTGAAAACTTAGTTAACATTCGTTAATTGATATTTGGTGCCGCCGGCGAGGTGCATTCGGGACACGGTGAGGCGACTTGGCGCGCAAGGCCAGTCCAAAATTGGTAAATGGTCCGGTTGGTATTGCGGATCACCACCGCAACCGTCACCGCCAGCATGATCACCATCAAAAGATATTCGAGGATGGCTTGGCCCCGGCGAGACTGGGAGAGTTTTTTCACCCCTTTATTCTACACTAGGCCAGCATGGCGGCGAGGTTGATCGCCCAGTGCGCAACCACCGGGGCCACCAGGCTCCCGGTTTTCCAGCGCAACCACCCCAACCAAAGCCCCAAGGGCAAGGCATATGCGGTTTGGAACAAAACCCGCGGGAGGGAGTCGGTTCCGACGTTTTGCAAGTGCCAACACGCAAAAGCCAAAGCGCTCACCCAAACGGCTACCGGCAACGGATTGGTGGCGGTGGCGTACACCCGGGGCCAGAGCCGGTACGCCACCGAGAAAAGCCACCCGCGGAAAAGCAATTCCTCTCCCAGTGGCGCAAAAAACAGGGCCCAAGCCACGGCCAAACGCGCGTCCGGTTGCTGCAAAAACTGGGTGAGCGGCGGCACTCCGTCGAGGCATCCGTACAAAAACGAAATCGCCACTGCTAAAGGCAAGCTGACCCAAACGCGGGGGTGACGGGAAAATTTCGGCCGCGGGAACGAAAAATGAAAGGCCGCCGCTAGCAGCGTAAAGGCGGCGCAGCCCAACCAAGCCATTAGGTTGGCTTGACCCGGGAACCACGGCGACACCAAGGAGTCGACCAAGCTTTGGGCCACAGGGACACAGCCCGCCGCCAAGGAGGCGCCTGCGGAAATCGCGACCAGCGCGCCGATCAGGCGCTGTCGGGGGCTGGCGATGGAGTAGTCGGTTGGCATCGGCGCTTTATAGCAGTTTCGCGCCGTCCGGTGTACTGAAGGAGCGTGTTCTCGCCCAAACGCATTTTGGTCCGGGGCCCCAATTGGATTGGGGACTATGTGATGGCCGCCGACTTCTTTGCGGCCCTGCGCGCCCAGTACCCGGCAGCCCGGATCACGTTGGCTTGTCCGGCGGAAATCAGCGCCTTGGCGGCGCAGAGTGGCTGGTTCGACGAAATTCTTTCGCTTTCTCGGGCCCAGCGCAAGCTGCCCAGCGCTTGGCGGTATTGGGCTACCGCCGTGGCGGCGCGCGAAGAAGAGTTGGCGTTCAGTCTGGTGGCCTCTTTTAGCGCGGCTTTGCTTTTACGTTTGGCGCGGATTCCCACACGCTGGGGAGTTGCCGAACCGAGCGCGCAGTTTTTTCTCACCCAATCGCAGATCTGGCGGGGAAGGGACGCGGGGAAACCCAAAGTGCAGCTTTACCGCGATCTTTTTGCGTTGGTAACAGGGCAGCCAGCTCCCGAGCTCGCCACGGCACCTTCGTCGACAAAAAGGGAAGGCATTGTCTTGGCACCCGGAGCTTCCATTGCTTTGCGAGAGTGGCCCGGTTTTGTCGAGCTTGGGCAGCGCTTGCGCGTGCTTTACCCGCAGACACCGATCTGGGTGGTGGGAAGCCCGGCGCAAGAAAACTGGGCCGAGAAATTCGCGGCGCTTTCGGATCCCGGTTTTGAAGTTCGGATTGGTAAAACCAGTTTGCCGGAGTTGGTGGAGCTTTGCGGGCGGGCCCGATTCGTCGTTGCCAACGACTCGGGGGTGGCCCATTTGGCGGCGAGTTTGGCCGGTGCCCCCACCGTCGTGGTGTTTGGCCCGGGCGATCCGGCGTATGTCGTCCCGCGCGGCCCTCGAGTGGCGGTGGCCCGGGCAGAGGGAGTGCCCTGCAGCCCCTGCGAAAAGCCGCGCTGCCACGCACGTTTCGGGTACCAACAGTGCTTGCGGGCGCTCGGCGTGGATGCGGTGCTGGCGCAGATCGCAACCCTTGATTGACGCCTTCCTAGCGTGGGCTAAAATAACTGCATGAAAAAACTCCAGCTCGTTTCGATGGCACTCTCGTTAACCCTTGCTTCGGTTGGCTGGTCCGCTGAAGCCCCGGGTGGCAAAACTTATACTGGCGAGTCTTTTAAGATTAAGACCCAGCTGGAAGCCCTTTTCGACGCCTCTCGTAAGGTCAACGACGCCACGGGCGGCACGCGCGCCACAGCCCGCAAAGCGATTGAAGATTCCATGGAGTGGGAACAAATCGCCAAAGACTGCTTGGGCACGAAGGAATGGAATAAGACCCCCGCCGCCAGTCGCACTCAGTACGTAGGACTTTTAAAAGACGTGGTTGTGAAAACCGCCTATACCCGATTGGATAAATTCTGGGATGGCGCTAGCTACCAATTCACCAAAATCGACGTCAAAGGTGACAAAGCCCAAGCTACCGCCAAGTACACCGTCAAAGGCGAAAACTTTTCGCTCGACTACTACTTAATGAAAAAAGGCGCTGCGTGGGAAATCTACGATGTGGCCTTCGAAGATTTCCGCTACAGCGAAAACATCCGCGAGCAGATTACCGCCTTCTTGAAAGACAAAGGGTTCCCCAACCTTCTTGAAAAACTCAAGAAGCGTAAAGAAGAACTCGAAGACGGTAATAAGAAGAAAGCCTAGCGCTGAGAGCGGGCTTTATAGTCCCGCAACACACCTTGGGGATCAAACTCGGCGACAATTTCGTCGAAAGTGTCGTACTTGGTGCGGTTTTCTTTGTCGCCTTTCCAGACGATTCCCAGTGAATGGTAGAATCGGCAGGTTTCGGCTCCGCCCGGCTTTTGTTCGCACCAATCCGCCTGGCCAAATTCTTCGACCAGTTCAGATTTGGCGGCGACGCCGATCTTATCTTGCCACCGAGAATTGAGCTCCTTCAACGCTTCGGCGGTGGATTTGGTTTTCTTGGTGCTGGCGCAAGCGGCCAGTCCCAACATCAGGGCGATGGTGAGTGCTTTTTTCATAGATCCTCCGGTTATCCAGCTTCGCTGCAAAGGGCTTCCACTTCCTCTACTTCCTTCGGCACGGCCGAAGTGAGGACGCGGCACCCGTTTTGGGTGATGACAATATCGTCTTCGATCCGCACCCCAATGCCCTTAAAACGGGCAGGGGCTTTGGAATCCAAGCTAAAATATAGACCCGGCTCGATGGTGAAACACATCCCGGGTTGCAGCTTACGCGCGTTCTTGTACTCGTCCTGGTAGTAGCGGCCCACGTCGTGGACATCCATGCCCAACCAATGGCCGGTTCCGTGAGGGTAGTAGGGCGCAAAGTCGCGGTTCTTGATAAGGCTCGCGGTAGGGCCCTTCAAAACTTTGAGGGCCTTTAATTCCTCGGTGAGTACTTCAATGGCGTGCTCGTGGAGCTCTTTCATCGTCTTGCCCGGTTTGGCTAGCGCGATGCAAGACTTCTGCGCGTTCAGAACGGCCTGGTAAACGTCTTTTTGTGCGTCAGTAAAACGCCCAGACACTGGAAAAGTGCGGGTGATATCGGCGGTATAAAAATCATACTCGCCCGCCGCGTCGATCAGCAGCAAGTCGCCTTCAATCATCCGGCGGTCATTGCTGTGGTAGTGCAACACGCAGGCGTTAGGACCGGAAGCCACAATCGAGTCGTAACCCAAACGTTTAGCGCCATTGCCCCGGAAAGAATGAAAAAGCGCGGCTTCGATTTGGTACTCGTACATCCCGGGTTTGGCGATGCGCATGGCATTCTGGTGCGACTCAGCAGAAATTTCTCCTGCGCGGGCCAAGCGATCTATTTCCGCTTTGCTCTTTACCAGGCGCATCTCGCCTAGGATTTCGTCGGGATCGTGGATCGGCCAAAGAGGGCGGCCAGTACGCCCCAGTTTTTTCATCGCCCGGGCCAAAAGCCCCAAAATGCGCGCGTCCATGATGGGTTCCACACCCAGCCGGTAGTAGAGCGCGTCGGCTTCGAGCATGGCGGCGATAAAAGCGTCGTCAAAGGGTTGATCGGGAATCGAAGCGGCAGCCACATCGGCTCCCAGCGCGGCTTTGGCGCGCTCGGGGCCCAAGATGCGGCCTTCCCACATTTCTTTGGTTTTGTCTTTGGGCTGCACGAAAATTTGAAAGTGAGTCTTGGAAGCACCGGAGAAAAGCGCCAACGTTTTGGGTTCATCAAAACCCGTGAGGTAAATCAAGTTACTGTGCTGGCGAAAGGTGTGGTGGACGTCGTTGTTTCGAACGACTTCCGGCGGGGAGCAGAGCACCGCAACCCCTTTGCCCAGCTTTTGATTGAACGCCTTGCGACGTTGCGCGAAATCGATCTTAGCTAAATCCCCAGTCAACATGGCCGAAAGTTTACTTCAGCAAGGCCCGTTCTTCACGCTCAAAAGCTAAGTCGATGAGTCGGCTGATTAGCTGGGGGTAAGGTAGGCCGGAGGCTTCCCACATTTTAGGGTACATGCTGATCGGCGTGAAACCGGGCAGGGTGTTCGGTTCGTTTAGGAAAATTTTCCCGGTCGCCGACTCTAGCAGCAAATCCACCCGGGCCATACCGTCGCATTCGAGGACTTTGAAAACATTTTCGGCAAAGTGCTGCACTTTTTTTGTCAGCTCCGGATCGAGTTTGGCGGGCGTTTCGGTGCGGGCCAGATCTCCGCCCAGGTATTTCGCCTCGTACGAATACCATTCCGCCTTGGCGGAAACCAAAATTTCTCCAGGCAAGGAAGACTTGGGCGATTCATGCAAGCCCAGGACCGCGCATTCCAATTCCCGGCCCACAATGGCGCGTTCCACCAAGCAAATGCGATCGTATTTCAGCGCGTTTTCGACTGCCGGCTTTAACTCGGCGCGTGTCTTTACTTTGGTGATTCCGATCGAAGAGCCTTGGCAGGAGGGTTTCACGAAAACGGGGTAACCCAATTTCTCAATTTCCTCCAAGCGGGTATCGATATTCTCGCCCCGGCGCAGGCCCACGTAGGCTGCCACTGGAATGCCATTTTTTTCGCAAAGCGTTTTGGTCAGCCACTTATCCATGCAAACCCACGAAGCACCGCAACGCGAGCCCACATACGGGACTCCAATCATATCCAGCATGCCTTGAAGCGTTCCGTCTTCGCCGTATTGCCCGTGGAGGATCGGGAAAACCACGTCGAACTCGACCCGCTTGCCACCGGAAACTTCCAAAGCGCCTTTTCGCGCGGCAGTGAGGTACGGAGCGAGGGTAACGGTGGGACGGTTTTCATTCAGGCGGATTTTGTCGGCGATAAACTCGCCTTGGTAATAGTCTTTCTCGTCTTGCCAGTACCACGTACCGTTTTTGGCGATGCCCACCAGGCAGGGTTGGTACTGGGTGCGATCCAGGGCATCCAGAATACCCTTGGCGGAGATGAGAGAAATTTCGTGTTCGGCCGAGCGGCCGCCGCAGAGAATCAAAACTTTTTTCATAGGTCTTTATTATAGCGCGCGAGCGACGTGGGGGGGACTGGTAAAAGGGGCGTGGGTTTTCCACAGGCGCGCACGCTTTTCCAAGTCGTCGATGACGTAGCTGCCAACATTGATCCCATAGAGCTCGTTGATGTTATTAATGCCTCCGGGACAGAAGACGTTAATTTCGAGCAGTTTGTCACCGACAATATCTGCGCCCACGAAGTAGAGGCCATCGGAAACGAGTTTGGTTTGGATCGATTCGGCAATCTGCGCTTCCACTTTGGTGAATTCGGCGCTTTTGCGCGTTCCGCCGATGTGGATGTTGCTGCGCACTTCGCCCTTGGGGGCCATGCGTCGGTATATCGCAGCTTGCCCGTCGATGATGATCGGTTGGCCGTTCAAAAGGAGTAGCCGCTTATCGCCCTTTTTGACGTCGGGGATATACTCCTGCGCCAAGATGTAACCGTTCTTGCTCACCGCAGAGATGATTTGGTTGATGTTGATGTCGCGGATGTTTTTGATGAAAAAAACATCGTGCCCACCATAACCCGAGAGTGGTTTTAAAATGGCGGGCTTGCGGAGTTCTTTTAGAAATTCTTTAATTTTGTGGGTGCTGCGCGTGATGAGCGTCTTCGCGCGGATTTCCGGCGGCAACGTACAGAGGTACATTTTGCTCGCGGCCCGCGAGAGCCCGGCGGGATCGTTCACTACCAGGACACCGCTTTGTTTTAATAGCCTGCCAAATTCGAGCGCTGGGTTCTTTGCCCTATCGCCTTCACTCTCGTGCGGGTTGTAACGCAGAAACACGACGTCGAATTTGGAAAGGCAAACTTCCTCGCGCAGGGCGTACTCGCCCTGCACAGCCGCCAAAAACTGTTGGCGGGTCTCCAGGCCGTTGTAGCCGGGGCTCACGCCCGTAGCGCAGATGTTTCGGTCGTCGGTGTAGGAAAAGCTATTTACGGTGGTGAAAACGACCTTATGCCCACGCTTGTAGGCCTCGAACGCCAAGTGGGTGGTGGTGTAGTTGGGCAGCTGATTGTGCACGGAACGGACGACGAAGCATATTTTCATGGGTTTTCCTGCCTAGGACTACTCACTTTCGGTAACTCTTGCTCAGGCAATGAGGAAAAGGAAGGGATTTTCGGCAGGGAGCGGGCCACGATTGCTATTCATGGCGCGCCGCATTAGAGGTTTCGGGTGCTAAAGCTCTGCCACATTTTCGCCCTCCTTTGTTTGGCGGCTCCGCCCTGCTGGGGCGTGACGCGACCCTGCACCGAGTATGTGGAATCCCTGGCGATAGGGGGAGTGCAAACACATTCAAAGGGGGCAACTATTGCTCTGCTCGGTGCGCTTTCCCCGTTGTTTCCCCATTGGCAGGAGCGGTTTCTGGACCAGGGATGGGAGCTGCGAGACGGGGGCTTTGTCCGACAAGGCGAGCGGGTTATCCCGGTAAGATTGCACCCCTACCGTCTCCCAGGGCTGGTGGTTGACGGTGCAGTAGACTCGCAAGAGGGCTTGGTCCGCACGCGCGGCATTGCGCTCTACTTTGGTTTCGTCCCGGCAATGAACCACGAATGTTTAGATGGTGTGTGCCGACTGACATACGACCAAATCGGCGACCTTACGGGCGAGGAAACGGCTCAGATTCAATCCATCGTCGATCTGAGCGGCACTCCGATAGCTGTGGGCGGTTCTGCGGCAGCAGGGCGACGCCGCAATACAGGCAGCGATTTGCCTTACGGCAAAGGCGAGCACGAAAAGAGCGATATCGACTATTGGTTCGGCGATCCCAATTTCATCCCTGAATCGGCAGCTCAGCTGCCTGGGTTTGATGGGAAACAATTGCTGTCGCTTCCAAACCCCGGGATTTTTTTTAACCCCGGCAAGAAGCCGCTGTCGCTAAAGTTTGTACCGTTCGAGTAACTTTCCGAAAGGGTCCAGTCGCTTTTCGGAATTAATAGGAATGGCTTTTTACGATGGCTTCTAGGAGTTTGCGGGCGCGGGAATCAAACTCCAGGAACTCGATACCTACGCCGGCTGTGCCGCCATTATTTTTGTGGTTCGCAATACGGCATTTGGCGATATCGAGTACCTGGTCTTGATAGTAGTAAATACGCAAAGCGCCCGTGGAATTGACGGCGGGCAACTTCGCCCGTTCGCCCTCGAGCAGGGCCACAAAGCACCCCTTCACGCTGAGCGTTTGAATTTCCGACATGAACGGATTTTTGCCGTCGAAAGAAACTTCAACCGGCAAAGCCGTTTGTACGCGACGGAACTTGCGGTGCTCGGTGTAACCCTGCGGGCGATTGGCCTGCGGGTCATACGGGAAGGCGATTGTGTAGGTGGTGCCTTCGCCGGCTGCGGACTGGATGCGCAGCTCGCCGCCTTGGCGCTCTACCAGCGTCTTAGCCACGGCTAGTTCCAAGCCCTGCATCTGGAGCACATTTTCCAACGGATTTTGCATATCCGGGTTCAAAATCGCATCTAGTCGCTCAGTGGGAATTCCCACGCCGGTGTCGGTGCAGGAAATTTCCACCTTGGATCCGGCTTGGCGCATGCTCACTGTGAGTTTGCCACCTTGGGGCATCGTCTCACTGGAGCGACGGAAAAGATTGAGCAGCACTTGCTGCATGGCACCCGGATCGACCACCACCATGCGGGCGGCTTCGACGAGTACGTTGAATTTGATGTGGCGGTTGCGTAAGTCTTTTTCGACGATTTCCACGGTGTCCATCACCAGCTGGGAAATATCGAGCGGTTTTACGTCGAGGCGTGGATTCACCGCGAAATAAGAAAGATTGCGGGCCAAGCTAATCGCACGTTCGGCTGCGGCCAATGCCACGTTCATCGCGCGGTAACGCACCAAAGTGTTGGTGTTGGTCAGGCCGTAGTCCAATTCACCGACAATCGTGCCCAACACATTGCCCAATTCGTGGCTGGCGGCACGGCAAAAGGAGTTGAGCTTGTCGTCCTCCGCCGCCCGAACGGAGCTCTTGCCCGAGGGGTTAGGTTGGGTGTCGACGCCTTTGTTCATTTTCTTGGCCGTGCTCATGCTCTTTACTCTTCGGCAGGCCTTTGTTAGCGGTTGAGGCCTTAATCGAGGGCCCTAGGTGCGCCGGTTTGTCTTTGTTTTCACTATCGAAATTCTGCTCCGGATAGCCCGGTTGTTCTGGCGCGTTCGGCAGGTTGGGCCCCCGCAAACGCCCGGCCCCCATCTTTACGCGCATTGGCATGGCGACGAGCTCCTGCTGGTCCCCGTTTTCGCCCGCCGAGGCTTGGCGGTGATGTCGAGCCGTAGCCGAGACGGGGAGGCCATGGCACTTCTGCTCCAGCGCCTGGGTTATCGGGTGGTGAGGGGGTCGAGTAGCCGGGGTGGCGCAGGGGGGCTAAAGGGGTTGATCGATTTGGTCCGCCATGAAAAACGCAGCGCCGCCATTGCGGTGGATGGGCCGCGGGGCCCCGTGTTTAAGGTGAAGCCGGGGATTTTATTGCTGGCTCAGAGTACGGGCTTGCCCATTATTCCGGCCGGGATTTCGGCGTCGCGGAAATGGATGATCCGAGGCGCCTGGAATCAAGGGTACTTTCCCAAACCCTTCGCGCGTTGTGTGGTGGTGTACGGTGAGCCGATCCACGTTCCTAGCGGCGCAAATGAAAACGCGCTCGAAGTTCTAAGGAAAGAACTTGAAGCGCGTTTAATATCTTTGAGAATAAAAGCGGATCAAACTTCGGGGACGGCGACGAAATCCAGCAGCGAGTCTTCGTCGAAACCTTGATAGGCGCGGTTGTCTTTAATGATGAGCGGGCGCTTGATCAAGTTGGGATCTTTCAACATCAAACGAATAGCTTCGTTCTTCGTCGTGCGACGACGGCCGAGATGGTTTTCCCGGTACGTGGTGCTGCGTTGATTCAAGCTCGCGTAAATATTTTCTGCTTTAATGACTTTTTCGAGCAAGCTGCGCGGGGGCGGCTCGTGCACGATGTCTTTCAGAAGATAGGTGACGCCCTTCTTATTCAAGAAGGCGATGGCCTTTTTGCACTGTGTGCAACTCTTCTTCGCGTATAAAACGATCTCTCCCATCCGACCTCCTCGTAAAACGTGGCTTTTCTTAACATATGCATTCCAGGGGAACAAGGTATTCGTCGCGGCTTTGCCGAGATGAGGCCGAAAGGCAATTGAGATTTTATTCGTTTTCCGGCAAGAGTGAGCGGTGATTAAGGACACGGGAGTTGAAAGAAAAAGCCACGCTCTGGACGGCAAGCGGATCGCGTTTGGTGTCTGTGGCGGCATCGGTGCGGTGGAAACCGTGAAGCTGATGCGCGAGCTGCGGCGCCATGGCGCTGAATTAACAACGTTTTTGACCCCCTCCGCCACCCGCTTTATCACCGAACTCAGCCTTGCTTGGGCCAGCCAGGGGCCCGTGATCCGGGAAGCCGGAGCCGACGTCGATCACTTGGATCACTATGATATCGCGGTGATTGCGCCGCTTACTTTGAACACGCTCTCCAAGTTTGCGCTGGGCCTAACCGATAGCGCGGTCGCGCTTATGGTGGCGGGGCAGTTAGGCCGTGGCGGCAAGGTAGCGGTGGTGCCGGCAATGAACGCCCAACTGCAAAACCACCCGCTTTATGGTACATACCGCGCCCTGCTGGAAAAGTGGGGAGTGCAATTTTTTCCGTCACCGGAAGAAGAGGGCCGCATGAAAATGCCGGACCCTGAAAAATTTTCGCAGTGGCTTATAGAGGTATCCAAATGAACGTTGAACTTGCGATCGATTATGTCGGCTTAATGGGCCA
Source organism: uncultured Pseudobdellovibrionaceae bacterium (assembly GCA_964492125.1). Taxonomy (GTDB): domain Bacteria; phylum Bdellovibrionota; class FAC87; order UBA2466; family UBA2466; genus JAIEOG01. The sequence goes on along the minus strand of CAZBJE010000050.1, from coordinate 4,654 downwards.
AGGGGTCGCTCACGACACCGAAGGAAACATTTACTTCGTCCCTGGTGCCTTGCCCGGCGATCGCATTCTCGCGCGCTCCGAAAGCACTAAGAAATACCGCGACGCGGAGCTAGTGGAAATCCTCGCTCCCTCGCCCGATCGGATTACTCCCGAATGCGCTTTTTTCAAAGAGTGCGGAGGCTGCGACTGGCTGGATTGGAAATACCCCGCTCAGTTGAAAGCGAAGGAAACTGTTTTGCGCCATGTGCTCGAACGCGGCGCCTGGATGCCGGATCAATTCCTGCCCACTCTGGCGGCCGATGCGCAGTTTGGTTACCGCAACCGAATTCAATTGCGCAGCGATGGCAAACGCTTGGGTTTCTACAAGCGCCGCTCCCACGACATCGTCGATATTGAAAGCTGTTCGGTCGCTCACCCTAAGTTGAATGAAGCGTTGGGTGAATTGCGTACGGAACTCGCCGGCACACACGGCCAGCAAAAAGTGGAGTTGGCTGTCCAACCCGACGGCTCGTTGGTTCGGTTAGACAACCAGCCGCACGCCGCGGCAGGCTTTGCTCAAGTCCACGATGCTCAAAACGAAAAGCTCAAAGCGCAAGTGGTCGATCTAGTGAAGCGTGCGGGCGGTGAATCCGTATTGGAACTTTTCGCCGGGAACGGCAATTTCACTTTGGCTTATGCCGAAGCGGTGAAGGAAATTTTCGCTATCGATCTTTCTCCAGTAGCTTTGGCTCAAGCCCGCGCCGGTTTCGGTGCCAAAAAGTCGCCGCGGATTGCATTCGTGGAAGCACGGGTGGATGCGAAATTGGTGCGTCGCCTACCCAGCGATTTCCGCAACCGGTATGATACACTTTTGTTGGATCCTCCGCGTGCCGGAGCTGAAGGTTGTCTGGAGCCGCTGATTCACGACGGGTTGAAAACGGTTATCTACGTTTCCTGTTCGCCGGTGGCCTTTTCGAAAGACGTCCAATGCCTGAAAGAAAAGTTTCGGTTCGAGCAGGTGCAGATCGTCGATATGTTCCCGCACACGCGGCACATCGAATTTGTCGCCTATTTCTCGCGCTTGCCCTGTTAACGGCGGCGCCGGTTTGGTCCGCCGAACCGCTTCAAGGAGTGATCGCGGAGATCACCCAGGACGCAGAACTTCTCAAACGCCCCAAAGACGGGGGCCCTAGTCACGGTATCTTGCCCAAAGGGACTTTGTTGCGCCTCACCGGCGAACAAGAGGGTGGGCTTTACTCCGTCGAAGTGGAGCTCGAGCAGGGCACCATGGAGGGGTGGGTACGCCAAGATCGCCTCAATCTTGAAGAACAACAGCGCGAACAAGAAGCCAGTAAAGCCAAGAAAAAATCGGACGCTGTCGCCGATAAGGAAAAAACAAAAACCGAGACCGTTACTACTTTGGCGCCCAAGCCGCGCAAGCGCGCGCGTTTGCGGGTTCCCTCGGACGAAAGCCTTTTGCTCCACCGCGAGACGAGTTTTTTCTTCGGCGTGCATGGTGGCATGAATTGGGGAATGATTCGCGCGCTAGATGGGGCCACCGAATATGCTTATTCCGGCATGGGTTTCACCGCGGGGGGGCACTTCGGGATGTTTCTGGCTAAAGAAATCCCCGTACGTTTTGAGCTCGCCTACACGAATTTGTCCGGTGCCGATTCCACGACGGGGAACACGACTCTGGGAGCGGGCTTCGCCGACATCGGTGCCAGCATCGGGTACTTGGTCGACGATTTCGAGCTCTTTGCCAACCTTCACTACGGCTTTGGCGTTAGCATTACTTCACTGCCCGGCGGGCTGAATACCTCGTTCCCCAAGGGTTCTAGTTTCAGCACGTTTTTTATTGGGGTGGGCGCCGGGTACACGTTTCTTCGTTCCGAGCTCACAAACGTCAGCGCGCGCGCTTATTACAGCATCTCGTTCCTGCAAAACCCCTTGGGTTTTCAATCGGCAGGGCTGCAGCTGGTTTTTGATATGAAGGGCTAGTAGTCAACACGCAGTCAATTGCCGTGTCACTCCGCTTATCAGTCTAACTATTTAATATTATTGAGCTATAAAGATGGCCCACAGGGGGTGTACTCGTTATAGGCGAGGCGGGTCCGTATACCATTGGAAAACCCAATCATTCCAAGGGGTCTGAGTGGCACGAGCGGTGCAATTAGATACCCGTAGAAACAACTCGAACGGCATCTTTGAAAACATAAAATACGCAGCTTGATTCGCAACTCGATCGCACTTTAATCGCAGCTTGATTCAAACTCGTTCCGCAACTTAGTTACTGCTTCGTGAGTCACTTCACACTCAAATCAAAAGGGCCCCGTTCGCGGGGCCCTTTTTATTTTCCGCTTGCTACCGATCTCTGCTCAAAAAATTCCACACTTTGGCGCACGGCCGCTAACTCTTCTTCCGCTAAGCCAGTCGATGTTTGAAAAGTTACGGTATTTTTCGTGGGGACGGTCACCGCAGGAGTTCCTTCCCATTCCGGGTTCCAATACTTGCGCGCGTAGGGCGGCAAGGACGCCATCCATTTTGGTGGATCCCAAATGGGATCGAGCGCGGCCATGCCGCGGAACATTTCCGGCTGGGAGGCAAGGGCTTGGGCACCCAACCAGGCGCCGCTGCCTTTGGCGAAAAGAAATACTGGCAAGCTCGTGTTCTTGCGCTCTGCCCGAATCCATTGAGCCGCGCCGGTCAGATCTTCGGCGATTCCCGCTCGGCTGCTACCGTTGTCGTATCGCTCGTAGCCCCGGCCGTAGCCCGAACTGCCGCGTGGGTTGAGCGCCAAAACTCCGTACCCGCGCGATACCAAATAAGAGATCGCGGGATCAAACTCGGGTCGCGCTTGTTCGTCCGGACCGCCGTGGACCCAAACGACAAAAGGAGTGGAGGCGTCGGCAACCCGGGGCAGGTATTGCAGGGCTGGAATGCCTTCTGCAATGCGCGCGGGCAGAGTATGAAAAGTTGGCGCGGGGCCACAAGCGATGCTCTGTGCTTTTCCGCCTGGGGACCACGCCTCTTCTGTCTTGCCGTTCCAAAAATAGAGCTGCGAGGGAGAGGAAGGGGTCGATCGAGTGAAGAAGAAGCGCATATCACCCGGTTGCATGCCCTTGAGCACTGCAGGTGCGTCTGCAACCACGCCGCCCGCTTTGGGGAGTTTTACGCTTCGGTGCAAGCGCCCCGACTCGTCGATTTCCCAGCCGCGGATTTCCGAAACTCCCTTGTTGTTTACTGTTATGGCGAGGCGAAGCCGATCTTCGGAAAGGCGCAGCCGTTGAACCGGTCCATTCTGTGTTTCCAGTGGCTTGGTAGCTTCCGAGGCCAGCACGCCAATCATAAGCTGGGAGGTGCCGGGAGCGCCTATCATGGTGAAAAACATCGACTTGGAATCTGCGGTAAAAGCGGCGTCCGATTCGAAGGCGTCGACCTCATTGTGCCAACGCTTGGTAATTCGGCCATTTTGCCAAACATGCAGTTCCCCTTGCCGACGGGAGTCGGCGTGCAAAATCGCAATCGACTTCATGTCGGGAGAAATGTCTTTGACCTCGTTGTAGCCGATCAAATTCATCAGCAGGGTGGTGGACCTAGACGCAATGTCATAGCGAAAAAGTTCAAAGTTTGTGGGTGACGTGCGGTTCGAAGTGAAGGCGATCCACTTGCTATCTGGCGACCAAACTGCGCCCGTTACATACCCGTCCGCGGCAATCGTCACTAAGGGTTTGGATTCGCCTTGCCAGAGCGCCAGCGTCCGAATGCTCGCGGGCGGAGAAAGAACCAAAACGCTCTTGCGGTCTGGGCTGGAGCGGAAGGCGTGCACGTCGGGTAAGGTTTTCAGTGGCTGAGGCGCTTGGTTCGCGGCAACCTGCCAAACCAGTTGGCCTTTTCCGTTTTCGCGACGCAAGTAAAACGCCCCTTCGGCGGCCACGTCGGGTTGCTGCGCTTGTTGGAGCGCAAAGAGTTGGGGCAGGCTGATTCCTTCGCAGCCGGTAGCTTCGGGATCGGCAGGGGCTTGCGTGTCGGCCCTATTCGCGGCCTGAGCGCCCCCTCTATCCAGGGTGCGGCCCTCTGCCGATTTAGCGGCTGATCCCGTGGCCTTGGCGGGCGCGCCCTTTACTCCCGGGTTTTGGGCGGGTTTTTCGATAATTAACCCTTCTCCTCGCCGGTGTTTTTTGGCCGGTACTTCTGCCCAAACGAACGACAACGCCAATAGAAGACTGGTCAAAAGGTGAAACATTCCCATAATAATAAGACTATGTTGGACAAAGATCTGTATGAAATCTTGGGAGTGAAGAAGGACGCGTCTGACGCGGAGATCCGCAAGGCCTTCTTGAAGCACGCAAAAAAACTGCACCCGGACGTTAATCCCGGCAATAAGGAAGCAGAACTCAAATTCAAAGAAGTTAATTTTGCTCACGAAGTTCTCAAAGATAAGAAGAAACGGGCCCAATATGATCAAATGCGCGAAACGGGGCAGCGCCCCTTCGCCGGTGGTGGGCGACCCGGACGCACTTGGCAGCAGCAACAAGGCGGTCCGGCTGGCGGCAATTTCAGTTACGAAGATTTCAGCGACTTCGGTCTAGGGGATCTGTTTCAGGAGATTTTCGGCGGCGGTTTTGGCGGCGCAGCCCGAGGAGCCGGCGGTGGGGCGCGGCGTTCCCAAGGC
>CAZBJE010000049.1:3260-24706 GCA_964492125.1 uncultured Pseudobdellovibrionaceae bacterium | reverse complement strand
AAAACTATGAAACGTTGGAGTCTTGGCCCTTGGCCATCACTGCCTACAACCATGGACGTGAAGGCATGGCTCGCGCAGTGCGCAAGCTCGAAACCAAAGAATTGGTGGAAATCATCAACCGGTACGATTCTGCTAGCTTCGGGTTCGCTTCTTCGAACTTCTACTCGGAGTTTCTGGCGATCCTAGAAATCGAACGAGACTACCGCAAATACTTCGGCACTTTGATGGTCGACGCGCCCGTCGAATATGAAGAAGTCGCACTATCCAAGCCCGCCGCCTTTGCAAAAGTTGCCGAGCGCTGCGGCGTAAAATCCGAAGATCTGGCGTTGCTCAATCCCGCCTTCACTCAATTAACACTTTCAGGGCGGGTTCTGGTGCCGGCCAAGTACGCCATTAAGGTTCCAGTAGGCGCTAAACCAGTTTGCAGGTTGGAAACCACCGACAGCGAGGGGAACACATGAAATCCGGCTTAGACGTTTTTTTGGAAAAAAAATCCAAACACTATAAAGAGCTACGCCTCGGGGTGGTTTGCAACCAGGCCTCGGTCGACGCCAAACTACGGCATATCAGCGAACGGATTACCGACAAGAAACTGGGACTGAACGTCACCGCTTTCTTCGGCCCCCAACACGGCATCCGCGGCGAAAAACAAGACAATATGGTGGAGAGCCAAGACTTCACCGATCCGGCTACTGGCCTTCCGGTGTTCAGTTTATACGCCGACACCCGCGAGCCCACTGATCGGATGCTGGCCAATATCGATGCATTTGTCGTTGATTTGCAGGATATCGGCACCCGAATTTATACCTTTGTTTACACGCTCGCGAATTGCATGCGGGCCGCCAAACGTACTGGCAAAAAGGTAATCGTTCTCGATAGGCCCAATCCCATCGATGGTTTGACTCTGGAAGGCAATTGCCTGGAGCCGGAGTACTCTTCTTTTGTGGGACAGTTCCCCATCATCGTCCGCCACGGCATGACCATGGGCGAACTGGCACTGCTGATGAACGATGCCTTCAGCATCGGCTGCGATCTTGAAGTGATTAAAGTAGAAGGCTGGAAGCGCGGACAATTTGGCGACCAGTGGAAGCGCGACTGGGTGCCGCCGTCGCCCAATATCCCCACTTTTCTGTCGTCTTTGGTTTTTCCCGCTGGCGTTTTTTTTGAGGGAACCAATATTTCAGAGGGCCGCGGAACCACGATGCCTTTCGAGTACATTGGCGCCCCATACATCGGCGCCGACAAACTAGCGGCCGCGATGACGGCCAAGAAACTACCGGGCGTGCATTTTCGTTCCATTTTCTTCCAACCCACTTACCAAAAGTGGAAAGATGAAGTTTGCGGCGGCGTACATTTACACATCACCGACCGCAAAAAATTCAACGGATTCCGGACCGGCATTCACTTGTTGCACACGATCGCCACAGAATTCCCCCAAGGCTTTGCCTGGAAGAAACCACCTTACGAGTACGAACACACCCGCATGCCAATTGATCTGATTGCCGGAACAGCAACTCTACGCAAAGCCATTGAGGCCGGAAAATCGCTATTAGAACTCGAATCACGAGCAGCGTTAGATGTGGCAGCTTTCAAAAAACTAAGAAAACCGTATTTACTCTACAAAACTTAAGTCCCGGCGAAGCCAAAAAACCAAAGAAGAAGCACCCCATTTTCGTCGATTTTGGTCTGAATCGAGGAGCGCGACAACGAGGAGCGGAGGCGTACTTCCTGTACGCGGTAGCGACGAGGCGGAGTGGCGACGAAGAGTCAGGCCAAAAGCGGCGAAAATGGACCGGATGGGGATCGAACCCACGACCTCCACATTGCGAACGTGGCGCTCTCCCAGCTGAGCTACCGGCCCTCTCTTTGAGAGTTGCCCAAGCTAACACTACGTTGGTTGCCGGGCAAGACCCTGCCGTCACCAAACTGGCCCACCCTAATGTGGAACGAGGGCTCTGGTTCGACATTTTTTTCGAGGAATCATGAGTGGCTACAGACCTGCGCTCACCTGCTGAAAGGGGCTTTCCGTGGATCTCCGGCCCGCGCCGGCGGGGCCGTCATTGCAGCCACCAAACGAATGAAACGCTAGACCTAATCTGCAATGCGAGCGCCTATGGACCCGTTGAAACTCTATGAGGACCGGTGTGCCCAGCCGGCGCGGGCTGGAGATCCACGGGAAGCCCCGTTCGAGCGTTCTGAAAGCCAGTAGGCCAGTTAGATCATTACTCCGCAGTGCGGCCCAGATAAATGATCGCGCTGCTGCCGCTAAACCCTTGATTGGTTACGCCATAAGCCATCCCGGGGCCAGCGAATCGGTAGCCAGAATCTACCCATCGGCCGTTTTGGTTGATTCTTCCGAGCAATTGTTTTGCATGCCCAACCGGGGAGGTTTTCCATCCGTAGACCGCCTCTTTGCCATTTTCTCTTCCTTGGGAGCAGTTCTCAGTGGCTTCGCTCGCGTAACCCCGTGCCCGCAATAGAGCGCGCGCATTGTCATGTACCCGGTTTGGGTTAGCGCTCGCCTGGCGATCCTGAACAAACTCTCGGGCCACTTGGGTCATTTTTCTCGACACGATAAGTGGAGCGATTCCATTTTCCGCTCGGTAAGCATTGGCACTTTCCATCATGCTTCTTTCGTCCTCACTTAAGCGAAAAACCGACTTTTGATAGAACGAAAGAATTTCCTGGGGTTTGCGGTTTTTCAGACCTTCAAGCTGTCCCGTTTTACCTTTGTAGTTATCCAAAAGAGGCTCATGGAACGCGAATAGAAACACTACCCCGTCACGCGCGGCGGCTTCACTTACGCGGAGTAGAGTGCCGTAGCTACGCCCATCCCCACTCAGATCGCTTGGGTCTACCCGCACAACGACATCCGATCGCATGGCATTTTCAAGTGACGGGTCCAGAGGCAACTCGATCCGTTCAGCGGACACGATTACCCAAAGAACTTTCTTCTGGTTGAGTGCCTGGTGGTAGGCCTCCCGGTAAGAAAGATCACCCGAATGGGCATGCGTGCTCAGAAGCGTGAAAAAAGCAAAAACCACAGAGAAAGAGAGGCGGTACATCGGCACAGTCCTTTGCAAAAGATTGGGGGGTGAGAATGTGTACACGACTGACAGCGACTAATCCAATCACATTTTACCAAGGCAGGTTTCTCATCCACCCCGGCAAATCCGCTTTGCGATCTTCCTGTTTCTTTACAACGAATTTTTTGAGTTTCCACTCGACGTACTGGCTCTGACTGCTCGTGAGTGCCTTCTGAACGCGGCGACGGAAATCCCTATCGAGCTCCTCCAGATGTTCTGGAGAGCCCTCTACCAAAACAGGCAGGTCCTCCTTGTCGCCGTTCGCCCGGACTTCTTCATCTAGACCTAAATCGGATCCGGCGTACGCATCCACTAAAAAGAGGTATTCGTCCCCGTACGCCTTCCCCTCCTCCCACAAGATTCCCCGAGGCGAGAAGTTCTGGTGAAAAACACGCCAGTTGGATTGCTTTCCGATCCAGCTATAGGCCCGCATTAAATGACTGAGCTCGTGAATGAGTACGACCTCGCCGAGCGGGTGCCTGCGGAGATACAGCGGGAAACCAAGACCATCCGGAAGCCCCCTAATTCCGAAGAAAAATTCCAGAAAAAACCATAGCCGCTCCTCACTCACAAGGGCGCCTGCTACCAAGTGAAGCAGTGTGTGACTGATTCGAACCTCCGCATAGGCTTGGCGGTTAGAAAGAAAAGGAGTGGCAGATTCCAAGTCTTTTAAAACTCGATTCTGGACACGCTGTCCTCGGCTATTGAGCAGCCTCTGAACATGCTTGAGGAGGACCACTCGGGTGGGGCTCTCTATTTTGGCGAGGTTGATCGTGGCAGCAAGGACCCGCTCGGGACAGGGTGCACTGTACGGTGAATCGGGTACTTGCGCGGGTGCCTGGGTCCAATAAAAAACCGCAAAGAAAACTAAGTACCTGAAGCGTCGCATTTCCAACATGGTTTCAAAAACTGCTGTGCGTTTTATGAGGAACGCGGGGAAACTCTTTTACAAGGTTCCTCCATTCTTGGTTCGGAAAAACTTCCTTAGCGGCGGAATACAGAGCGTCATCCAAGTACATGTAGCGCCATACGACCGCCCCGTTTACGTACTGATGCTCGGGGTCGCTCTCTGCACTACGAAAGATGGAATTCACTTCCTTTACTTTCTCGCGCCATAAATGAACCGCGCCCTCTGGATTCAGGCGATGAAGAGCAGCCATCAGCAATGGAACATTCGGGGAGTGCGCTACCCCGAGCGGATTCACAAGGTTACCGGCGGGATCTTCGTACGCCCCGGTAGAGTGGTAACCCAGGCTATTGAAATAGCGGGCGAGGAGTTCGAACGCGCCTGGTGTTTTGCGACGGGCTACAGCAAACACCAGAGCATCAATAAAGCAGGCATTGTTTTCGCTGGCACCGGTCTGCTCAAACTCACCATCTTGAACCCCTTTCCACTTGCGCATAGGGAGCGTGTTGTAAGAGTTGAGCACTTCATCACTGAGCAAATCGGAAAGCTGACTCAGCAAACTTTGATCTAACTCGATGGCCAGAGGTTCGGGCAGATCGGACAAATACCCGGACGCAATCGCGGCAGCCCCCCGGTCTGACAGGTCGAATTGAAAGGGGAAATTGCTCTTCTCGTCTAGCCAAAACGAGAATCGACTCGACCACTTGTTGGCGCTCTTGCTTCCCTTTTTTAGGGTGGTCACGATCGCGTCCGCGCTAGCCTTCGCGTCAAGACGACCCAACGCAATAATGTATTGCTGCTTAGCCGTATCTGAAAGATCGACCGCCAAGCTCTCCCGAATGAACGGTACCGCTGCAGTCATACCCGCTTCCGCAGCTATCCACGCGGCCCACCCGCGCGCACTCCCTGAAGAGCTGCTGGATGACTCGCTGTCATAGCCATTTTCAAGCGCGGCAACCATATCCTGCTTTCGGGGGTGGCCCACCAAGCGCGTGGAAGCACTGAACGGCATTTCGCCGCTCTCCGCTTTGCCCACATATTGCTGAGTAAACAAGTCCAGCCCAAACAAGAAATCGGCGGGGAGGGATTTGGTGCTACTCGCGACTTTGGCCCCCATGGCTCTAGCCAGGGCGTTTTCTCCAAACAGGCGGACTATTTGCTTTTGGCTTTTCGCAATTTCACTGCGACTTCGCTCGGGTTCGACCATTCCCCAGCCAGAAGCATTAAAGGGGAGCTGCTCTAAACTTAAGATCGCCATTGCCCTGGCACAAATCCAGGCAGGTTTTGGATCTTTTCTAGGGGGTGGGGACTTGCCGCCGTCCGCGCCCGCGGAAAACAGAAAACAAACGACCAAAAAGGCGTAGCGACCAATCGAAAAAGGCTTCATAAACAATCGACAATTGCTTTGTTCCATCCTCGGGCACCTCATGGTTGCCGGCACGAATACCCTAAAATCGCTCGTCGCCCAAGATAATTGACTTGAACTTGCCCCAGATTGCCGCCTGCCGGTTCAATTGAAGATGGTTCACAGCAAGCTTCGATTGGTCGACGCCCCTTATCGCAACAGGGCCTGAATGAAGCCCTTTGTTGAATAGGGAGTTGCCGTCATCCTCGGTTTGCCAATAGTGAAACCAGCTCCCCGTACGGTCTAAGATTCGCTGCTGCATGGAGGCGTCAATGTCGGATGGGAACTGCTTGCACCCCTCCCTGCCGGCTCTTACTGCAGCCAATGGGCACTTTACGGGGGAAATCGGATCTATTGTGGTGAGGCTGTGGGTTTGCGTTTCAATCTTTAAGACAGACTGCATGGCGGTCCAACCGCCATAGGAGTGACCAGCGATATCGGCCGGCGCTTTTCCCGCCGCAAACTGCACCAGATCCGCCCACATTTCCTCCCGGCTTCCAGACCGCTCCGTGGTGGGCTGGCTGGAATCCACCCAACGAAGGTGCTTTACGCTAAAATCCTGGCAGGAGACAAACCAATCCACCGAAAGAGTCTTGGGCAACTGCTCGATAAGCGACTCTTCAAGCCACGCCACGCTTTTATAACATGGCTGACCTAAACGCCTTTTCGACCCGCAATCCCCGGCAACCAAAAGATAGTGAAAACTATCAAAGATGCTCTTCTCGGAAGCGGCTGTTTCGGTTTGATCGGTATTGTGGAGTCGCCCGCAACTATTGAAGCCACCGTGCACCACTAAAAATCGAGAGTGCGATCGAGGCTCACTATCCCGGCTTGTGGATAGCGCGACGCTGCCGGAGCGAGAGCAACCGGCTATTAAAAAGAGAAGCAAAAGCAAAACCCTGACCATGGCCATCCATCTGGTAAATTCGCCTTTGTCCCTACCACAAAACGGAAATTTGAAAAGTAGGCACTCTTTGGGGCTTGGGCTATAGTTTTTCGCTGTGGGGAACACTTTGAAACCTTGGGCGGCTACTTTAGATCAGTTGGCAAGTCATTGCCGGCCTTCCTCTGTTCAAGGGGTGGGACTGGAGATTGAGCGACTTGGAATGTGGGACGATGGGCGATCGCTTCACTATCGCTCGGTCGGCAACGAACCCAATGCCGAGCAGTTGATCCGAGCCCTTGCGGAAGAAACGCAATGGGAGATTGCCACCTACCACGAGAAGTTCCCGTTGGGGCTAAACGGGCCTTTGGGAAAGGTTTCCCTGGAACCTGGTAGCCAGCTGGAATTTTCTGCCAACCCGCAAGCTTCCGTCGGCGAAGCCGCACGGATCATCGATGGGTTTGAAAAAACCGTCGATAAAATCACCGGGCCCTGGGGGTTACATTGGCTGGGCATTGCACTCAACCCCGTCGCTACAGTGCCCCAGATGGACGTCATTCCCCTGACCCGTTACGCCATCATGACCGACTACCTGGGCAAGGCCGACACCCTTGGCACCACCATGATGCGTCTCACCTCTTCAATTCAGATCAACTTCGACTACTCCAGTGAAGAAGTCGCCATTGAGATGCTGCGCGTGGCACTGGCACTGGCACCCATTTCCTATGCACTTTTTGGCAACTCCCCGCTACGGGAAGGCAAGCCCACCGGCTGGCGGTCCTACCGTTCTGAAGTCTGGCACCACACCGACCCTGATCGCCAGGGGCTATTGCCCGAGGCGTTCGAAGAGGGTTTTAACTTTGCCCGCTATGCGGAGTTGGTAGCAAAACGTCCCCTGATGTTCGCCATGAACGACAGGGGCGACAACGTACCCGCGCAAAGCCAAAGTCTCGTCGATATCAGCCAAGGGAAACTGCCGGGCGTGGGCCTCAATGCCGACAACTTGCTCAATCCCCTTCGGCAGTTTTTCACGGAAGCGCGCCTAAAACCTGGCTACGTCGAAGTCCGTTCTATCGACGGCCTGCGGGTGGGAGACCGTTATGCCGCTGTCGCATTCTGGACGGGCCTGATGTACAGCGCCCATGCCCGTGCGCAGGTGATGGAAACTTTGGGCTCGATTACACCTGCAGAACGAGAAGCCTCTTGGTTGGCTGCCGGTCGGGAAGGGCTGCGCGCGCGAGTGGCGGGGCTACCTTTTCAAAAAGTGGCCGGCCATCTTCTGGAACTTTCGCGTACTTCGCTGCTTGAACGAGGCTTGGGGGAAGAGGCATTTCTGGAACCGGTTGAACGCACCATTGCCGACGGCAAAAACCCCGCCGATCGTCTTTTGGAATTGTTCAACGGCCGCTGGAAAGGCTCTGTTTCCGAGCTCATTCGCTACTGCGCCAGCCGCTCCACGTAAGTCACAATCTGGGACGCGAGTTTCGGGCCGCCCACCGACTCAAACGACCGCAATCCAGTCGGCGATGTAATATTCACTTCGGAAACCAGGTTGCCGATCATATCGGCACCCGCAAAAACAATTCCTACCTTTTTCAAGAACGCACCCAAACGCCGCGCCACTTCTTTTTGCCGCGCGTTCATGGGAACCAAGTGCGCGCTGCCGCCCCGGGCGATATTACTAACGAACTCGCCCTGCTTGGGTAAGCGCACAAAATCGCCAATCACTTTGCCACCGAGAAAGATCACCCGCCGATCGCCGACTTTGGCGATTTGCCCTAAGAACGGTTGGGTCAGTTCCAAGGCCTCCTGTTTCGGCAACGCGTCCCCGGCTCGCAGCGAAAACTTTTTTACGTCTGCTCCAGCAAAACCGAGGAAGGGCTTGCGAATGGCGGGGTCGTACTCGCCGCCTTCCAAAAACCGGCGCGCCGATGCGGAATCCCCGATATGGGTGGGGACGGTCTCGCGAGGCTTGAGAAATCCGGCCGCCACTGCTTCGAAGGGTATCAGCTTTTCGTGGTAGCGCAGCAGGAGGCTCGGGGAATTCAACATGCACACGTTCTTCTCTTCCAAACTCAGTAGCCAGCAGAGCGAAACATAGGAGGTATCAAAAGGCGGATCCTTGCGTATCCATACCGCCGAGAAACTACGGACATCCCGCTCTTCCACGTCCCCCAACTCCGGAACCACGTCGGGGTCTATTTTCAGGCAGCGGCGGGCGTGCACCTTAACTTTTCCGTTCTCCATATACAGGTCGGCACCTGTAGCCCACCACACCCCATGCTTTCGAGAGAAAGTTTCGCGCGCGATAGCTAGCGATGTATCAGTGAGTGGATGTAGGCGATCAAGTGGATCAGCGACGATGAGAAATTTTAAGGCGCGGCTTTTTTTCATCCCGGCAATCTTGCTTTGAATGGCGTACAATTTCAACAAAAGTGCCGCTTATGAAAATCGCCCTCGTTCAAATGCAAAGCACCTCCGACCTGGAACGCAATCTGCGCACCATGGAACGGCTGACCGCGTCGGCGGCCTCGCGCGGATCGAAAATGGTGGTTTTCCCGGAAATGGCTTACTTCACCGGACATTCCAAAGAGTGCCCGGCGGTCGCCCGCAAGTTCCCTGAACTGATGGAGACCTTCGCGTCATGGGCGCGGCTCTACAACGTAGCGCTGTTACCTGGCACGCTGCGGGAACCCAGCCCGCAGAACAAGCAGTTCAACACCCTGCCCGCGTTTGGGCCGGACGGGAAACTTCTGGCCTCTTACCGTAAGATATTTTTGTTTCGGGCCACGCTTCCCGATCGAGTCTACGATGAAAGCGCCTACACCGAATCTGGCTGTGAGCCACAGGTTTTTCATCTGGATGGAACCTGTTTTGGTTTGAGCATCTGCTATGACCTGCGTTTTCCGGAACTTTTCCGCTGCCTTAAAAAAGCGGGGGCCGATTTGGTTTTCGTGCCGGCTGCTTTCACGGTGCCAACAGGCCGCGCGCATTGGGAAACCCTGCTCAAAGCCCGGGCCATTGAGAACCAAATGTACGTAGCCGCTCCCGGTTTGGTGGGCCGATCCGGGAATGGGGCTCAGACCTACGGGCATTCTTTGGTGGTGGACCCCTGGGGTAAGGTTCGGCCGAAGGCCGCCAACCGTCCCACCACGCTGACTTTCAAATACGATCCCGATCATTGTGCAAGCTACCGCTCCCAACTGGATGCTTGGGCGAGTCGGCGGGAAGATCTCTTTCCGATTCGTTAGGGGTTGGGTATTCTTTCACCGAGGTTAGACACACCATGTTAAACATTTCTATGGCCGTCTGGACACTGGCTTTTGTCGTCGCTATTTCCCTTTTCCTCTATCAGGTGGGCAACCGCTTCCGAGTGCTGCTGAAAATGCGCAAGGACGACGCCCGCGACTACTCCCCTAAAACGTGGATGAAGCGGGTCAAGAACACGCTTGTTTACGCGTTCGGGCAGTACAAGTTTTTCCGTGATGGCGGCATTGCGGGATTCCTACACATTATCGTTTTTTGGGGTTTTATAACCCTGGGTTTGCAAGTGACCATGATGTTTGCTCGGGGCTGGTTCCCCGAGTTCAGCCTACCCGCCTTCATCGTCGGGCCTTACTCGTTGGCAAAAGACTTCTTTCAGGCCGGCGTTCTCTGCGCAGTGGGGATTTTGCTGTATCGCTGGCTCGTCCAAAAACCTCAGCGCCTGATGGGTTTTTTGCCCGCTGAAGCCAAGCTGCATAGCCAAAAACACCACGAGGCGATTTTAATTCTCTGCTTCATCGCCACCATCATGCTTTCCGGCTTCGTTTATGACGCCGGTCGAATGGTCTATTTGGGTGGCACTGCCGAGGCGCTGAGTGAAGCGCGCTGGCAGCCGATTACGGCTTTTGTCGCCGATCTATTCGGCAGCGACGTACAGACCGCAGCCTGGGCAAGCACCTTGGCCTGGTGGATCCACAACCTTGTGATTCTTACCTTTTTGAATCTGTTGCCGCTCTCTAAACACTTTCACATTATTACGGCAGTACCGAATGTGTTCTTGGGCCGCCTGGAGCCGGCAGGCCGCATTCCCAAAGCGGATTTCACCGCGGAGAACCCCTCTTTCGGACGCTCCAAGCCGCTGGACTTCACCTGGAAGCAGTCTTTGGACATGTACAGCTGCACGGAATGCGGGCGCTGCTCAGCCATGTGCCCCGCCACCGCCACGGGTAAACCATTAGCCCCGCGCCAATTTTTGCTCAATCTGCGCAACAATGTGTATGCCCAGCAAAGTGCACTTCTCAAAACAGGCACCGATCCGCAGAGCTTTGATGTCATTGTGGGAGAAGGTAAGTCGGTCATTGACGAGGTAGTTTGGTCTTGCAACGCCTGCCGCGCCTGTGAAGAAGCCTGTCCCGTGAATATCGAATACGTCGATAAAATCGTCGCTCTCCGACAGCATTTGGTGCAAGAAGCCTCCCGCTTTCCGGAAGAACTAAACCGCACCTTCAAAGGGCTGGAAAATAATTCCAACCCCTGGGGTATCGCCGCCGACGAACGCGACGCTTGGGCCGAGGGCCTCAACGTCCCCCGTATCGCCGAAAACCAAAGCGCCGAATACCTGTATTACGTTGGCTGTGGGGGCGCGTTCGACGCCAACAACCGCAAAACCACCCAGTCGTTGGTTAAGATTCTCAAGGAAGCCGGCGTTTCGTACGCCATTTTGGGCAAGGAAGAACTCTGCAATGGTGAGACGGCTCGTCGCTTAGGCAACGAGTACCTCTTCCAAACCCTCGCCGAAGCTTTAGTGGCCAAGCTCAATTCCTACGGCGTCAAAAAGATCCTAGTGAATTGCCCCCACTGCTTTAACACCATGACCAACGAGTACCCAGATTTCGGGGCAAAGTGGGAAGTCATCCGCGCGGGCGACTTGGTCTCGCGCTTGGTGGAAGAAGGCAAAATCAAGATCACCAAACAAATGGACAAAAAAGTCGTCTACCACGACTCCTGCTATTTCGGCCGCTTCAACAACGTCTACGAAGAGCCACGCAACTTACTATCCCATGTGCCCGGCGCGAAGCTCGAAGAGATGGATAATAACCGCGGCAAAGGCACCTGCTGCGGCGCGGGCGGCGGCAGGATGTGGGTAGAGGAAAAAGCCGACCAGCGCGTGAATGCCTTGCGCGTCAGCCAGGCTATGGACAAGAAGCCTGATGTCATCGCGACGTCCTGTCCCTACTGCCGGATCATGATCGGCAACGGAGTCACGGACAAAGGTGTCGACGACAAAGTGCAAGTGATGGACATCATGCAAATCGTCGCAAACCACATGGAAGAAAAGGTCTAGTCGGCCGTCGGCTTTAGGCGGCTAAAACAGAGTGTAGATAAACGGGGCGACCACGCTGCCTTGTGTGAAAAACAATAATGCGCCGAGCAAGAGAAGGATGAGCGTGAAGGGAAGAAGCCAAAACTTCTTGTTCTGTTTGGTAAAAAGCCAAAATTCCTTAAAGAAAGAAAACATCTCGGTCCCTCTTAAAACGTATGGATGAAGTGGTCGTCGGTCCGCTTTTTCACCGGGGTTGCGTAGGTGGGAACCCCCGCATCCCGGTAAAACCAACTTTTATCCCTGCTGAACAAGCGACGTAGAATCGCCAGCGGGGTCAACACCAGAAAAAAAGCCAACCCCAAAATCAACCGCGTATTGATCCAACCCAGAACCCCGCCGACAACCATCCATCCCGTATGAATGGAGCGCAGGCTTTCTGGAAGGACGGATCCCGAGAGCAAAAGCGCCGAACCTAAAGTCACCGCCCAAAGATGGACAGAGTGGTGAGCAAGCAGAGGAGCCAACCCTATGCACAGAAAAATACCACCTACCACCCAGCCGAATTTGCGTAGTTCAGAGGTAAGCACGGCGGGTTTTTTCATTTCTGCAAAGCTATCAATCAAGCGCAAAGTCCTTTCGCCAATCGCCCTTTTCGTTCCAAGCGGGCTGCTCTTCTTTCAACAGGACAAAGTTTTCCAGGACCAGAAAATCCAGTGAGGTTCTCATAAAGCACCGGTATGCGTCTTGAGGAGAGCATACAATGGGTTCACCGCGTAGATTAAACGACGTATTCACTAAAACAGCGTAACCGGTTTGTTTTTCAAATTCTTCCAGCAGGGCGTGAAAACGGGGATTCGTTTCTGAGTGCACCGTTTGAATCCGCGCCGAATAATCCAGGTGGGTAACGGCCGGGATATCCGAGCGCGGTACATTTAGCAGATCAATGCCCCAAAGATCACTCGCATGACACGAGGCTAATCGACGCTTTGGCACAACAGAGCTGACCTGCAGCATGTACGGACTGGGCGCTTCGCTCTCAAAGTAGTCGCCCACTTTTTCGTAAAGCACGGCGGGCGCAAACGGACGAAACGACTCACGGTATTTTATCTTGAGATTGATTTGCGACTGCATTTGGGGCGAACGAGAATCGCCCAAAATGCTTCGGGCACCCAACGAGCGGGGGCCAAATTCCATGCGCCCCTGAAACCACCCTGCCACTTTGCGCTCGGCCAGTGCGCCCGCCACATAGGTGAGCAATTGTTTCTCGTCCGCATAGTGGTGGAAAGGGATTTTATTTTCTTCGAGAAAACCCCGCACCGCGCTATCCGCAAACCGAGGCCCGAGGTAGGAACCCTGCATCGTATCTTGTTTTCGGATCGGACGACTTTTGCCTAAATGCTGGTGCCAAACCGCCAAAGCGCCACCGACGGCTCCCCCGGCGTCGCCCGCGGCAGGTTGGATCCAAATCTCTTTAAACGGCCCTTCGCGCAAAAGGCGGCCATTGGCGACGCAGTTGAGTGCCACCCCTCCAGCCAGACAAAGACGATCCAGACCGGTTTCCGCATGTAATTTGTGGGCTAGCTTGAGCACCACTTCTTCCGTCACCACCTGAATGGAACGAGCTAGGTCCATTTCACGTTGAGTCAGTGTGCTTTCGGGTTGTCTGGGCGGCCCACCGAAGACGGCGTCGAACTTCTTATTCGTCATCGTCAAACCGGCACAGTAGTCAAAATATTCTAAGTTTAAGCGAAAGGTCCCATCTTGTTTTACGTCGATAAGATGATCGTAAATCGCTTGGACGTATTTGGGTTTTCCATACGGAGCGAGGCCCATCACTTTGTACTCGCCCGAGTTCACTTTAAAGCCGGTGTAGTAAGTGAACGCCGAATAGAGAAGCCCGAGACTATGAGGAAACTTAATTTCCCACAGAGGGATTAGCTCGGCGTCTTTGCCTCTCCAAGCCGATGAGGTGGCCCACTCCCCCACCCCAACCATACACAGCACCGCAGCTTCGCTAAAGGGAGAGGGATAAAAAGCGGAGGCAGCATGGGACAGATGGTGTTCGGAAAAGAGAATCGGTGGAAATGTTTTGGAGTCCTTGAAGTGCGTTTTGAGCTCTTTTTGGATGGTTGCTTTGAGGAAAAGTTTTTCCTTCAACCAAACGGGCATCGCCGCCAAAAACGATCCAAAGCCTTTAGGCGCATATTGGAAATACGTCTCCACAAGACGATCGAATTTGAGCAACGGCTTTTCGTAAAAGACGATCTGATCTACGGAATCGAGTGATCCACCAATCTCGGACAAACAGTAGCGGATCGATTGCAGGGGAAAGCCTGCGTCGTGTCTCTTGCGGGTGAAACGCTCTTCCTGGGCAGCCGCCCGAATCTCACCGTCGACTAAAACGCACGCGGCGGAGTCATGGTAAAAGGCAGAAATTCCAAGCAAGGTCGACACAAGTCACAGTGGTGTACCAAAGATTAAGGTGCCAGCAAACCTGTTAGTCGTGCGGCTCCGCGTTGGGGTCGCAAAGAAAGTCCGGGGTATGGACCACCTGTTTTACAAGGCCGAGCTGCGCCATTTCCTCAATCGATTTCCGGTCTAAAACTTGGCTCAAAAGCCCTCGGCGCAGCCAAAAGCTATCTTGACCACTATCTTGGTAGAGCAGCGCTCGGTGCTGAAAATACCAAACCTCGTGCCCCGCCTCCCGGACCGGGATTTTTGAAAAATCGGCCTTGCCGGCTTTTACCCAGTAAAAACCCGTGGGTTTAGCCGGAATATGCGCCGTCTTTACCGGCGTGAAACGGCATCGGGGGCTTGGTCGGGGATTGGCGGTCGTTAAAGCCGCGCGCACTAAGGGTTCCAAATCCTCGCTAAGAATCTGATGTCCCTTCCGGTTCAAGTGGCCATCCAACACCCCGAAAATCCGGCCTTTCGTGATGTCGGGATAGGCGCGTTTTTCATCCAGGGAATACAAGGGAAAGGGAACGCGTTTTTGAAGCGTGTCCAGAGCGACCCTTCGACCGGGGCGGTAGGGGAGATAGAACGGGATAAAAGCGATTCCTTGTTTCTTTAGTTCCGTGTGGAGAAAAATCAGCGAGTCTGCCGCTGCCTGCAGCGCGATTTGATTTGTTTGATCCTCTACACCGCGATCGAGACTATCGACATACAGGGTGACAGGCTCCTTTTTTTGCATCCGCCGACGCTGATTGCTCATTTGGACAAACTGACGAAACGCAATAAAGGCGGCCCGGTTTGCCGACGAGAAATTCAAAACCGGCAAATCGAGAGTCCAATTTCCGCCACGGTTGTTAAAGTATTCACTCGTGTCGTCTAGTTTTACGAGACCGGTAACCCAAGAAAAATCTTTGAAATCGTTTTCATAGAATAGATACACCACCACCTTGGTTTGCGGGGTTACAGCATGAGGGATCATCTCTTCCGCGGTATGAAAAAACGATCCGCACAAACCCATGGCGGAAGTGGGTACCCCTCTAGCCGTGAGCAGAGAATAAAAGCGCTCTTCCAAAGAAACTTGGTCGGCCGACACGAAACTATCTCCCACAATCACAACAGGAGAGGCGCTGCTAGAGCTATTGATGAAACAGCTTTTCGGCTGCTGGTTTTCGTAGCCCAGTTTCGACCACTGGTAACGGACGAAGGGCTCTTCTTCTAAAATGGGGTAGATGGAATGGAACGAAAAACGGACGGCGATTTCCGCCACAACACCTGCGAAAACCAAACTCAAAAAAACAGCTAGAACAGAAAAAAGAAGAACCCGTTTTCGGTTTTGATTCATGGTGCGCTGCGCTAGGGCGATACTTCCCCGGCGAAACGTTCGACCATGGCGCGATCTTGCTCCCAGTCCACATTGGGCGCGGTCAGCAACTTCTCGCCGACAAATATGGAATTGGCGCCGGCCTCAAAGCAGCGCAGCTGCTCCGCTTCCGACATCGTATTGCGCCCGGCGCTTAGGCGCACCCGCGCTTTGGGCATCATGATACGGGCCGTGGCCACCGCCCGCAGAAATTCTTCGAACGGCACCGCCCCGGTATCGCCGAGCGGCGTCCCTTCAATCGGCACCAAAAGGTTGATCGGCACACTCTCGGGGTGGGGATCCATTCCAGCGAGCTCAGCCAACAGGGAGGCGCGGTCGCGCACTTTTTCGCCCAAGCCCAGAATCCCCCCGCAACAAACCTGCACGCCCGCCCGCCGGGCCGCCGAAAGAGTGGCCAAACGGTCGTCGTAAGTACGGGTGGTGATCACTTCCGGGTAGTGTTCCCGGCTGGTGTCGAGATTGTGGTTGTAGGCGGTAAGACCGGCTTCTTTCATTTTGCGCAGCTGGTCCTCGGTAGCCATCCCCAAAGTGCAGCAAACTTCCATTCCGGTGGCAGCGACGCCTTCAATCATTTGCAGAACTGCGTCAAAACGGCGATCCGACGGCGCTTGGCGCCAGGCCGCGCCCATGCAGAAGCGGGAGGCGCCGTTGGCGCGGGCTTCTTGGGCACTGGAAATGACCCGTTCCACGTCCATCAACGCTTCGGGCTTAATCTGCGTTTTAAAGTGCGCGCTCTGCGAGCAGTAGCCGCAATCTTCGGGGCAGGCCCCGGTTTTAATGCTCAACAGCTGGCACTGTTGCACGTCTTGAGCGGCGTACTGCGCGTGCACGGCCTTAGCACGGGCAATCAGCGGCTCCAATGGGCCCGTGAGCAGGGCATACGCTTCGTCTGAGGTCCAATTGTGGCGAATATCCATGGCTATGGGTCTAACTCGATAGGGCGGAGCTTGCAACAAACTGGCGCGGCTTGGAATGGCCCGCCGTTTTACCGGGAGATTTTCCGGGCAATTGCGGCTAAATTGAGGGGTCTATGAAGTCAGTTGAGATCCGCGAAACGTTTTTGAAGTATTTTGAGAGCCACGGGCATAGCCGCGTGAAGAGTTCGAGCCTGATTCCGGCGGCGGACCCCACCCTGCTTTTTGCTAATTCCGGGATGGTGCAGTTTAAAGACTGCTTCTTGGGTTTGCAGAACAACGGCTACTCTCGCGCCACCACCTCCCAAAAGTGTTTACGCGCCGGCGGCAAACACAACGACTTGGAAAACGTGGGCTTCACGCCCCGCCACCACACTTTTTTCGAAATGCTGGGGAACTTCTCCTTCGGCGACTATTTTAAACAAGAAGCCATCGCATTTGCCTGGGAATTGCTGACCAAAAAGTTCAACTTACCCAAGGATCAGCTCTGGGTAACCGTTTTCGAAACCGATGACGAAGCGTTAGAGCTTTGGAAAAAAATCGGCGTACCCGCCGATCGCATCGAACGCCTGGGTGAGAAAGATAATTTCTGGTCCATGGGCGATACTGGACCCTGTGGTCCCTGCACGGAAATTCATTTTGATTGGGGCCCGAAGTTCGGCCGCGGCAAATCCCCCGGCACCGACACCGACGGCCGCTTTCTGGAAATTTGGAACCTGGTCTTCATGCAGTTCA
This sequence comes from uncultured Pseudobdellovibrionaceae bacterium, assembly GCA_964492125.1. GTDB lineage: Bacteria > Bdellovibrionota > FAC87 > UBA2466 > UBA2466 > JAIEOG01. The sequence continues at coordinate 7,633 of CAZBJE010000049.1, read as the reverse complement.
ACCGCGATAGCGCGGGCAAAATGACTCCCCTCCCCAAACCCAGTGTCGACACGGGGTCTGGTTTAGAACGGGTGGCGAGCGTCCTGCAGGGAAAGTTCAGCAACTACGATTGCGATCTCTTCGCACCGTTGCTGCATTCCATCTCCAAGACGGTCCACCAACCTTACAGCGAAGATATCAAAGACACGGTCAGCGCTTCCATGCGAGTGATCGCGGACCATATCCGCTCAGGAACTTTCTTGATCGCCGATGGTGTCTTGCCTAGCAACGAAGGCCGCGGCTATGTGCTGCGCCGGATTCTTCGACGAGCCATCCGTCACGGAAAAAAATTAGGCCAGGAAAAACCTTTCTTGCACGGGCTCGTGAAAGACGTCACCGCCTCCTTGGGCACGGTGTACCCGGAAATCGTCGAACGTAAGACGGAAATTGAAACCTACATTCGGGAAGAAGAAGAAAAGTTCCACGAAACCCTCAGCCGTGGTTTGGGAGTTTTGGAAATGGCGATTGCCGCGTGCAAATATAAGGGCGAGAAAGCCCTGCCCGCTGCCGTGACATTCAAGCTTTACGACACTTTCGGTTTTCCTCAGGATCTTACCGCCACGATCGCTGCCGAACAGAGCCTCACTATCGACGAAAAAGGCTTTGAAGAGCTGATGGAAAAACAGCGCAGTCAAAGCACGTTCAAAAGCGGCGACATCGGTGGTGCGGGTGAAGCTATCACCAAGGCACTGGCCGGCAAACGCACCGACACTCAATTCATCGGCTACGACTCCACCGAGGGCGAATCCTCGCTGGACAGCTTGTTCGACGCTGCCGGCAATGCAGTTTCCAAACTTTCCGCTCCCGCCAAGGGTTTTGCGGTTTTTGCCAAAACTCCCTTTTACGCCGAAAGCGGCGGACAAGTGGGGGACTCCGGGCTCGTGCAATCCAAGGGCGGTCAAGCCGCCGTGTTGGACACCAAGAAGAACGGGAAAGTTTTCCTGCACCACGTGGAAGTGAAACAGGGCATTTTAGAAGTCGGCCAGGGCTATAAGCTGCAAGTCGACAAACACTTGCGTAAACAAACCGCCACTAACCATACGGCTACTCACTTGCTGCACTCGGCCCTGCGCCACGTGTTGGGAGATCGAGTAAAACAAGCCGGGTCCTTGGTAGACGCGAATCGATTGCGGTTTGATTTCAGCTATCCCAAAGCGGTTACCGACGAGGAAATCCAAAAAATTGAAGCGTTCGTGAACGAAAATATCCGCAAAGGGCATGCGGTCACCTCTGCCGAAATGAGCTACGACGACGCCGTCAAAAGCGGCGCGTTGGCATTTTTCGATGAGAAATACGGCGATCGAGTGCGGGTTATCCGCGTGGGCGGAAACGATCCAGTGAGCGTGGAACTTTGCGGCGGCACTCACTTGGTCAATTCCACTCTGAGCGACATCGCCTTTTTCAAAGTCACTTCCGAAGGCTCTGTGGCCAGTGGGGTTCGTCGGATCGAAGCCATCACTTCCGATGCTGCGATCCATTACCTCTTGCAGCGCCACTCGGCCTTGAAGGCTCTCGAACAAAAGCTGGGCACCACGGATGTTGCCGCAAAAGTAGCCTCCATGCAGGAGAGCCTGTTGGCCCTGCAAAAATCCCAGGAGAAACTCCAATTGCAACTCGCCCAAGGTTCCGCCGGGGGCGGAGGCGGCGGGGGTCAGCTATGGGAAAAGAAAACTGCAGTGGGCAGCCTCCAGTTGGTTATGGAGCAAGTTCCGTCGGTCAATCCCAAGATTTTGCGAACACTCATCGATCAGGTGCGAGATAAACTAAAAGAACGCACGGTGGTTGTTTTGGCGACCGAAGCCGAAGGCCGTGTTTCCGTTTGCGTCGGCCTCACCGCCGACCTAGTGGGCAAGCTCAACGCCGGAAACTTAATTCGTCCGCTGGTGGCAGAGCTGGGCGGCACGGGCGGCGGAAAGCCCGACTTCGCGCAAGGGGGCGGTACGCAGCCCGACAAAATCCCAGCCGCTTTCGCCAAGTTCAAAGACCAGCTCGCGGCGGCCCAGTAAATGGATACCTTAGACAGATACCTGCTCCGAGAGCTGGGGGTTTACCTCATCTTGCTCATTTTCGGACTCGGGCTTCTGTTTGTGGGGATTGATTTCCTGAGCAACTTTTGGCGATCACCCTTGCCGTTTGGCACGGTGGTTCTTACTTACGTCTATCGGATTCCCCACGCAATCGAGCAGTTCATCCCCGTGGCATGCCTGATGGCTACGCTGCTGGTGCTCACCGGCATGTCACGGCAGAACGAACTCCTCGCTCTGAACGCCAGCGGCGTCGGCACCCTGCGGATTCTGTCGACTTTCATCGCGTTGGTCGCCTCGGTCAGCACTGCCAGCTTTCTGATTTTCGACCCGATTGTGCCGGTGTTTAATCGCAAAATAATTCTCATCTCACAGGGCCTCGACCCCTCCTCGGCGGAGAATCTTTCGTCGTTTAACCGAACCAATTTTTGGTACCGCAGCGGCAGACTGGTCTACAACATCGGCCAGTTTGTGCCCCATACCAACACGCTTTCGGACGTGAAGATCTATCTCTTCACCCCGTCGTTCTATTTGCTCGAGAAGATCCAGGCCAAGGAAGCGCACTTTGAAGACGGTGATTGGGTACTCCGCAGGGGCACGGTGGTTACTTACCCGCCCGATACCCAGTTCCCCATGGCCACTCATTTCGACATTAAACGGAACGTCATTCCCGAAAAACCGAAGGACTTTAAGACGCTGGAAGCCCGGGAAGACACCATGCGCCTGCGCGATCTGCGGCAATACATTGATCGCAACAAGGAGTACGGGCTCGATACCACCGCCCAGCAGGTAAACTACCACGAGCGTGTGGCCTTGGTTTTCACGCCACTGGTCTTGGTTTTGCTCGGTTTCCCCTTTGTGATGAAACCGCTGAAGACCTATACCACTGCACGCAGCGTGGCGTTCTGCTTTGGGATTGTTTTTGTTTACTTGCTCATGTCGCGGTTAACGATCTCCGTGGGCAAAAATGGCCACATTTCACCCATGGTAGCTGCCTGGGCGCCTAATTTGCTTTTCATCGCCATCGCCGCATTTCGTTTAATGAGGACGTAATGTTACTGCCGATTTTGGAATACCCTAATCCGCGCCTACACGAACTTTCGGTTCCGGTAACTATTTTCGATTCCACTCTACACAAGCTTTTAGATGACATGCACGACACCATGCGCGGAGCCAGCGGCATTGGGCTGGCCGCGCCCCAGGTAGATCGGCGAATCCGGGTGTTCATTATCGATCTCACCGAGCAAGAGGGCGAACAACCAGTACGCTACGAATTCATTAACCCCAAAATCACCCAAGCGGAGGGCAAAGCCAGCTTCGAAGAAGGGTGCTTGAGCGTGCCGGGCGCGGCCGAATCGGTGCTGCGTAAGGGGATTGTCACGGTTGCGTACCAGGACCGTCATGGTAAGCAACAGCACTTGCGCGCCGAGGGTTTGCTGGCGGTTGCTATCCAGCACGAGAACGATCACCTCGATGGCGTACTTTTCATCGACCGTCTTTCCAAGATTAAACGGGCGTTGGTGAAGCGAAAACTGGCCCGTCAGGTAACCTTATGAAGTTTTTATTCGCCGCAGCTCTCGCACTCACTTTGGTGGGCTGCTCGGGCCTGCGCGGAAAAGCCGACTCGCTTTATGAAAAAGGGGCTTATTTTGAAGCCATCCAAACCTACGAAGCCGCACTCCAACAGAATGGCCGCGACGAGGAAGCCCTTGCGGGCTTGAAAAAGGCGCGGGGCATGTACCTCGACAAAAAGCTCATCGAGGTCCGTAAGGCACGGCTGGCAACGAATCGCCAGTTGGCCATCGATACACTACTGGAGTTGGTAAAAAACGAAACCCAATGGGATTTCTTTCCCGGCGGCGCAGTCGCCGTTACCCAAGAAGAAGAAAGCATCGAGTCGATGCGATTTGTGGAAGCCCAGATGAACGACGCGGTCACCAAAGATCGACCGCTCTGGGGCTTGTATTTGCTCAACCACTACCAACCTATCTTTTCTGGATCCTTGAGCACGCGCCGTGAAATGCTGTTGCGCGGTCTCACCAAGGTGGGTGTCAAGCAATGCGAGAACTTAGCCCGCGCCGAATCGCCGGCGCAGCCCTACTTCTCCGAGTTCGTACGCAAAGTTTGCACCGCGTGGGGACGCACCGACAAAGGCAAGACTTCCGGCCGAGTGGGTAAACGCGCGGCTTTGTACCGAGCGGTTCGAGTGGAGCCGCAAATCGCCGGTTTTTCTCGGGCGTATCGCGCGGCGCTTTCCGGCGCGTTGGAGAATGCCTTCCAACAAACCCCGTGGTTTGATCCGGAAGGCGC
>CAZBJE010000049.1:0-3250 GCA_964492125.1 uncultured Pseudobdellovibrionaceae bacterium | reverse complement strand
GGCGCACGCATTTTGAATTTAAACCTAGCGGGCGATTTTCGTTTGATCCATGAAACACGCCCCGAAGCGCGCGTTCACGGCTACTCTGTGCAGGTGCCCTATACCGACTACGAACAAGTCACTAAGCACCGGCAAGTCCAATACCAAGAATACGTCGACAATTGCCGCTACGACACCGTTACCCACTCCAACGTTTGCAACCCGCGGTCCGAAACCCGCTACCGAACCGAAACGTACACCGAGCAAGAACCCGTTACCCGCTACCGCTCCGAACCACGTTCTCAACGTTACGACGGCATCCAGCACCACCAGTCGATCGACCTCTTGGCACAGGGCAATTTGAATTTGGGCAAGCTGGCCAAGCCGTTGCGCTTGCAGGGAACGGTGCAAAAGGATGGATTCGAACACCATTTCAACATGCCCAGCGTGGGCCTGAGCCCCCAGGATCCAGATTTAGTAGACCCCGAAGCCTGGGTGCGGCACCAATCGGAATTGCTGGGATCCGACCTGCGGGCCCTGGCGGACGATCTTTGGATTGGGCAATACTGCCAACCCATGAATGCAGAGCCTACCTTGGTGGCTACGGGCGACAACGTGCACCGCTGCCTCAGGCTCACTTTCAAAAACCCGCCCGCATTTGCCGATGCCTGGTACGGGCGGTTTTTTGGCTTAAACGTCGCGCAGGCCGACGAACTTTTGAAACTTTCCGATCTCTAGGCGGAGTGCCATACTCTTCCCCATGCTTCGCACCGTTTTCATGGGCACTCCGGAATTTGCGGCCACTATTCTGCAGCAATTAATGTTCGATGGATTGGCTCCGGTGGCAGTGGTCTGCCAGCCCGCGCGCGCCACGGGACGGGGATTGAAACAAACCGCCAGCGAAGTGGAAACACTGGCCCGCGATGCGGGTCTCCCGGTGATAGCCACGGCCAATATCAATACTCCGGAGAACATCGCCGCCTTAAAGGCATTCGACGCCGATCTTTTTCTGGTAGCGGCATTTGGCCAGCTTCTTAAAAAAGAAGTCCTAGCGATTCCCAAAATGTTCAGCCTGAACGTGCACGGTTCGCTCTTGCCCAAGTACCGTGGCGCAGCACCCATCCAGCGGGCGATTCTCGATGGCCAACCACTCACCGGCATTACCATTCAGCGTATGGTTCTCAAAATGGACGCAGGCGATATCCTTTTGCAAATGCCCACCCCCATTGGCCAGCGGGAAAACGCCGCCGAGCTTTTCCAGCGCCTGGCGATTCTGGGGGGTGAGGCGTTGGTGAAATCGGTGCGGATGGTGGAATCCGGCGAATACACCTTCACCCCTCAGAGCGAGACCGAGGTAAAAAACGCTCCAAAAATTCTCAAAGAAGAGGCCCTGATTGACTGGATGCGGCCCGCCGAAACGATCTTGCGCCAAATCCGCGGCCTGCAACCCTGGCCGATCGCCGAATCCAAATTGGGTGGAGTGCGCCTGAAAATTTTCGCCGCCGAAGTGGCCCCGGCCTACGGCGATCTCCCGCCCGGCTCGGTCACCACCGATCACAAAACGCGGCTGTTCGTGACCTGCGGCCATTCGACCGCCCTCTCCTTGACACAGATCCAGCTGGAGAATAGAAAAAAGCTGGAAACACGTGATTTTTTAATGGCTTACCGGGGCAAATTTCCCTTTCAGAACATGGGTTAAGGCCCCGGGTCCACCGATAGGAGCCCCACGATGGCCGGTTCGAAAATCCTCATTGCGCCGTCCCTGCTGGCGGCCGATCTCACTCGTCTCGGTGAGGAAGTCCGCGCCATCGAAGCTGCCGGAGCGGATGTTCTGCATTTTGATGTGATGGATGGCCATTTTGTTCCCAACCTCACCTTCGGATTTCCGGTCATCGAAGCGCTGAAAAAAATAACCAAGCTGCCTATCGACGCGCATTTGATGATTTCCAACGCCGACGCCTACGTGGAGCGTTTTGCCCAAGCCGGCTGCAATTGGCTGTCGGTACATGTGGAAGCCTGCCCGCACTTGCACCGCACTCTATCGCGCATTCGGGAACTGGGCATGAAAGCTGGCGTGGCCATCAACCCGGGCACTCCGCTCTCTTCTCTCGACGCGATTCTAAACGACGTCGATTTTATCTTGGTGATGAGCGTAAACCCCGGCTTTGGCGGGCAAAAGTTTATCCAAAACTCCTGGGAGCGCATTCGGGAGCTCAAGAAAAAGGCGCCCCACGTGCAGATCGAGATCGACGGAGGCATTAAAGAAAGCAATTGCGCCGACGCCATTGCCGCTGGCGCCGAAGTTCTCGTGGTAGGCACCGGTTTGTTTGGCACTTCGGACTACGCAGACACCGTGAAGAAATTGCGCGGGAGCAAAGCGTGATTGAACTCGACGGCAATTCGCTTACGCTGGATTCGTTTCGAGCCATCGTTATCGACCGCGAGAAAGTGTCTCTCGCCAAACCCGCGCGTGAACGCTTAGTGAAAGCGCGCAAATGGGTTGATCAAGCCGCCAATTCGGGCGAGCGCGTTTACAGCATCAATACTGGCTTTGGAGTTTTGAGCAAGGTCACCATCCCGCGCGATAAGCTCGACGAGCTGCAAGTTAATTTGATCCGCAGCCACTGCGCCGGTGTGGGCGAAATCCACTCGGAAACCGAAAGCCGCGCCATTTTGCTGTTGCGCGCGAACGTTTTGGCCAAAGGTTTTTCCGGCGTGCGTCCCGAAGTCGCCGAAAGCCTGATTGCCATGTTGAACGAGGGCATTCACCCGGTTATCCCGTCCAAAGGATCCGTCGGAGCTAGTGGTGACCTAGCTCCACTCGCACATTTAGCGTCGGTGCTCATTGGCGAAGGCGAAGCGTTCTACCAAGGCAAGCGCATGCCCGGCGGGGTAGCTTTAGGGCAAGCGGGTTTGGCACCTACTCGTCTCGCCCCCAAGGAAGGGTTGTCCCTCATTAACGGCACCCAGCAGATGACTGGTTTAGGCGCACTGCTTCTTTTGCGTGCCGAAGAAATCGCCAACCTGGCGGATCTCACCTGCGCCACAAGTCTCGACGGCGTTTTAGGTACGCCGCGCGCTTATTCCGAATGGGTTCACCAAACCCGTCCTTTCCCGGGGCAAATCGAATCCGCCAGACGGATGCACGACCTGATGGAAGACAGCCAAATCTACAAAAGCCACGTAAATTGCGACCGTGTGCAAGATCCCTATTCATTCCGCTGCGCTCCGCAAGTGCACGGCGCCTGTCGGGATTTGATGAGTTTTGTAC
>CAZBJE010000048.1:0-25608 GCA_964492125.1 uncultured Pseudobdellovibrionaceae bacterium | reverse complement strand
CCATTCCTCCGATGAAACCAACGGTTTTGGTCTTAGAGGTGAGGGCGGCAATCGCCCCGACTAGGTAGCTGCCCTCCTGCTCTTCGAAATTGATGCTTTGGACGTTGGGCAGGTCCACGGTGGAATCCACCACGGCAAATTGAACTTGGGGAAAATCCTTGGCGACTTTTTCAATGCTCGAGCCCATTACGAAGCCGATGGCAATAATCAGGTCAAAACCCTTCTTGGCGAAGGTGCGCAAGCTGGGTTCGATGGCCGTATCGTCCGATACCTCGACCACTTTCACCTGCACGCCCAACTTTTTCTCGGCCTCTTGGGACCCCAAGAAGGCCGCGGCATTAAAAGACTTGTCGTCCCGGCCTCCTTTGTCGAGCACCAACCCTACTTTGAGCGGAGCGGCCTGCGCGGAAAACGAAACGAAAGCTAGCCAGAACAAGAGAGTCTTGAGCATTCGGGGTACCTCGTTGAGGAAGAAACATAGGGAAAACGGCTAGGGCCGTCAAGGTACCGTCGCCGGAGAAAGGATCCCCCGGCGACGGCGTCCTAGACTGATTTGAATTACTTGGGAAGGATGATTTCCTTGGCAGCGGAAACGGCGTCTTTGAGGCTGCTCTTCAGACGGCTGACCATGGCCGCCTTCGCGGGATCGCTATCGGGCAAGCTCAATTTCGCGCCGAGTTCTTCCAGATCGTGCTTGCTCAATTCGTAAAAGCCCGCACCTTCCGGCGAGTTCAACGTCACGCCCACCGAAACCGCGTCTGGCCGAACAATGAGATTGAAAGCCGTTAGCTTGGTGGCGCCGAAAACTTCGGTTTCATCATCGATCGTGTAGGTGACTTTGCTCTTATCCGTGCGAGCCTTCAGGACCGCAACGGCTTTGGTGACGTAGGGCTGTTCGGAGGTGAGGCGCTTGGTGCGCGCTGTTTCGTTGGTAGAAGCGAGTTCTTTCAAGCGAGTGCTTAGATAAGTTTCGCGCTTTTCAAGGACGCTCTGCACGATGTTCAAGAAGGAGGCAGTGTCTTTGACCACCAAGAGCTTAGCAAACTCCAAGCAAGCATCGGCATTGAATTTTTCTTCCAGCGGGTCAGCCGCATCCTTGATGGAATCGGGCGTGCAAGGATTGGAAGCAGAAGCGGCGTTTTGTGCCACTGCGTAGCGCACCAGCGCCGCGGTGTCGGATTTTAGCGAAAGCTGGGCGAGTACTTTGAGTAGGGAGCTGCCACCGACTTCGGTGACCGAAGTACGCACGTTTAGGGCCAACGCGCTGGGGGTTGTAGGCGCCCAAGAAGCGCCGTTGAGAAAAACGCCGGCGGAAAAACCGATCGAACCGGTGGAGAGATCGCTGTCTGTGGCAAATTGGGCTTCCAGCCGATCAATGAGATCTTTGCCGGACTTGTCTTTAACCTGTTCGGCCTTCAGCACTTCGGCGGCGACGGATTTGAAAACTCCGTTGATGACATTGAAATCCACTGAGACGGCAAAGAGCTGGGAACTTCCGAGCAAGGCAATGCCGAGCGAGCGCATAGAAAAAGACATACAAACCCCTCCTAACGGGAAATGAAATAACCAGGCTCACGGGTACGAGGGGAGTGTAATGATGTCAATTGCTTCGCCCTGTTTGAACCCGCAAAGCGATTGCGTCCGTTAACGGGGTTCTGCGGCTTCGGGCGGAGCTAACTCGTGTTTGAAATGGGAAAACAATTCGGCCAAAACCGGCGCCATCTTTTTGAGGAATTCGCGTCGGTTCTCTACCGAGGCCGAAAGTTTTTCCAGGGCGGGGACGTAGTTGGGTAAGGTCTTCTCGACCGTTTTGTCTGCCGATTTGGAGTAAAGCTGAACGGTCGCCGAAACATGAGTGGGCTTGATCACCACCGCGAGGTAGTTCAGCGATAAATCGTCCGAAAGCTCTCGGCCCTCGTCCGCTGATTCTATGAACACCAGTTTGGCTTCATGATTTCGGGGCCGCTGTTTTAGGCTTTTTAGAAGACGGGCCAGCGCAGGCAGTTCCTTCTCCATTTCGCGGGCTTCTTGGGTGCGGTTGATGGTTCGGTAGCGCGGGGCATACTTTTTGATAAAAGTGTGTCGCAATTGAATCACTTTTTCCAGGCTGGTGAGTATTTCGACGGTGTTGAGAGTGCGCTCCAATGTCTTCCATTCGTCGCACGCTGCGACCAGCTCCTCATCGGAACCGAGCGCCTTCCAAACGTCGGCGCTCGCACACGGATCGGGTTGGAATTCGTTGCGGGCGCGGGCCGCCGCGTAACGGAACAAGGCGGCAGCGTCGGTGTTAGCAGTGAGCGTAACGTTGAAGCTGTTTTGGGGTGGGGCGGTCGAGGGATCGCGAAGGCTCTGGATTCCCAACGCCAGCGAGGATCCCGAAAAAGGAGCCCAGGCACTTCCACTGAGCTGGAGCTCGAATTCAATTTTCAGTCTACCCTCTTCGGGAAAATTCTCTTTTTCCGAGAACACGACTTCAGGGGAGTGAAAAATCTTTTTGTCGGTTTCGGGGTCGACGAGATTTTGGCGGGCTAACGCGGAAACCATCAAGTTGCGAAACATGATGCGCAGAGTTTCGTAGTCGATGGCCCCGCCAAAAGCGGTGGACGAAACCAACCAAGCAGCTAAAATCCAATTTTTCATTTAACGCACCTCTGACGCAGCGAGAGCGATACGGGTTCGTGGTCTCGTCTCGCGAAGCACGCGCACGAGCTCCTCGATCTTGACCGGTTTACAAAGATAGTCATCCATTCCGGCATCGATGGCTTTTTCGCGGTCGCCTTTGATTGCGGCGGCAGTCATGGCGACGATGCGGGGCTGGCGATCAAAGGGAAGGCGCATGCGAATCTGGCGGGTGGCTAAGATCCCGTCGGTATCCGGCATTTGCACATCCATGAAAATCAAATCGTACGAGCGGCGAACGGCAGCTTCCACGGCTTCACTGCCATCACCTACTAGGTCAGGACGGTAGCCGAGTTTGGACAGAAGACGGAGCGCGAACTTTTGGTTGATGGGGTTGTCCTCCGCCACCAAAATCCGCAAGGGAAACTGCACACCGAGATCGGGGATGAGCTGTGCGGGCTTATTGGGGCGCACGAGATTAGTCTTTTCCATGGCTAAAATATCGAACGTCACCCAGGTGCCCAGATTGGGGGAGCTGCGCAGCGATATGGTGCCGCCCATCTTTTCTACAAGCGATTTGGTGATAGCGAGCCCCAAGCCTGTCCCACCAAACCGTCGGTTGATCGAACTATCGCCTTGCTGAAACGGTGAGAATAAAAGCGATTGGCGTTCGGCAGCGATGCCTATGCCCGTATCTTGCACGGTCACTGTGAGCTTGCACTGGCCTTCAGAAAGGCGATTGGCTACCACCGTTAAACGCACCCGTCCTTTTTCAGTGAACTTCACCGCGTTCACCAACAGGTTCACCAAAATCTGGCGGAGTTTTGCGCTGTCTCCCACCACCCAGGACGGGATTTTGGGATCGATGCTCTCTTCGATGGTGAGATTCTTTTCCATCGCCGGACCGCTCACCATATCTAGCGCGGAGCGAATCAACGGAACCAACTCAAATGGGTGCGGCTCGAGATCGAGTTTACCTGCTTCGATTTTGGAAAGATCCAGGATGTCGTTCACCAACGCTAGCAATGCTTCGCTGCAATGGCGTACCGTCTGTACCGAATCGAGTTGCTCAGGGCAAAGTTCGGTATCCAAAAGCAGGCCGGTCATCCCGACGATGCCATTTAAAGGGGTGCGGATCTCGTGGCTCATCCGGGCAAGAAAAGAGGATTTGGCGGCGGACGCCGCTTGGGCTTCTTCTTTCGCTTTTACCCATTCAATTTCGGCTTGTTTGCGTTCCTTGATATTGCGGATAACCAAAACGGCTTTGTCGGCAGAAACGCGGGAGATGCGGGCCTCATAAAAACGCAGCTCGCCGCGCACGGAAAGTTCGTACTCAATGTTGCCGATGTGGCCTGTTTGGATGGAATGTCGGAGGACCCGCAAAAGCTCATCTGCCAAGGAAGGTGCCAGGATGTTGCGTACGTTCTGGCCGAGAATATTTTCTCGGTTGCGCAGGAGATCATGGCCCGGGTCGTTGAAGCAGTCCAGGTACACGCCATCTTTGTTCATCAACAAGATCAGATCGGGGTTGGCGCTCATTACCCCCGCTAAGTAGGCGCCTTTTTCCTCGAGGCGGCTCTCAGTGCTTTTGAGTTCGGTGATGTCTTGCATCACTCCCAAGTGGCGAGTCGCGCCACAAGCTTCTGTTAAACTGACTGCCGTTACCCGTACCCAACGTTCGCCGAATCCGCGGGCGAAACGGTATTCCACGTCGAAAGGGGCGCCTTCGCGCGTGAAGCGCTTCCAGCTGTCCATGAAGCGCGCACGGTCGACTTCATTTAAAAGTTGCGCCCAACCTTGGTATCGAAATGCGCTAGAATGCGTGCCTGTTATCACTTCGAATTGGCGGTTGGCGTACGTGAGACTGCCCTCTTCATCTGCGAGAAAGAGGCCTATCGGGGCGCTTTCCATAATCCCCTTCAGCCGGTGTTCGCTGTACGCCAGCTGCTGCTGGAGTGCGCGCTCTTCGCTGATGTCGGTGCCCGACGAAATAAATCCCGCAAACGCGCCGTTTTGGGTGTGGCGCGGAACACCTCGCTCCAAGAACCAGCGGTAGTCACCGTCTTTGCCTAGCAAACGAAACGTGCGTTCGTAAGGCAGCCGTTGCGCTAGTGCTTCGGAAAAACGGCGCTCAGATTCGGGAAGATCACTGGGATGGATGTTTTGGCGCCAATCCATTTCGGTGGCGTTTGTCTGCCCGGTAAAATCGAGCCAGGGGCGGTTGAAGTAAACGCCTTTGCCGACGGGATCGCTCATCCAAATGAGGGCAGGGACGTTGTCCGACAGTGAGTGAAAGAGCACTTCGCTCTCGCGCAAAGCGGCTTCCGTCTCTTGGCGGAGGGTGATGTCCTTGGCGATTTTGAGAGCTCCCGCCACACGCCCGTCGTCATCGCGCAAGGGAATCAACCGAATGGACACAAAAACTGGTTTGCCATCGCGCCGCCGGCGTACGGTTTGGTAGTCCGCGGGTTGGCCCGTTTCAAAAACGGATTGGAAATGGGCGGGCAGGGTTTCTTCGCCACAGGGGAAGATCGTTTCCATTAGGCTGCGGCCTAAAATTTCCTCGGCCTTAAAGCCGAAGACCATTTCTGCTCCCCGGTTCCAGCTCACTACATGGGCCATCGGATCGACCATCACGATCGCGTCGGGGTGGTCGTGAATCAGGGTTTCCCAAAGTCGTACCTTGTCGACGGAATGGAGGCTGGGGATGTTCATAATCTGCGCGGGGTTTTAGCACTGTGCGTTGGAAAAGGGACGCTAAATTTCAAAGGTGTTTACAAAATCAGGGTTAGCGGACGAGCTCGGACGACTTTATGTTAAATTAGTGCCTCATGGCGGCACTTACTCGCTCGGAAACCCCGGTCTTTACCCTCCAGAATCTCAGGTGCGGCTACGGCAGTCAGTCCGTGCTCAAGGGCCTGGATTGGAGTCTGGAAGCGGGCGGGAGCTTCGCTGTTTTGGGGCCCAGCGGCGAGGGGAAAACTTTGTTTTTGAAAGCGCTGGTCGGGTTGGTCCCCGCCTACCGCGGATCCCTCCTTTTCCGGGGGGCCCAGTTGCGCGACATGAACCCTGCCGAACGCCAGGCCTTTCGCTTATCCATCGGCATGACCTTCCAGAAGGATGGCCTTTTCGATTCCCTCAGTTGCGCGGACAACCTGCGGTTCCCTTTAACGGAGCGTTTGGTTTTAACGACGACAGAGCGAGAGAAACGCGTGGAGAAGGCGCTGGAGGAAGTCGGCCTCAAGGGGCAGGGGCGGCTGATGGTGCATGAAATGAGCGGGGGCATGCAAAAACGGTTGGGCATTGCTCGCGCGTTGCTCTTTTCTCCGAGCGTCATCTTGTATGACGAGCCGTCGGCGGGATTAGATCCTATCACCGCCCGGTCGATCAACGAGCTCATCACGCAAATGCGCGAAACGCATGGAATGACCATTGTCGTGGTTACGAGCGACCTCAACCAAGCTCGGCAACTTTGCGATCAGGTGGGGCTACTGTGGAAGGGAAAATTTGAGCAGGTCGGTGGCCAGACCGCCATGGAAAATTCCAAAAACCCGGCAGTGCACCAGTTTTTCCACGCGCTCGGCGAAGGCCCTCTCACGGAGGGGTTGGTGTGATTGAATTTAAAAAAGTTTTCAAAGCATTTGGCTCCAAGCAAGTACTGGCGGGGATGAGTTTCTCGGTGGAACGCGGGGAGGTGGTTTTTCTGCTTGGCCGCTCGGGCGCCGGCAAGTCGGTCTGCTTGAAGCACCTGGTGGGTCTGGTGCAGCCGGACCGAGGCGAAGTTTGGGTGGATGGGCAGCAGGTGAGCGGTCTGAGCGAGAAAGAATTTTTCGAGGTCCGCCGTAAGTGCGGGATGGTTTTTCAATTCCCCGCGTTGCTCGATTCTTTGAGCGTGTACGACAATATTGCATTTGGACTGCGCGCGCATGGGCTTGTGGGCCCAGACGAAGAACGCGCTTCAGTAGTGAAGGCACTGGCTTCGGTGAATTTGGGCGAATCCCAACTCAAAAAATTCCCGCCCGAACTCAGCTTCGGCACCCAAAAAAGAGTGAGCATTGCGCGCACTCTGGCGATTCGCCCGCAGTACCTGCTGTTCGACGAGCCGACGACCAGCCTCGATCCGGTGAGCACCGCCGGCATCCACGCGCTAATTGGCGCCCTCTCGCGTAACCTAAATGTCACCGCTCTCGTGGTTTCCCATGATATGGCGGGCGCGTTATCGGTTGCCGACCGCATCCTGCTCGTGGATCAGGGCAAAGTGGTCGACCAAGGCACACCCGAGCAAATGCGCGCCAGCGCACACCCGCTGACCCGCGAATTCCTGCGTTAATTGAGCACTGTCGCGAGATGAGGCGCCAGTCTTCGGGCGCTGCGCTGATTTGCGACAGATCGGCAGCAGCGGGTCTTTTTTCCTGCGGACAAATGCCGACGGCCGTTGGCACCCCTTTTGCTCTCTAGGCAGACAGGGAGTTGAGCCATGAACATGGGAATCAAATGGTTAGAATGGTCGTACCCGGTCTTGCTTTGGTTCATGGTGGCTTGTTTCAGTCTGTTGGCTTGCCGCAACGTAGTAGCGGCCGCCGCCACCTCGCCGCAGCAACCCGCACCGCCTATTTCCAGCTTCACCCAACTGCTCGCGTCCAATGGCAGCGCTAGCACCATCCGCTGAGCTTAAGATACAATAGCCGCATGCATGCGGCGCTTAACGGAATGGTATCGACGATAGGGGCGACCTTTCTTTTTGGGTGGGAGGGCTTTTCTTCGTTTGCCCGGTTTGGCGCCCGGCCTGCCGATATAATCGACCAAATGTACAAAGTAGGTGTCCGATCGCTGCCCACGACGATTGTAGTCGGGCTCTTTGTGGGCGCCATTATGGCCATCCAACTCGACTTGCAACTGCGCGATTTCGGCGCGCAGGGATTTCTTGGGGGGCTCTCCGCGTCCGTTACCATTCGCAACGTGGGGCCCGTGCTGATCGCCTTCGTCCTTTCGGGAAAAGTAGGCGCCTATACTTCGGCCGAGTTGGGCACCATGCAGATAACCGATCAGGTAAATGCCATTCGGTGTTTAGGCGCCGATCCGGTGCGTTATTTGATTGTGCCGCGGCTGATCGCGGTGGTGGTCACTAGTTTTTTGCTTTTGATAGTGGGGCTCATCACCGCGATTGCTGGCGGAGCGCTGATTGCGAGTCTGCAGTTGGGAATTAATTCCGTAAACTACATCAGCAACATTCCCAATATTGTTACTTGGTGGAGCGTTGGCACGGGAGTGGTGAAAAGTTTTTGTTTCGGCGCCATTATCGCGGTGGTTTGTTGTTATCAGGGCTACAACGCGCGAGGGGGTTCTATGGGCGTGGGCGAGGCGGTACGTCGAACCTCGGTGCAGAGTTTAGTGGCGATTGTCGTCGCTAATTTCGCAATCTCCTCTCTGGCCGATGCGTTGTCGGATTGGTGGGGCTTGTGACGACGACCGCGCATTGGATAGGTGGCTTGGGTGGGGTAACGCTGCGGTACTTGGAAGAACCGTGGGAGCTGGTGCGTTTTTGCGTGACGGTTTTTGCGGATCTGTTTCGTCAACTCTTCCGTCTGCACTTTCGAGTGCGCCAAACAATCGACCAGATCTATTCCGTCGCCGTGCTCAGTTTGCCGGTAGTGGCGTTCTCGCTCACTTTTATTTCCCTGATGTTGATTCTGGAGTTTTCATTCCACATGAAACTCGTTTTGCAGCAGGATTCGCTGGTTCCAGCGTTTTCCACGCTACTGATGATCCGAGAATTAGGGCCGGTGGTCACTTGCTTGCTGTTGACCTCGCGGGTGGGCGCCGCCATTGGGGCGGAGTTAGGTTCGATGAAAACCACCGATCAGATCGATGCGCTGCAGCTTCTTTCGATCGATCCCATCGAGTACTTGGTAATCCCACGCTGGATCGCCTGCGTGGTGGCCTGCGTCAGCCTGTCCATCATTGCGGTTGCCATCGCGTGTGTGGGCGGGGCATGGATAGCTTCGGTGAAGCTGGGCTATGAGCCAGGTGAGTTCTTCAACACGATGTTTGTGTTTGCCCGCTTCCGGGATGGTACGGCGTGTCTAATCAAAGCAGTAGTGTTTGGGACCCTTTTGCCGCTGGTGGCCAGCTTTCACGGGCTGCGTTGCAAGCCGGGGAGCGAGGGCGTGGGCAATGCCGCTACCTCCGCTGTGGTGCAGGGTTCCATCCTCATTATTATCGCGGATTTCGTTGTGACCTACCTTTTGTACACGTTATAATGAGAGTGACCTCTTAGAATCCCCTGCAAACCAAACCCTCATGAAAAAACTGAGCAAAGAATTCTGGGTGGGCGCCCTTGTCCTGTTGGTAGTGGCCCTGATGTTGGTCTTCGGATCACTCATGGGGGTGCTAAGCCCCTTTTCCCGCGAAGCCAAATTCGCGGTGCTGTACGATTTCGCCGGCGGGGTTGAAGTCGGTTCGGCCGTGCGTGTTTCCGGCGTCAAAGTGGGCAAGGTTGAAAGCATCGAATTCATTCCCAAGGTTGCCGACGCCTCCAACGACGGCGCATCGCTCCGACTCACCGTTTCGGTAGCGAAACGGGCCTTGGCGGCCGTGCGCAAGGATTCTCGTTTTTATATCAACATGGCGGGTATTATCGGCGAGCGTTATATTGAAATCTCGCCCGGTAGCGGCGAGTCTTTGTCTTCGGGATCTATTGTCCGCGGCATCGATCCTCCACGAATTGATCAGTTGCTTTCGCAAGGGTACAGCGTCTTCGGGCGCATCCAAGAGTTTTTGGACGACAAAGAGGAAACGATTTCGGACTTCCTCGATCAGTTGAGTCATTTGATGACCGATACGAACGAATTCCTAAAGGGTAAAGACAACCGCAAAGCCTTCTTCTCGCTCATCTCCAATCTCAACGCTATATCGTTAGAATTGAAAGACACGCTCAAGGACGAAGAAGGAAGAAAGTTTTTCAAGCGTCTGGCGGATATCGTAAAGCGCGCCGACGGAATCGACAAAGAAACCTTGAAGAAGTTCCTACAAGAAGAGGGCATCCGTGCGCACATCTTCTAAGTTAGCGGTTCTCGTTTTGCTTGGGGCTTTGATCGGGGGCAGCGCGTTCGGTGCAGCCCAGGCAGCTACTTCCAATTTGGAAAGCACCAAGCTCGCCAAGCGTTTTGGGATCGGCTTTTCTGCCGGCGGGCCGCTCGCCGTCTTGGGTATTGTAGCCGACGTGAATATCACCCCTAACTTCAGTGTGGGCATGGGCTTCGGCACGGGGCTCGACTACAACACCTTTATGGCCAGTGGCCGTTATTACCTCTTGGGCGAGTGGGTTAGCCCTTATGTCGGTCTCGCCGTGGCGCGTTGGTGGTCCGACGGTACCAACGCTTCCAAAGTGAGCCCCACCTTACTCGCCGACAAGTTCTTGGGCGCAGGGTATGATTACACCAAAGGTTTTTCGGTGTTTCTGCTCTCGCCTTCATTGGGAGTGCAGTTCATGCACCCAATGGGTTTTGCGATTAGTGCCGAGGTTTCGTACTTGTTGCGTCTGATGGACATGAACAACGGTACGTACGCGGGACTCAGCGCACACTGGTACTTCTAGCTCTTTCATTATGAAACCAACTGGGAATCTCAAACGATTCTTTTCACAGTTTCGTTCGGGCACTCGCTCGCTCAAAGCCACGCTCGGCTTATATTTTCTTCCTCTCTCGATTTTACCCACCATCTTCCTCAGCTTTTATGCCACGAAGGTCTTCGAGGACAACACCCGAGAAACTGTGCGCCGCCGTGCTGAAACCGAGCGTGATGCCTTTGTCGCCGAGGTACAACGTTTCGAAAAAGATGTCCTAGATTCCACCCGCACCGCGCGTGAAAATCGCCTCATTCTGGGTGCGGTAGCTTCTGGCTCCAAAGAAAGAATTGCCTCTGCCTTGGCGAGTCTTCCCGAAAACATGAGTTTTCGCGTCTATTCCCCTACTGGCAAATATGTAGCAGGGCATATCGCCGCTTGGGACCACCAGATTTCTTTTTTGCCTGAAACCGAACTCTCCAAAGTGAAAGCGCGCGGCGAAACGCGCGAACGGTACTTTAAAGATGAGGGGCAGGGCATTGCCACCGTAGTGCGCACCGTCTTGCGCGATCGCAATCGGTTACATGGTGTTCTGGAGGCTCAGATTCAAGTGGGCCAAAAAGAATTGGCTGACTTCAAAACGCGCCGCGAAATCGATTCCGTTTTGCTCACCAAGGACCTATCGGTGGGGGCCGCCAGCTTTGCCCTGCCTCCTGATTTTGTGAAGGGCTTCTCCCGGCTGCCCTTCGGACTTCCTGGCCAACCTATTGTGGTGAATTTAGGGGATGTGCGCTTTTCGGCCTTTTTGTACGAAATGCCCGCGGCCTACACTAAGAAACAGAAAGCGGGCTACTTCGTCCTGTTTCTATCAATGACCGCCGCCGATGCAGCCGCGGCGCAATTGCGAGTAGCCCTGATTTATATCACCGCCTTTTTGGTGCTGTCGGTGGCACTAATGATTTTCCTACTCTCTAACCGAATCGTAGAGCCTATCGAATTGCTGGTGATGGGCATGAAGCGCATTCGCACGGGCAAAAACGAACAGATTCCGACGATTGACTCGCCCTATGAGATTGAATACCTGGTTCACTCGTTTAACGAGATGGCGCGCAATATTGCCGAGGCTCGGGAAGCCTTGGAGGGCAAGGTCGAGGAATTGCGCGGGGCCAACGTAGAAATCAAGGACGCCCAAGGGGTGCTCATTCAGTCTGCAAAAATGGTTTCGCTGGGGCAATTGGTCGCGGGCGTTGCCCACGAACTCAATAACCCTATCGGTTTCATCTCCAGCAACATGTATCACCTAAGCGAGTACGTGGAGAGCATTCGTCGCTGGGTAAGTACATACCAGGGCTTTCGGGCCCAGTTGCCCGCCGAGGCCCAGGCGGAACTCGCGAAGTTGGAGAAAGAGTTAGAAATCGACTTTATCTTAAAAGACATGGTCGATTTAACCCGTAGCTGCGTCGAGGGCGCAAACCGTACCAAGGAAATCGTTCTTGGGTTGCGCACCTTCTCCCGGATGGATGAGTCGGCGATGCGCCTTTCGGACCTGCATGAAGGCATCCGCGCTACGCTCAAGCTTCTGGTTGCCGAGCTCAAAGATCGCATCCATTTGCACGAGGAATTTGGCCCGATTCCCGATGTGGAGTGCAATCTTTCGCAAATCAACCAAGTATTCATGAATCTGATTTCCAACGCCGCCCAGGCCATCCCTGGGCGAGGTGATATTTGGATTCGCACTCGCCGCGACGGCGATAAAGTGCGCATCGAAGTGGAAGACAACGGCTCGGGAATGCCCGAGGAAGTACGGCAGAAAATTTTTGATCCGTTCTTCACGACCAAAGCGGTGGGTAAGGGCACCGGCTTGGGGTTATCGATCGCGTACGGACTCGTCGAAAAACACCATGGTCAAATCGAAGTGGAAAGCAGCTCGGGCAAGGGCACACGCTTCATCATCACCCTCCCGCTGCGCCAGCCGGGGAGCCAAACTGCTTCGGGAGTAGCGTAAGTATGCGCGTTTCAAATTTGGGGTACCCCCGTATTGGCCGTCAGCGTGAGCTCAAAGTAGCGCTGGAGAGAGTCTTCAAGGGCAAAATGGAATCGGCGGAGCTCATTCCCGTCGGTAAAGCGCTTTGTGAAGAGCGTTGGAAACGCCAGTTGGAATTGGGCGTCGATACGCTGCCGGTAAATGATTTTAGTTTTTTCGATCATATGATCGATATGGCGCTTTTGCTGGGCGTAGTCCCAAAACGTTTTGCGGACCAAACCGATTGGGTGCAGCTGATGTTGGCCATGGCTCGGGGCACGGCCAATGCGGCACCCTTAGCGGTGCGCAAATGGTTCAACACCAACTACCATTACCTCGTGCCTGAAATTTCGCGCGAGAGTCTCGTTGCCCCTCGCTGGGAAAAACTCCACTTTGAGTTAAATTTGGCGGACGCCCAGGCGGAGACCAAGTTCCACCCCGTGATTGTAGGTCCGTGGACCTTTTTGAAGCTTTGTCAATTTGACGGGATGTCTTTCGCGGACAGCTTGGAAGCGCTTTTGCCCCGCTATGTCGACGTATTGAAAGAGTTTAAGCGACGCGGTTATGAGTATGTGCAGGTGGACGAGCCGTCGCTGTCGCACGATATGGTGCGTGAAGATTTGCGTACCGTTCGAAAAATTTATGAAACACTGAGCGCGGTCGGCTGCCCTATTATGCTAGCGACCTATTTCGGCAGCCCTGAACCCTGGCTGACAGAAGTAGCAAATCTGCCGTGCCAAGGCTTCCACTTTGATTTGCTTTATTGGACGACCACCACGGCGTGGTTAAAAACCCGCACGTTCCCCCGCGGGAAAGAACTTTCGTTGGGCATCGTTAGCGGCCGCAATGTTTGGGCGAGCCCGCTCTGGAACCGCCGGGAAGAGTTGCAACGGATAGTAGAGCTCTACGACGCCGACAAGATTACGCTCGCACCCACTTGTTCGCTGCTCCACTTGCCCCTCGACCGCACTCTGGAAAAGCAGTGGGATTCCGAATTTGCGGGTTGGGTCTCGTTTGCGGACCAGCGTTTGGAGGAATTGGCATTTCTTAAACGCTCGCTCAGTGGCGACCGAAATGTGGATACTTTGCTCAAGCAGCGCCAGGCGTCGCTCTCGGCGCGAGCGGTGTCCAATCGAGTCCACCGGCCGGAAGTAAAGCAGGCGGTTGCCCGAGTCGAAGCCCAAGCGATCGCCCGCGGCACTGCGCCCCAGCCGGCACGCGTCGTTCAGGCCCTCAAAACGGGTTTGCCCATCTTGCCCACCACTACCATAGGTTCGTTCCCGCAGACTTCGGCGTTGCGCAAGATCCGGCAGGAATGGAAACGCGGCAAACTGACCGACGAGCAGTACAAAAAAGCAATCAACGATGAAATTGAAGCCAATATCCGCTTGCAAGAAAAGCTAGGGCTCGACGTATTGGTCCACGGCGAACCGGAGCGCGGCGATATGGTCGAATATTTCGCCGAGAGCTGGGATGGCGTGGCGCTCTCTTCGCAGGGATGGGTGCAGTCTTTGGGCAGCCGTTGTGTTAAGCCGCCCCTGATCTTTGGTGACGTGCGCCGGCGCAGTCCCACTACCGTGGGGTGGTTCGCCCACGCGCAAAGTTTGACCGAAAAACCAGTTAAAGCGATTTTGACCGGACCGCTCACTCTTTTGAATTGGTCCTTTGTGCGAGACGACCAAGCCCGCCAAAAAACGGCGTACCAAATCGCACTTGCACTGCGCGATGAAGCGGTCGAACTGGAAAAAGCAGGCGCGAAGATTTTGCAAATTGACGAGGCGGCCCTGCGGGAGGGCATGCCGATGATGCACGCCCACTGGAACCAGTACCTTCGCTGGGCAGTAGAAGCCTTTCAGACGGTTTCGCATGCGGTGAGCAATAAAGTGCAGCTGCACGTGCATCTTTGCTACAGCGCTTTCGCAGATATTGCCGAGATTTTGCCCCAGCTGGGTGCGGATTTACTCTTGGTGGAAACCGCCCGAGGCGGGGATGAATTCTTAAAGCGGTTGAAAAAAACTCGCTATAGCGGCGCAGTCGGCGCCGGGGTCTTTGACGTCCACTCCAGCCAAGCTCCGACCGTGGAATCGTGCGAGAAGCTGCTAGAAGAGTGGTTGAAGATTTTCCCTGCTAAACAACTATGGGTAAATCCAGATTGCGGTCTAAAGGGGCTGTCCCCCGAAGACGCCGTGCGATCCTTGGAAGCCATGGTGCTCGCCACCCAAAATGTCCGCGCTCGTCTGCGCTAGCGGTTCGTTTGGGAACCCATGGTCGCGTAGATAATGAATCAGCTTGAGCGTACGAAACCCATCGAACCAAGTGTGCCAGTGGCGCAGGCGATCCTCAGTTGTTTTGCGGCTTGCATGGATGCGCGGGTGTTCCTCGGCTGCGCCCATTTGCACTAAGCCTTCTCGCAACGTATCCCCTAAACCGGCTGTCGCTTCGTCCCAGGCTTCTCCCTCCGCCAGGCGATCGATGGCCCGGAACCAACTCGCCAGCTGGCCAAAGACCGCAGCACTGTAGACGGTATAGGGCTCTCCGTTTTCAGAAAGTGCTTGGATCTTAGCGATGGACTGGCCGGTGCCGAAAGGGACGCGATTAGACGGCCGGCAAACCAAACTCACCTCACCGCCGCCCTGCCAAACAAATGCGGTTTTGGCTACCTTATGCAAAAAGTAAAAATCCTCACCCGCTTCCTTGCGCGGAAAACCGCGGACTTGCGCGTAAGCTTCGGCGGAAAAGCTCAGCGTGCTGCCGATGGTGGGGAAGGCAAAAGGCGAACCCGCAAACGCAAGCCCCTCGGAATAGTAGCGCAAATAGGCGTCGTATTGCGCCAATGCTTCTCCCATCGCCCCGTCGAGTCGATGGCTGTATGGGTGTACTACCGCGCCCAGTGGTAGGGGGCCCAGGCCCCAAGGCGTCGAGCACGTTGGCTTGAGGTCAAAGTAGTCCAGCGCCACGCGCGCGTCGGCGTCGGTGGTGTGGATCCAGGGCGAGAGTAAGAGCCCTTTTGCATGCAGCGCCAATGCGAGATCACTACCGATTTTTCGAGCAGTTCCCACTCCGCATTTGTCCCACCCTTGGGTACGATCCAAAACCGCGAGGGTTAAATACGTCGATAATTTTCCTAGTGGCGCCATGCGGTCGAGCAGGGCACGGTTCGTAGCCCGATGATCCAGGTGAGTGCGGGCGTCCTCGTTCACCACCAAAAGGACTAAAACGGACGCCTCCTTTTCCAGCGCGGCGTCCACCAAGCTATCGAGTAGGCCGTCGACAATGGCGTCCTCTCCACAGACCGGCACTACCACGGCCTCGGCGAACGGGCCCAAGGCAGCGATGCGATCGAGCTCGGGAGAAATATCCGAGTAGCGTTCCAGGTATTGGTTGATTGACTTGCTGGGCATTAGTGTACTGCGTGCCGATACGGCACTGAGGTGATGGCGATGGCTTCTGCTTCGCGGAGTTGGTTCCAGCGCTCTACTACGACGCTTTCGGCAAAATAGAGTTTGGCTAAATCAAAGAAAAGAGTCTGGTGCGCACCCTCAGCGCGGGCCAGTCGGCCATAGAACGCCTTGAGTTTCTCGTCTTGCAGCTCGGCCGCCACCAAGTGCAATCGCTCGCACCCGCGGGATTCCAGCAGGGAGGTTGTGAGCAAGCGGTCCAAAAAGCGTTCATCCCGGCCGTTGCGTACGTGTTTGAGCAATAAATTAACATATGGGCTCTCGGCGTCGCCCGCTAGTTGGAGGCCTCGTGCGGCTACCAGCTTGTACACCTGGTGAAAGTGTTCCAATTCTTCGCGGGCGAATTGGATCATGGGCCCGAGGATTTTTTCTCGGTCCGGATAACGCACCACAAACGACATGCCCACCGCCGAAGCTTTGCGCTCGCAGGCGGCATGGTCGATTAAAAAGGCGTTGAAGTCCTGAAGGGCAAAAGGCGCCCAGTCGGCCGGGGTTTTTACGAGTAACGCGTCCACGCGAGTCAGGTATGGCTTCGGGGCCGTTTATTTACAAGAGGAAAGCTGCTCGTCTGGGTAGAGCTTGCGCATCAGGGGTTCTTGGATGTTTTCATTGAAACAGCGTTTGAGGCAGTCTTGGAAGGCTCGGGCGTCGGCTTTAGGGTTAGAACCCGATGTACTGGGTTTAAACCCGCCTACACACGCAATCACGTGGTAGTGCATTTCGGTAACTAGCTCGGAGAACAGCACTCTTTGCTTTTGGCCGTCCGCGGAGTGTTTTTCCAGATAGCCCAGCTGGGCCGATAACGGCGATTGCTGTTCGGCCGCACCCGCGGGAACTCCCAGTCCATGCAGCATCATAAAGGCAACAAGTAGGAGCATATTTACGTATCGGCCAATGCCTGCTTTCCGGTGACTGGTTTGAAGAGCGCGCCGCGTTACCGAGGAGGTGGCTAAGTTTCATGTTTCTCCCTCCTTAATCCGAAAAGAAGGCGTGGCTAATCCGAACCGTAGACCTCGAGCGCTTACGCTCACCTTGCCGGAGAAATTGCAGCCGTACCTTGTCCTGGAGGGCAGGCAGTACATTCTACGCAATTTCAGCGAGGAAGGGATGGGTGTGTGGGTCCCCGAGCCGGCGCCTTTTGAGTTATCCAAGGGTAGTGTGGTCAGCGGGGATATCGTTATCGGCAGCCAAATCCATCCGGTGCAGCTGGAAGTAAAATTCCAGGGCAAAGGGATCGTGGGTTTGAGGATTTTGCATAAATCCGTGGAACTGAGCGAGATTTTCCGTCGCATGCTGGAACCCACGCAGTACGCTTCCGAACTGGTGGCGCATCCAGCGTCTGGCCAAGTGGATAAGACGGTCGGTTTTCCGCGGCTTTGGTACAGCACTCAGGGCACGGAGCTCTTGGTTTGGTACGATCCAGCCGTCCGGCTCACGGTAGGTATCCAATTGCGTTGGCTAGGGCAGTGGGTTTTTCGGGAGCGCAACCATGCGCCGCTCACCGGCTACCTGGAGGCCTTTGAGCAGCCCAATCATGGTGGCCGCGCAAAGGCCGACGAGATTTTGATCGCCCACAATCCCGCCGACGCCGAACTACTCCAGCGTGCGGGTCAATTCTTGGTTTCCGTTCCGGCGCCCTTGCCGGGTTATGTTCTGTGGCAGTTTCTTGAGAGTGGAAAACCGATGGAATTGCCAGCGACGCTTACGCAGTCGGAAAAATAATCTTAAAAGTGGTGCCTTTTCCGACGGTGCTCTTTACTTCAATTCGTCCATTGTGATTCGTTACGATTTTGCGGGCTACGCTGAGGCCGATGCCGGTACCGCGATCCCCTTTGGTAGTGAAAAGGGGTTCGAAAAGCCGTGGCATATTCTCCGGCGGAATGCCGCAGCCTGTATCGCTGATTTCCACGCAAGCATTCGTTCCTTCTATGAAGGACTTCACTGTGAGCGTGCCCCCGTTGGGTTCCATCGCGTGTACGGCGTTGATCATTAGGTTTAAAAAGACCTGCCCGATTTCTACTCGGTTACCTAAAATACGAGGGAGAGAACCGTCCCAGCTTTCTTGCAAGGTGACGGCGGATTTGCGCAACTCGTGATCGATGAGGCTTTGGCACTCTTTATACGGTTCGTAAAGATTGATTGGTTCGCGCTTGGTCTGCATTTTTACCAGCGACTGCAAGTTGCGCACAATCACACCCGCACGTTCCGACGCGGTTGCGATCACTTTGAGCGCTTCTTTCATTTCGTTGGTATCATTTTTTTGCAGGGCAAGTTCCGCTACTCCAATGAGACGGTGCAAAATATTGCCGAATTCGTGGCCGATGCCGCGCGCGAGTCCCCCAATGGCGGCCAAGCGTTCAGACCTCACCAGCTGATCTTGCTGCGCCTGGATTTGGGCTAGGTGTTCGGTCTCGCGTTTGCGCCGATCCCAGTTGGAAACCAGGTTGCGCGCTTTCTGCAAAATTTCATTGTGGGCAAAAGGCTTGGTGAGGAAATCCCAACGGTCTGCGAATTCGGCGCCAAATATTTTGCCAATTTCATCTAGGCTGCGATCTTGGTACGCGGTGACCATGCAGCAGAGAATTTGCGGATCGAGATCTTTCGCGCGCCGAATCGTCTCAATCCCGTCTATCCCCGCGCCCAGTTTCACGTCGAAAAAGCCACCGCAGAACGGGTTGCCTTCTTTGAGGGCTTTTTCGATTTCGATCAAAGCTTGCTCGCCGGTGGACGCGTATGCCACTTCAAACGCTTCGGGTGCTTGCACGGGAGCCGCTGCTGCGGTCGCAGCTCCGCCCCGACGGGACGATACGATGACGGGAGCACTAGACGTGACCTGACCGAGAATGATTCGGTAGGCATCTAATATTCCCGGCTCGTCATCGACGACGATGAGGCGACGGTTCATGCAGGGCACTCCTTCACATGGCTTATCGGAAAGACGAATCGATCGCTTAAGTGTAAGATGAGCTAATAACGGCTAAAACCATGAAACCACCCGCGATCTCGGCCCCTCATAAAAGCCATGACGCATGGCTCCTCGGCATTGCCGGCGTAGCCTTGGCTTTGGAGCTCGGGCTGCTCTTTCATCAGCTTCGCCTTTTGCCCCTGAATTTTTTGAGCCTGCAAGATACCGCCGGCCGCGTGCCGATTGGTAACTTGGTGCGTAAGACACGCTCGGTCCAAGACCGGGCGCCGGGAAGTTTATCCTGGTACCCACTGGCCCCGGGCGACGCGGTTTCCCAAAATGACACGGTCATGACCGGGGCATCCTCCACGGCTGTCATCGCCATGAAAGACGGCGGTGAGCTCACTCTCGATCCGTTCACGCTGATGCGCTTCAATTTGGCTTCCAACTCCTCCAGTGATCGACTGGCGCTGGAGATTAACCGCGGTTCGATAAAGGTTCGCAGCCGAAAGGACGAAGTTCGGCTGGCCTTCAAAGACGGCGCGGTGCGGGTGAAGCCCGATTCGGAAATTTTGGTATCGTCTGCTGGGGAGGCAACGCAGTCTACTTTGGAAGTGACCAGCGGTGCCGCGACAGTAGAACGCGACGGCGGCAGTGTGGCGTTGGCGCCAGGCCAGGCCGTGGCCATGACCTCCGATCGTGCGCCGCTTGCACTGCTCACTCGCTTTACTCCGAAAGCGGCCGCTCCCGTAAACGGAGCCCAAGTATTTGTTTCGGGTCCGAAGGGACCGGTAACGTTTTCCTGGGAGGGCGATCCGGACGCGCAGGTGGAGTGGGACTCGGGCAGCGAAATGGCCTCACCGCATTTGGTGGTGGCGGCTTCCAACCGCGCCACGGTTACTCTGCCTCCCGGGCGTTATTTTTGGCGTTTAAAAAAAGGTAAGGTACGCAGCAACGCCATGCAATTTACGGTGCTGCCGCAAGCGCGGTATAAGGTGAATGCGGGACTGAGTTTACTCAAAGCCAAAGAGGGAATGGAAATTCCACTGCGTTGGGAACCGGTGCCGGAGGCGGATGGCTACCTTTTGGAGCTCGCCACCGACGATAAATTTAATCGCATCGAGAAGTCTTTGCAGCTCAAAGAACCCGCGACCACCTTGCCGCCCCTGGGTAGGGGCAAGTTCTTTTGGCGTGTGCAGGCCCAAGGTGCGCTGGGTAACTGGCCCTACTCGCCGGTGTACGATCTGCAGATCAAAAAACGAATGGAAGCGCCCCGGCTCAAGGGCGCTAAACACCTCCAGCTAAAAGAAAAACGCGAACCCGCAACGAGAGGCAAACGCGGCTCGCTGGGGAAGTGGCGATGGCTTTTCCGGATTGCGCAATTATTCTGGTCCCAGGCTCAGGCGGCCGAGGGAGAAAAAATTTGGCTCGAGTTCTTCTGGGAACCGACCCCCGGCGCCAAAGCGTACCGCTTGGAGATCAGCACTCGCCGCGACTTTAAAAAGGCTCTTTCCGAAACGGAAGGAACCCGTACCACCGCTCTCGTGCAGGTTGCGGATCATGAAAAATATTATTGGCGTGTCGCCGCTATCGATGAGGATGGCGACTTAGGCGAGTTCAGTGCGCCTAAGGTGGTAAAACGGGAAGCAGCGGTGAAGGCGCCGGAGCCTCCGCGCGAAGTCGCGCAGATCCCTCCCGCTCCAATCGTGCCCCCCAAAGTTTTGGAAAAAGTAAACGCGGAGCCGGTGGAGCCCGCGCGCAAACGTTTCTTTCACACCTGGGCGGGTTACGGTGCCACCTATTTGAACCAGAACTTGACCGGTAGCGGCTATTTCATGCAGAGCCGTGGGGCGCCGTTGAATCGCTTTGTTGCTGGTCTGACGACGGATTTTGAACGCACCACCTTGGAACTCGATGCTTGGGTGCAGCCCTTGGTTTACAGCACCAGCACTGCCGCATCTCAATCTCGCACGCAATGGGGCGCCGATTTGTTCTGGTCTCGCCTGGCGCTGCGCAGGTCTTTTCCGATTGGAGTAGGGGTGCGGGTACGGGATGAGAGTTATGTGACGGCGCTGGCGGATTCGGGCGTGACGCTGGGGTCGACGATTTTTACTGGCGTATTGCTGGGGACCACGTGGACCAGGGAGGGGCGTTGGCCGTGGACCGCCACGATGGCTGCTGAAGTGGGTCTGGTGGGAACGCGGACCGGCTATGGTTTAATCTGGCGCAACCGGGTGGGGATTCCGTACCCGATTGCGGGGCTCAAGCCGGCGTTAGAGATATTGTTACACCCTCAGTACCGAGCCGTGAAAACCGCGGGCACGACCGAGTTTAACATCGAGGCGAGTGTGGCGCTGGTGCTGGAGTGGGAGAAGCCTTTGCCCACCATCGCCGCGCGACCGCGCTGAGCACAAAGAAATACCCCAACAAAATCCCCCAAGCCCACGGCCCGCCGCTCCCCGGAGCAGAGTGTGCTCGCGCGCACCCGGCAATGGAGTAGGCAAAGTTCAAGTCGTAATTCACTTGCATCGAATTTACCGATGGCGAAGCGGTGTTGCTGGCTGCCTGCATGACCACCCGGATACGAAAGTAGCGTTTGCCATTCAATTCCGTAATGCGCGAGGTAGAAACAAAACCCGTATCGTCGGCCACAAAACGATCGTTGCTGCCGGCGATCTCGTAGGTGATGGTATCGCCCGCGTTGAGTGTCTCGGTTTTGCTGAAGCTGGTGTAGTGGGGATTCGAGTTTTGGGTGTCGTACGCTTGGGAAATCGCGGTGAAGGATTGGACCGAATAGTAGGTGGTTCCCACGCCCCCTACCGAACCGGGATTCTCCCCGCCCAGGCTAGCCGTTCCTGTTATGGTTCCGTCGACAAAAGCAAAACGCTGGATCCCATTGGAGCCAATCCCGCCACTCACTGTTGCGGCGCCTGCGCTACCCGCCACAGCGGTCATGGCGCCGTCGTCCACCGCTGTGCTGGCACCAAATACTCGCATGGAGCCTCCGGCCCCGCCGCCACCGGCTCCCGCTTTGAGCGGCGCGGCTGCGCTACCGCCGGCGCCGCCGTCCACGGTAATAGATCCGGTAGAGGTCAAAAAAATCTCGCCGCCTAGAAACAGACTAAAAGCACCGCCCCCACCGCCGCCACCGGCGCCCGCGTTGCCGAGCGCTGTATTGCCGGCACCGCCCCCGCCGCCCGCGCCGCCGATTAAAGTGGCCAAAGTGGTGTCGCCAAACGCGGGCCCGCCGTTGCCGGAAGCCGGTGCGTTGGCCGCGCCGTTGGCTCCTACGAAGCGATTTCCCCCGCCGCCGCCGGCACCTGCGTCGGTTCCGCCCACGCCGGAGAGTGAGCCCGGTAATCCACCCGTTCCGCTAGACGACGGAGTATCCCCCGTTCCGGAGGAAACCAGAGAGCTTATTCCCGAGCCACCCGCGCCGCCGCCGCAGCCCGCTGTGCCGCCGTTGGTGGAAGTGGTGGCGGGCGTAAAGGCGGAGCCACCGTCGCCTCCTCGTAAATCGATCGTACCGGCAATGGTGACATTTCCCTGCACCCGAATATCGAGCGGAGTGGTCCCCTGGGCGCGCAATGTAACGCCGGATGGAAGCGTAAAGGTGGTGAAGTGGTAAGTGCGGCTGCTGAGTAAGGTCACTGTATTGGTTACCGTGCCCGAGTTGACGTCAAAACTATTCATGGTGGTGGCATCGAATACGCCATCGGCACCTGTGCCTGCGTGGATGGGATTGGACTCCTCCCCTTGCACAACGAAAGGCACGTGAATTTTTCGGGCGACTCGATCCCAAACGGCGGTCGTTCCGGTGTCGGAAAAAGCCGAACTGAAGTCCTCACTGATACTGCCTGCAGAGGCCCAAGCACTGCCCGCCAGCGTGAGAGCGGCTAGCCAGCACGCGGCGCGAGATCTCATGCCACGGCCTCTTCGCGTTTGAGCGGGATAGTCACTCGGAACGTCGTGCCGGCAGCAGAACTAGACAAGAGGGCGACTTCACCGCCAAAAGCGCGCGCATAACGTCGACAGATGGCAAGGCCCAACCCTGTTCCCTCGGACGGCCCCTTGGTGGTGAAGCCTTGGTCAAAAAGTTTTTTCTGGTTCGCAGCGGTGATGCCCCCGCCGGTATCGATTACATCAACATGCAAGAATGCATTTTGATTTTCCGCATGCACGGTTACATGGCCTGACCGGCCAGATTCGCCAATGGCCTGGAAAGCGTTGCGCATTAAGTTGGTGATGATTTGAATGAGTTCGTCGCGGTTTAGCTCGGCCAGATCCTGGGTGGCTTGCCAATCCAGAGTGAGTTTCACGCCATGCTTTTCCATAAAGTCAGCCATTGTGGCCACGGCTTCTTGAACCGCTTCACGGCAAGTGACCTCGGCTTTTACGGAAGAGCGAATGAGTTCCCGCATTTTATCCACGATGCGGTGAATGCGTTGAGCTTGATCGCGGACAAAATCCAGATCCGACGCCACTACCCCGCTTTGTTCCCGCCAATAATTGCCGAGTTTTTCCAGGTTCTCCAAATCTTCTTCGCCGAGTGTCTTTCCCGGCTGGGCCGACGAAGGGCCCTGCAAAGTCGCTGCAAGCTTGGGGATGCCGCCGGCCAGGAAGTCATCTTTCCAGGCATGCAAAATCTCCATTAGCTGCGCCGGCATCTGCGCCGATGCGCCCCCGGCGGTCTGTACCGACAGCTTAGAACGCTCCAGGCGGCTAATGATCGCAGTCAACGGATTCAAGAGCTCGTGCGCCGTTTGCCCTGCCACTTCACCGACGGCCGAAAGAGAGGTCGTTTGCAGCAGTTTTTCCTGCATGTCTTTGATCGCGGCGTTGGTTTCGCGCAACTGGGCGGTGCGCAGTTCCACTTTGTCTTCTAGTTCTCGGTTGTATTTTTCAATGGCTTCACGCGACACTCTGAGGGCGTCGACCATCTGGTTGAAAGAGTGGGCTAGGGTTTCTACTTCATCGCCTGATTTGACGTCGATATGAGAGGTTAAATTTCCCTCCCCGATTGCAATCGCGCCGCCGGCTAGAAACTGTAAATTGCGAGTGAGTGTTTTGGAAAACAGCACGCTGGCAATGAAAGTGAGCGTCAATACGATTACTCCAAAAAGAAGGGAGCGTTGTAAAAGCACTGTGAGTGCGGAGGTAACCTCGGATTCATCTGCTTGGCTGATGTAAAACAAGCCCGCCAAACCCACCGGGGCAAAAGCACCGTAGCGGCGCGAACCTTGGTAGTCATAGGATTGCACGCCGCTCAGAGCCGACGGCTTCTTCTGCGCCTCTAGCAACGGGTGCTGAGGCTGTGGATCGGGGGCGAGCTCGGTTTGTTCCTGCAGATGGGCCAATACTTCGCCATTGGGCTTAATCAGAAACGACTCGAACAAATTCGCTTCGTGGAGCATTTCGAAAAAAGGTTTGCCGTCGAGCCCCGCCAACGTCACGAACGTGTCGGTTTTGCCGCCGAGAGTGAGTTCGATGCGCGACGCCAGGTAGAAGAAGCTGCTGCCTTCCGGCGTTTTGGCGCGCCAAAATTCCATTCCGCTTTGGCTAGCGGCCGCTAATTTGGGGGTAAGCAGGGCCTCGTCTAAAACTATCGACGGAACATCAGTGGGCAATCTCTGAGGTTCGAAGCGCTCACCGTTTTTTTTGTAAAAACCCATGGCGAGAATATGGCTGTCTTTGAGCGTGGACGCGGGAATATTGAACTCGCTCTTGCCTGCCAAAAGGCGCGAGACCGCGAAAAGCTTCAGCTGGTCGGCAACCTGATTGAGTGAAGAACGGATCTGGGCGGCCGAGTTCACTGCGATGCTATGGTTGATATCGAAAAGCAGCGCGGTTTTTTGTTCGGTAAAGATAAAGGAAGCTAGCCAAGTGTAAGACCCAATGGCCAGTAGCAGCAAAAGGCCCGTGACCGCGAGAATTTTGTATCGGATCGAAAGGCGCATGTGGGCTAACTTTATCGCATTTTCGGCGATTAAGTAAGCAACTGTTCGGGACGGAAAAGCGTTAACCGCTGCAAGGAAACCCAGCGTTGGTTATCGACGTCTAAGGCGGGAGCATGGCCCCGCCAGCGTGCATAACGCGCGTGCGCTGTATCCAGCACGGAGAGGACTGCGGCTCCCACGCCGCGCGTGACCTCCAGCGCCCAGTCCGGAGTAACTTGGCTTGTGCGAATTTTGAGGCGGTTTTGCACGAGACTGCGCAGCCGCAGCGCGCGATCCAGTTCCGGCCAGTGGGGCCGTTGCTGCTCAAGTGTGTTTAAGAACAGTGGCCGGCATTCGTTCGGATCGGCGAGCACGGAAAAAACCGCCACAATTTGATCCCAGGCGTATTTGATCTCAAAAAGTCCGTCGTCATCTGGACCAGCGGCATGAAAGCTACCCGCGGGCTTGCCACCTTGTACGACTAAGCCCTGTTCGCCCCAAGTGGCATCGAGCGTTTCGCGGTTCCAAGGCGCCACGTCTTCATCCCAGTCGCGGTAGATCTGCACGCCACGGAAAAGCACCAGGGCTTGGTCTAAAAATCCTTGGTCACCGAAAAAGCCCTGCTCGACATTCATGTCACAGCGAATCAGACACGCGCGGGACCACCACGAAACCAAAGCCTCCGCGCCTTTGCGCGCTCCCACCATGCCCGAGTTCACACACCCGTGCAGCCGCGCCCAAGTAAAACGATCGCTCCACTGGGGAAAAAGCAAGGTGTGCGCATCTCCAAAGGCTTGGTTTAGGTGGGCCGGATCGCGGAAGAAATACATGTCGAGATCGAGCAAAAATACCGCTTCCGCGTTGGATTGGCGGCGCGCGTGCAAAAGCACCCGCGGCTTAGAGGTATACGCTTGGGATCCCACCGAGCGATGCCGTAAGTGGTCCAACTCCGACTCACTCCAAATATCGGCGAGAGAATAAATCGACAGGGGCAATTCAGGGTACTGCGCGCGCGCTAGTTCCGCCACGCCCTCGCCGAGTGCGAGCAGGTGAATCTCTAACGGTCCGGTGTGCACCGCACGTAAGTTTTCGACTAAACCAAA
>CAZBJE010000047.1:13136-28088 GCA_964492125.1 uncultured Pseudobdellovibrionaceae bacterium | reverse complement strand
TTGATGAACTGCAAGATGCCGTAGACCATGGTGTAGCCGAGCGCCACCAACGCATACACGCCACCCAGGGCCATCCCGTTAACCAGATTTTGAAGAAACGCTTGCAAGAACTACCTACCCGCCAACTGCTTTAGGGATTGATCGTGGTGACGTAACTGTACCGTTGTTTGCCGGCGACTTTCATCACAACGGCCGGCTTAACTGGATCGCGGTTTTCGTTGAGGGTGATTTCGCCGGTCACGCCAGGGACGCCTTTAGTAGCGGCCAAAGCATCTCGGACGCTGGCAGGGGTGAGATCTTTGGCTTTCTTTACCGCGTCCACCGCAACGAGCGTGGCATCGAACGCTAAAACGGCCATGCTGTCCGGTGTTTCATTGTAACGTTTGCGGTACTTGGCGATAAATTCCACCACCGCAGGGCGCTTGTCTTCCGCCGAATAGTGGTTGCTGAAATAGTGACCCACAATGGCGTCGCCGCCGATTTCGGTTAGCTTATCGCTGTCCCAGCCATCGCCACCCAAAAGCGGGAGATTCAAACTGAGTTCCTTGGCTTGGCGAGCAATCAGGCCCACTTCAGTGTAGTAGCCCGGCACAAAAACGACGTCCGGTTTGGCTGAACGAATATTGGTGAGCTGGGACTTAAAATCGATGTCGCCGCTGGAGTAAGCGACGTCGGTAACGATTTCGCCGCCTTGGGCTTTGAAGTCCTTAATGAAGTAGTCAGCCAGACCCACGCTGTAGTCGCTGCGGATATCGCGCAAAATGGCCGCTTTTTTCTTTTTCAGGTTTTCGAAGGCAAAGCGCGACATGACCTTCCCTTGGAAGGGGTCGATAAAGCAGACGCGAAAAATGTAGTTTCCCAACTGAGTTACTTTGGGGTTGGTGCTGGCAGGGCTGATCATCGGGATCTTGTATTGCTGAGCGATGGCACCGGCCGCGATCGAACGGGAGCTCGCCACTTCCCCAATCACCAACAGGACTTTGTCCCGGGTGATCAGCTTGGTCATGGCCGTGACTGCTTCTTCGGATTTCCCTTGGTCGTCATAGGAAATCGTACGGAATTTCTTACCGTTAAAGCCGCCGGCGGCATTGGCTTCATCCAAAGCCATTTCCACACCCCGGTGGGTGGAGGTCCCAAACGAGCTCTCCGAACCGGTCATCGAACCGTACTCACCGAAGAGAATCTCGTTGGCGTTGCCGCCGCTTTTGGTGCAACCCGCCACCAGAAGACCAACCAACACGAAAAGGCGCGAAATATTTGAAGACTTACGCATTTACCCCCCTACCCTCCGAACGCTAACGGCGGGGTAGCAATCTTGTCAATGAACGTGGTCAGCCGGTTTGACTCTGTCGTCGGCACGCTCTAGGCTGCGCCCGTGGCTAACAAGACCAAGGAACCCTCATTCGAAAGCTCCCTCGAAGAGCTGGAGAAAATCATCGGCGGATTGGAACAGGGGGATGCCCCTCTCGAAAACCAGTTGAAGGCGTTTGAGCGAGGCATCGCTCTTTCCCGCGATTGCTTAAAAAGACTCGACGAAGTGGAGCGCAAGGTTCAGCTATTGGTCCAGGACGAAAACGGCGAAATCCAGACAAAGGATTTTGCTGAATAGGTCCGCAAACGTGTTATCAGGAGCGACGGTGAGTTTCGAAACGTACAGTGAAGAGCGCATTGGCTTAATCAACCGCTATTTAGACGAAACCATGGCGCGTTTTCGCCACTCGGTATCGCTCCGGTTTGGGCCTTTGCTCAATGCCATGCAGTACAGCCTAGAAGGCGGCGGCAAACGCCTACGCCCCTTGCTGGTTGTGGCCAGCGCAGAGTGCTTAGGCCTTACTCCGGAGAGCGTTCTTCCGGCAGCTTGTGCGATGGAATACATCCACACCTACTCGCTCATTCACGATGATTTACCGGCCCTGGACGACGACGACACCCGCCGCGGCCGGCCGTCGAGCCACAAGCAACACGGTGAAGCGATTGCCGTCTTGGCGGGCGACGCCCTGCTGACCGAAGCTTTTGGCCAGATGCTCATGCTCACCCAGCACGGGCGCTACCAACCCGCCCAAGTTTTGGGTGCGATTGATTTGATGGTGCAGTACGCCGGTGTGCGTGGCATGGTTGGCGGCCAAGTCTTGGACGTCACCACCGAGCACCTCACGTACAGCCTTCCGGAGCTGGAATTCATTCACATTCACAAAACGGGCGCTTTGATTTTGGGTTCGGTGCTTTTGCCGACCCGCCTCACTCCCGTGGAAGAAATTCGCCTGCAGCGCATGCGCCGATACGGTGAAGCGGTGGGCCTGGCCTTCCAAATTTCTGACGATATTTTAGATGCCGAAACGTCGATCCGCTATTCTCGCGGCCCGCGCAAGAAACCCAAGCCTAGCTATGGCCAGGTCATGGGTCGTACTGAAATGCGCGAAAAGCTCAATCGTTTGATCGATTCCGCGGTCGCCGCAATTTCACCCGAGGGTGAACGCGCGGAACCGCTCATCGGCATTGCAGAGTTTATTCGGGATCGTAAGCGCTAGACGCAATTGGGTGGGGTACGCTACGGCGGAAAATGGGTCTTCTTGATGACATTCACAGTCCCGCGGATTTGCGCAAGCTCTCCGATTCCGCGCTCAGCAATGTAGCGGCTGAAGTCCGCGCTGAAATCCTGCGGGTCGTTTCCGCCAAAGGCGGCCATCTGGCCTCCAACCTGGGCAGCGTCGAACTGACAGTCGCCCTGCACGCCGTTTTCAATACCCCCGACGACAAACTGGTTTGGGACGTCGGCCACCAATCGTACCCTCACAAAATCCTCACTGGCCGCCGAGACCAGCTCGAAACCATCCGACAGGCTGGCGGAATCAGCGGTTTCACTTGCCGAGCCGAAAGTGAATACGATTGCTTTGGAGCCGGTCACGCAAGCACTTCCATTTCCGCTGCCCTCGGTATCGCAGAAGGCATGCGGCACAGCGGCTTGCCCCACCTGGCGATTGCCATTATCGGCGATGGTTCAATGACCGGCGGCCTCGCTTTTGAAGGCTTAAACAACGCCGGCCATATTCCCGCGCGCAATCTCGTCGTGGTGCTCAACGACAACGATATGTCGATCGACCCCAACGTGGGCGCAATCAACAGCTTCGTGAATCACACGATCACTCACCCCGGCTACAACCGCTTCCGCAAAGAGCTGCGCTCGCTCTTGGTTTCCCTCTCCGACCTGGGAGTGCCGCTCACTGGGTTGGCGTCCAAAATGCGCACCAGCGCAAAAAACTTTTTTACGCCGGGAATGTTGTTTGAGTGCTTCGGCTTTCGCTACTTTGGCCCCATTAACGGCCACGACACGGATCAGCTGCTCGAAACTTTCCGCTTCATCCGCGACGAAGGCCCTAACGGAGGCCCCTACCTGGTGCATGCGCTGACGGTAAAGGGTAAGGGGTACCAACGCGCCGAGGAACAGCCGCTTCCGTACCACGGCGTTTCTCCCTTCAAAATCGACGTAGGCCTGGAAAAGGCCGAAAAGAAAAAGCCGCATTACCAAGACGTTTTCGCAGACACTTTGATCCGCTTAGCCAAGCTGGATCCCCGCGTAGTCGCGGTCACAGCGGCCATGCCCAGCGGCACGGGCCTCAGCCGCTTCCAAAAAGAATTTCCCAGTCGTTGCTACGACGTAGGCATTGCCGAGGGGCATGCCGTTCTTTTTTGCGCGGGGCTGGCGACGGAAGGTTTTCGTCCGGTTTCGGCGATTTACTCCACCTTTCTGCAACGGGCCTACGACCAAATTATTCACGACGTCGCATTGCAAAACCTGCCCGTGATTTTCGCGATGGACCGCGCTGGGCTAGTGGGAGCTGATGGCGCAACTCACCAAGGCGCTTTTGATTTGAGCTATCTGCGGGCTGTACCGAACTTAGTCGTGATGGCTCCCAAGGACGAGAATGAACTGCAGCACATGATCTATACTTCCGTGCAGCACATTTCCGGTCCCATCGCCTTTCGCTACCCGCGCGGTGAAGTGGTGGGCGTCCCGATGGACGAACAATATCGGCTCATTCCCATCGGGCAAGGCGAGTTGCTTCAAGCCGACAGCGGCCAACCGGACGTCGTTCTGGTGGGCATCGGCTCGGCGGTGCAGTTTGCACTAGAGGCGCAAGCGCTTCTCCAAAGCCAAGGCGTGCAGACCGCCGTGATCAACGCCCGCTTCCTAAAGCCACTCGATCAGGGGCTCTTGCAGCGCTGGGCCGGTCAATCGCGTCTTGTCGTGACGCTGGAAGAAAACAGTCTTTGCGGCGGATTCGGCTCGGCGGTGGCGGAACTTTTTGTCGATACGGGCATCACTACTCCATTGCTGCGACTCGGACTGCCCGACGCTTTTATCGACCACGGGTCTCCCCAACACCAACGCAAACTAGTTGGACTCGATGCCCCCTCCATTTCCCGCAGCGTGATCGAGCGGCTGCAAGCCCTGGGGCCGTCGGGCGAACGACGCTTGCCCTCGCCACTTTCTGCGATCCCGCGCGATCCGCTTAGTCTTCAATAGGGTTGATATTTTTGGTCGGAGGCGGCTGGCCGTCGAGCTTCACCAGATCGTCGGTCCTTTCGATGATCCGTACTTGAGCCGCACGACGTTCCTCGGTGAGGTCTTTGATCTTTTCTGCCTCCGCGTTGGCAAAGGTAATAAGTTCTTCCAATTTGCGCCGTTCTTCGTCGGATAAAATCAGCGCACGGTTCTGATCGAAAAATGCCTGCACCTGCCTGGCTTCTTCTCCGTCGCTTTCTCCGCGTTGCCGATAGTAGTCGAGTTTCTTCTGAATTGCGTCTTCGCGGAGCTTCGCGCGATCGGAGTTTTCCACTCGGCTGGCCAAATCGGCGGCGCGGTCCTTGGCGCGATTGGCAGCGTTGATCCGGAGTTCGGAAATGCGCGCATCTTTCTTGGCGTACTCTAACTGGGCTTCCAATTCTTTGCGTTCCAGGCGCCGGTTCACCGTGAGGTTATTCGCCACCGAATCGCGCACTCCGCGTTGCGCTTCGGCCAGCGACTCAAGCGCCTCTGACCGCTCCGCTTGAGCTTTGAGCATTTCTCGGCGGGCCATTTCTTGCTCTCGCTCCACGGCCGCCAGTCGCCCCTGAACATACGTTTGCTTATTACGCAGGTTGTTCATTTCGGCGATCTTGAGCGCCGCCAATTCTTCCAAAGGCGTGATCCGCAGCGAGCGGTAACGCCCCTGTTTTTCGCCTCCATCGGTTTCGAAGTCGACTCGACAGAGTTCGGAATAGAGCGGGTCGGGGTGGACAGTCGGATCCGAAATTTGGCAGAGGTGCGCCAGCAACCAAACCGGCACGCCTTCGGCCCCGGCGGGAGTCGCATCGCTGAGCAGCCCCACCGAAGCGCCCTGGTGGCGTAGAACTAAGCGGTCGTCCTTGGGTTCCACATCCACCCGAAAAACCACCGTCGCCTCAGGCAAAATACCGGAAGCCGGCACCGGGCAAGAAACCGACGAGAACTCGACCACTTCTTTTTTGTCGGGGAAACGAACTATTTGCACACAACCAGCGGAAACTAATCGGGAGGCAGAAAGCGCGGGGGATACCATCGCCACGCCAATCACAGTGGCACGTGGCCCGGGATTGGTGACGGGCGCTTTACCGCACCCAACCAACCATGCGCTCAGACCGATTAGCAAAACGCCGAACATGGACCCCTCAATAATACGGAACCAAACGCTCTTCCGGTTCGTGAAAGTGCTCGACCGCGCACCCCACTCCGACATACCCGAAAGGCCCTTTCTGTTCAAAAAGAGACGCATCGAGCGTGACCGGAGCCACCGAAATCACCCGTACCAGGCCGCTGAAATTGGCGGCTTGGAACACATCCACTTCACTGCCTTGGAAAGCGTGGGCAAGCAAGCGGTCAAAATAGGGGCGCAGGCGCCCTTCTCGGTAAGCACGAAAATTCAGTGGCCGCTTGCCGGCGTCGTCGTCGTTACGCATGGGCTCCACTGCCAGGCCAGTCGCGCGGTCTACGCCCATCACATGCCAGCGACGTGGGTGAGCCAACAAATTAGCTTGGGCGTCCAAGAGGTAGATATAGCTGCCGTCCTCGTAATCCTGCATTAGGTCGCCCCGCTCTTGGTACGGAAAAGTCGGCAAGCGCACGATGGGCAAAAACGATTTGAAGTCGATTCCCAGTAAGTAAATGCCTGTAACTGTCCGGTACGCAACGCTCAGAGTCCCCTCGTCGGGCAGGGCCGGATCCGACCCTTCTGGGGTGTACCAACGCAAGCCGGTGCCCACCATGGCTTTTCCATCCGCCAGCGACTGGGCCTGTTCCAAAGTGCGGCGATCACAAAGCTTCACCGGCTCGCATTTGGAAAGCGCCATGCGTGACACCCCCGGCTTCCCGCCTTCGAACCACCAGAGGTCGCCGTGGCGCAAAACCGCCATGCGGTTGTAAACCGGGAACGCACCGGGTCCCCGCAGGGCGGTGAAAAATTTTTCGTACTGAACCGCGTCCACAGGCAGAGAGGAAAGAGCGCGTGCGTCCCGGGCGCCTTGGGCAAGCAAAGAGGCGAAGGTGCGAGAAACCTGGATGGCATCGTGGGCCAGCACGCGGTTCTGGCGCTGCACAAACTGGTCGGCCAGCCGGGCAAAGTCTTGCCGCTGCGACTGCCAGCGGTAGGCGACCAAACCGAGCCCAGCAGTAAGCAAAGGACCGGTGAGCAGTATGATCAGCCAGGGCCGGAGAGCCGCTCGGCGCGCGGGTTCCAAGGGAACAACGTCCATCGGGGCCACGCTACCACAAAGCGCGGCTTTGAGGTAAGGTGCCCCCACCTATGATCCAAAAAGAACGGCTCGATATCCTGCTCGCGCAGCGGGGCCTATGCCTCACCCGCGAGCAAGCCCAGCGTTGTGTGCTGGCCGGCGAAGTCTGGCAAGGCACAAACCGCTTGGAAAAACCGGGAGTGCGGCTACCCATCGACGCCCCCCTGGAAGTGCGAGCCCGTTCCCAAAAGTTCGTCAGCCGCGGCGGCTTTAAACTCGAACACGCCTAGGAGACCTTACAGATCCAGGTGCCCGAACGCGTAAGCTTAGACGTCGGCGCCGCGACCGGCGCCTTCACCGATTGCCTCTTGCAGCGGGGAGCACGCCGGGTTTTCGCAGTGGATTGCGGCCATGGGCAGCTCGACCACAAATTACGGGTGGACCCCCGGGTTACTTGCTTGGAAAAAGTAAACGCCCGCCACTTGAATTCCCTCACGCTGGCCGACGCCCACGCCGACGCCGCTGACATCACGTTTGTCTGCGCGGATGCGTCTTTCATCTCGCTGAAGCTTTTGATCCCGCCGGTGCTGCTCACTAGCCCCCGCGCCACCGACTGGGTTCTGCTTTTCAAACCCCAGTTCGAAGTGGGCCCTGAGAATGTCGGCAAGGGTGGCTTGGTTCGTAACCAAGCAGCAGTAACCGAGGCATTGGCGGAGTTCGACGTCTTCATGACCGCGCACCGATTTGTGCGCAAACAGGCTCCGCTCGACTCGCCGGTCACCGGCAAGAAAAGCGGCAATCAGGAGATTCTTCTGCATTATGAAAAAGCGTAGCCTCCCACTACTTCTTGCTTTGTTTATGCTGGTACCGGCGTGCGCCACCAAAGCGGTGCGCCCCGACGGGACGCCAATCCCGGTTGCGGCCCCCGGCCAACCAGAAGGCACCCCCGCGCCAGGAGTTCCAGCCCCAAGCGGCACCCAACACGTCACCTTGGTATTGGGCGGCGCGGGAGTGGCGAGCTTCGCTACCGTCGGTTTATTGAAAAAGTTTTACGAAGAAGGGGTGGAGGTCGACTTAATCGTCTCCACCGGCTGGCCTACGCTTTTCGCCTTGGCGAACGGTTTTCTGAAAAGCATCCACGAC
The DNA here is from genome assembly GCA_964492125.1 of uncultured Pseudobdellovibrionaceae bacterium. GTDB lineage: Bacteria > Bdellovibrionota > FAC87 > UBA2466 > UBA2466 > JAIEOG01. The sequence goes on along the minus strand of CAZBJE010000047.1, from coordinate 20,198 downwards.
TTGGAATGGTTCGCCACCCGTTTGGAACGCAAAGATTTCGACAAAATGGGCTCGGTGGATTTCCACAAGGATATCGACCCAAGCGAAGGGCTTCCGCCCATTGTTCTCAATTCTTTCCCCCAAACCCTGCTCAATCAAACCCGAGTCCCGGTGGTCATTGCCGCCACTAATACCGACCTGGGCGAGCCGGATGTCTTTGGTTCGGGTGAGTGGAAAGAGCCTTTGCTCAAAACCGTTTCGGTTCCTGGTCTGTACCGCAAATTTTCGGCCGAACGAGGCACTGCCTGGATCGATGGGGTAGTCGCCCTGGATGTCCGCGAGGCCGTGCGCCGGGGGGCCACTTCCATAATCGCCGTTTCCATGTATGAGGATTACGCCAACAGCATTACCCAGAAAAAAGACGAAGAGCTCATTCGGAGGGTGTATGCGGCCCAATTGCGCAAAACCACCAACGAAGCGATGAAGCAAGCCACGCTTTCGGGCCGGATTGAGCTCAAAAGAGAACCCACAGACTTCGCTGCCAAACGGGCGGCGATTGCCGCTGGGTACCGTGAAGGTGCCCGGTTGATTAAAAAACTACGAGAACCGGCGAGCTCTCCCGCAAATTGACTCTGGCGGCTGAGTCCCCTAGAACGAAGGAACCGTGAATAACCTTTCCCATGCCTTAGTATGTGCCGTAACGGCTGCGACGTTGCTCTCTTGCGGCGAGCCGCCGCCGACGCCTAATCTTCTGGGTCACCCCGTGAAGAAGGCCGAACGTGTGATCTTGGACGACGTGATCGATTCCAAGGATATTCGCCAGATTTTTGATGCCCTTAACGAAGACGGGCAGCTGGAAGGCTTGGCGCCCTGGGTGCGCGACAGCTCCGATGCCGAACTCAATTCTATCGGCAAGATCATCACCACCTACATTTACCAGCCGGCGCAGGACAGCAACGGTTTGGTTTCCGTGCTCAACGATCGGATCAGCCGGAGAGCGTTTTCCAACGCCCGCAATTCGAGCCGCGAGTTTGCCCGCCACGCCGACAACCGGGCACTATCGGACTTGATCGATACGGTTCTACACTCCAAACGTTTCGTCGATATCGTCGAGCGAGACATCGGGTTCCTCTCGCCAGCGTTGGACGAGTCGCTAGATGATTTGCATCAAGAGTTTCAAAAAGCGTGGAATGCCCCAGATCCCGAATGCGCCCCGCCGCTGCCTATGGATGTTGCCTCCATGCAATCGGTTCGGGATGCCTCGAACTTCCTCTCCACTCCAGGGTTGAAAAACCGTTTTGTAAAACTTTGTGATTCGCTCTCCGACTCTTGGCCCGTAGTGGGACTTTTACAGTCGATACGACAAGTAAATAGTCGGCATGGCGGCCACGCTTTTGACGGGATGGGCGCGGGCATTTCCAAGATGATCCGCGAGCCGCGCACGCCCGGCGGCGACATCACTCAGTTCGATACCTTGATGGAATTGGTCAAAACTTTGGAAGGCCCTTCCAATGGCCTATTCACTGCGATCCAGGAAAAGGTCGAAAAGAACCCAGACATGCTGCGCGAGTTTGGCACTATCCTCCAGCCAAACCTACCCACTCAGCTACGGTTGGGGCCCTACATTCCCTTTTTGCCCAACACCACCACCGCTTTGCTAGTGGCCCAGCTGGAATCGCCCACTCCGCCTTTGAGCCGAACCGATTGGTTGGCGCTTCCGGCAAAAACCACCGTCGAATCCCAAAACGCGTATTTCCAATTTTTTACGGCGACCCGCACCGCGCACGAGAACCTAATTGGCCCAGCGCATGAATTGGGCACCGACGATTACCTCGTCTATAATTTGCCTCTTTTTCTCAACAGCTTTGTCCTCTCCAATTGGATGACCCATGCGGTGAGTGAAAACAAAGCGGCCCTGGGCGCGCTGACCGATCCCGGTTTCACACAGAAATGGCTCGACACGAAAATTTCCACCACCGATTACAACTGGGCTTTGGTGGAACTCGATCCCATTGGGAACCCGCTGCCGACCTTCACGGCCGCGCGCCTGACCGAGCTGGCCGATTTCGGGCTAACGGATTTTTCCGACGCCTTGGCGGCCGTCCCCGCCACCGGCTTGGGTAAGTTCCGATACGTTATTCCCGCCATGCGCGACGTAACCGTCCGCGAAGCTTTACGCAAAGCCATGGAAGCCATCGACACCACTCGCGGCTACGCCGACGGTTCCGCGGTGGTGCGGGCCGTAATGGCCTCTCTCACCCGCCGAGGGGCGGGTGGAAAGAGCTTGCTTGAAAACCTGGAAACGCCCGACCTTTTGCTGAGTACCCACCGGAAGCTTTCTTCCTTGGATTTGGGAACGTGGAAGCAAGTACGGGGAATGCTCTTCGACGGCGCCAACGTGGATGCCTGGAACGACGACACCCGCAAAAGCCTTTTAAACCTTTTTGAAAGCAAACCTGCCGCAGTCGAACGGGTAAAACGCATCCTCGATTCCATAGGGGTTTTGAAAGATCTCGATACATCGGGAAAGAACTCGGTTTCCGCGTTCGAGGCCTATCTGGAAATCGTGGGCGATAGCGGCCCGCGAGAGTGGCAGGCACTCACCGATGGCTGGCTTTTCATTGCGGATTCTGGGCTTTTTTCGATGAAAAAAGGGGCTTCCGGGCTGCTGGAGCCCCGTTATGCAACCGCCCACGCCTGGCTTTCTACCGGCAATACTGCCGGCTTGTTGCGCCTGGCCTCTGAACTCCAACCTTCTAGGTACCGCCCTATTGCTGATTTTGTTCATGATGTCATTCGTTTACGCGATGGGGTCAAAGGCAGCGAATTGCACTGGGACTTCTTCCAAGAAATCGTCAACGCTAGCCCAAACGGAGTCGAGGCCTTACTCGACGGCGCACGGGGAGGTTCCCTTTCTAGCGTGCGAGAAAAACTGACCCTTGGCGAACGAGACTGGATAGTCCGGTTTGTGCAGGCTGGAGCCTTCCGGGACCTGTGGAAGGTAGTCAGTCCTCGGCTGGGCAAGGGGGCCCCGGGTAAATGGCTGACCGAATTGCGCCGTTTCCAATCAGATGGCTCACTTAGGTCCGTGTTCCGGCTAATGGGGCTAGTGAAAAACGACCGCATCAATGCCATCGCCAAGATGCTCCAGGAATGGGAAAAGAGTGGTGAACTGACCGCTTTCCTCGACACCCTGGAAAGCTTCCTCACTACGGCAGGGCCCCAGCCTACGCACTAACCCCCGGTTTAGCCGTGGGGGGTCTTGAATTCCCGCTCAAGTGTATATAAAGGATAGTCTCCGGTTTTTAAGAAAAATACCCTGTGAGGCGTCCAATGGCATTTCCTTTGGCCTTTGTGTTCCTGGCGTTTTCGGCATCCCTTTTCGCGGTTCGGGGCCCAGCCCCTTCCATCCCTACCCCTGGTGAGGACACCATCCTCACGGGCGGGCTAACCGCGCGTGAATTCTTCGAAAAGCGGGCCAGTGACGCCGCTTGCGTTGATGACCTAAAAAAGGAAAAGGCCGCCGAAGGTGCGATTCTCACCAAAATCGCCGACTTGAAGAAGTCGCGTGCCGGAAAGACGGGCACGGATCTCGACGCCATTAACGATCAAATCGACGCCCTGGAACCCGACCTCACCAAGGCCCGCAACACCATGCTAGACCGCATGGAAATGTGCGGCGAATGCGCCACCCGGCCTTTGGATCCAGTAGAGTCGGACGTCATTTTGCCCAATGGCCGCAAAGACCCCACGAAAACGCAAAAGTGGTATGTGTCCAACGGCTCGTGCCAGATCCCCACCAAAGATCCGAAAATCTTGAAAGAGATTTTCAACACAGTAAGCCAGTCGTTAATCGAAACGGAAAAGTACCCCAAGACTGCCGAAGGCGGCTTTGCCAACATCCTCAATTTCAAAGTAGCCAACAACAAGGATCTGACACCCACTGCGGATAATGTCTTCCCGGCGGCGACTCCCGAAAAACCCATTAACGTTTATCTCTGGGTGCTCGGCCCCAAACTCGGCGCGCAGTTTATTTTCTATTATTACCTCAAGTCGTTTCACGAAACTAAAACCAACGCAGCCGGCTTAAGCGAATTCCGGATGGATTTTGAAACTACCGGTGACCCGCGACTCAAAGGTTCCTGGAAAGTTCCGGGCGCCCCCGATGTCAGCGATTCCGCACTCAGTGGCCGAGTACGCGGTGACCTCACTATCCGCATGCCGCTCAATAGCGTGAAGGGCCAATGGTACGTAAATAGCGACGGCTACATCCGTTATTTCACCGCGGCCGAATTCCCGGTGAAAATGGACGACATCGAAAAGCTGGGTCGTCGCATCCTAATCCGCACCCTCTACGACGCTTCTAAACGGGCGAAGTTGGAGACGACTCCGTGATCGAGAGATATTCTCGACCTAAGATGGCGGCCATCTGGTCTGTAGAAGCCCAGTTCCGCACCTGGTTGGATATCGAAATTCTCGCTTGCGAAGCCTGGGCTAAGCTCGGGAAAATTCCCGAGGCCGATCTCAAGGACATCCAAGAAAAGTCCGACTTCAAACTTGAAGACATCCTCAAGCGCGAGGAAGAAACAAAGCACGATGTCGCTGCTTTCGTATCCGTCGTGCAAGAGCGGGTGGGAGAAGCCGGCCGCTTCATTCATCTAGGTCTTACCAGCAGCGATGTCGTCGACACCGCCTTTGCCTACCGGATGAAAAAGTCTTCTGAGATGGTGTTGGCCGAACTCGATAACGTCTTAGCCGTCACCAAGACCCGCGCGCTGAACGAAAAAATGATTCCCATGATTGGCCGCACCCACGGCATCCACGCCGAGCCCACCACCATGGGCACCAAGTGGTTGCTCTGGCACGATGCTTTGCGCCGCAGTCGTGCGCGCATTGTCGCTGCTAAGGAAGAAATCAGCGTCGGTAAGGTCTCCGGCGCCGTGGGCAATTATGCCCATATGCCGCCCGAAGTGGAAATGCATGTCTGCGAGAAGCTGGGCCTGCGGGTGGATACCCTCTCCACGCAAGTCATCTCCCGCGATCGTTTTGCTTCGTACTTCAACGCACTGGCGCTCTTGGGTTCCACCATCGAGTGGATCTGCACAGAAATTCGCCATCTCCAGCGCACCGAAGTCGGCGAAGCCCGGGAAGGTTTCTCCAAGGGCCAAAAAGGTTCTTCGGCCATGCCGCATAAGCGCAACCCGATTTCTTCCGAAAACCTCTGCGGGCTAGCTCGCCTGCTGCGTGGCATGGCGCTGCCGGCGATGGAAAACGTCGCTTTGTGGCATGAACGCGACATCAGCCACTCGTCGGTGGAGCGGGTAATTGGACCCGATGCAAATATCTTGGCCGACTACATGCTGGGTCGCTTGGGCAGTGTTTTACAAAACCTGGAAATTTTCCCCGAGCGAATGAAAGAAAACCTGGAAATGCTCCAGGGCGTGGTCTTCTCGCAACGGGTACTTTTATCCCTTATTGAAAAAGGGCTTTCGCGCGACGAAGCCTACGCTATCGTGCAGCAACACGCGTTGGCAGCAATCGATCGCCGAGTGCCTTTCATTAAGCTTCTCAAAGAAGATGCTAGGGTATCCCGCGCGCTGCCGCCCAAGACCTTGGACGAAATTTTTGACGCCCGCTCCTACTTTCAAAACTTGGATTACCTCTACAAGAAAGTGCTGGGCTAACGGATATGGAAAAACGCCAACAGCTGCGCGAAGGAAAAGCCAAAATCCTATTCGAGACCGATCAGCCTGATCGGTTTTTGATTCAGTACTTTAAAGATGACGCCACCGCCTTCAATGCTTTGAAAAAAGCCAATATCGACGGCAAGGGAGTGGTGAACAACACCGTCTCCACCTGGATTTTCAAACACCTGGCCAAGCACGGCATCCCCACCCACTTCGTGGAAAAGCTCTCCGATCGCGAAATGCTGGTGAAGCGGGTCGATATTATTCCGGTAGAAGTAGTTATCCGCAACCGCGCCACGGGCAGCATCTTGAAGCGCCTTGGGCTAGAAAAAGGCGCTGCTTTCAAAACTCCTTTGGTGGAGTTTTTCTATAAATCGGATTCGCTAGGCGATCCGCTGATCGGCGAAACTCACATTCTGCATTTTGGTTGGGCCACGCCGGAGCAGATCCAGACCATCACCCGCTTGTCTTTCCAAGTGAATGAAATTTTGAAGAAGGTTTTTGACCAGGCTGGCCTGGAGCTCATCGACTTCAAGTTGGAGTTCGGCAAAGAATGCGGCACCGACAAAGTCGTTTTGGCCGACGAGTTTTCTCCCGATGGCTGCCGTCTCTGGGACAAAGTTACCGGTGAATCAAAGGATAAAGACCGTTTCCGCCAAGATTTGGGCGGAGTGCAAGAGGCCTACCTCGAAGTGCAAAAACGGCTCGCACCTATTTTGGAGAACAAATGAAAGCGCGCGTAACCATTTTTTGCAAAGAAGCGGTTTTTGATCCCCAGGGCAACACGTTGGCGGAATCTCTTCGGCAAGTGGGTTTTTCGTCTGTACGCGGTGCGCGTGTCGGAAAAGTAATCGATATCGAAATAGCTAACAGCTCGGCTTCCGAAGCTCGGTCTTCGGTACAGCAAATGTGCGAAAAGCTTTTGGCCAATCCGGTGATTGAATCCTTTACCTACGAGATCAAGGAATGAAAGCAGCGGTCGTAACCTTTCCCGGCTCCAATTGCGACGATGACGCGGTTTACGCGCTCTCCAAATTCGCGGGCTTTGAAACCAACAGCGTTTGGCATAAGGAACGGCCGTCGTTTGGCGAACACCAATTGGTAGTCTTGCCGGGTGGCTTTTCCTACGGTGACTACCTTCGTTGTGGGGCGGTGGCTTCCCTGGCTCCGGTCATGCAAAGCGTAAAGGAATACGCCGAGCGGGGCGGCTTGGTATTGGGCATCTGCAATGGCTTCCAAATTCTTTGCGAATCGGGACTGCTCCCGGGTGCTCTCACTTTCAACGAGTCGCAGAAGTTTATTTGCAAAGACGTCGCGTTGAAGACCACCAATGTGCGCGCCCCCTGGACCAGCGAAATGAAAGTGGGCGAGCAAGTAGAATGGCCTATCGCTCATG
>CAZBJE010000047.1:1207-13036 GCA_964492125.1 uncultured Pseudobdellovibrionaceae bacterium | reverse complement strand
CCCTGGACCAGCGAAATGAAAGTGGGCGAGCAAGTAGAATGGCCTATCGCTCATGGCGATGGCCGCTACTGGACCGACCCCGATGGTTTGGCAAAGCTACAAGCGAACAAGCAAGTGCTTTTCACCTACAGCCAAAACCCGAACGGCAGCGTGGGCGATATCGCCGGTATCTGCAACGAACGCGGCAACGTGTTTGGCCTAATGCCCCACCCGGAACGGGCTACAGAATTCCGTAGCCAGCACGGCATGAAACTTTGGAAATCGATCACCACTTCGCTAAAGGCGGGAGCGGCATGAGTGCGCGCATAGATGATTTGACGGTCAGCACATTGAAAATGGCGACCAGCATCGGTTTAACGACGGAAGAGTACAACCACGTTTGCCGCAAATTGGAACGTCCTCCGGTTTTCGCTGAATTGGGCGTTTTCTCGGCAATGTTCAGCGAACATTGCAGCTACAAATCTTCCAAAAAATATTTAAAGCGCTTTCCCACGACCGGTAAGCGCGTCATCCAAGGCCCCGGCGAGAACGCTGGCGTTTTGGATATCGGAGACGGTTGGGCGGTGGCTTTTAAAATGGAGAGCCACAACCACCCTTCGTTCATCGAACCCTTCCAAGGCGCCACTACCGGCGTTGGCGGAATTTTGCGCGATGTGTTCACTATGGGCGCGCGCCCCATCGCCAACATGGATTGTCTCTTTTTCGGCAGCCCGGAGTGGGAACGCACCCCTTCGATCGTACGCGGTGTGGTTAAGGGCGTGGGCCACTACGGCAATTGTGTGGGTGTGCCTACCGTGGCAGGGCAAACACTCTTCCACCCTTGCTACACCCGCAACCCGCTGGTGAATGCTTTTACGCTCGGCATTTTGCGCAAGGACCAAGTTTTCTTGGGGAACGCTTCCGGAATCGGCAACCCGCTGATTTACGTAGGCTCCAAAACCGGTCGCGACGGCGTGCACGGGGCCACCATGTCCTCGGCCAGCTTTTCTACCGACAGCGAGCCGGAACGTCCCACCGTGCAAGTGGGCGACCCCTTCACTGAAAAACTTTTGTTGGAAGCCACCCTCGAAGCCATGAAGGCCGGTTTAATCGTCGGTATCCAAGACATGGGTGCGGCGGGTTTGACGAGCTCCTCGTTTGAGATGGCTTACCGCGCCGGCACCGGCTTGGAAGTGGATCTCGGCAAAGTACCCACCCGTGAGCCGAATATGTCGGCGTACGAGTTACTGCTCTCCGAATCGCAAGAGCGGATGCTTCTGGTGGCATTGCCTGAGAACGTCGACAAACTGATGGCCATTTTCAAAAAATGGGATTTGCACTCCGATGTCATCGGCCATGTGGTCGAAGGCCACAACGTAAAAATGACTCACTTGGGCCGAGTGGTAGTTGACCTACCGGTGGACCTGGTAACGGATCCGCTCATGGCCGATCGCCCGGTGGGCCCGCCGGCGGATATTCGCCAGCGCTGGTTCTTGGATCGCAATCGCCTGATGTCGACCAACCTCACCGACAAAATCACGGCGGTGCTGGGAGATTTTAACTTCGCCGACTGCTCCAAACTTGTTTCGCAGTACGACTCGATGGTCGGCAACCGCACCGAAGGCGGGACGTTTGACGACGCCGCGGTAATTCGCCTACGCGAAGTACCGGACAAGAAATTGCGCCTGTCCCTGAAAGCCGATTGCAACCCGCGGGTTTGCTGGTTGTCCCCACGCGAAGGTGGACGTCGGGCAGTGGCAGAAAGCGCATTGAATCTTGCCACCACGGGTGCGGAACCCATCGGTATCACCGATTGCTTGAACTTCGGCAGCCCTGAAAATCCCGAAGTCATGTGGCAGTTCGAAGAGTGCGTCGAGGGAATCAGCGAAGCGTGCAATGCTCTGCGCATTCCAGTGGTCTCGGGTAACGTGAGCTTCTACAACCAAACCGACGGCAATCCGATTTATCCGACTCCGGTTGTGGGCATGGTCGGGATGATGGAAGGCAATCAAACCGCCCCCAGCTCTTCGTTCTTCAGCACCGAACTCGAAATTGGAATTTTAGGACCGACGGAAGGTGGCCTAGGCGGCAGCGTGCTTTCCTCGCGCATCTTCAAACGCGAATGCGGCGAGCCGGAGGAAACCGATCTCTCCATGGTTGAACGTATGGTGCGGCTCTGTGGCCGACTGCGCAAAGACCGCATGGATTTGGCATTGCACGACATTTCCGACGGCGGCCTTTTAGTAGCCGGCTTGGAAATGGCCTTTCGCGCCAAGGTGCAGCCGATGGGTTTCGAATTAGTGTCGCCTCCGGGCGCCGATTTCGATCGGTTCCTCTTCGGCGAATCGCTCCCGCGAATTTTGGTGGCCTATCCGCCGAACGAGAGAGTGCAAGTTGAAATGCTGGCCGGTCAGCTGGGCGTGCCGTTTACGATGATTGGCCACACAAACGACAGCGGCGAAATCCGGTTGCGCCAAGGCGGCGCGGCTGTTTACCAAAGTGCGCTAGCCCCCATCCGGAAAGCCTGGACGGAACGCTGGGACACTTTGTTTGGGAAATAAATGTGCGCAATATTTGGAATAACCGGCGATAGCGAAGCCGCTAACCTTACCTACCTCGGGCTGCACTCGTTGCAGCACCGCGGACAAGAAGGTTCGGGAATTGTTTCTACCGACGGCGAAAGCGTATTTGTACACCGGCGTCAGGGTTTGGTATCCGACGCATTTTCTCGCGGAAGCCTGGCGAAACTTAAAGGCCATGCCGCCATTGGACATAATCGCTATTCCACTGCCGGCGGCAACAACGTCGCCTCTCTGCAGCCGCTTTTGAGCAAAGGCTCTCTCGGTTGGCTGTCTATCGCTCACAATGGCAACTTGGTGAACGCCGCCGCCTTGTCGGCGGAGCTGGAAAAAGAAGGCGCCATTTTCCAATCCACCAGCGACACCGAAGTGATTCTCCATTTGCTCGCCCGCAGCCGCGAAAAGGATCCCGAAAAAGCGCTAGTGCACGCGTTGAAGCAGGTTGAGGGCGCTTACTCGCTTTTGGTGATGAACCACGACAAGATGATCGCCATCCGCGATCCCTACGGCTGGCGTCCGCTGGTGATGGGCAGTTTGCGCGGCATGCCCGTATTTGCGAGCGAGACCTGCGCATTCGATCTGATTGGTGCTCAGTACATCCGAGAAGTGCAACCTGGCGAGATGATCGTGGTGCCTCTCACCAATCCGGCGGCCTTTCGCTCGGTTAGCCCGTTTGCAAAGACACCGCTTAAACGCTGCGTTTTTGAATACATTTATTTCGCGCGCCCCGACAGCTTGCTCTACGGCGAACGGGTGCACGAAATGCGTAAATCGCTCGGTCGCCAATTAGCGCTGGAACAGCCGGCTATCGGCGCAGATGTCGTCATTCCCGTGCCGGATTCCGGCGTACCAGCCGCGATCGGCTTTGCCGAACAGGCGGGCATTCCCTTCGACATGGGCATCATCCGCAGTCACTACGTAGGCCGCACCTTTATCGAACCGCAACAATCCATCCGCGATTTCGGCGTGAAGTTGAAACTGAGCCCCGTGCGCAGCTGCGTGGAAGGCAAAGATGTGGTGATTGTCGACGATAGTTTGGTCCGCGGCACCACCTCGCGAAAGCTGATCCAGCATTTGCGCGATGCAGGTGCTCGCAAGGTGCATGTCCGTATTTCCGCACCCCCAACTGCCTACTCTTGCTTCTACGGCATCGACACGCCCACCCGAGCTGAGTTGTTGGCATCGCGATTCACGGTAGAAGAAATCAGCCGCCACATCGGGGCCGACTCGCTCGGCTACATCAGCCAAGAAGGTCTGGATAAGGTGACGGTCAAGCGCGCGGGCGAGGGCTTCTGCAACGCGTGCTTCTCGGGCGACTACCCCACTCCTGTTTAGTCGGTGATTTGAGTCGTTAAGACTTTGCCCAGCGCCAATTGAGCTCAATGGATCCCCAGTGTAACTTCGGCTTGGGGGTTGCAGCATGGCATTGGGTCGCTCGTTGGGTTTTGGCGTTTTCTGTGCGTTGGTTACAGTGAGTCTGCAGTCGGCCTTTGGCTGGGGAAGTTACGGACACCAGCAAATCAACGCGGGCGCGATTGAATTAATCAAGCGCACAAACCTTGGCATCTGTATGAACCAAAGTCGGGCCATGATGGTTCGACTCGCTATCACACCCGACTTCGAATGGAAGATGTTGGGAACCCCGCCCACCGACCCGGCGCTTTTAGCCAAAAAAAAGCGCAACGACAAATACGAACACCCACTGCACTACTTCGAAGCCGACGCCTTTATTGCACCTGAAAAAGTCTCGCAGGCCACCGTTGCAGCACTTCCCTCCGATCCGGTTTATGCCGATGTTGTCGACGAGTACCGTCAAGCGCTGATGGCCAATTTGAAGACTGTGCAAAAAATTGACCCAGCAAAATCACTGAACGATCCAAGCCGTGCCGCAAACTGGGAAGTCGCTGACCATGGAACGGCGCCTTGGCGCATTTTGCAGCTCTACGATCTTGGCGTCGCCGAATTGAAGAAGGGAAACCTCGAGCGCGGTTTCTTCTACCTAGGTGCGATGGGCCACTACGTCGGCGACATGTCTCAACCGTTTCACGCCAGCCTCAATTTCGACGGACAGTACTATGACCCGACGGCAGGTGGTATTCACCACACCTTCGAATCAGCCATCTTAGAGGAAGTGGCGAAAAAATCCGGCGCCACAATGGATCGCACGACCAAGCTTTGGAGCCACTTTAAAGCCACCCAAACAGCCGTGGGGACTGCCGCCAGGGCGCAGAAGACCGCGTTTGCAGTAGACCGTTCCACCGTCTTACCCAGAACGTTCCAACTTATTTCCACGGGCTATACATCGATAACACCCTTATTGGCGGCCTTTAGCTACGCGCGGTCTGGAAGTTTGGGTGGGTACCCGGACGAAGATCCGGCGGCCATCGCCACTCGCGTGAATCCAGAAGCAGCCAAGTCTTCCCTCCACTCACGGCCACCTTCCACACCGATTGCGGCAGTGCGCACTTTCCTTGCCTTAGACTACCAAGACCCGACCAAAGCTCTCCCTGTGCAAACTGTTTTGGACTTAGCGACCGAGCGAATGGGCCACTCGTCGGCATTTCTCGCTCAGTTGTGGGTGTCGGCAGCGCGCGAAGCAAAGAAGGCCAACCCATCGCTCAAACTGACCGCGTGCCCGAAATTTACTTTCAGCGACGCAACTGCGATCGAACAGTACCCCACGCCAAAGTACTTGGCGGGCCTGCCCTAAAAAAAGGCCCGGTACCGAAGCACCGGGCCTAAGACTTTTTGAATAGCCGAATCGCTTTAAGCGCGGCCGTAAACTTCGTACTGTTCCATGTCGAACTTAGGATCGACTTGGACGACGATGTTTTTGTCGAACCGCTTCTCGAGCAGTTTTAAATGCTCTTTTTCTTCCACAGTCATGCGCGTAACCACGTTGCCGTGAGCGAAGACCATGATGTTGCGGTTGTTCGACAGGCCTTCTTTTTCGATTTCGCGGAAGATCTCAAAGCAGACCGTACGACGACTCTTGTGGTACCCACGCCCGTCGCAATGCGAACAGGGCTCGGTTAGATAGCGCACCAAATCTTCGTGCGTCCGCTTCCGGGTCATCTCGACCAGACCCAGCTCGGAAATCTTGAGAATGTTGGTTTTCGCGCGATCTTCTCCCAAGGCCTCGGACAGCGCTTGGTAAACTTTTTCGCGGTTGTCGAGATTCTCCATATCGATCAAATCGATAATGATAATCCCACCCACATTCCGGATTCGGAGCTGGTAAGCAACTTCCTTAACCGCTTCGAGGTTGGTCTTGAGAATGGTTTCTTCCAAACTCTTCGACCCCACATAACGGCCGGTATTTACGTCGATAGCCGTGAGCGCTTCGGATTGATCGATGAGCAGGTAACCACCTGATTTCAACCAAACCTTTTTTCCCAACGCGCGTGAAATTTCCGCTTCGATGCCGTAGTGCTCAAAAAGCTGAGACGGCCCTTTGAAGAGCTTTACTCGGCTTTCCAACTTCGGCATGAACTGCCCGACGAAATCGAGGACGTTTTCATATTCTTCGGAGTTGTCGATGATGAACGAGTCGACATCTTCGGTGAAAAAATCCCGCACCGCTCGCATGCCCAACGAAAGATCTTCGTGGATAAGCGAGGGAGCGCGCTTCTTTTTCGAGTCGTGGTTAATCTGATCCCAAAGCTTGATCAGGTAATCAGCATCGGCGCGGATGTCGCGGTAACTCTTCCCCTCGGCAACCGTGCGGATAATAAAGCCAACATCTTTTGGCCGGATCTTCTTGGTGAAAATATCACGCAGACGGCGGCGTTCTCGCTCGCTACCGATGCGGCGACTGATACCTAAGTGCTTTACCGTCGGCATCAAGACAAGGTTACGACCCGGTAAGCTGATGTGCGTGGTAAGCCGCGCACCCTTAGTGCCAATCGGCGCCTTAGCCACCTGAACGAGAATTTCTTGGCCTTCCTTCAGCAGGTCTTCGATCTTGGCGCTGCCGCGAGGACGGCGATGGGAAAAACGGCCACGGCGTTGGCCGGGACGGTTGTTGCGGCCACCGCGCGAGCCGGAACGACCACGGTTGCGGTTGTTGTTATTGCGTTGGCCGCGTTGCGGGCGCGGTCCGGAATCACGACGAGGCGCTGGGCCTCGATCCTCTGCAGGGCCACGATCGTCGGCGGGACCGCGATCGCCTACAGGGCGATCGTCTTCGTGGTAAGCGCGGTCGCCATCGAGCGGCTCGCCATCGCGATCCTCAGGGTAGTCGTCGCGATCGTCGATATCCCGATCATCGAGCGGGCGATCATCCACCGGCGCGTCGAGATCGTCTTCATAGCGATCGTCTTCGTAATCTGGTTCGTCGCGGTAATCGCGATCATCGGGATGCGCTTCTAGATCGCGCGAAAGAGGCACATCGCGCAAATCACGTTCGCCTCTATCGTCGGGCAGACGAGAGTTATCGCGCCCACCGCGCGCAGGCGGCAAATCACGATCGCGGCTATCGCGCGGTCCGCGAGCTTCCACATCGCGAGGGCCAGGTTCGCGAGGTCCGCGACCTTGCGGCTCGCGCGGGCCACGGACGTCGAGATCGCGAGGGCCTCGCGCTTCTGGATCACGTGGGCCACGGCCTTCCGGTTCACGGGGTCCCCGTGCGTCGCGGTTGTCGCGATCACGCGGTTCGCGATCGGGATTGCGCGGGCGATCGTCGGGGTGACGGTTTACTTCTCCACGACCGCCGCGGTTGTCACGCGGGCGATCATCGACGGGGCCACGGGCATCTTGTTTTCCGCCGCCACCGCCGCGACCCCGTCCGCCGCGGTTGTTGTCGCGCGGTTTATCGGGTCCACGATCTTGGTAGGTTTCGGGTTCGTACGCGCCATCGTCGTCGGCGGTGGATTCATCCGCGCCGGCGTCGCCTTCGTCTTCCATTACTTCAAAGTCGGTGCCGAAGGGTTCGTCGATAATGTCATCGACGTAAAGAAAGGCGGTACGTTCCAAACCTAATTCAAGAAAGGCGGCTTGCATGCCGGGGAGTACGCGTTTTACGACTCCTTTGTAAATATTGCCGACGACGTTGCGATCTTCTTCGCGTTCGATGTGCAGCTGACGGATTTCTCCGTCTTCAAGGGTAGCCACCCGGGTTTCGTAGTGGCTGGCGTTCACCAAAATCTGTCTACTCATTGCCTATCGATTCTCCTGGAAGGCGAGGTTTGCCAATGGATAACACGGCGGGGGCGGTAGGGCTAGGACCAGCTCAAAGGCTGTAACAGCTGAGCTCGTTCGCTGCAGAGGGCCATTAGGCACCCTTCTCGGGATTCAAACCGAACCGCGGGATCCTGCAAGACGCGCGGACCTGGTTTGTGGATGCGCACCGGCCAAAGCTCTCCGTCGCGCGGCAGCATTTCAAAGTTCTTCAGACCCCAACGCATTCCCAAACCACAGGCTTTGGCGACCGCTTCCTTAGCGCACCACAGCGCAACCCCGGGTGACACAGCGCGTCCATCCACCCAGGGCGGCGACGCAGCGAATCGTTCCCATTCGCCGGGCGCGCAAACCCGATCCAAGACCTTGTCTACATTTCGATCGAAACGCTCAATGTCCACACCAACTGACGCAGTGCTTCCTAACAGAACCAAAGTGTCGCCGGTATGGCTCCAACTCACGACGAATGACGCGGGGCTCTGATCGGATAAAAAATACAATTCCGGGTAGCCAAAAGCCGAGTTCATTTGCAAAAAAACGTTAAGGTTGAGATGATCAATAAGACGTGTAAGTAGCACGCGCGCCGCAAACCATTCCGCACGGCGATTCTGGTTCGCATTCACGACTTCCGCAGGGACCGCACACCGGGCTCCCAACTCTCTCTCAAACCCCAATGCATCGTGCTCGGAGTACCGCAATGACGCGGCGTGAATGCCGGTGATTTCAAACACTAAGAACTCATAGCCCAACTGCTGTCTGAGCCGCGAGTTTTATTTCAAACCGATCAACCAACTCAATGCCGCTAAGCGTCGGAAAAATATGAAAAAAAACAGCAATTTCGCCTCTTGTTTCGCGGTTCTACGTCCGATGAGTCATCTGAAGAAACATGTCCGCTAATCCGGACAAGGAAGCTGATAGTTGATCAAACAGTTTAAATTTTGGTGCCTCGCCGCTCTCGTTGCGGTGGTCGTACGCGCGGAAGATCCCGCGCTAACGGCAGCCGGCGCCGCCGCCCAAGCGCAAGCTGCTCAACAAGCAGCGGACGCGCAAGCGTATGCCCAAGCGCAAGCCGCCGCACAAGCTCAAGCCCAAGCGCAGTATGCCGCGGCCCAAGCACAAGCCCAACAAGCTGCCGCCGCACAACCCGCTGCCGCAACTGCCGCTCCTGCGGGCGCTCCCAAATCGGCACGCGATCAGCTGATCGAAAAATTGACCAAGCGGGATGGAACTCCCGCTTCTATCGTCGTATTTGCCGCAATCGAAACCCCGCAAACCGCGCTGGGGATCAATATTTCGAAAATGTTGGCCGCCGCTCTGCAAAGCTACGGCAAACTCGATGTGCGCAACGAAGCGTACGCGCTTTCCGCGCTGACGATGGAAGACATTCGTTTGGCGATGGCCCGTTACAACGTGGATATCTTGATCACCCCGTTGGTGCGCGAAACGACATTGGACTTGTTCTTGTTTGACCGCCGCACTCCGTACAACTTGTACGCGCACAGCGAAGAGATTCCGCCAAACTTGCGTGGTTCACCCACAGAGACGGTCGCGCAAGAAATGACCCGCCTATTGATTAAGCGCATTTTGTTCCGCTATTTGAACGAACAATTCTTCGAATTGCCTCGGGAAGAAAGCCTACCGGTTTTGCAGGCCGAGATCCCGCAATGGGTCGCCAGTGAAGACTCGCTGAACCTGGTGAACCGCGAGTTTACTAGCCGCTTCTATCTGAACTTCTCGTTAGGCGCCGGCATCAGCTTGGCCAAGAGCGGCCAGCTTTGGAATTCGAACTTGATCGCGGTGCAAGGCGGCTATCGCATTACCGGCAAGCTCTACTTCGAGGCGGAATGGGCAGCATTCTCCTACAACGCGTTCGTGGGCAGCTTGCGCTATACTTTTGTGAACCGCGATTCCCCGTTCCGCATCAACGTCGGCTTGGGTGGCGGCATGCTGAACCGAGATAAAGCCTGGAATGCGGACCAAACGATCGGTTTAGGTAGGTTTTCGTACTACATCGTGCCCAGCGCGGCGCTGCTCTTCCCCATCGGGGAAGTGTATCTCAAACTGGAAGGCCAGGCGTTTGTCTCCCTGGGCTTCAATCAGTTCGTTTGGACCGTCATGCCCGGCGTCCAAATCCACTTCTAGACATACCCGCTTATAAAAAGAGAATGATGCCGACGCCGGAGGTGAAAACTACCCGGTCGAATCCGTAGAAATTCAGGCGAATTTCGCCTTTGAACCCTACGTCGATGGTGGGAACGAGAAAGCCCAAGCTGCCAAAGCCCATGCTACCAGGACCACTGTAGCTGGCGGCTTCGGGGGGGCCGTCATTGGCGCTCATGCTCTTCATTTCCATGCCCACGCCCGCGCCAAATACGGTCCAAACGGAGAGGTTTTTGGGGCGCAAAAAGTACTTATAGCCCACGAAAAGATTGGAAACCGCCGAAAGCTCGAACCCCGCTTCGATCCCGTGTCCGCCGCTCGTGATATAGCCCAACGAAACGCCCATCAAACCGCTGGAGAATTTGGCGTAATCGGAAAGCCCGGTGCCGCGCTGGTAGATTTGGTTAAAACCCATCATGTGGCTGAGAAAGAACCGGTCGGTAGCAAAGCGGTTGGTGTCTTTCACCAATGAATTAAGAATGGCGCGGTGGACATACTGCTTGCTTCGCAGCGCGTCGGACATGTCGATAAAGGTCTCTTCATGCTCCAAGTCGACCGACACTTTCTTTTCCGCTTGCCTCGGAACAGCACAAACGAGAAAAAGAAAAAGCCCTACGGACCTCATCCCCAATTTTCCCATATTCAACAATGTTACCAGGCATTTCGTCAGTAAGACAGGCCGACTCTCTTACGCAGGAAGTCGGTGCCGGAGGCGGCACGCACCATGAAATCGGCGACATCCGCTCGGGAAATAATGAGGTTGGTACCTTTGGGGAAACGTTCCAGCGTGCGGTAGACACCCTTGGCGGGGTCGTTGGTGAGTCGGCCGGGACGCGCCACTACCCATTCTACCGACGATTGTTTCAGCAGCTTTTCTACTTCCTCGTGATCCGCGAAAGAACGTTCAATCAGCAAAGGCAGAAAAACTTTGCCGAAGATCCACGGCAAGTCGCCGCGGGTTTCGGCGGTGCCGTATGCGCCGAGATCGATGATCCGCTTGGGCTTACCCGCAATCACCGCCGCCATCGTTTTACTTAAGAAAAAGTCCTGATCGAATTTGCCGAGGCCCAGATTGGCTTTGATCATCGAGAAATTCAGCGTATGGCCCAGAGCGAGGAAGACGACATCTTGTTCGCTCGCCCATTTAGTCAGTTTGGCGGAATCGGCCAAGGAAGCTTGGGTGATTTGCGCCCCGTGGTCGGTGGGCAACTTAGCCGGGCTGCGGACATAAACCGAGACGTCTTTGCCTTTGAGGCGCTTGAGGATTTCTTTGCCGGTTAGACCCGTAGCTCCGAGGATTCCATAACGCATGCAAACAGATTAGCCCCGCGTGCAAGAAGGGGCTACATCTTTTCGATTTCGGCCATCAAGAAAGCGAGCATGTCTTTTTCGGGGACCTTGCCGATGGGTTTGCCTTTTTTATAGACGAGGCCTTCGCCTTTGCCGCCCGCGATGCCGATGTCGGCTTCCATCGATTCGCCCGGTCCGTTCACCACGCAGCCCATCACCGCGATCTTGATGTTCTTCTTCAGGCCCAGCGCGCGGCGTTCCACTTCTTCCGCCAAAGCATAGACGTCGATATCCGCACGCCCGCAGCTGGGGCAGGAGATGATTTCGGGGGCGTCGTTCTTTAAACCCAACGACTTCAAAATATAGACACCGGTTTTTACTTCTTCCACTGGGTCGGTGCTCAGCGAAACTCGGATGGTGTCGCCGATACCGGCCAGCAACAAGCTGCCAATGCCGACGGAAGACTTCACTGCGCCGTAGTTCTTGGTACCCGCTTCGGTGACGCCCAAATGCAAAGGCGCCTCGGTGGCCATGGAAAGTAACGTGTAGGCGCGGTAGTTCGACAAGACGTCGGAGGATTTGATGGAAACTTTGAAATTATAAAAATCCTGCTTTTCAAAAAGCGCGATACTAGCCAATGCGC
>CAZBJE010000047.1:0-1197 GCA_964492125.1 uncultured Pseudobdellovibrionaceae bacterium | reverse complement strand
CGCTTTCCACCAAAGCTTCCGGAGTGGGATGGCCGTTTTTTTTTAGCAACGGCTTTTCCAGCGAGCCCGCGTTGACCCCGATGCGAATGGCTTTGCCGGCGTCGCGTGCAGCCTTCACCACTTCCAGAGTTTTCCATTCGGGTCCGATGTTACCCGGGTTGATACGCACACAGGAGATACCGTCGTATTTCAGCGCTTCCAAAGCCATTTTGTAGTCGAAATGCACATCTGCAATCACGGGGATTTTCACCCGTTCCAGAATCTTGGGCAAAGCGTTTGCGGCACCGATGTTATTCACCGTGATGCGGATAATTTCGCAGCCGGCGGCCACTAATTTGTCGACTTGATCCACCACCGCATCGACGTCTTCGGTTTTGGGGGTAGTCATGGACTGAACCCGAATCGGGTTGTCGCCGCCCAGCTTTAAATTCCCCACCTGGATTTCGCGGGTTTTGCGACGAAAAATCGCACTTGGGTTATGCACCGGCTGATTCGATTCCATAGGCTTTCATCTTCTTGTGTAAATGGCTTCGCTCTAAACCAATCCGCTGCGCGGTCTTGGAAATATTGCCGCCGTTCTCGCCCAACATTCGCTCAATGAACTGCTTCTCGAACGCGGCCCGAGCACTGCGCAACGTTTCTTCGTTGGTTTCTTCGTCAAACGACGTGGCCGGCCCTTCGAATTCGATATTTTCGATCGTTTCGGACGGGGAAAGGATGCAGGCCCGCTCGACCCAGTTCTTCAATTCACGAACATTGCCCGGCCATGGGTAGCTTTTCAACGCTTTCATCGTGGCCGGCGTGATGCGCCGCAAACGGCCCCCGGAATAGCGGTGAATGAAATGCTCCACTAGAAGCGGGATGTCGTCGGCCCGCTCCCGCAGCGGGGGCACGCGAATGGGGATGACGTTCAGGCGTTAGAAGAGGTCCTCACGGAACTCGCCCTTCTCGATGCTCTTCATCAAATCTTTGTTGGTGGCGGCGATGACGCGGATATCCAACTCAATCGGGGTGTCACCACCGACCCGCTGAATCACGCTTTCTTGCAGAACCCGAAGCACCTTGCTCTGCATTTTGAGACCCATGTCACCCACTTCGTCGAGAAACAAGGTACCGCCGTCGGCCTGCTCGAAGCGGCCGATCTTGCGTTCAAAGGCGCCAGTGAAATAACCCTTCTCATGGCCGTAAAGCTTACTG
>CAZBJE010000046.1:0-28333 GCA_964492125.1 uncultured Pseudobdellovibrionaceae bacterium | reverse complement strand
GCCATCGCGACCGTGATCTCTAAGGTGATCGTCCACAGCCTAACCGCATGAGCAAAAGCGACAGCGTTGAAAAGTCCGGTAACGGGGTCGTAAAACTTAAGTAGGTTTAACGAAGCGAGATTACAGCCCGTATCGTCGATAAAAAGATATTCCGAACAGGGATTGGAGGCGCGGATGGGGCCATCCACCGAACAAGTATGCCAGTCACTGATGGTGGTTTCGAACTGCAACCCAGGATCCGCGCATTCCCAAGCACTTCGCGCAATCTGATCCCAGAGTTGGCGCGCCGGGATCTCTCTCGCAATTTGTGCGTCCGATCGCCGGCGCAAAGGCCAAAGCCGATTAGCTTGTACGGCTTGCAAAAAAGCTTGAGGCACACGAATGGAATTGTTCGAATTCTGGCCGCTCACGCTCTGATAGGCTTCGTGCCGCCAGTCGGTATCTAGCAACGGAAATTCGGGACCGGCTTCCCCGCGAGACGCGCAATCGATCGTCGCCTGAATATAAGTGTCCGGAATCCCCACAGCTCGCGCGGCGCTCACCGCTTGCGTCAGTTCGGCATTCTCGGTGCGGGAAAACTTTCCGGAGACGAAGCACGCCTTCCAGACGCTCTGCAAATGGACCCGGTGCACTCGGCTACCGGCGATTAACGCCGAGACTTTGCGCTCTTCCTTAGCCTTCCACTCCACAAACGCCAAAATATCGGGGTGGTCGGCATCCACCACCACCATCTTAGCGGCACGCCGCGTGGTCCCACCGCTGCGAATGGCACCAGCAGCCACGTCGCCAATGCGCAAAAAGGAAAGCAGGCCACTGGAGACCCCGCCGCCCGCCAACGGCTCCCCCTCTCCGCGTAGCGACGAGAAATTCGTACCGGACCCGGATCCAAATTTGAACAACCTAGCTTCGCGGGCCCAGAGATCCATGATCCCGCCCTCGTTCACCAAATTGTCTTTTACGCTCTGGATGAAACAAGCATGGGCCTGCGGGTGTTCCAATGAGTTGGTGGAAGCCCGCACCTGACCGCTCTTGATATCGACGTGAAAATGGCCCTGAGCCGGGCCTTCCACACCGTAGGCGGCGTGCAAGCCAGTGTTAAACCACTGCGGGCTATTCGGAGAACCAAACTGGTGCACCAACTGGTAGCGCATCTCGTCGGTATAGGCCTGCATTTCTTCGGGGGAATCAAAAAGCCCCAGCTGATCGCCCCAGTAGGCCCAAGCGCGCGTCATGCGATCAAACGCTTGGCGGGCCTCACGCTCAGGCCCGACTTCCTTGCTGCCGCGCCAAAGGTACTTGGAGGCCAGCAAATCACACGCGGTTTGCGACCAGTGTTCGGGCACCTTCACAACGCCTGAAAAAACAACTGAGCCGTCTTCTTCTCGGATTTCCACGGGTCGGTCGGAGAAACGCACGCCTGCGTAAGGGTCGTGGTGCGCGGCCGTGAAATGCCTTGGAAACTTCATTTGGCCAACTGCCAGTTGGAGCCCCAACCCGCATCCACTTTGAGTGGAACCTTAAGCGGCATGGCCGAACTCATTTCCGCTTTGACCAATTCTTCCATTACCACCTTTTCGCCTTCGGGCACTTCGAAGACCAATTCGTCGTGCACTTGCATGATCATCCGGCTCTTCAAGCCTTCCCTTTTCAAGCGGCGGTGAATAGAAACCATTGCCATTTTTATGAGGTCGGCCGCGGTACCTTGCAGCGGCATATTGATGGCGGTGCGCTCAGCCATTTCGCGACGCATTCGGTTCTGCGAGGAAATTTCGGGAATATTGCGCCGCCGCCCCATGGCTGTGACGGCGTACCCTGTCTTGCGCGCCTGCTCGGCAAGGCTTCGCAAATAATCGGTAACGCCCGCATAGCGTTCAAAATAGCGATCGATGAATTGCTTGGCTTGCCCGGTACTGATCTTCAAGGTTTGCGACAAACCGTAGGGAGTCTGCCCGTACACGACCCCGAAGTTGATGGTTTTTGCCACGCGCCTTTGTTCAGCGTTGATTTCGTCGACGCCAAAAATAAGTCGGCCGGTGTGCGAGTGCACATCCTCGTCGTTTTGAAAAGCACGCAAGAGTTCTTTGTCGCCGCTCATATCGGCGAGCAATCGCAATTCGATCTGGGAGTAATCGCAGGACAAGATCTGCGATCCCGGAGGCGCGATAAAAACCGAACGAATCTCAAAGCGGGGATCCACCCCAATGGGGATGTTCTGCAAATTCGGGTTAGAACTCGAGAGCCGCCCCGTGGCCGCCACCGTTTGGTTGTAATTAGTGTGCACCCGACCTGTGTCCGGTTGCATTTGGGCCAGCAACCCTTCCACATAAGTAGAACGCAGTTTGCCGTACTCACGAAACTTCAAGATTGTATCGCAGATGGCGTGTTTGTCGCGCAGTTCGGCTAAGACGCTTTCGTCAGTAGAAATGCCCGTTTTAGTCTTTTTGATGATGGGCAGTCCCAGTTTTTCAAACAAAATCTTGGAGAGTTGCTTGGGCGACTGGATA
Source organism: uncultured Pseudobdellovibrionaceae bacterium (assembly GCA_964492125.1). Taxonomy (GTDB): domain Bacteria; phylum Bdellovibrionota; class FAC87; order UBA2466; family UBA2466; genus JAIEOG01. The sequence goes on along the minus strand of CAZBJE010000046.1, from coordinate 25,829 downwards.
TTGAAGCTCTCGCCGGCCAGTTGATAAATCGCCAGTTCGGCGGTTTTCATCTCGGTGTCCAGTTCCTTCGACATCGCGCGAAGCGCTTTTTCATCAACTAGGACGCCGTAGTATTCCATCTCGGCCAAAACCTCGATCAGCGGCACTTCCACTTGCTGGTAAAGCTTCTGGGCGCCTCGCTTTTCCACTTCGGGCGCAAGCTTCTGGTGGAGTCTCAGAGTGACATCGGCGTCTTCGGCGGAATACTGGGTAGCTTTTTCGATGGTCACTTCGGCAAAAGAAATCTGCGACTTTCCGCTGCCCGCTACATCGGAATACGAAATATTCGCGTGGCCCAGGTATTTCAACGCCAGCGCATCGAGGTTATGCGGTTGGTCGGGGTCGATGAGGTAACTCTCCAGCAAAGTGTCGGCAGCAATCCCCTCCATGTCGATTCCCCAACGTCGCAAGATTTGGCTATCGTACTTTAGGTTTTGACCCACTTTTAAGATCGACGGATCTTCCAGCAGCCATTTCAAGGCGGGGCGGGCTTCATCCACCGACAGATTGCCGACTACCAACTCCGACGAGCCACCGGGCGCACAATGGCCCACGGGCACATAATACGCCGTCCCAGGCTCACCACAGAGGGAGATCCCAACACAGGAGGCATTTTGGATGGAGAGCGAGGTCGTTTCGGTGTCGACTGCAACCAGAGGACACTTACGCAAACGCTCGATGGCGGCTTCCAACGCCGGCAGCGTCGACAGAGTGATGTAATTCGCGCCGGTGAGCGCCTCTTTCTTTTCTTCCATTCCGAAGCGCTTGAGCAGACCCGAGAACTCAAGTTCCTCGAAAAATGCCTGTAGCTTGTCCCGTAAGGGACCGGTGTAGTTCATCTTGTCGTAAGAAAAATCAATGGGTGCGTCACGCCGTACGGTGGCGAGTTTCTGACTCAGAAACGCCATGTCGCGTTGCTCGGCTAGAGTGGCGCGCCGTTTTTCTTGTTTGATCTCAGTCAGGCGATCGTAAATACCCTGTAGCGAACCAAACTGGGTGATTAATTCCGCCGCTGTCTTCGGGCCAATCCCGCGCACGCCAGGAATATTGTCGGAGCTATCGCCCATCAGGGCCAGCATATCGACCACTTGCTCCGGCCCTACTTGGAACTTCTCGCGCACCTCGGCTATGCCGATCCGCTTCCCCTTCATGGTGTCGTAAATGGTGGTGGTGTCATTCACCAGCTGCATCAGATCTTTGTCGCCGGTGATGATTTCTACCCGGTAGCCGTCTTTCTCGGCACGATCGACAACGGTGGCGATAACATCGTCGGCCTCAAATCCGTCGAGCTGCAGGCGGGGAATGCCAAAGCAATCGACCGCGCGTTGAATCAGATCGAACTGCGGAACCAGGTCTTCGGGCGGCGCGGCTCGATTGGCCTTGTAGGCAGGGAACATTTCCTTGCGGAAGGTTTTCTTTCCGGTGTCGAAAGTGATGGCAAGCTTGGTGGGTTTTTCGTCCTCCAAGACTTTCATCAGCATATTCACAAAACCGTACACCGCATTGGTGGGAAGGCCTTTGCTAGTGGAAAGCCGGGTAATGGCGTAATAAGCGCGAAAAATATAGCCACTGCCATCGATGATAATAATGCGTTCTTTATCGCTCACGCGGGCTGTCTCCGAGTGCGTAGGTATTCCACCAGGGCCGGCAGAATCGAAATGAATATGATGCCCAAAATGACTAGCGTGAAATTCTTTTTCACCACTTCTAAGTTGCCAAAGAAATAACCAGCCAACGTGCAAATGAAAATCCAGAGTACGGCACCGAAAACATTATAAGCCGCAAAGGTAAAGTAGCTCATTCTGCCAACGCCGGCCAAAAACGGAGCGAAGGTGCGCACAATCGGAACGAAGCGCGCAATGACGATCGTTTTGCCGCCGTAACGCTCGTAGAAGCGGTGCGTTTTTTCGAGATACTCGGGTTTTAAGAAGCGGCTCTTGCCGCTCAAAACCTTAGGTCCAAGAAAATACCCAATCGAATAATTGGCCGCGTCGCCCAAAACTGCCGCCACCGTTAGCAGCAAGAGAAGCGTCGTTAACTCCAGCGAGCCACGAGCCGCAAAAGCTCCGGCGGCAAACAGCAGCGAATCGCCGGGCAAGATGGGGGTTACCACAAGGCCGGTTTCGAGAAAGAGAATTAAGAACAGCAGCCCATAAGTCCAAACCCCGTAGGTCTGGATCACGACGTCGAGATGCTTATCGAGGTGTAAAAACAGGTCGATGAACGAGTGAATGAGTTCCATTTGGAGCGTAGATTGCTTCGCTTCGCTCGCGATGACAACTATTTCTGGATGAGCGGCAGCAGCGCCTCGGCAATGGCTAAGCTTTCGTCCAATGTGGGAACCGACTGCGCGGGTTTGCCAGCCAGGCGTTTAACCACCGACTCAAAAATGCTGGCGTACCCCTCTAGCCACCCCAAGGCGTGGTGGGCCGGCAACTTGGAGGCCACCCCCTCTTCGTTGGAACGGCAGAAAGTACGGGTTTCTTTTCCGCGTGCCTGCACCAATTCATCTGGCCGTTCAAAATTCCATTTCATCATCGCATCCGTGCCGATCACCACCACTTCAAGGTGATTTCCGGCGCCGTGCACGGTTTTGGAAACCGAACCAAAGGTGCGCAAACCGCCCGGGTATTGGATTTCCAAATGCACATGGGTGTCCCGGTGAGGTGCCTCGGCATTTAAGTAGCTCAACCAACCGCGGGCCTGCTCCGGTCGGGCGCCGGCGAGAAAACCCATCATGTCCGCCCAGTGCGTGCCCAAGTCCATCAGCGTGTCCGAGTGCCCCGCTAAGGCGGTGTCGTTCTTCCAAGCATCACGCGCGGGCAGTTTGGCGACGGCGTGGGCGGCGGAAGAGGATTGCCAGTAACGGCCCTCGATGGTGATGAGCTTCCCTAGTTCTCCCTTTTCAATAGCTGCCCGCATCCGTTGCGGCCCCCAGTTTTGGCGATAACCGTGGCACACCGCCACAAACGCGCGGGTGACACGCAATTTTTCAATTTGAGCGGCGTCTACCACCAACGGCTTTTCACAAACGATGTGGGAGAACCCCTGGGCATCCGCTTGGCGGATAAGATCCGCGTGTAAGGCATGGGGGTTGGCGATCAGCAGCAACGACGGGCCATCGACCGCCGGCAGCGCCTGCCCACGGGAGAGTTTCTGGACCGGGCCAAGCCGGACACCTGGCTCCGCGTCTTTCACCAGGGCCAACGCGGAAACCATCGCCCGAGCCGCGTTGCCACTACCCACTAAATAGACGGGAATTTTGTGCTCCATGGCCGTTACCTAAAGCCGCGCGGCGGGCTTAGACAAGTTTTTTAGGTGTTTGAGTTTGCGATCTGGGCACGGTAAAACTAGGCCTCTATGGACGAATTTCAACCCAAGCACAAGATCCGCGTGGTCACGGCCACTTCTCTCTTCGACGGGCACGATGCCGCCATCAACGTGATGCGTCGGATTATGCAATCGGCAGGCGCGGAAGTGATTCACTTGGGCCACAATCGCTCCGCCGAGGAAGTCGTTGACTGCGCCATTCAAGAAGACGCCCAAGCCATTGCCATGACGTCTTACCAGGGCGGGCATTTGGAGTACTTCAAATACCAGTACGATCTGCTGAAGAAAAAAGGATTCGGCCACATTAAATTATTCGGCGGTGGCGGCGGTGTCATTCTTCCCGACGAAATCGCCGAACTTCAGAAGTACGGCATCGCCCGCATTTACTCCCCCGACGACGGCCGCGCCATGGGCCTGGTGGGAATGATCCACGATCTCTTGCGCAAAAGTGATTTCGCCACCATCACTCAAGCTCCGGACTTGTCTCAATTGCATGCCGATCAACCGGGCGTAATCGCGCGCGCGATTACCGCTGCCGAAAATGGCTTGATTCCGGCGGCAGAGTTGGAACGACTGGCTGGGAGTGTGGCAGCAAAGAAATGCCCCGTCTTGGGAATCACCGGCACCGGAGGTGCGGGAAAGAGCTCCTTGGTCGATGAACTCATTCGCCGATTCCTGGCCGATTACGCCGACAAACGCGTGGCAGTAGTGGCAGTGGATCCGTCCAAACGCAAAACGGGCGGCGCGCTTCTGGGCGATCGCATCCGGATGAATAGCGTGTATCACCCGCGCGCTTATATGCGCTCGTTGGCCACTCGGCAGAGCCATCTTTCGCTTTCCAAGAACGTGAAGGAAACCGTCACTCTTTTAAAAGCCGCTGGCTTTGATTTGGTAATTTTGGAAACGTCGGGCATTGGGCAATCCGATACCGAAATTATCGACCACTCCGACTATTCCCTTTATGTAATGACCCCGGAGTACGGCGCAGCCACCCAGCTTGAGAAAATCGATATGATCGATTTCGCCGATGCCATTGCCTTGAATAAGTTCGACCGGCGCGGCGCCCAAGATGCACTCCGGGACGTGCGTAAACAATACAAGCGCAGTCGCAAGCTTTTTGATTTAGCCGATAACGCCACGCCGGTGGTGGGCACGATCGCCTCTCAGTTCAATGATCCCGGCATGAATCACCTCTACGCTACCGTGATGGAGGGGATTGCTAAGAAAACGGGCGCTGACCTGCACCGTGATCGCCCAGCGATTACCGAGCAGTCGGAGAAGATCTATATTCTGCCGCCCGATCGTACGCGTTACCTATCCGAAATCGCCGAATCCGTGCGAGGGTATGGCAAATGGGTGGACGAACAAGTATCGGTGGCCAACACCTGTTTTGGATTGCAGGCTGCCCTACCCGCCGTCTCTAACGAAGACCGCGGACCCATCGAAAACGCCTACCGGCAAACCCATGCGAAACTCGCACCAGAAAACGCAGCTGCCCTGGAAGCCTGGCCGGCGACCAAAAAGAAGTTCGAAGCGCCCGACTTCGCCTTCATGGTGCGCGGCAAAGAAGTAAAACTTCCCGCTTTCACCGAATCGCTGGCGCATACGCACCTGCCCAAAGTGGCGGTGCCCCAATTTGAGGCCTGGGGCGAGATTTTGCGCTGGAAGCTGCAAGAGAACGTTCCAGGCGAGTTCCCGTTCACGGCCGGCGTATTCCCTTTGAAGCGCGAAGGCGAAGACCCGACCCGCATGTTTGCTGGTGAAGGAGGCCCGGAAAGGACAAATAAACGCTTTCACTACGTATCGATGGACATGCCCGCCCGTCGTCTATCGACGGCATTCGACTCTGTGACTTTATACGGCGAAGATCCCGACAACCGCCCAGACATCTACGGCAAGATTGGCAATTCCGGGGTTTCGGTTTGTTGCTTGGACGACGCCAAGAAACTCTATTCTGGTTTTGATCTTTGCGATCCGGCCACATCGGTCTCGATGACCATCAACGGCCCGGCCCCGATGGTCTTGGGCTTCTTCCTCAATGCCGCGATTGATCAACAATGCGAAAAATATATCCGCGCCAACGGGCTGCTCGAAAAAATCGAGAAAATGAAAGCCGATATCTTTAAACAGCGCGGTGTAAAGCCTCCAAACTACCAAGGCGAATTGCCGCCCGGTAATGACGGCTTAGGGCTTTTGCTGTTGGGAATTACCGGCGATCAGGTGCTGCCGCCCGAAGTGTACGAGCAGATTAAGGCAAAAACGCTTTCCACCGTGCGCGGAACGGTTCAGGCGGACATCCTAAAGGAAGACCAAGCCCAGAACACTTGCATCTTCTCCACCGAATTCGCGCTGCGGATGATGGGCGATAGCCAAAAGTATTTTATCGACCACAAAGTCCAAAATTTCTATTCGGTTTCCATATCGGGTTACCACATTGCAGAAGCCGGCGCGAATCCCATCACTCAACTAGCGTTCACCCTGGCAAATGGCTTTACGTTCGTGGAGTACTACCGCTCCCGAGGGATGGCGATTGACGACTTTGCTCCCAATCTTTCCTTCTTCTTCTCTAACGGAGTAGATCCGGAGTACGCGGTAATTGGGCGGGTAGCTCGGCGCATCTGGGCCAAAGCCATGAAGCTGAAATACGGGGCCGGGGAGCGCAGCCAAAAGCTCAAATACCATATTCAAACTTCCGGCCGTTCATTGCACGCGCAGGAAATCGACTTTAATGATATCCGCACCACTCTGCAGGCGGTGTACGCGATTTTCGACAACTGCAACTCGCTCCACACGAACGCGTACGACGAAGCCATCACCACGCCGACTGAAGAATCGGTCCGTCGAGCAATGGCCATTCAAATGATTATCAACCACGAACTGGGCTTGGCCAAAAACCAGAACCCTTTTCAAGGGTCGTTCATCATCGAAAAACTCACCGATTTAGTGGAAGCGGCGGTGCTGGAAGAGTTCGACCGCATCACTGAGCGCGGCGGCGTTTTAGGCGCGATGGAGACCATGTACCAGCGCGGAAAAATCCAAGAAGAGTCGCTCTATTACGAAACTCTCAAACACGAAGGCAAGTACCCGATCATTGGCGTGAATACGTTTTTGTCTTCAAAGGGTTCACCTACGATTCTACCCAAGGAAGTCATCCGCTCCACCACGGAAGAAAAGCAAATCCAAATCCGTACCGTCCAAGAAACCCAAACCCGCAACGCCTCGGTACGCGATGGTGCCCGCGTCTCCTTGCAAAAAGCGGCGGTGGAAAACCGCAACCTTTTTGAGGCGCTGATGGAAGCCACCAAGGTTTGCACGCTGGGCGAGATGACCCGCGCACTCTATGCGGTGGGCGGCGAATACCGCAGAAATATGTGATTTCCCCGTTTTCGAACTAAGCGAGCTCGTGTAGCTGTACTTGAGCATGGTATGGACACTCTGGATGGGCGTATTGGCTTGGGGCTTCGCAGCCCTCGCCGCCACACCCGATAAAAACAGCTGCGCTGCCTACATCGCTTTCTATGCGCTTCAAAACAAGGCGCATACAGCCCAGGCCCACGCCCGCGAAGCGGGGATACCGGCAGCCGCGAAAGCCTACTGGGAAATTGAGTACCGTACCCTGCAGGCCCAGATCGAAGCCCTTAAACCCAGCCTATTTGAGGAAACGGAGAAGATAGAGGGCCGGCAAATCGTCCCCGGTTCAACGGTGCAGGTCCTATCCGCCAACAACGAAGAACTTCCTGCCTTTCACTCGACCCGCCCCGCAAACAAGCCACCCGGAGCTCGGGTGACGCGCCTATCGGAAGACGGCGAGCGAATGCTGGTCGTACCCGCACGAAGTTCGGCGATGCATTTGTGGGACCTTTCGCGCAATGTTTTTTGGACGCTATCGATGGACGGCCGAGTACTGGATGCCGCTTTCGACACCCAAGACAACTTGATTGCGCTAGATGACAAAGGCAATTTAGCAGTTTTTACCTCGGATGGACGAAAGTTTGGCGTCAATCTTCCTGAGGGCCAAACCCAAAACTTCGCCCTTTCCAGCGGGAACCTTCTGCGGATTACAGAAGGCAGATTACTTGGCCATTACCCCGGCAAAACCGGGGATCGCTCCTTCGATCTTCCTTCGTTGGAGGGCGCACAATTCTTACGCATCTCTTCGGATTCAGTACTGGGGGCCATCTCTTTCGGAAGCGATGTGCATATCATCGACTTGCGGAGCGGCGCCCGGTTGAAGTCGTTTCCACAATTCAACAATTCGGAGTTGGTCAGCCTAGAATTTGTCCCCGACTCTCACCGCCTAGTGGGGCTTGGGGAAAACGGCTCGCTTTCGCTTTGGGATCCTCAGGCCATTCGAGTGGTCACCGTCTTCCAACTCGAACATATGGACGGGCGTTGCCTAGCGCTGGATGCAAGCGGGCATGCCTTTATCGGGGGCTCGCAATTCGGCGGGATAGAAGGTGCCGTAGCGATCGTCGATCTGAATCTAGGAGAAGAGGTCGGGCGCTACGATCCGGGGCACCCCGGAGGAGTGGGAACCGTCGCTCTCGCGTTTGAAGGCACAGCTCTGGTAACTACAGCGTCCAAAAGCGAAGAGATCCATTTTCACTATAATCCGCTACGATAAGCTTAGTGAGTGCGTTTTCCAGAAGCGTCCCGGCCTTGGTATATGCCTTGAAGTTTGGATCGGTAGAAATTGAGACCGTGCTCCGTTGACTCGAATTGATCCAAAAGAACCGAAAGCCGATTTTCCAAAGCATCCGCTCGTGCATCCACCGTTTGGGCATGCGCACCCAATACTTTTAAGCGGGCGTTGATTTGGTCCTGGTACAAGCGCGCACGCGCTACGATTTGTCCACGTTGAGCTTTGTACTTTTCCATTTCCTGGTCCCTAACCCTGCGAAGCGCCCGACGGGAGGCATCGGATTGAGCTACGGCGAGTTGCGCATCGAACTCGGCCTTCTTGCCCAGAACTCCTTGATCGAATTCGGCCAACTCAGATTTGGTTGCTTTGCGGCCATCGTACAAATCCGAGAGGGGATAGTCGCCCCCGGGTTGCGCAATATCCATTTCCACTAGCGAGGAACGCATCCCGTAGACACTCTTGCGGGCCGCTTGGATGCGCTTGGCGGTTTCCGGCAAGACTCCATCAATCTCTTTTTCCAACTCTTTAAAGGCATCCGGCACCGAGGAGTCGGTAGGTTGCATTTTCGCAAAAACTTGCGCCGCGTGGTTCAGGACTTTCTTATTTGCCACCACCTGCTCTTCCACTATTGACGCATCTTCGTCGTCAGCCCGGGCGACAAAACTGGCGGCGATGCACAGACAAAGAAGAAGAATTCGAATTTTTCGCATTCCCTATTCTACAACATGCGCAAAAGAATCGCGACGCCCTGCCCGCCGCTCACACAAAGACTCGCCACTCCCAACGCGCCGCTCCTGGCATGCAACCGACTGAGCAAAGTGACGATCACCCGCGCGCCGCTCGCGCCGATCGGGTGGCCGATGGCGATAGCACCGCCCCAGGCGTTCAACTTATCCATTGGAATATCCAACGCCCGTTGACACGCAATCACCTGGGCAGCAAAGGCCTCGTTGATTTCAAACGCTTCAACATCTTCCATCAACAAACCATGGCGCTTTAGTAAGTTGCGGATCGCTTGGATGGGGCCCAACCCCATTCGCTCGGGCTCTAACGCAATCGTTTCGCAACCGAGGACTTCCGCTTGAGCACCGGCGAACTTTTCGCCCGATACGCAAACAAACGCCGCTCCGTCGACAATACCGCTCGAATTACCGGCCGTAAGGGTACCAGTCTTTGAGTCAAAAACAGGCGGCAGCTTGGCCAAGCTTTCTAACGTCGTACTACCTCGGCGGTGTTCGTCTTCTGCAAGCCCGGGGAGTTTGCCCTCGGCCGCGATGGGGAAAGTCTCGCGACCAAACCCACCCGACTTCCAGGCCATTTCCGCGCGCTGTTGCGAAAGCAGCGCGTATTCATCCTGCTCATGGCGAGTAATGCCCTGTTCCACCGCAATAAACCGTTCCACGGTTTCCCCCATGACCATATCGGCCAGCGCGCAGTGGAAACCATCCTGGTACATCCCGTCGGTCAATTTACCGGGCCCTAAGCGTTGGCCCCAACGTGCATCCATTAAGTAGTACGGCGTATTGCTCATGCTTTCGACCCCACCGGCAAAAATGGTGCGGGAGGCGCCGCCCGCAATTTTTTCCACCGCCGAAAACACCGCGGTCATGCCAGACGCGCAAGCTTGGTTCAAAGTGATGGCGGGCGTGGTGTCGGCGAAACCCGCTTTCACCGCCGCTTGCCGCGCCGGGTTAGGTCCTGCGCCGGCTTGACGGGCGTGGCCCAGCAAAACCCAATCGGCAGCCGCGCGGCCAATGCCGGAGCGGCTCACACATTCTTGCAGTGTGAGAGTCGCTAGCGCCGGGGCCGAAAATCGCTTGAGACTGCCGCCAAATTTACCAATCGGAGAACGCACCGCGCCGCCGAGATAGATGGGGCTGCGGTATTCGCTTTTTTCTTTCATATTAACGGTTTTAGCATCTTCGAGTATCCTGCGCCAATCATGCAGACCACAGTCACCTACCCTCAGGGACATGTCCTATTGCGCAATCTCACCAAAACGTTCCCGGTGATTTCCCACGGCGAGGGCGTTTACCTCTTCGATTCCGCCGGCAAAAAATATTTCGATGCTTCGGGCGGCGCGATGGTCGCCTCCATCGGCCACGGAATCCGCGAAATTGGCGACGCGATTGCTTCCCAGCTAGCGAAAGTCGCTTACGTGAACGGCACCCAGTTCACATCTGAAGCCATGGAACAGTTTGCGGATCGCCTGGCCGCTAAGGCCAAGCCGTTGGGTTTGGATCGGGTAGCCATTCTCAATTCAGGTTCCGAGGCAATTGAAGCCGCCATCAAGTTCGCCAAACAAGTTTGGGTGGAGCGCGGCCAGCTCCAGCGGAGCACCTTCATCGCCCGGGTGCCGGGCTACCACGGCAATACTTTTTACGCTCTATCGGCTTCGGGTCGGCCCCACTATAAAAAACTCTTTGGGCCCATGCTTTCTCGAGTTGTGACGGTCAGTGCGGCGTACGGCTACCGTTGCCCCGTCGATTACCCAACGCACGGCGCGGATTTTTATGCAAATGAACTTGATGCGTTGATACGCAAAGAAGGCCCCGAAACCATCGCTGGCTTCTTAGTAGAACCGGTGAGCGGATCCTCTACCGGCGGCTGGACGCCACCGCCTGGCTACTTCGACAAAATCTCCGCCGTCTGCAAAAAACACGGCGTGCTGATTATTGCCGATGAAGTACTCTGCGGCGCGGGCCGCACGGGGAAATATTTTGCCAGTGAACATTATGGGCTGAAGCCAGACATTGCCGTGCTTGGAAAAGGCATCAACGGAGGCTACCTGCCCGTGAGCGCGGTGCTCGTGCGCCAGAGCGATGTCGACTTAATAAAAAAGGGCACAGGCTATTTTCTGCACGCCCAAACCTATTTGCAAGCACCGTGCATGGCTGCGGCAGGGCTCGCGGTTTTGGATTTCATGGACAAAAACGCGCTCGTGCAAAATGCCCAAACCACAGGGGCGTACTGGCACCAGCTTTTGCAAGAGCGCATCGCTCCGTTAAAAGCCGTGGGCTGTGTGGCCGGAATTGGGATGCTCGCCGGAGTGGAATTCGTCGCCGACAAAGCCACCAAACAACCGTTTGACCGTTCTCGGAAGATGGTGGAAGGTTTCGTGTCCAGCGCTTTCGAACAGGGGTTAATCCTCTGGCCCAACATCGGCCATGCGGATGGAACGAATGGGGATCTTGTATTGATGGGCCCACCCCTAACGCTTACCCGGCACCAAGCGGCCGAGCTGGTCGACAAGCTGGAGCGCGCCATTCGGAGCTTTTTTGGAGAATAAAAATGGCTTTTAAGATCACCTACTCGATGCTCAACGCCGACATGACCGAAGTGCACCGCGAGTTCGACGCTGCGATCGCCAAGGTTCGCCAAGGTTTGGGTGCAGAATTTCCGTCGTGGATTGGCGGCAAAGCATTTACGAGTGGCTCGCTATTAGACGATGTGAATCCCGCCGATACACGCCAGGTGCTGGCTCGCTTTCACAAAATCGGCAAAAAAGATTTAGATTCCGTATTTACGAACGCACGCAAAGCCCAAGTCGGCTGGGGCGACACCCCGTGGAAAGAGCGAGTCCGTTTAATCAATCGGGCAGCCGATCTGATTTCCGAGCGCTCCAAGGAAATCAGCTCCATCATGTCGCTCGAAGTGGGCAAGAACCGCATGGAAGCCATGGGCGACGTCGAAGAGTCGGCCGATCTTTTCCGCTACTACGCAAAGAGCTGGGAAGAAAACAACGGCTTCATCAAGCCTTTGGGCAAGCTTTCGCCCAACGAAAATACCGGCACGCATTTGCGACCCTTTGGCGTTTTTGTCGTTGTGTCGCCGTTTAATTTTCCGCTCGCTCTGGCAGCCGGAATGTCCGGCGCCGCTTTACTAGGCGGAAACTCGGTGATCCTCAAGCCGAGTCAAGACGCCCCTTGGTGCGCCCAGAAATTGTACGAATGCCTGCGCGACGCAGGGATTCCCGAAAGTGTCTTTCAATTGGTGTATGGCACGGGCGGAGAAATCGGCGACGCTTTGGTTACTCACCCGCAATGCGACGGGATAGCGTTCACCGGCAGCAAAGAAGTGGGCATGCGCATTTACCACGAGTTCTCCAAGAACGTCGTGAAGCCCTGCCTTATGGAATTGGGCGGCAAGAACCCTACCTTTGTCTGTGAGAGCGCCGACCTAGATAAAGCCGCCGAAGGGTGCATGAAGTCGGCGTTTGGCATGACCGGCCAGAAATGCAGTGCTCTCTCGCGGGTTTGGGTACACCCCAAAGTAAAAGACGCCTTCTTGGCAAAACTGGTGGAAAAAACCAAGCAGCTCGTCATTGGCGACCCCACCCAACAAAACGTTTTCATGGGCCCTCTGATCAACGCCAAAGCCGTCGACAAATTCTTGCACGCCGTCAAGACAGGCCAAAAAGATGGCAAAGTGATCTACGGCGGCGAAGACTTGCGAAAGCGGGCCGAGTTTTCTTATGGCCATTTTGTATCGCCCACCATCGTCGAAGTGCCGGCCACCAGTGCCGCCTTCACCGAGGAATATTTCGCGCCCTTTTTGGCGGTAACCACGTTTACCGACCTCAGTGAAGCCATCGCGGTCGCTAACCGCTCCGAATACGGTTTGACCGCCGGGATTTTCAGCGAAAAACGCGAAGAGATCGATTTGTTTATGAACCGCATCGAAGCGGGCGTGCTTTACGCCAACCGCCGCACCGGCGCCACCACCGGGGCCTGGCCCGGAGTACAAGCGTTTTGCGGTTGGAAGGGAAGCGGCTCGACCGGCAAAGGTGGTTGCGGCCCTTATTACGCCGCGCAATTTGCGCGCGAACAATCTCGTACCATCATGGAGTAAATGTGAATCAACTAAGACCCGAGATCAAGGTTCCGCCCCCGGGCCCTAAAGCCAAAGCGATGATCGACCGCGATAAGCGCGTCACCTCGCCGTCGTACATCAAGGAATACCCACTAGCGGTAGTTTCGGGACAAGGCAGTTTTGTCGACGACGCAGATGGAAATCGGTACTTGGATTTTATGGCAGGTATCGCGGTAACATCCACCGGACACGCCCACCCTAAGGTGGTCGCGGCGATTCAAGAAGCTGCGGGCAAGTTTCTGCATATCTGCGGCACCGACTTTTACTACGAATCATTCGTGCAGCTTTGCGAGCGATTGGCCGGCTACGTCCCGGAAATGGGACCCAAGAAAGTATTCCTAACAAACTCCGGCACTGAAGCCGTGGAAGGCGCCATCAAACTCGCGCGTTACCACACGCGCCGGGAAAAAATTATCGCCTTTAAAGGGGCTTTCCACGGCCGCACCATGGGCGCGATCTCCTTAAATGCCTCCAAGGTAGCCCAACGTGCTTTCTTTGGCCCGCTGGTTCCCGGCGTTTTCCACGTTCCCTACTCCAACCCATTTCGCTGCCCGCATAAACATGCTGAGAGCTGGTGCAAAACCAACTGCGAGTGCGCCACTCACTTGGAAACCGATTGGTTCCCTTCGCATACCGATCCCCGCGAAGTGGCGGCCATTTTCGTAGAACCGATCTTGGGCGAAGGCGGCTACGTCATCCCCTCGCTCAAATTTCTCAAAGACTTGCGCAGGATGTGCGACCAGCACGGCATTCTATTGGTATTTGATGAAGTGCAATGCGGCGTGGGACGCACGGGCGATATGTTCGCCGCTGAAACCTTCGGCGTGGCGCCCGATATTTTCTTGTCGGCTAAGGGACTCGGATCCGGAATGCCCATTGGTGCGATTGTGGCCAAAGAAAAAGTGATGAGCTGGCCGCGGGGAAGCCACGGCAGCACCTATGGCGGCAATCCGGTTTGTTGCGCAGCCGCGGTGGCGACCCTGGACGTTATCGAGCCTTTGCTGCCCCAGATTAAATCGGTGGGCGCTGGCATGATCGAAGGGCTTCGGGCCCTGCAGAAAAAGCACCCGGTAATCGCCGATGTCCGCGGCGTGGGCTTGATGATTGGGGCCGAGTTTATTGATCCCCAAACAAAGAAGCCGGCTACGGAATTGGTAGGTCAGTTGGAACAGCTGGCTTTCCGCGAAGGCCTTCTGCTGCTCTCTTGCGGCCAGTCCACGATTCGGTTCGCCCCGCCGCTGGTTATCACGGCGGATGAAGTGAAAATGGGTTTGGAGATCTTGGATAAATGCCTCACCAAACTGAGTCAGTAGCGCGCCGGGCTCCTAAACTGAGCCCGGATAAACGGCGGTCGATGAAGGATGCGATCCAGGACGCCGTGCGTCCGGGCGATACGATCCTTATTGAAGGTTTCACCCATTTAATCTGTTTCGCAGCTGCGCACGAAATCATTCGCCAGGGCACGGGCAAGCTCAAAGCTGCGCGCCTCACTCCCGACTTGGTTTACGATCAATTGATCGAGGCCGGTTTGGTCGACAAAATGATCTTCAGCTGGGCGGGTAATCCAGGCGTGGGCTCACTGCACGCACTGCGCCGGCGCGGGGAGAAAGAAAACGCAACGCTCGCGCTGGAAGAATACTCTCACTTCGGCATGGTGGCGCGCTTGCTCGCGGGCAGTGCCAACCTGCCGTTCTGGCCTTTGGATAATTACCGCGGCAGCGATATCCCCGGCGCCAACGCGTCGATCAAGGAAATCACCTGCCCCTACACGGGCCGCAAATTCGCCACCGTGCCGGCGCTCAATCCCGACGTCACTATCATTCACTGTCAACGCAGCGACAAAGAAGGCAACGCGCAGGTTTGGGGTTTGCTAGGCACCCAAAAGGAAGCGGTATTCGCTGCCAAAAGGGTCGTGGTGGTGGCGGAGGAAATTGTGGATACTTCGATCATACGCCGCGATCCCAACCGCACGCTCGTGCCGGGTATTTTGGTGGACCACGTGGTGCATGAGCCTTGGGGTTGTCACCCCAGCTACGTGCAGGGCTACTACGACCGCGACAACGATTTCTACGTGAAGTGGGAAGATATTTCCCGCGAAACGTCTACCTACCAGGACTATCTCAACGAATTTGTTTTCGGCGTAAAAGATCGCGCCGGCTATTTAAAAAAACTCGGCTCCGGCGTGCTGGATAGACTGAAAGCCAAACCGCGCAAGTGCGAGGGGGTGGACTATGGCTACTAACTACAAACCCTCCGAAATGATGTCGGTGCGCGCGGCTCAAGAACTTAAAGATCGCGAAGTGGTCTTCGTCGGTATCGGCTTGCCGAACTTGGCGTGCAACCTGGCCCGGGCGACGCACGCCCCACAGCTTTTCATGATCTACGAATCCGGTGCGGTGGGCACGATCCCCGATCGCCTGCCCGTTTCCATCGGAGATCCCACCCTGGTCACCGACTCGCTGGCCATCATGAGCCAGGCGGATATTTTTCAGCTCTTCCTGCAAGGCGGATTGATTGAAGTGGGATTTCTCGGCGGCGCCCAAGTGGATCGCTACGGCAACCTCAACACCACCGTTATCGGCGATTACGCCAAACCCAAAGTGCGCCTGCCTGGCAGCGGCGGCGCCTGTGAGATCGCGGGCCATTCGCAAAGGCTACTAATCATGATGCGCATGAACCCGCGCAGTTTCGTGGCAACGGTGGATTTCGTCACCAGCCCCGGTCGTAAATTTCACAGTAAGCGCAAATCGGATCAAGAAGGCAAAGACCGAGCCACATTCGGGCTACCCGGCGGCGGTCCCCGCACGGTAATTACGGACTTGGGCGTTTGCCAATTCAACGGCGATGAAATGGTTCTCACCGAAATCTACGACGGCGTCACGGTGGAACAAGTAAAGGCCGCCTGCGGCTGGGACATCCAAATCGCCCCCAAACTAGCCAGCGTCCCCCCACCCACCGCCCAACAACTCACCCTCCTCCGAGACAAACTAGATCCCCAAAACCTCTATCTCTAACTTTCCGAAATGCCTTCCGAAAGGCGTTTCGGAAAGCATGACATTGGGCGGCGGGGGTTTTTGGGCGGGGCGGGTAAGATAGGGCGATGCGTGGAATCAATCGACGGGAATTTTTGGGTGCTGCAGTAATCGGTGGTGCGGCTTGGTACTTTTCTCGGAATTGGCCTCTGGCGAGTGCAGGGCTGGCTTCACCGGGAGGATTCTTCGACGGGTACGGGCCCATTGATCGGTCGCTCGGCGAAAAGGCCCCCGGCTCTTTCTTCGGCGACTCTTTCAACCGAAGCCACGCTATCCTGTGGGATGTCCCCTCCTACTTGAAAAAGCATCCTGCGCCCACTGTCTGGGAATCCCAAGAACTCGTCGTCGTAGGCGGCGGCTTGAGCGGGCTTTTTAGCGCCTATACTTTCCGAGATCGTAAACCGGTGGTACTCGAGCAAGCTGCCCGTTTTGGCGGCAATGCCAAGGGCCAATCGTGGCGCGGAATCGATTACGGTTTGGGATCTGCGTACTTCCCTACCCCCACTACCGGCACGCCTTTTTACCGGGCTTACAAAGAACTCGGCCTCGATAAAATCGTGCAAACTGCGCCGGCCGAAGAACCCGTGGGCCTTGCCGGAAAGCTGACGCAAGGGTTCTGGGAAGGTGCGGCGGAGCCCCAGCACCGAGCCGTCTATCTCAAGCTCGCCGCTCACCTGCGCGAAGTCTTTGAATCCAAACGCGCGCCTTTTCCCCAGATCCCGCCGACCAGTGCCTCGGAACTAGCGCGGGTAAAAGACTTAGATAAAAAGAATTTTGCCCAAGCATTGGAGGATGCCGTCGGAAAACTCCCCCCGTTGCTTTCCCACGCGATTGACTCCTACTGCTGGTCGGCATTTGCCGCCTCGCCGCGCGAAATCAGCGCTGCCGCCGGCTACTGCTTTTTGGCCGCAGAAAGCGCACCGCTTTGTGTCGCACCTGGAGGCAACGCAGGTGTGGCCGAGCATATTTTGAAACAAACCCTCAACGCCGGCGTGCCGTCGTCGCACTTACGCGCCGCCTGCACCGTCGTCAAAGTGAGCGCAGAAGGCGATCAGGTGAGGATTCTTTACGAAGCGTCCGACAAAACTTTGCGCGGCATTGTCGCGAAGGCAGTCATCATGGCCTGCCCCCAATTCGTGGCAGCCAAAATACTCTCTGGAATCGAGCCCGAGCGCCTAGCCGCGATCCAGCAGATCGACTACCGGTCCTACCTAACCGCAGCTGTGTTAATCGACAAACCGTTACAGCGGCGTTTTTACGATCTCTTCCTGGTGGCTGACGCAGGTGCGAGTGCTCCCTCGCGGGAAACCCTCTCCCATGCCACGGATGTAATAGTGGGCTCGCTGGGCCAAGCCCGCGGCCGAAACACAGTTTTGACGATGTACCGCGCCATGCCGTCCTCGAGCGCACGCGCCCAGCTGATGCGCGACGGCTCTTACGCCACCGCGCATGCCGATTTCGAAAAACAAATTGAGACCGAATTGCTCCCCCTATTGGGCTTTGGCATGCAGAACGTGAAAGACTTGCGCATCGCTCGCTGGGGCCACGCGCTACCCGTGCCGACCCAAGGCGCATTCGCTAAAGACCTTCCGGCAGTTCTGAGCAAGCCGTTTGCGAACAAAGTTTTCTTTGTCGAACAGGACAACTGGCTCACCCCCAGCATCGAAACCGGCGTCGGTGCATTAGAACTGCAGAAAGCTGCCATCACCGCCGCGTTAGAGCCGGCGAAGTTGGCAACGCGACCGAAATAATCGGCACCACCCGCTCGCCGCCCCCAGCAAGGCTTTCGGCCACTCCATTGGGTTTTCAGTCGCTCTATGAGAGACTGTTGCACCGGAGGGCCTTCCATGACCGACAAAACTGAGAGCTTCATGCGTTCCTTGTGCCTGGGCGAAATCGCCGAGGACATGATCTTCCCGTTTCCCCAAATCAAGGACGACGAGAAAGAGACGCTCAAGGCCAGCTTCGATGCGTTCGGTTCCTGGTTAAAGGGCCGGGAAAAAGAATTCCGCGAATGGGATGTGAAGGGCGATATGCCCGCTGAGTTCATCCAGCAGATGCGCGAATTCGGGCTTTTCAGCTTCATCATTCCAGAAGCGTATGGCGGCTTGGGATTTTCCTCTTCGGCTTACTCCCGCGCGATTCAGGAACTCGCTAAGTACGAAGGTAGCATCGCTATCACTGCGGGCGCACACAGCTCCATTGGCATGCGTGGACTTTTGATTGCGGGTAACGACGAGCAAAAAGGCCGGTACCTCTCCAAGCTCGCCACCGGCGAAATGATCGCCGCCTTCTGTTTGACCGAGCCCGGATCGGGCTCCGACGCCGCATCCATCAAAACCCACGCCGTTAAAAAAGGCGATAAGTGGATTTTGAACGGAGAAAAACTTTGGATCACTAATGGCGGCATCGCCGACTTCTTCACCGTCTTTGCCAAAACTGATACTAAAGAAGGCAAGATGACGGCCTTCATCATCACGCGCGATATGAAGGGCGTGAGCAACGGCCCCCACGAAGATAAAATGGGTCTTCGCGCCAATTCCACCACTACTATTTTGTTAGAAAACGTGGAAGTAAGCGAAGCCCAGGTGCTGGGGGAAGTCGGCAAAGGATTCAAGGTCGCCATGCGCATCTTGAATGCCGGCCGCAC
The DNA here is from genome assembly GCA_964492125.1 of uncultured Pseudobdellovibrionaceae bacterium. GTDB lineage: Bacteria > Bdellovibrionota > FAC87 > UBA2466 > UBA2466 > JAIEOG01. The sequence goes on along the minus strand of CAZBJE010000046.1, from coordinate 7,264 downwards.
CGGCCTGGGCGGCGGATCGGTGGGTGCGATGAAACACGCCATCGAACTCGCTACCAAACAGGCCAAGCAGCGCACCCAATTCGGACAGCCGATTTCGGACTTTGGTTTGATCAAACAAAAAATCGGTCACATGGTGGTCGAATGTTTTGCTGCGGAATCCACCGTCTCGCTGGTGGCGGGTCTGGTCGACCAAGGTTATGAAGACTACGCAGTGGAAGCCGCCATTTCCAAAGTATACGCCACCGAAGCGCTTTGGCGCACGATCGACGAGGCGTTGCAAGTAGCCGGCGGAAACGGCTTTATGCGTGAGTTCCCGTACGAGCGGATGATGCGCGATTGCCGCATTAACCGAATCTTTGAAGGCACGAACGAGATCCTGCGCTTGTTCATTGCACTGACTGCGATGAACGACGTCGGGTCGCAGTTGAAAGAAATCAGCGCCTCACTAGGCAACGTTTTCACCGACCCGATCAAAGGCTTCGGGGTCCTCTCCGAATACGCGCGTCGTCGCATGTCGTACGCCACCGGCGTGGGCAAATCGGAAATCACCAAGGCGCATCCGGAGCTCAAGTCCGCCGCAACGGTCTTCAACGAAGGCACCCGTCAGTTGGCTACCTTCACAGACAAACTCTTGCGCAAACACGGCAAGAAGATCGTCGACCGCCAATTCGCCACGCGGCGTTTGGCCGACATCATGATCGATCTTTTCGCGCTGGCCGCCACGATCAGCCGCGTCACTCAGCTGATCGAGCAAAAAGGCTCTGCGGCGTGCACCAAAGAAAAAGAAATCCTCACTGTCTTCTCGGGCCAATGCCGGCGTCGCATTGCTTCTAATTTCGGCAAGATCGACGACAACGACGACGAGCTGATTAAGTCTCTAGCTGACGATGCATTTGAGACCGAGGGCTATCGTTGGGATACGATTTAAGCCACGGCCAGAGAGCGGTGCACGGGGCTGATTCTTGTATTCAGACTCTATCTGAACTAGGTTCGAAGGCGTGCAAAAGTCGGTTGAAACCAACCCTCTAGCAGGCCACCCGGCCGGCTCGGAGTGGCTTCTCAAAAGTATCGAAGGCCCGGCCACTCTAGTGGAACGGCTCTACGAGATTGGCTTTTTGCCCGGCGAAAAGATCCGCTTAAGCGGCAGAATCCCCCTAGGCGGTCCCTGGCTCGTGGAGGTACGCGGAATGACCGTAGCCTTGCGAGAGAATGAAGTGCGATGCCTGCGGATTTGAACCACCCCTTTATCGCTCTGGCCGGCCCCCCCAACGCGGGCAAAACCACCCTTTTTAACGCCCTCACCGGCGCGGGCAGCCAGCCGGTCAATTACCCCGGCGCTACGGTCGAGTATGCGATGGGCAACACGCGCAAAAGCCTGGGAGTTGAACTTCGGGTGGCCGACACGCCGGGCACCTACAGTCTTGCGCCCAAGTCGCCCGAAGAACGCGTCACGTACGAAATTCTTTTCGGCGAGCCCACCAATAAACCCCAAGCCCTCATCTTGGTAGTCGACGGCACCCAACTCTCGCGGCATCTCCCACTCGTGCGGCAGGTTCTCGAAACGGGTTATCCCATGGTGGTGGCCGTTACGATGAAAGACTTGCTGGCGCGCGATGGCGTGGTGCTCGACGTGGAAAAACTTTCTCGGCTGCTTACCGTTCCCGTTTTCGCGGTAAACGGCCTCGATACCCACTCGGTGCGCGAATTGGCCGCCGCGGTTCTGGCGCTCACTCACAAACCCTTGCCCACTCGGCTGTTGCCGGTGCCATGGTCGTCGGCCCGACAGGAATTGGAGCTCAAGTGGGCCGGCGATATCGCCACACAAGTGCGCCTCACTGGGGCCAGCGCGGCGGGGCGGCGACGCTCACTCGCGGAAGAAACCAAGCGCATCGATCGTGTCCTGCTCCACCCCGTATTCGGCCTGCTCATTTTCGCTGCGGTAATGACTCTGCTCTTTACTTCCATTTTTTGGCTGGCGGCGCCTGCTATGGATGCAGTCAACGGGCTTTTCGAGTCTTTAGCTTCGGCAGTCTTGGCGTACGCGCCTCACTCTCTGTGGGCAGACTTTGTGGCGGGCGGGATTTTTGGCAGCCTGGGTGCCATCCTCACTTTCGTACCGCAGATCATGATCTTGTTTTTAGGCATCTCCTTTCTAGAGGACTCCGGCTACTTGGCCCGCGCCGCTACGCTCATCGACAGGCCGCTTACGCTCATCGGTTTAAACGGACGCTCTTTCGTGCCCTTGTTGTCTGGCTATGCTTGCGCAATTCCCGCCATGATGGCGGCGCGTACGATTCCTAACCGCAAAGAACGCTGGCTCACTCTCTTCATCATTCCGCTGATGAGTTGCAGCGCTCGACTCCCCGTTTACAGCCTTCTTTTAGCGTACATTTTCTGGGGACAGCCGGCCTGGAAGCCGGGCGTGGCGCTGGCGCTTATTTACCTCACCACTTTGGTAATCGGTTCGGTCACGGCCGCAGTGGTGAGTCGCTGGATCCAAACAGACGACCATTCCTTTTTCATGATGGAATTGCCGCTCTACCGAAAACCCTCGCCACTGGGTCTGCTCAAAAGCATGGCCATGCGCACCGAGAGCTATTTGCGCAAGGCGGGTCCGGCTATTTTCATCTTTGCGGTAGCGATTTGGGCGGCAACCACGTTCCCGAACTACAGCGCGCCGACTGCGTCGGAAAAACTCAATACCAGTTACGCCGCCCAAGGTGGCAAGCTGATTAACCCCCTCATGCACCCCATGGGAGGCGATTGGCGTACGGGGCTAGCATTGATGACGGCCTTTGCCGCCCGCGAAGTTTTTGTTTCTTCACTCGGGTTGGTGATGCAAGTCTCCGAGCAAGATGAGATGCAGCGCGAAGTTTCGTTGCTAGGTTCCATGCGCCAAGCCACTCGCGAGGATGGCAGCCCGCTCTTCACTCCAGCTTCGTCGGTCGGGCTTATTCTCTTTTTTATGATCGCGTTGCAATGCATGGCCACCGTCGCCGTAGCGCGCAGGGAATTTGGGAGTTGGAAAATACCGGTAGTCCAAGTGGTAGCGTTTAACTTGCTGGCTTACCTTGTCGCGGTGGGCGCGGTGCAGACGCTGCGCTGGGTGGGAATACCTTAGAAGTGGCGGTGCACGCGGAGCCAAGCCGATCTTTCCGATCGCCCCGACTCCGCGTCGCCACCTGAACCCTTAAATCTTGATCTGGATCGAGCAACCGAGCAAAATCGAATTTCCGCCCAGGATCAGATCCAAGTTGCTGGTGCCCTCGGTTTGAATTTGGAAAGTAAGACCGGTATCAAAGTTCAACAGAACACTGTCCGCGACATGGAAATGCAATCCCATGAGCGGCTCAATGTTGATGAAGAACGTGCGACCCGCGGGAGCAGTGCCGTTCATCGCTCCCAAGCCCAGACCCATCCCGATGTGGAAGCCGCGAGAAGAATCGCCGACTAGGGAATATTTGTAGTTCAAGCCGCCTCCCACCAAGAAAGCTCCTTTGATGGTCGGGATACCGACGTACCCCTGAATGGCCGATTTATCGCTTACGAGGGACGCGGTGATACACGGCGTGCTGCTGCCGCAAAAGGTGGTATCCGAAGCAATACCGACATAAGTGCTGCGCGCCGTCGAAGACGACGGAACCGCCACATTGTTAGTGGTCCGGGAAGCGGCGAACGCCCCCTGCACCAAACCGGCGACTAAAATCAAACTGGCTAAACGACTGCTGAATTGCATTGTTGAATCCTCCAAGTCGAAAATCGTAGGCTTTGCCAGGCGTGATTTCACGCTGCTTCGCGTTATCAATTCATTTCCCTTTTCGTCCGATACCTATTTGCAGGAGCGCACTTAAGTGTCAGACAACGACTCCAAAACAAAACCGGGCGGCGGATCAGTCACCTACCGTAAAGAACCCGAAGGCGGGATCTCCCCGGTGTACCCGGACCGGCCGGACCTTACCAATCCCGGCATTGGGCATGGCGGAGCGGACGAGCCATCTAGCATGGAGCCGGTTTTTCAGATTCCGTTGGAACAGGCGGAGAGTTCGTTCAATCGCACTCCCCAACCACAACCCGAATCGACCACCCCGGTCCAACGAGAAATTAATCAGCTTCAGTCTCAAATCGACGACATCAGTCGGGTGCGCACCGCTGAGGATCTTTCCAGTAACCAAGTCGATATCCTTCGCAAATATATCGCACTCAAAGAAGCCGAAGCCCGCGACTTGAAAGAGCAGCAGAAGCAGTACCAAACGTACGTGCGTAAGCTGACCAGCGAAGTCCAAAGCCTGAATCAAAAGATTGGCGAAACTGTCGGGGAGCTGGAAAGTTACAAGCGCCGCGACGATGGCTCGCGCGTCGCCGCCCACGAAATTGAAAAACGCTACCGAGAAGAAATTGTCCGGATCAAGAACGAGTACGAAGACCAAATCCGCCGCAGCGGCAATGTTTCGGCCGAATACGAAGAACTGCAACGCCGCCGCGAAGAGTGGAAAGACAAAGTCCGCGAAGATTTAAAGCGAATCAAGCTCAAGGAACGCGAACTCGAAAACAAATACGAACTTCTAAAACGCGACACTCAGGCCCTGCTCGATTCCAAAGACAAACACGTCATGGAACTCAAGCGAAAGAACGATGCGCTGGAACTCGAAATGGAAGCACTCGAAGAACGGCTTCGGGCGGCCACCCTCTCCGTTTCCGCCGTTGGCGCAAAGAAACGCCGCTTGATTGAGACCCTCAAACTGGCTATCAATCTCTTAGAGCAGATGGACCAGATCGAAATTCCCGACGAATCCAAAAAGGCCGGCTGAGTTTCGGAGGCGCGTTGATTACCAACTTTTTAACCGAGGGCGATCCACCAAAGCCCCTATGGATCGACGCCGCCAGCCCTTCCCGCAAAGACCTCAATGCACTAGGCAAAACTTACGGGTTGCACCCGGCCTTGGTAAAAGACTGCCTCGAGCCCGACCACCTACCCAAACTTGAAGTCCACGGCAGCACTACCTTTTTGATCGTACGGTACTACGATTCGCAGGCCGACCTGTCCCACGACAGTGTGCAGGCCCTTACTCGCAAACTCGCTTTGTTTTTAGGAGAACGGTTTTTGATTTCGGTGCACCGCCGCGCCGAACCTTTTTTGGATGTGGTCAGAGAAAAACACGCCGCCAAATGCGAGGGCATTTTTCTCCAGGTCGTCCTCATGGAAATCCTCTTAGCCGCGGTGGAGACATACCACGCGCCGCTGGAAGAAATGGAAGCCAAGATCCACCTCGCCGAAACCGCTATCTTGAAAGGCGAATCGGGCGCGGGGCGCTGGGAAGAAGTTTTTCGCATCAAGTGCCGGTTAATGACCATCAAGCGACTGCTCTGGCACTCCCTCAATACCGTGCAAAAATTCGTCCCCCATTCGCAGCAGAACCTGCCCTTGCGACAAGACTTGGCGGAGCGCATTGAGAGCCTACTCTTTTTTGCCGATAGCCTGCTGGACGATCTCACCAGCCTGCTCAACATTCAGATGTCGCTGATCTCCAACCGCACCAACGAGGCGAGCAAGGTCACCAATGATGTGATGAAAGTGCTCACCCTGTTTTCCGCGTTTTTCTTGCCACTCAACTTCATCGTGGGGCTGTACGGAATGAATTTCCAGCACATGCCCGAGCTGAGTTACCGATACGGCTATTTTTGCGTCTTGGCGGTGCTCGGCGCAACCGCAGTGGGAATTTATTTCTGGTTTAAGAGAAAAGGTTGGCTCGGCTAACGAGGACGAACCGGCGGGTTCCACAGAAAAGTAGCCCCGTTAGTTTACGGCAGTTCGCCATGGCTACCATCGCAAAACGGCGGACGCCCTGTGAATTTGCACCCGCACCACGCCACTTTGCGTGCTTCTTTAAAGTCCACGGTTACCGGCAAGATACCGGTGCCAACGTGGGAACCGTCGCAATAGGGCTGGTTCTGAGAAAGACCGCAAGCGCACCAGGTTTTCTTCCCGTGCTCTTCCTCGCGGAGATAGGGCATTTTTTGGGGACTTTGCACAGGGGTTGCCATGCGTGCTCTTCCTTCGTTAACGTACAGCGCTTTGGGGAAAAGCCTATCAGGGGGCCGTGTTGAACGCCATTGGGGTCGGAATCGCAGTATTGTTGAGCGCGCTGTGGACCCTCGTGCTGGCTACCTCCACTTTGGCCGCCTTCTTGGTAAATGAGCGGCTGGGCCACCGGCTGCACCGCTTTTGGGCCCGCGGAATGTTGGCGCTTTATGGCATCCGGGTCCGGGTGCTTTTTGCCCACCAACTCCCGCGCCAAGCAACAATCCTGGCACCCAACCACGCCAGCGCGTTCGATATCCCCCTTATCGCCAGCCTTCCGGTCGATTTTAAATGGGTTTCCAAAGACGAAGTCCGCCGCATCCCCTTGATGGGCTGGGCGATGGTGAAAATGGGCTGTTTTTTTGTGAGCCGGCGTAACTCTTCGAGCGACCTAAACGTCTTGAAGAACGTGGAGGACGGCCTGCGCCACGGCAAGAGCGTGGTGATTTTTCCCGAAGGAACCCGGAGCCGAGACGGCAAACTACTGCCGCTCAAGAAAGGCGCGTTCCGCCTCGCGCAAAACACCGGAGCCCCGCTTTGCCCCATCGCCATTGAAGGAAGTTTTGCCATCGCCCCCCGCGGCGGGATTCCCAAACGCCGGGGCCATAATGTTACCGTTCGAATCGGACCCGCCATGGTGGCGGCTCCCGGGGAAGACCTCGCGCTTTTTGCGGATAAGTACCTAAAAGAATTGGTTCGTCTCTTGGACGAAGGTGATGCGTCATAGTATGGTAGGCCAATCATGATTAACTCGCTCGCTAAGAAGATTTTCGGAAGTGCAAACGATCGCGAGATTAAGCGCCTACAGCCGCTAGTCGCTCGCATCAATGCGTTGGAGCCCTCCCTGCTCCCGCTTACCCAGGAACAGCTTGCCGCCAAAACGGTGGAGTTCCGGGAACGCCTGAAAAAAGGCGAAACACTGGATGATCTCTTGCCCGAAGCGTTCGCGGTCGTCCGCGAGATGTCCAAGCGCGTTTTAAAGATGCGCCACTTCGACGTGCAGCTCATCGGCGGTATGGTTTTGCACAGCGGCAAAGTTGCTGAAATGAAAACGGGGGAAGGTAAAACCCTGGTCGCCACCCTCCCTGTTTATTTAAACGCGCTCGCTGGCAAGGGCGTGCACGTGGTGACGGTCAACGACTACCTCGCCAAACGCGATAGCGAGTGGATGGGCCAACTTTACAC
>CAZBJE010000045.1:15153-29130 GCA_964492125.1 uncultured Pseudobdellovibrionaceae bacterium | reverse complement strand
CAGCAACCTTCAGTCGAGTGGCAATGCACCGATCCGGAGTGGGTGCAACCACCGGCACTAGAGGAAGATATCTTGAAAAGTCGGGTAAGAAGTACGTGCGAGTTAACCGGAGTTCCAGAGGGAGGCGTTGCGAGGCTTTTCAAATTCATCAAGTCCGACGTGGAGAGTTCGGGCAGGTACACAATCCACGCCCCCGTTCAGAAGGCCACGAGCGATGGGGCGAGCGGGTACCGTTACGATCTGACTGATCTCCTCCAGGAAGAATCGGAGTCATTGTCGATCCGTCAGGATATGTTCCTTGGCTTGGAGCATCCTAGCCGCCTCCTTTACGAGACCAAATCCACGCAAGTGAAAGCCGGGGGAAAGGCAGGGTATTTGCGAAAAGTAACATTCAGAACCGAACTCTCGCCCAAGCGGGTTTCATTTGAGAATGAAGTGCATGTAGAACGTCCCTGGTATGCGTTTCCGCCGTTTCTTTTTCGCTCAATTGGGAAAAACATCACAAAGGAAAAGTTTATAAAAGCCCGCGACAAACTGCTTGGGTATTTGGCTCCTCACACCATGCCATAGAGAAACAGTCGGCCTCCATTATTGCGCATACATTAAATCTGGCCGGCAAAAACTAGGCGATAGTCGTCCGAAAAGCTGATCGCGCCAACAATACCATGAAGTATCTTTTCTCTACCGAGCGGGGTAAATGAAAACAATCATGAAGAAACCTTTAGTATTCTCAGCCCTTTTTTCTCTGGTCTGTGTTGCTTCAACCCCAGAAGAATGTCGCGAACGCCTAGTTTCCCCCCATAGGTTGCTTTCGGTAGACGAAGTTCAGCAGCTGCAGGGCAGCCTTCAGAATTCGCAATCAATTAGAGATGAAATTAAGACAGCCCTGGGTGCCGAGTCGTTCCACTTTAGCGAAGGAGCGGTTCGGGGAATAACAGGGGATTTCCTTCATGTGGTCACAACTTCGCAAGGTGTGCTTATACTGATTGGGGATGGAAACGGCCACGGCATTCAGGCGGCAAACGATTCGATAAGACTACAATCGCTTTTGGAGGGCGATCGGGACCAAGATGGAATTCCCGACGCCATTCAAAATCAAGGATCGGCCCCAACTCCTAACGCATCCCTATCGAGCTTAAATGCCCAAGCGGCTGAATACCTTGCCAAGAGGTCCACAAACGACGCAGGGCTGATCGCGATGCAAGCGGTTTCGATTGATCGCAAAGGGAATGTCGTCATAGCAAATTCTGGAATGCCTAATGTGCATATTGTTAGAAAGAACGGAACCGTAGAACGATTCATACCGGAAGGGCCGATGTTGGGTATGTTGGACGCCCAAACGTTCTCCGCGGTAAGAGGAGAGAGCCTGACCTGCACGCTAGCATCCGGCGACATGCTGGTTTTGATGAGCGATGGAATAACCGATCGCGACGAACGCACTTTAGATATGGTGCCCTTTCTCACTGCTGCAGCACATGGCAGTTCCTCCTCTGAAACTTTCGCGAAAGCCTTCCTAGGAAGCCTTCCTAAATACACCCACGACGATGCGACTCTTTTGGTGATTGAGCAGCCTTCGAGGTGAAGGACTCGATTTAGTCGAATGGTTAGACTTGCCTGATGAGAATGGCGCGCAGAGTGAACGGTTGTCGAAAGTAGTAGGCCGAGCAGTCTATCTGTTCAAAAATTTCCAGTCATCATGGAGAACTACCTCCGCTTCCCGCACTACTTTATCCATTCCTTCTTGCGTGATGATTTTTGGAGCGGTGTCATAGGCATAGTAAGCAATGATAAATATCGCCAGATCGCCCTGTATGAAACGCATCACACCATTTTCATTTTTCTTTCCAGGATTCAAAACCGATTCCTTGCACTTGAAATAGAGGAATTTTTCTTTTGTCTTGGACCCGGTAGGCTTCTTGGCTTTGCCAAGAATAGGTGCGGAACCAACTTTTACAGTAACCGTGCATCCCTTCCCTTCGAAACCCTTCTTGAACATTTCTACCTGTTGTTCCGCGCTCTCCCCATGGCCCGGCGGGAATGAATCGAACCGATAGGCATGCGAATAATTTTGGATCGATTCTCCTCGCGGGATCCAAGTCTGCGAAATCGTGTCTCCATTATTATGGTCGACAGCCGGGGTAATTGAAAACGTTCCGGGTTTTATCAGAAGCACACCGATACGAATGTCTTTCGCGAATCCAAACGGGGAATAAACCAGAATGGTGCTCACGGTAACGAGTTGGATGATTCTAGATACCATTTTTTCTCCAATGCCGTTTCTCCATTATAGCAAATTACCCCCCCTTCACTCGAAAAAGATGCGGAATGCTCGTCGAACAGTCGTAGAAGTTCGCGTCCCTTATTTTCGAGCGGTTTCTTGAATGAATGATGGTCGCGTTTTCGGTACGTTGTAGAGTCCCAGGCCCTCGGCCGAATCCATCAATGCCCGAAGCATAGTCGCATCTCCGGGCCGCGCGCCAACTTTTTCCTGTACGATATTCCATCCGTCGTGCAAGTGATTTTCTGCAACGATCCGATCCCGGTTAATCGACTGTTGATACGGAATCATTGCGGCTCGAAACTCGGGGGTTCTCATGGCATTGCGGATCGTGGTCAGGCCATTCGTTAAATCGCCCAGCAACTGCGGGTTACTTCCAAAGAGACTGTTCATTTGAAGAAGTTCGCGTGACCACCGATCCGCTTTTTCTGCGTCTGAAAGGGCAGCTAATTCTGCCACGATAGGGGGGAGGCGAAAGGTATCAAAAAGGTTTTTCCGGCCACGGAGAAATTCGTCGATGGCATGCGGCAACCTGAGAGGGACGCTGAGAACATTTCCGACTAATTTCTCCAATTTGGCATCTGGTATCGTATGCGCTTTTGAGTCTTTTGGTTGCGGGTGGCTAACGCCGAAGGCTTCGACATTTGAATGGCGGTGGGAAGCGTTCATCATTTGCTCTAACCAGCGAACCTCTTCCTCGGTGACTTTAAAGTCCCATCCCGACATCTGCTGAAAAAATCCTTCTAAGCCCAGTCTCTGTATTTCTTCAACCGCTTCGGTCGCAACAAATACCATCGGAGCAAAATCTTCTTGCGGCACGGTGGTAAAAGCCTCGACAGCAGCTGTTAGGAGGCGTTGGCGGAATGTCTGTTCTACTACCCGCTCGAGGCATGAGGTATGGGTCGAATGGACGACGTTTGTGTAGGCCAAGCAGAATAGAAGCAGAGCACGCATTCGGCTCAATAGTCATGATTAGCGCTGTGTGTCAATTCAGGCTGGCTCACTATACAACGCTCGAACTTGAATAACGCGATCGACGCTCCCCTGACTTCATTGACCCACCTTTCCGCAGCCTCTAAAGCCGTTCGCATGAAGAAACTGAGAAAGATTGAAAAATCGGAGTTATTTGAAGTCCTCGTTCCATTCGCAGGCGAGGAATCCGAAAGCGGGCTGTTTGATGATTGCCCGCTTTGTTTGGAGTTGAGGCGGGCGATGGAGAGAGGGGAAGTCGAATCGGTGCCTATTCAGGTGGAGATTGATGAGAATCACTGAGGGGAGGTTTGAGTTTCAGAGGTGGCCGGTTTATCAGAGGGCGCTGGATTTTGTGGAGCAAGCTTACGGGTTGTGCTCAGAGCTTCCGAAAGATTCGGCAACGGGAATACGCGATCAACTGAAAAGAGCAAGTCACTCGATACCACTGAACATCGCTGAAGGTAGCGCATCTTACCGATTGTTTCCAGGTCGACCTGCAGAACATCTATCAGGTCTGATTCGGTATGTTGAGGGGGCGGAATATAGGAATCGGAAAGAGAGCCTCGGAAAGAGCCATCGACCGGCTACGCCGGGCTTAGATTAAGATTCATCTTAAGATTGATTTTAATGATTCAATTTGCGAAGCAAATTGAATGGCGGGGCGGACGGGGGCCCTGCAGCCCGATTTCTATCGCTCCGTAATAACTCAACAATCCAAACATAACTGAGAGTTACTCAGCATCTTAACTGTCTGGAACTGCCCCGAACTGTACCGATTGGGTGTGCGCTGTCCCCCAAACGTCCCCCAGAAGTGGGGGACGGCGCCATCACTTTTAGACCACCCGTCCCCCAAACCTTTAACGACTCCACGAAAGGAGAACCAATATGAACAACGAAGACAAACACGCATCGTTCAATAAGAACGCGGCTCCAAGTACCTCTGTCCAAGGCGCCAAAGCAGTTGCCTGGACGGTGTCTGACGTCGCCCGCGAGCTTCAAGTTTCCGTTCGGCACATCTACCAGCTGATGTCGGAGGATAAGATTCCCTATTCCAAGGTCGGTCGGCTCGTTCGTTTCTCGCCCGCTCGAATTCAAGAATGGCTAGAAAAGGGCGGGACAAGGTGAACTTGCGGAAATGTGCTTATATTGGTATATTTCAACCAATATGAAGGCACCATTGCTTGTCTGGCATAAAGCCCGAATAGCGGGGAGGTACATCGTGGAACTGAAGATTCACCAAGTCGAAAAGTCATCGCGGTATCCTGATGGCATTAAATATGGGCTTATCTGCAAAGACCTTAAGACGGATCGCAAGGTGCTAATGGACAATCATCACCCGAAAGGGCACCACGTCCATCTCGATGACGAAGAGTTTCCGTATGCGTTTAAAAGCACCGACGTGCTGGTGGATGATTTCAAGCAATTCGTGCTCGAGCACTTGGAGGTAGAACTATGAAGCAACTCGTTATTTCGGTAAAAAGTTCTGGTGAGGTTTTGAAGGACTTTAAGAAGGATCTCAAACGCGCTGCTCGTAAGCAGATCAAAGTACCGCGCTATGAAATCTCTTTCGATAACCAGAAAGACTTTGAACGGTTCGTTAAGAATATCCCGGTGCTTTCTGCGATCATCGAATTTAAGCCGAAGTCTGTGTACGAACTGGCGAAGATGACCGACACGGACGTCTCTAACTTGAATAAGATCATTCTCTTCCTTGAGGAGATGGGAGCAATCCGTCTCAAGGATGCGGTAATCAACGGGCGATCGGTGAAAACGCCGATTGTTGAGTATGAGAAGATTGAATTCAAGTTAGTTGCCTAGGTTTGGAGACCCATGCCAACACTGACTCTTGATTTGCCAGACAATGCATACAGTTTCCTGAGAGAATCCTTGCGGTACGTCCTTGAAGCGGAGAAATCCTTGAACGAGGAGCAATGGAAATACGCAATCCTCTTCCTAGTTCAAGCGACCGAACTATCCATGAAGGCAGAACTCCACCGAATTGATCCTAAGTTAATCTTTAACAAGAAAGGTAGAACCATAACTCCAGAGGAGTGCCTAAATCGACTCGAAGCCAATTCCCCGCAAGCCGATATGGCGATGGCAAGAAAGCTTCTCGAGACGGCTGTAGACTGGCGCAATCAGATTGTTCACTTCAAATTTTCTTTTGATTTGGATCAAGCGAGAGCTGTTTATTCAGAGATTCTTAGTAGTCTGGAGAAGTTTTGGAGATTTGATCTCGAACTCGATGAAGAACTGCTAGAGAAAGTAAAGAGCCTGTCGACGCTGAGGTCACACTTTGAGCGGGTGGCGAAGGAAAAGTTAAAAAACATCGAAAAATCACGGATTCACGACTGTCCATCTTGCGGCAATAACACGATGGTGTATGAGGCGAAGGGTGATGTCTGCATATGTCATTTTTGCAATATGCATGCGGTGGAGCTGCCTTGTGATCAATGCGGTCACCTTGTCGCGCCGAGCGATCTACACAAGAAATACACAGGGAATTTTAAAAGGACCGATAATTGGGAGAAAATCTGTAGCGACTGTGTGGAAGATGAAAGCGAGGGACCGTATTTTGCTTGATCTTACTCAACTGAATTGAGCTTCGTGACTTATCTTGAAAACTCAATTTAAATTTTCCTTATGGGTATGGTCACTGCACAATTCGCTTTTGACAAACTGCCAACGCAAGAATCCATCCGGATGGCAATTGAACAACGTACGGAGCTCAAATGCTCAATGAAGAGTTATAAAGGCGATGGAAAATTCGGCGTCCTTCGATGTAAAAAAATTGCTACTCCAGTTGAATACTCGATCCATGACAATCAAATTACCCTAGAGCTACCAATGTTTAGTAGCGGGTATCTGTTTTTCGAGATTGAAGGTGCTTTGCTTGATTTAGGTGGTCACGCAATCTTGTACAATGGTCAACCCAAGCAATTGAGAAAAGCTGTAAAATGGAGCGACCTAAAGTTTATTGATAGGTTTTTTGCTCGTCACGCTTTGATCGCAAGTTTTGTAGGCATTGTTTCTCATCTTCTTAAAAAAAAGTTATGACCCCGCAACGCGATCTGCTGGATTCGAGGTATCGACAAAAATCGAAATCGCTTCGTGTGTGAAAAGATCTTTCACAGTTAGGGAGCGATGTGGGCCTTTGGTACGTTGCGCGCGCCTGAACGGCATTCTGCAAAAAGACTCTGCGCAGCCGGGAATTCTCGAACCCACAGCGGGGAATTTCCGTACTAGAAAAGCCCCCGGCGCGGTGCTGTCCCCCAATGTCCCCCGAGGCGAAATTCTCGCCCGAACCCCATTTATTGTCGAATCGTTTCAGTGATTTGGAGAGTTAAGAAAAATGGCGGGGCGGACGGGACTCGAACCCGCGGCCTCCTGCGTGACAGGCAGGCGTTATAACCAACTTAACTACCGCCCCTTTATGAAATACTCATGCGATAGAAGCGCATAAACTATGGGCCTTTCTGCTCAATGTCAATTTACGGCTTAACTTGTTTGATTGAGCGCCCTCCTGCAGAGCCAACGGAGTGCGGCCAGAAGTCGATACCCTTGAAATAAGCCACTTTTCCGTCCTAGCTTGAGGGGGCTCCCACGGCTGTGCTATCCACCATCCCATGATAAATACCTTCGCTTTCTTGTTTGCGGCGCTTGCACCCCTGACCCTTTTGGCTGGGCCCACCCTATTCACGTTAAGTGCGCCCGCTAAAAACCCGGTTGCAAAATCCGTCCAGAGCGTTCGGGCCAGGCTGCAGATCCTGCACATGGGCGGAAAAGTCATACTTCAGCCAAGCCCCGATCGCAGATTCCGCATCGCGCTTTCCGAAGCTGAAAACATGGACAAAAAAGGAGGTCTTTTTTCTGCCTCTCCGAAAGTAGAAGCGATTCTTGAAGAAGTAGGCGAGAAAAGTCTCCGCCTTCGAGTCAGCGCCAATGGAAGCCTGACCCCTACCCTCCGCGCCCCAGCGGAAGGCCTCTTGAGTTCAGAAGACGGCGTGCTTTCCCTCGACGGAAGCATTTCGATCGGGGGAACGCCCGAGTTCGGGGACAACTACCAGAGCAACTCCCAACGCCCACTGTGCACTCTTACTGTTTCGGTTCCCGTAGATCAAATGGAGCACATAAGCGTGTTGAGCGCGCACGGGGACATCGAAGTCCAAAACGTGGAATTTGCCGGTGAGATGAAGGATCACCTCCTTCATACCCAGACCGATAACGGAAAAGTTATTTTGGACAAAGTTAGCAACGGCGCTTACTGGGGACCCTCGCGAGGAATGTCGGCAATCAACGGCTGCTACCTCAGCCTAGTCACCAAGGGTTACGAAAGCCGGGTCGCCGAACTATTTGCTGAGTAAATTAGGCACCCGATTATAATGAGGGAATGCGCACCCTACTCTTCTCCCTAGTGGCTCCGTCCCTAGTCTGGGCCGGAGCTAGCGACAAACTCATGTCTCAAGTGGGGGCTAAGCCTGAAGTGAGCTACTCTCAGATGGCCCAAGCCACCGACAAATGCCCTCCCGAGGCGCACCAGCTCAATGCCTCGGGCATCCAGCTAAGCCAATCCGACCTCCCCGGCGCTTTGGCGGCCTTCACCAAATCCCTCAAACTCTGTGCCGCTAACCCGACCGCCCTGTCCAACCGCGGGGTGGTTTTTAGCCTACAAGGGCGGCACGATGAGGCCATTGCCGACATGGAAAAGGCGCTCTCCCTGCTGGGCGAAGAGCCGGGGCTTGCCCAAACACAGAGCAAAGCGATTGCGGTGGAATACGTGGCCCTCGGCCGGGCTCGGACCGACAACGGCAAAGAATTTCTGGCCCAAGACTCCTTCCGCAAGGCGCTCAAATACGACTCCAGTTCCGCCGCAGCCCACTCGGAATTAGCCTACCTAGCCGCCGGCCGCCGGTCGTACCCAGAGTGTATTAATGAAGCCAATGCCGGCATCGCGGCCAATAAGAAACACTCCGATTCCTACGCCAATCGAGGGGCCTGCCTGTTTGCTTTGGGAAAAAATAAAGACGCGCTCACGGACTTAAACAGCGCCATCACCTTTGGGCCCACGCCCAATCTTTACGTCCAACGGGCAGGGATTTTGGCGGCCCTGGGAGACTGCGTGGCGGCCAAGAAAGATGCGCAGCAGGCCGTGCGCGAGCTGGCTAGCCTATCGAAACTAGCGACCGAGATGCTCAGCCCGTGCAAATAAGTCCTGCCCATGCAATGGGGTCAGGCAATCTTGCACGGCACTGCGAAAGCTCGAGCTAAAGCGTTTTCGCTCGCCCCACCCCAGCGCCACGTAATCGATCTTCTTCAAGCCCAAAACCTTTTTCAACGTAGCGCACGTATCGCCGCCGCCGTACCACGTACCATCTTCCAATGACTTAACCCATTTCTGTCGGCGCGCGATTTCGGGATCGTTATTGTAGAGAATCTGGTGGTACGCGTGCGGCGAATAAGCCAAGTAACTGCGCAGACCCGAAGGAGCACTGATACGGGCCGGCAACTCGGGGTCGTACTCGGGTAGGGCCGCCTCCAAAATCACGCCGTTCAGATCCTGGCCCTGAAGCCACTCCACTAGTCTCGCATCGTCTTCACTTTGAGCGGCAATCTTGCTCAAGCCGCCGCGCGTATCTTGAGTCCCTATTCGGCTCTTCACATCAAAGGCGAAATAGTAAGGAAACAGCATGACCGCGCACACTGTCCAAGCCAACCATCGACCCCTGCTTAGTTTGCCAATCCAGTCCGCCACCAACACCAGCACCGCCACCGACAACAAATTCCACGCCATCGGGTTCACGTGAATCAGCGTGTTAAAACGCATCGGAATGGTATTGCGCAGGTAGACGACTTCCAGCACTGCGAGCATTCCCAACGCCACAAACGCGAGCGCGAAGCAGGAACGCACTTTTAAATCTACGGCGCGCATTTCTATCGCCGATAGAACCATCAAGCCCACGACCATCCACATCCCGTCGTTGCACACGACAGAGAGCGCAACCAGCAGCGCGGGGGCGAGGTAGATCTTCCACCCCGGACTGAAGACTTTCACGGCCAACCAGAGTTGCAAGGGCAGGAAGAAAATCTCCCAGTGTTGGAGTAAAACCGTAAGTGGGGTGTGGGTAATATCCCAACCTAGCTGCAACGGTGCCGTATGGTTTAGCGGCGCCATTGGCTGGGAGGCGAGCAAAAAGACAACGGCGTAGCTCACCGCCAGTAACACGGTCTGGCGGTGCGATCGCATGCGATAGGTCACCAAAAAGCAAACAAGCGGCAAGGCCAAGTACATCGGCACTTCCCAAGTATTGGAAGCCTTGGCCCATGCCGCCATCAGGCCGCCCACAGCTACCAACACCCAATCCCGGCGGGTATGTTCCACCACCGGCGCAAAAAGCACCAAAGCGCAAAGGCAGTAGAAAACCGGCTCCAAAGAATAGGACAGAATAGTGGAATGGAGATTCCCGCCGGCAAAACCAGAGATTAAGAACCCACCGGTGGCAAAATCGTCCCACAGCCAGCCGACGACATCGGCGGTGTTATAGCTAATGCCCATAAACACACGCTTGGCCGCCAGTAGCGCGGCCAGAAAGTTCGAACTAAACCCCAGCGCCAGCGCTCCCAAGGCCGAGAAGCGCCATCTCCAATTGAAAGCGCGTAAGAAGAGCGCGATACCCGCAATCTGGGCAGACGCCGTGGCCGCTACCGCAATGCGGTAATTTTCCAGCGGAGATAGCCCCGTGAAAAATGCGACGACCGCCTTAGCGTATAAGCCAAACAAATAATAGTGGAGCGTAAACCCGGCCAGTCCCGGATCCTCAATTGGAAAATACCGTTGGCGAAGGATGCCAACGAAAAAGCTAGCATCGGTCATCCCATCACCGGCCCCCAGGGTGACGCAGAAACTAAGCAATCCCGCCAGCAATAAAAAACTGCCGAGCAACAACCCCTCAAATGCCAGCAGATTGAGAAACGATCTCCCCGTGGGCCGATTGCGGTGCAAGCGTTTAGGCCCGGTAATAAACGCTGCCAGAATCGTACTCACCACGAGCGTAACCAATGCCGCAACGGCGATGCGCCAGGGGGTGAATGGCGTGCCTCCGCCGAGTAAGGCCGGCAACAGGGCCACCCAGCAAATCAGTTGAGGTCCGAGGCAACGGGCCACCCCCCATGCAACTGTCGACGGCAAACACGCTAAAAATAACGGCGCAGCTGGAAGGCTGAGCACCAGCGCCACAGCATACCAACGAAGCGCACCTGCTAAACAAACCGAAAGAGTTTCTAAATGCATGCCTGCGACTCTAACAAGTGAGCGAGTAAATGGGCTGGCACTGCGCAGCATCCATAGATTCAAGTTAGAATGAAGGAAATGATACGACTACTTTGGATCGGCGTTCTAACAGCCCTTTTTGCAAGGAACTTGAAGGGCACATGCAACGACGACTTCATCTACCTTGCCCCCAACGATCAACTCAAAGCGGTAGTCGATGTCGGCGCGCAGAACTTCATTCGAGCCAATAGCAAACATATGGCCCAGGGATACACCACCCCCGACGGCCGCCCGCAATCTAGCATGCTCCTCGCCTTGCAAACCGCGGAGCAACTGCGTTCCGCTGGCAGAAGAGTGAGCATCATCTCCTTCCAGTCCAACACACCACTCCGCCCGCTACGCTACGAGGGGCGCGTAGAATTCAACTCTTACCCGGTGGCAGTATCGGATGGCTGGGTTTACGATTCTATGATTGGCGAGCCGGTTCGCTTGGGAGATTACTCTCAGCGCGCGTTCGGGTTAGACATCCCGTACGACCTTGCGTTCAAACGCACCCCTTAAAAGGCGTAGGTCCCTTCCAGCATTAAGCCCGAGTAGGCCGGGACCATTCGGCAGATGCCGCCGGAGCATTGCGGGCCACCCGATGTACTCCCGACAAAGGCGCGGGAAGTAAATGAATCCACCTTCACCAGCGTGCCGACATTGAAGAAGACCTTGTCGGGATTGGTAGGCACGTATTCCGTGCCAAAATTCAGGCTCCAGTGGGAGCTGAATGTGTAGGCCAGGTCGAAGAAATTTCTGTCGTCGAGAGTAGTAAAGAAATTAAGCCCGCTGTAGCCGTTTAGTTTTCGGTAGCCCACTTCCACAAACTGACCGGTAAAGGTGGGAATCTTGGCTTTAATATCACCATGCAGAAGGTCGCTCTGATTGGTGAGCCAACGGTAACCGCTCCGCGCCTCAACCGACACCGTGCCGAACTTCCACTTCACCGCCGCCACCGCATGACGTACGGTGGTTTTTACCACCCGGTCATCACCCATTAGCAAAGAAGCCCGCAGAGAGTTGTAGACTCCCAAGCGCCGCTCCACCCAGAAGCGGGCCGCAGTCACATTGGAGAAATTCAGGCTAGTGACGATATCTTCCTCCATCGTGGGAGGGCGGTGAAAGTCGTAGTTGTAGTCGCGGTAATCTTTCACTTCTAATTTCAATTTCCAGGGCAACGGCGAGTACACCACCGAAGCGTAGCTACCGAAGGCGGTAGGCAGGGTCTGATCCAGGGGGGCCACCAACCGCTCGTTCACCATCACATTCGTTTCGCCGTACGCATCCCATCCCGGGGCGAAGTTATCGGCAGTAAAAGTCAGGCCGCCGGTATGCCAGCGCTTATCGAATACCCCTATATCGCTCGGCCGGTTTTGCGTGATTAGATAATGTGCGCCGAGCTGGGTTTCCTTCCACTTATACTTTGCCGAGGCGCTACCCACCCAGATCTCGCGATTGAACAGAGGGCTCTGAAAGGGAATCAGTGTAACGGGATTCATGAGCGTGCGTACCCGCCCGCCCATGGTTTTGAACTCTACGTGGTCGGTGGAGTACTTCACTGCCCCACCCTCGACGGTATAGTCGATTCCAAAGGTTTCATCCCGAAACAATGCCAACGCAATCCCGCGGCCGATTTCGTGGTGGCTGTCCCCGGCGACTACCTGCCAATGGTCGGTATCAAAGGCGATATATTTCTTCTCTAGGTAAACCGGCACATCGGCGCCATCGTTGCGGGCCACTGCAAGGCGATTGGAAAGAATCACCCCCAAGCTGTAACGTCCCGATTCCGCGCGCACGTGAGTTTCCGAACGGATCTGCTGTGGGCTGAGATTTTCGGACTCGAGGTTTTGGGTGCTGGTAAAAAGGGTGTGGTTGCTGATGTTAAAGCCGAAGGCAGGGACGTCGAGCTCGATCCCCTCACCAAACACGGGAGGCGCTAGGATCGCCAGTATGACCCACGCCGCCCACCGCATCGCCTATTTCCCGGCTTTCATTTTAGCGATTGCAGCCAGGATCTGGTCGAACATATTTTCGTGGTAGCCATTGAACTCCGCCACGACTTCCTTATTCGCGTTCACTAAAACAGAGAAAGGCAAAGTCGACGATTTTTGGTATTTGCCAAAAATATCCCCGGTGGGATCCAGTACGACCGGAAAGGTGAACCCGAGCTGCCGCATAGTCACTGGGATTTCACTGCGTTCTTCGCGATCCGTATTCACAGTCAGCAAATCCAATGGGATGCTTGGATCTTTCTTCAGCTTTTCCGTCACAGCGGTGAGCTCCTGCAAGCACGGGATGCACCAAGTCGCCCAAAAGGAAACCAAAAGCAGGCGATCTTTCTTCACCGCCTGCTCGAGGGAAGTTTTCCCGCCCGCCAACAATTCGCCCCTAAAAGAAGGAGCTGTCTTCGCGGATGCAAGGCTACTAAACAACACTAGGCTGACGATGAGCGTTTTCATTCTATTGATCTTACCGCATGGGCTACGATCTCGCTTGGGATAAAGGTCGTGGGCCCTGCTCTGTACGCCTTGATCACATTGCCTTGCGCGTCGAGTATCGCCGCGCCAGGCAAGACAAATCCGCCGCCAACCCACTGGCGAAAGTTCTTCCAGCGCCATTCGTCCGCAAGGGCACGCCCTTTGATATGCACTATCTCTCGATACTGTTCCGCACCTTCTTGCGTGGGAGGCACCGACGGATTTCCAGAAGTAGTGACATAAAGCACCGTATCGATAAACGCCCGCTGGCTCGCTTTGAGTCTATCGATTTCGGCCTGAATGGCGGGCATTTCCGTCTTGCATTCCGAGCACCATGGCGCGCCAAAAAGCGCCAAGGTCACCGTCTTTTTTGTCGGAAAAGAAGCTTGCACCGTGGCCGCAATCTCTGAAGGCAGAAACGAAGTAGCGCCGGAGTGAAACGCTTTGATGATATTGTCATCCAGATCAATCACGGCGGCTGCAGGCAAAGTCAGCGAACCACCCACATACTTTTTAAAATTCTTCCATTTCCACTCATCGGCGACCGCCCGGGCTTTGAGGCCAATGAGACCCAAATACTGTTCGGCGATTTCTTGCGTGGGTGGTTCGTTGACCGCCGAAGCGGTAGGAACGTAAAGCACCACATCGAGTGCCTTCTTCTGAGCCTCGCTCAGTTTATCCAGCTCGGCTTGGAGCGCGGGAATTTGGCTTTGCGCATCGGCAGACCAGGGCGCCCCGAATACCGCAAGCGTCAGCCGCTTATCCCCCGATTGCGTCTCGGGGGCGGTCAGTACACGGGTACTGCCCAAGGGATAACGACCGCACGCCATCACTATAAGAGCCGCCAGAACAAACGCGTTCCACGACCACCGAAAGAGAACCGACCCAAAACCCATGGATAAATCATATCGGCTTTGGGAGGATGCGTTAAGGGGCGATAT
>CAZBJE010000045.1:0-15143 GCA_964492125.1 uncultured Pseudobdellovibrionaceae bacterium | reverse complement strand
ACAGCGGCAGCATGTGCCTGCCCGATGGCTATTGGTAGTATTCGAGCTTCCGCGAAACCTTATCGTAGTAGTCATCGCCCGGGCGAGTATAGTTCTTCGCGCGATTCCAATACTGCTTGGCTTCTTCGATGCGGTTCATGCTCTCTAAGATATAGCCGTGGGTGTAGGCTTCTTTCGCAAGGCGACTGAGGTTTTTCTTGGCCTTGAGTACACATTCGCGGGCTTCTTCGTAGGAGCTATCTTTTTTCAACATCTCGTCGCAAAGATTGCGGCTTTCGTTGTAGTCCCCTTCGGCGAACTTTTCCTTGGCGCTGATCAAGAACGGTTCGAACTCTTCCTTCTGCAGGATCCTGGCTTGGTCGATGATCTGCTTGGCTTCATTCAGGTACTGGGTGTCCCCACGCAATTCGATTTTGCGTACCTGTTCCGCGGTATTGATCGCGTCTTGGTACTGCTTGGCTTGCAGGGCCGCAACCGCGCGTTGGAACAAATCCAAAACTACTTTCTTCTTTTCGGTCTCGGGATCGATCTCTGGTGGCAATTGCTCCATGTCGCGGACTTTGGCGTCTGCGGCGCGCAATCCTTTGGCGGCGATCGGGTTGGTGGGGTCGATGACGATTGCGGAATTAAAAGCTTCTCCCGCTTTCTCGAAGTCGCCTTCTTTCAAGTACTCAACCCCGTCTTGGAGATACATGGCCAAGTCTTGCTTCTCGTCGTTCTTCGCTTTTTCTTGGGCTTCGGAGACGCGCTTCTCTTTCAGTTTCTTGTCGTATTTCTCTAATAACTCGCGCGACTTTTTATAGTACGGCAAATTCTCATGGATGCTCTTTAAGTGAGCAACCGCGTTTTCGAAGTCATTGATGTCGGCAGCCTTCAGAGCGGAATTGTAGTGGCCTTCCAGTGTTCTTTGGATGTCCTCAGAAAGCTCGCCGTATTCCTTGGGCATCGCCGGCGGCAATTTCACATCGGACAACTTATCTGCGGTCTCGGCGGTAGCTACCGCTTTGGAGATGTTCTTATTCGACTCACCGCTGGGCAAAATCAAGAAAATGAGCAATAGGCCCAGAATCGCACCCGCCAAGACCTGGGTGCGGCGGGAAACCTTGGGCAATTTGGCGACCACGTTATCGTACTGCCCGCGCACTTCAAACATTCGCCCTTCGCCAGGCGGGGCTTGAATTTCCAAAAGCTGATCGGGGCTCAACGCACCGATGGCGACCGATTCAGTTTGATCGATAGGTGAGCTATCCACGCTTACCAGGCTGGTGGCTTGGTTGGATTCATTGCCCATCATGCCGGGAATCATCACATCGTGAATCAGGAATTTGAGTTTGGTATCGCCAAATTCAATTTCATCGAAGCTAGCGAGCGGGTGTTCTAATACGCGAACGCCGTTAACGTAGGTGCCGTTTCGGCTTTCCAAGTCCACCAGGCGATAGCCCATGCCGACTCGCGCAATCTTGCAATGCACGCGGGAGAGGCGTTCGTCGTCGACATAAATATCCGCTTTTTTGCTACGACCGAACGTGATCTCGTATGCCTCAAGCACGAGTTCTTCGCCTTTTTTCGGTCCGGCGGTAAAAACCAACTTAGCGACCAGCGGTTTGGATTCAACGTCAGTATCGGCATGACCGATAGACATCGAACTGGCCTTGGAGGCTTCCGACGCCCGCGCCGGTTCGGCATGGTTGGAGAGCACGTCTCCAAAACCGGCCGCATCTCCAAACCCCTCGGCCGGGACGTCGGGAATACCAAAGCCACCATCGGCCGGCGCTTCGCCCTCAACGGAAGGCGCGCCGCCGGCATCGGCGTTGTTCTCAGGGGCCGACTCCACCGCGTCGCCATAAGCGACCAAGATTTTATAGGGCCCGATCGCCAATTCATCGCCGTCGGCAATCTCGCCGGTTTCTTTCGCTTTGCCATTGAGCTTCACCTGACCGGGGCTGCTCATATTGGTGAAATACACGGCTACTTCATTTACGCGCAGCTCAACTGCGGCGCGGCTGACTTGATCGTCGGGCAGCACAACATCGCAAAACTCGGAGCGACCGGCGCGAAACACACCTTCGCCGAGCGACTTCGATAGGATATCTCCACCATCATTGAAGACCCGTAGGGTGATCTTCATGGGAACAACTCCGCTGCTTGGAGCCGAAGCTCCGCCTGTTTGATGTAGCCCTTCGCTTCCTTGATGATAGCTTCATCCGGGCGATGGGACATCATGGTGATCACTTCATTAAAATGGTGAATCGCACGCGAGTACTGCAGCGATTCGTAATACTGGATACCGACCGCCATATTCATTTTGGCTTCGATCTCCACTTCATAAACGGAACGACGCAAGTACCGCTCGGCCAGCACGTGGCCTCCGTAAAGAGAAAGAGCGGTTTGGAAGGAATCGATGGCGCGGTGGTAGTTGTGGTTCAAGTACTCTCGCTGGCCTCGGCGGAAAAACTGCTCGGACTCGCGCAACGAGGTGTTGGACCAATCCAACTTCGCCATGTCTTTTTCGGCTTTTTTCAAAAGCGGATCTTCCATTCCATTCGGAATCAACTGCTTGGTTCCAATGGGAAACGCAGTGTCTTTTTCGGATCCAGCGGTCTTAAAATCACGCGCCAATGTACCGTCGGCGCCCACGGCAGAAGCAGGGCTGTCGTCGGTCTTAGGAGCCTCACCGCCGCCCATCATCAGCACGCCGCCCAACAGAACGGCCGCGCCCAAGTAAATCATTGCCCGCCGGTTACCGGCGAGCTTGGCGATCAAGCTTCCATTGGCTTTTTTCTTGGTGGTGGCCATGCCCACCCCGCCCGCCATGCCGAGTTCCATGCCGGGAATATCGCTACCCAAGTCCGAAGCCATGGGCAAATTGCCTTCACCAGGCCCGTCCGCAATGTCCTGCACCTCAAACTTGAACAGGAAAGTGCCCATCTGCACCACGTCGCCCGTTTCGAGCCAGCTTTCTTTGAGAAGCTTGCCGTTGACGTAGACTCCGTTCTTGCTGTTGTTGTCGCGAATGAACCACGAACCATCACTGCGAACTAACAGGGCGTGCACACGCGAGACCCCTTCGACATCAACTACAATGTCGCAGTCATTCGCGCGCCCAACGGTTAAGCGCGTAGCATGGAGTTCGAAAACGCGGCCCTTGTCGGCCCCGCTCAACTGCTCCAGCGTCGCTCCGTAAGAAGCGATTCGGTTTTTAACCTGTACGCTCACTTACTCTTCCTTCCGGCCATGCCTTCTTGCGATTTCGCTAAACAATCCTTGGCGGGACCGTACGCGGGATCGCTCCGTAACATTTGCTCACATAGCGCCGCACTCGCTGCAAAGTCGCCTTCTTGCAGCTTGGCTTGAGCGGCTTCCAGAAAAGGCAGCACGTCTTCTTTTTGGCGAACCAGCGATCGGTCAATGATCTGTTTCGCTTCGTTGAGGTAAGCGGTTTCGCCTTTGATTTCGATTTTGCGCGCAGCTTCCGCCTTATCGATGGCTTCCTGGTAGCTGTGGCGATTGAAGGCGCTATTGGCGGCCTTCATGAGCTTAGCCACTTCGGCGCGGTTCTTTGCTTCGGGATTCACCTTAGCGGCAGGCGGTGCCGCCGGTTTTCCCGGCAAGGGATCCAGTTTCACGCCAGCGGCCCGCAAGCCCGCGCGCGCGTCTTTGTTGCCCGGCTCGAGTACCAGAGCGAAGCGAAACGCCACAGCGGCGCTTTCTTTGTCGCCCTCTTTCAGGTAGCTCTGGCCTTCCCGCAAATACATACGCAAATCCCGGATATCGTTTTTGGGCTTTTTGGATGCCTTCGGCGCAACGGCTAAATCTTCTTTTGAGATGTTGCTCGTAGGCACGGCGCCTGGAGTCTGGCCCGGATCGGCTTTTCTCATCGGTGCAGGTTTGGCCAAATCAGAGCTAGCTGCTACCGCGCCCGGGCGCTGGGCCACGCGCGAGGCTTTGAGCCACAAACCACCGCCGATCAATATCCCCGCCACCAAACCTGCTACCCAAGAGTGCTTTTCGATGAACACAAAAGCACGCCGCGCCAAAACAGCGAAACTCGGCTTATCGTTCAAACCGGGCCAGGCATCGCTGGACTTGGCTTCGGGAATAGGCATACCAGGAGTAGTTCTCTCGAGGTCGATCACTGGTTCACCACCCCCGGCTTCATGAAAACGGAAGGTGAAGTCGCCCACGACGACTAAGTCGCCCTCTTTGAGTTTGGCTTCGTTTACCTTTTTGCCGTTAACGCGAACGCCGTTCTTGCTGTTGTTGTCCTGAAACAACCATTCTCCGTTCGCGGATTTTTTTAAGTAAGCGTGGCAACGCGACACCGACTCGCTCTTCATCACAATTTCGTTGTCCTCAGTACGGCCAATACTCAGGATGTCGCGCGAAAGTTCAAACACCCGTCCACGCCCCGCACCACCCGTCTGGGTGAGGTGCGGCTTGGCGCGACGCTTTTCCAACTGGTTTTTTTTGCTGGTTGCGATTGCCATTATGCTGTCGCCATCCTAACGGTCACGAGAATGAAGCGGATTTCTCCGCCGCTATTCTTGTGGCCAACCCCAACGAGGGTGCGTGAAATACCGTTGATGTCCAACTGCGCGCTTTGGGTATCACCCAGCGAGCGAATTACGTTGTCGGCTAAATCGATGACGGTGCCGGCAAACGATTGGTCGCGGCAGGCGTCGCTCACGTTTTGGCCTTGCGCGTACTGATTGCGTAGCCCAACGAGGTCTTCTAAAATTTTACCCACGAATTTGATCTTCTTATCTACGTCGATAAGCAAGAGGCCATCCGAGGTGCCTTTTTCAAACTCGATGACGGTCTTCATATGGATAACGTCTTCTTCGTTTCCATCCTCGGCCATCTTAACTTCCCCAGCCCCGCCGCCGCCACTCTTGGCACGGCTGATAGCGAAGTTCATAACCGTTGCCAAATTCTGCAACTCGGCGAACTTAACGTCGGTGGAGATCATGCCCCCATCCCCTTTTAACGCCGCATCCAGCTGCTCTTGGATGGAGAGAATGGGATAGGTGAACATCTTGAAAATCAAAAAGAATGCCAGCAGCGACATCAACACCGAGAACAAACCCGCTTCTACCAATGGCTGAAAGGTGGAAGTCAGGCTGGTGTTCAACTGGAACACCGCCAGCACAACCACTTGCAGCACTCGGTCTCCCGCTTCTTGAGAATAGAGGTAAACCGGCTGGGCCACCACGTAGATGTCGTCGGCTTTTTCGACCGACACTTGCTCTTCTTTGTCCTCGGCGATCTTTTTAATCGCGCGTTGGGTGTAAACGTCGGTCACCGATTTGTTGAAGTACTTGGCCGGCGCCAAAATGCCGCTGGTCTTGGGGTCGATTACATAGGCCGAAAGCACACCTTTTTCCGCTTCCATGTTTTCCACGGTGAGCCGAGTAAAGTCGTTACTCTTGGACAGAATCCGATAATTCTCGCGTACGGCCTGCGCCAAAATCGAGTGCGCCCGAGCCAGCGCTTCTTGACGGGTAACCGCACGACCCCAGCGTAGAATCGGAATTACCGATAGCAACGTCGACATCACCAACGATGCCATCAAAATCGAGCCGAGTACCCACCGCCAATCAAAGCGGGTGATTAATCCATAAAAGGGCACCAGGATTTTTTCGTCCACCAAAGTCAAAAGCTTCTGCTGAGGCGTGGATTCTTCTTCCGGG
This sequence comes from uncultured Pseudobdellovibrionaceae bacterium, assembly GCA_964492125.1. Taxonomy (GTDB): domain Bacteria; phylum Bdellovibrionota; class FAC87; order UBA2466; family UBA2466; genus JAIEOG01. The sequence goes on along the minus strand of CAZBJE010000045.1, from coordinate 9,453 downwards.
CCCGGCTCGGGATCGTTGGCCAATGCCGCGTTGCCGTGGAAACCACCCAAGGCGGCCGCGCGGGCCTTGTGCCCAGGAGCGCGCGGTGGGAGGGCGTGCAGTTTGAAGCCGGCGATTTCGACGTCGTCGCCTGTTTCAATTCTCTGCTTTTTGATCATGACGCCATTTATGAAAACGCCATTAGACGAACCTAAGTCGACGATTGCGGCTTTGTTGCCTTTGATTACCAAAGTGGCATGGCGCTTGGAAATGCGCGCTGACTTCAAACGGATCTCACACCCATCGGCGCGGCCGATCGTGTACGAACCTTCGCCGAGCTCTTGCTCGAAAACGAGTTCGCCGTTATGTACGATTTCAATCTTCAAGCCCAAACTCCGTTAATTTCCAAAGTCATTCCGGCGCGAATTCCTAACTCCGCGCTGCGATTGGCCCGCAGTTCAATAATGTGCTTGGTGTTTTTGCGAGGCAGCATCATTCGCCAGGGTTTCATGAGTTCTACCCCGACTACTTTGCCGTCGCGGTCCACCAGGACCACATCGATGGGAAAGCGCATAAACATCGTGTGTACCGAGTTGCACTTAGGGAATAAAATCGCTTCGTCCTCGGGCAGCGATTTGCGGCCCATCAGCCCCAGAAAACGCGAGACAAAGTCCCGCGCAATGCGGCAGTTACCCACCAGCGTGCGGTTCTGGGATTTGAGCGCGGCCGATTTCATTTCCCGCCTCCCAAGAAGCCAAGGACCACTGGCCCGAAAATCATGATGAACACCGCCGGCATGATGAAAAAGATAAGCGGGAAGAGAAGCTTTTGAGAGGCAGCCGCCCCTTTTTTCTCAGCACTGGTGAAACGCTGGGTGCGGATCAAATCTGACTGCACCCGCAACACCGCTCCCAGTGGACTACCCATTTGGTCGGCCGTCACCAGCACCGCTACGAGAGACGAAATTTCTTGCGTGTCCACTCGCCAGCCGAATTCGCGCAACGAATCCGCGCGAGTCGTACCCAACTGGATTTGCTGGAGCATGCGTTCCAATTCTTGCACCAACGGGCCAGGGCGGGTTTTTTCGACAACTTTTTGCAAGGCACCGATAAAATCCAAACCCGCTTCTGTGGATAGGGTCAGCAAGTCGATCACAAATGGCAGCTGCAGCTTGATTTCAAATTGGCGCGCCGTACGCGAGCCCGAAACCCACATGGTGGGATAGAAGTACCCGCCGAACCCCATGAAAATGATAAGCCACCAGGAGACGCTGGAGCCGCTGATCAAAAAGTAAGTCAGCAAAGCAAGGGGCACCACGATGCCTAAGTGCAGTCGGAAGGCGAGCAAGTCTTCCACGTCCAATTCATCTTCCAAACCCGCGGAGATGATCATGCGCTTCCATTTTTTGCGAAACGCGGGCGCTTCGATCTTCGCGCTGTAGGGCATTACCAATGAGGTATAGAGAGGGCGGTTGATTCCCAAGATGGCGTTCTTGGTTTTTTTGCGCTGCTGTTCAAGGCGAGACGCAGCTGCACCTTCCAACTCGCCGGAAAAAAGATTCCGCCCGAGATAGAACGCAGTACCGCCGGCTACAAGTATTCCAATGTAGGCCAACATGTGAAAAGGACCCCCTCGAATCCATTTCGGTAAAAACGGTAAAGAACTTCAGCGGTTAGTTATTTGCAGCGGCAGCAGGGAGCTCCCAACTATTATAGCATGCCGCGTTAACCACTTTGAAGGAGGGCCAATCAGATTGATTTACAATTAAATTCAATTACTTAATATAGCAGGGTGCGTCTCACTCGAAATCTAACGCTGCTTTTGATCGCTTCCGCCTCATTGATCCAAGGAAGCTTCGCCGGAACCCCAGGGCGCTTCATACAAAAAAGCCTTCGCAGTACTGGCCATGAGCGCCAGTACCTCGTTTACACGCCAAGCCACTTAAATAGCGTTCCGTCACCTCTCCTTCTCGCGTTTCACGGAGCACGCTTTGACGGTGCAGGTTTTGAACAGTTGGCGAACCTTTCCAAAGTGGCGGAGCGCGAAGGTTTTCTTCTGGTTTATCCAGAAGGGATTGATAAGCGCTGGAACGACGGCAGAAAGGAGATCTCCGCAAACGAGGATGATATCGCTTTTGTAGACGATCTGCTCAAGGCCCTACACGTTGAGTTCAATACCGATCCGCAACGTACGTACGCCACGGGTTTTTCAAACGGCGGACTTTTTGCGTTTCGTCTGGCCTGCGAACGGACGGCTCATTTCGCAGCCATTGCTCCAGTGGGCGCGATTATGGGACAAGCCCTTTCCAAAAAGTGCACCCCGCCCCTTCCCATTTCAGTACTGAATATCGTCGGAGAAAAGGATCCGCTGATGCCTTTTGGCGGCGGGCAAGTGACTTTGCCTTTCGTCGGTGGAAATCTGGGCGCCGTTTTATCCACTGATGAAACGCAGGCATTCTGGGTTCGCCAAAACCGGTGTGCCGACCCCCACCCTTCATTTATCAGAGGGCTCTTGGGAAAAGATGGGACCAGGATTGAAAAAACGGCCTACCTCGAATGCACCGATAGATCGCAAGTAACCCGCCTTACCGTACGGGGTGGAGGCCATACCTGGCCAGGCGGCCACCAATACATGCGGCAATGGATCATTGGTAAGACCAGTCAACAATTAGACGCCAGCCAGGCGGTATGGGATTTTTTGAAGTTATTCCGACGGCTCGAATGATCGAAGACCACAGGGGTATTTTTCAAATTCAACTCTGCACTTACCCGTGCTAAACCAATCCCGACAATGCCTCATTTCACCTGGGCGCTAACGCTTTTTGTATCTCTCGGGACGATTTCGGGTGCCTCGCTGGGCACTGAAAATACAAGGCCTGGCTACCCTATTTTTGTCGGACAGCGTGTAAAGTGCATGGAGAGGATCGTGCAGGGAATTTTTCTTTCCTGCCAAACTATCCGCAGAGCCAATCCGGACTCCTTGTTTGCAGCCATGGGTCACCTTGGCCTGCGCATCGAGCTGGAAGATAGTTCTCAAAGTATTGAACCCTTTGTCGATCAATACCTTGCCTCGCACCAAAGATACCTCCTCGCCTTGAGGAGAAACCACCTATCGAACAGCCCCGTGGCGAAATTGATCGATCACATGCTTCTGACGCTCGAAACCGGCGTACCCACCGCCCCAACAAAAATGGCCCGCACATTCCTGCAGCTTTTCTATCCTTCGATTCCCCTTCGGGGGCAGTGCGCCGAAAACCGAGAACCGCAAAGTTCATTAGATCGCTATTCGCCTTTGCATCAACTGCACCTGCATTTCGAAGGGTTCGATCTCGCTGAGCACAATCGGTCCGCTGTCTTCATTGAAGCATTAATGACCGACGCCCAACTGGACGACCTCCTCTTGGAAAGAAAACCAGATTCGAGCAGGGCGGCGAATTGGCTTCGAGTAAAGTTGAAGTCGCCGTAGCAAAACAAAGTCTGTTTTTTTTGCATTAGATTTCAATTGCTTAGCAACAAGAAGCGATTGGGTACTTCCCCTCGGACATCCCCCACAGGTAAACTAACAAGTAGAGGCTCCAAGCCTCGGGGGCTATATGCCCCGAGAAGGGGGGTGGTACGATGGTCAGTTTGCCTAGTACGGAGGTGAGTCCAGTTTAGGACTCTCCTCCAGAAGAAATCGGCGCTGGTTGATGGCCATTCCTCACGGAGTGGGCGCAATCAGCGCCCTTTTTTTTGCCTTTAGGCGCCTTCAATAAAGTGCGCATGTAGCTTGGCGGTAACCAGAGCCTTGTTGCTCGCTTCCACCGCAACACAGAGCGACAAAGAGTTGGAGGCCATGGCAATCACACGCGCCCCGCTCTCTTCCACCACGCTCATAAAATCCGACATCACTTCCCGGGAATCGCTAATGCTCTCTCCCACCAGAGAAATCAGCGAGGCTTTCGAGTTCTCTTCAAAGGCAATCCCGAGCTTGAATAAGCTATCCCGCAGGCGAGCGGAGTGGGTGTTGTCGCACAACCAGCTGCACTCACCCTCTCCCACCTGAAAAAACCGCGTAGTCACACGCTCTGATTGCAGCACCAAGCGCACGCGCTCCAAACCTGCTCGAGCCCGGAAAAAAGTGAGCCCATCGCGCGAGGCCACGCCTCGAATGACAGAGCGTTCCACGTTCTTAGCAGGGGCCGAGGATATCAGCGTGCCGGGTGCGGAAGCGTCTTTTGTCGGCGCAACCCGCACCGGAACTTCAAAGCGTTTGGCTACTTCCACGCTACGCGACTGCAACTTTGCGCCGCGGCTGGAAAGTTCCAACGCTTCGTCGTACGAGCAGTTTTCAATTAGTTTGGCGTTGGGAACCACGCGCGGATCGGCGGTGAGGATGCCTTCCACGTCGGTCAAAATTTCGCAGCACTCCGCCCCCAGCTCCGCGGCCAAAGCCACCGCAGTGGTGTCGGAGCCACCTCGCCCCAAAGTAGTCACTTCTTTGTTCTCACTCACACCCTGGAAGCCAGCGATGATGACCACTTTGCCTTTGGCTAATTCTTCCCGGATGCGGTGAGCGCGCACTTCAATGATGCGGGCGTTGGTGTGTTCGGCGGTGGTGACGATCCCGCTCTGGGAACCGGTGAAGGAAATCGCGGGCACGCCCAATTCCTGTAGCACCATCGCCAGCAACGACATCGAGACTCGCTCGCCTACCGATAGCAGCATGTCCATTTCGCGCTCGGCGGGGTTCGCAACGGTGCGGTGAGCCAGCCGCACCAGCATATCAGTCATCCGGCCCATGGCGGAAACGACCACCACGACGTCTTTACCCGAGGCCTTCACGTCGCGGATTCGCTCGGCCGCCTTGCGGATATGTCGGGGGCTGGCGAGGGACGAACCGCCATATTTCTGCACGATTAAAGGCATCGGAGGGAATCTGCCTGTTAGACGGGTGAAGTCAAGCGGCCGTGACCTAAATTCCCTGGCTTTCGGCCCAAAGCTGGAAGGTCATTAGGGTATAGAGCTTGGTGCAATGGTCCGCCTTCATCTCCCGGTGCTCTTTGAGCCAAATCGACGGTAGCTCTGGGTGAAAAAGCCCCTGGCGGCGCAGCCGATCGGGGGAAAGCAGGTCGGCGGCCATGGGCTGGAGATCCTTCAGGAACCAGTCGCGCAACGGCGGAGCAAATCCAGCCTTGCGTCGATAAACGATGCTCTTGGGCAGCGTCCGCGCGGCCACTGATTTGAGCATGATCTTCGACCCCCGCAAAGAGGCCTTGTATCTAGAGGGGAGCTTCTCGGACAGGTTTACCACTTCCTGATCCAAGAACGGCACCCGCAGTTCCATCGAATGCGCCATGCTGGTCTTGTCGCTATAGGCGAGATTCAATGCGGGCAAATAAGTCTTGGTATCCAAGTACATCATTTGGGCAAACCGATCCCACCCCTTCGCTTCCTCGAACCACTCGAGGTGTTTACCAAATGGTGGTTGCTGACTGGCCAGAATCTCAGGGCTAAGCAGCGCGTGCATTTGGGCGGTTTGAAAAGGGCTGCGCAAAAGCAGAAAGGGCTCGGGCCAGGGCGTGTGCACTGCGGTGAAAACTTTCTTCATGCGGTGAATGGTTTGGAACTGCCTCCCGCGCATCGAATAGGGCAATACCTTGGCGGTGAGGTCCATCAGGTTATTGATCGACGACGGCATGCTTTGCAGACCTGCAGTTACACGGCCTGCTTGGTATGTCGGGTAACCGCCAAAAATCTCGTCTGCGCCCTGCCCGCTGATCAAGACTTTCACCTTATTCTTAGCTGCCTCGCAAATCAGGTAACTGCAAATCGCGGCCGAATCCGCAATGGGCTCTTCTAAGATGTCGACCACCTTGGGCAAAAGGTCTACCACCCGCGGCGCTAACAAAATTTCGTGGCGATTAATGGCGAAGCGCCCCCCAATTACTCGGCTAGCCCGCAAATCTCCGCCGGGTGATTGCGAAGTCTTCCACTGAAATCCCACACTGAACGCTTCGGGTTTCTGTGGGTGCATTTGGGCCGCACGCGCGGTGAGTAGCGAAGAATCTACGCCGCCACTTAAGAAAAATCCCAGTGGCACATCGCTGCGCATTTGGCGATTCAGGGCGCGATCCAAAGTACCCGCCAGGCGATTTTCCCATTCTTCGTACGGTACGCCTTTTTCTGGCTGGCTGCTCAGGTTCCAAAAACGGTGTTCTTCCACCTGGCCGTTGCGTTGGACCGTGAGGTAGTGGCCTGGAGTCACACGCGCAATTCCCTCGAAGAGCGTATCGGGGTCTGGTACCCAGCCGTTCATCAAATAGCGTCCCAACAGCTCACGACGCAAGGACGGCTTGCCCCGTTTAACGGCGAGTAATGTGCGGATTTCCGATCCGAAGAAAATCCCGCGATCATCGACAAAATAGTACAGCGGCTTGATCCCGAGTGGATCGCGGGCCAAAACCATTTCGCCGGTTTTAGAATCGAAAAAGGAAAAGGCGTACATGCCATTCAAGCGGGCCAATGCGGAAATTCCCCCTTGCGCCAAGATGTGCAGGAGTACCTCCGTGTCCGAAGTGGATCGCCAGCGCACGCCGGGCAAGGTCGCTCGGAGCTCGTTGTAGTTGTAGATCTGCCCATTGAAGGCGAGGCAGAAGCGCCCGTCGGGAGTAGACATGGGCTGCGCGCCATTTTCCGACAAATCTAAAATACTGAGTCGTCGAAAACCCAACCCGACCTGCACCCGCTCCAGGCCGACCCCTTGTCGCCAAAACTGCCCCTTACTCCCGTCCCATCCGTAGTAACCGAAATCATCCGGACCGCGGTGAGCAATGGATTCGGTCATTGGGTGCAAAGTATCGCGCGGATCCAATCCAGACCGGACCGCAAATCCCGCAAAGCCGCACATGGAGGTTCCTCAAGGGTGGGTTTAGTTCTATGCTAAAAGGATACCCGATTTGGGGAGGATTTAAGGAGCCCATTATCAGCGCACTGAGCAAAAACTGGATCAAACTTACCACAACCACCGTGGCCATCATGGCGGTAGGCGCTTGGATTACATCGCGCGCCGAAATTCACCCCGCGGAAGTTTGGCAGTCCATTCAACACGTCGGCATTCGATCGGCTTTGTTGGCGGCGCTGGGAATTTCCGGGCAGGTGTTCTTCATTATCCTGCGTTATGAATTGCTGATCCCACGCGAAGTGAACCCTGGCTTTCGGCGTGTCGCTTATGCCATTGGCCTGGGCCATATGCTCAACACCTACTTTCCCGCGCGCGCAGGCGATGTGCTCAAGTGCTACCTGCTCTCCAAAGGCCGCGAGAACCCGCTCACACTTTTGGCGTCGACCGGCGTCCTGATTGCCGACCGAATTGTCGACGTGGGCACGCTCTTAGCGATGGCGGTGATTTGGAAATCCTATGATCACCCCATGATGCGTCAGCTGATCAGCGGGATGACTTTCAACATGGGAGCCAGCATCGGCGCCGGTGCCGGCGTGGCCATGCTGGTCACCATCGCGGTGGGATGGTTTTTCCTATTGCGCAAAGGGCGCCACCGGCTTCTGGAATGGGGCTCACAGTTCCGCCAAGGCATGCTCTGCCTGGGGCGCCCCCGTTATGTTGCCATGGGAGTACTTGTGGCGTTCCTATCTTGGAGCGGTGAGCTGATGGCGTTTCAAGTTTTGGCCCAAAGCCAAGGAGTCACGCTCACCTTCGGCAACGCGATCTTCGTCTTGCTGGCCTTAAATCTCGCGATTTCGGTACCATTGTCCTTCGCCAATATTGGCCCTTTTGAAGCCTCTATAGCGTTGGCACTTACCACCTTCGCCATGCCGCCCTCGAGCGCGCTGGCGGTCGGCACCGTGCACCATGGAATCCAGATTTTAGTCGTCGCACTTTGGGCGCTGATCGCGCTTATATTGCGTCCCCGTAGAACATCCGATCCACTGCATCCTTCACCCAATTTGTGAAAAACTGAGGAATAGACGGCTTGAGACCTTTCACTCGGCCTTCGATTTCCGACACATCGGCCGAAACTTTATCGAACAGAGCTTTCCAGTCGATCTCCCGCGGGTCGTTGATCTGCGCGCTGAGTTCTTTGGTGTAAATTTCACCAAACAAGGTGCGCTCCGAACCCGGGTCACAACCAAAGCTAGACCGATCCGCCCGTGCAGCAGTGATGCCCGTCAGGTTTTTTAGCGACGTTAAAGTGTCGGCTTGGAACTTCGCTTCGTCGGTATTGAGGAAGCCACCCGAGTGACACGCCTGAATGGTCACGAACTTCGGCATATCCGGATTGAACTCCGCCAACGCTTCTTTCAAATAGCGGGGAGTAAAGAGGTGGTCTTTGGCTGGGGTTTTGTTTTCGTACATGTCTTGCATCCGGGCAGGGAAATTTCCCGTGCTCCCGTCGGGCAACACATCCATTGAGATTAAGTATTGGTCCACGTCCGGCAAAACCTCCACCATTTGCTTCAGTCGGAGTTTTTGCGGAAAACCGATCTTGTCGCTATTGGCCAAAACCGACAGCGGCTCGCCGCCGTGTGACGTCACGTAAACGTAAAGGAAATCCGCCGCCCGATTTAGCGACGCATCTTTCAAGTGCGCCCAAATCAGCTTGGGACTTGCTGGGTAACACGCCTTCAAGTCTTCCGCGATGGCGCGATACTGCGCCTCGTCGGCCGCAAACTGCTTCTCAAGAGGCATCGTGTAGTAGCAGGAAATGTCCGATTCCTTGAACCCGGCTTTGAGCCAAAGCGCCCGTTGGTCCAGAATTTCTTGGCCGAAGTTAGCGTTGTCCATGCTGCCGGCGATCAAGAAGATGCGGGCGTTGGAAGTAGGTTCACTGGCAACAGCAAGGGGCCGGTAAGCCATGATGTCGGTGACGGATTGCTTCGGCTTACCCGATTGCTCCGGCTGAGTAACCGGCGGATTGACCGGACTGATAACCGGCGCGGGCGCTTTACCGCAACCCACTAAAAAAGACGCAAGGACCCCAAACCATAAAGAATTACGCACCGAAATACCCCCCCATGTATTGGGCGTAACACGCACGTAGCAGCCCGAACAATAGAATATTTACACAGTCACCGCCGACAAGTTGACACCCGTTAACAGGCTTCCGAAAGAGTACATTACCTATTTATTAAAATCAAAGAAATAAAACAAAAAAAAGATAACCACCGTAACCGGGATGCCCCACCGGGACCGTACGATTTCCGCATGCCCCCGGTATGCCCCAACCGCGACTGGACCCTTTCGGAATCATTTCTTGGCGCGGTCCCAGGCTTGTTCCCATCTCAGGGGGGTGAGGGTGCTGAGTTTTGTGTTGGTTTTCTTCATTTCGCGTTCCATGAGCTGGAAGCGTTTGGCGAATTTGTGGGCGGCGTCGCGGCCGGCGAGTTCCGCGTTTACGCCTAGGTGGCGGGCCAGGTTAGCTAACGTGAAGACCACATCCCCTAATTCCTCGGCTACCTTCTTTTTGTCGCGTTTCTT
>CAZBJE010000044.1:0-30018 GCA_964492125.1 uncultured Pseudobdellovibrionaceae bacterium | reverse complement strand
GCTTGGGTAAAAACGCGCGGTATCGAGGATGTCGATTTATTGCTTTGCGGTTCGCTGGGTGAATCAGCTGATGCGGTGCGCGATTTGATCCGCCAGGTCGACTTGGGAGAAAATCGAGTCCGATTACTGGGGTACGTACCCGACGATCAGCTGGCCCCGCTTTACTCGGGAGCGTTGGCATTTGTTTATCCGTCGTTTTACGAGGGGTTTGGGTTGCCCGTGATTGAGGCAATGCAGTGCGGAGTGCCGGTCATCACGTCGCGCGGAAGCTCTTTGCAGGAAGTGGCTGAGGGGGCTGCACGGCTGGTGGATCCTCGTGATGGCGAAGACTTGGCGCGAGCGATGCACGAGTTGTACAGCGACCCTGGTCAAAGAGAGGTTCTAAAAGGGTTGGGTTTGGAGCGGGCCAAGAAGTTTAGCTGGGAGCAGTCGACGCAGCGGCTGATGTCGGTCTATCGCACGGCTTTGCAAACTAATTAATGTTTACTTGTTGTCCAGTGATAAATCCCGGTCGAGCTTGGCGATGGCTTCTTCGATTTGAGCGTCTGACAAACCATCCGTGCCGCCCCGCAGATGTGCCAGGTAGCTCGCGCTAGGCACCCGGTTCATAATCACGTACGGCAAATAGGTCCCCGTATCCACCGGGGTGTGTCCGCCCACTTGCTTGGTGCGATAGCGCGCGAAATCCCGCAATTCGCCTAAGCTAATGTAACCATCCACCACTCCGTCGGAAAATCCGTCGGCGGATCCGGTGAGGGCCTTCCACACCGCGTGACCGAAGGCGCTGCCGGCGCTTCCCGAGGGGCCATTTGGTTCGCTCGGATCTTTGCCAGGACCTACTTCAGAATTGGTGTAGGCATCGCTCGAAGCCATGACTAAGAGGGACCGGCCGGCATTCGACCAGTCTTGCCATTTTGATTTAACTTTGTTGAACGAATCCACCAGCGCGCCCGAGTGACACGCCATGATTAAGATCACGACTTCTTTGGCGGGGTAGGCCAGGGCGTTGTCGCGGATTTCTTCGTAGCTAACGCCGACGCCCAGTCCTGTTTCGCTACCGTGGCCGCTAGAGTACTGCAGGTACATATCTTCAGAGTCCATTGCCCGACCGATCTGTTGCCATTGCTGCCGGATGGCTTTGGCGGTCGCATTGGAAAAACCAATCAGTTTGTTGTCGGCGTAATTGCCCCCTAAATCGGTGGTGAATATAGCGTTGGTGTGCAAAACGTCGTATTTCACTTCGTTTTGCATATTAGCCGGGTCGCTTGAGGCGGCGGCGCCCCAGCCGAGGTAGAATTTTTTCCCTGTGTAACTGGCATCGGTGAGAGAAAAGGGTTTGAACGCAAGCGGCAAGACGAACGAAACGGCATTCAAGATTTCGTCTGCATTGCGGGAAGCGGCCTCCGCGCTCGAGGCGCGACTAAATCCGTGGTAAGTAGCGCCTTGGTTTTCCACCAAAAAATGGTTCACAAATACCGTCGGGGCTCCGCTCACGTTTGCTTTTTTGGAAGTAGTCGACCGACTCCAGGGAACCGAAGCCACGCTAGAATGGGTGATGGAGGAAAGCCGGGCTGCATCCGACGCGATGAACTGGTCGATTCGCAAACCGGTTTGTGGACGGTAGAAAACAGTGATGGATTCCTTCCCTTTGCGGAGGCTAAAGACCTGCTGGTCGCCGCTGGTGGCCATCTGAACTAAGGACCAGGCGGCCGGAACCTCTAGGCGCAGGTTACCAAGCGGCAAGACCCTGTAGCGGCTGGCGGAGGCAAATAATGCATCGCAGAAAAGCAGGCCGACGCACGCACCGACTCGAATAAGCATAAGAGCTCCTTACGGATCGTTATCGGTTGATTCGAGAATTAGGTGCAGCGGGGATCGGGCTTAGGGCGTTTCGAAGGCTAGAATTTCGATGTTGCTGGTGGCACCCAGGACCGAAAACTGCACTTTTTGCACGCGTTTTGATGACGTGGCGTTGCGTTTGAGCTCGAAGCCCATCTTATACGGCAGGCGTATGGAAGTAGGTCCATAGCCGACGCCGCCGTTATCGAATGTAATGACAATATCGCGCAGTACGACGTTGCGATTGCCCCGATTCAAAAGTTGCAGGCGTTCGATGTCGCGAGTGGGTTCGGAGTTGTTCACCACTACCGCGTTATTCCAAACCGTACCTGTAGAGCCAAAGCGGAAACTCGGATCATGCGGCGGGGTACCCGGGCCCGACATGGCCGGCTTGCCGAGAAATTTGTCGAATTCGCAATAGAGAAGGGTCGATTGCGCAGCCCCTGCTACTCGCACCACGCGCATCAAAGCACGACTGTGGAACTCGTTTTCTTCCCAACGCAATTCACGCCGAGTTTTTTGTGTTGAGCTGGAAGTGTAGTCGTTTGCGAGTGAGGAATTGACGATGGAAATCGGGTTCCATTGCTCTTTGGCAAACCATTCTTTTACGGCATCGTAGTTTTCTACTTCGTCAGGGGTCATGCTGCGAAAGATATTGCGACCCGTTTTGCGTTCCCAAAAATAGGATAGGGTGGTGCCTTTAGTTCCGCCGGCCTTGGTGATTTCTTTCACCACGAGAACGCCGGGCCAATAGGCTTCGGGTTCGGCTGCGGTAGAACAGTTTCCGCCCCAGTATCCCATCACGGTGCTTTCGAGTGGTTGAGCGGCGGAGGCAAAGGCGCTGGCCAATTCGTCGTAAGTGGTGGGAGCCGCGAATGTGGATACTCCAAGAACTACTGCCAAAAACAGTGCTAGTCTTTTCATGAGTATCTCCCGGTTATGAGTAAGAATATCCCCTGGCCTCGTTAGGGTCATGGCTCAAGGCGGCTAAGCGCTAGCGCTGCGCGTCGGGAACTTCGACTGAAACCGCGATATACTCAATGGACACGGCTTTCCGCCGTTTTCCTCCCCCAAAATTCCACGGAGTTACTCATGCGCATCGCGGTGCTTCCACCGACAGACGACGCGGCACGTTCTGCGATCGAAACTTATCTGCTTTTGCAAGCGGTGAGAAATCTACTCTCGGATCACGAACTCACTGTGCTCACGCACGCAAGCAATGAGGAGTTTGATCTCATAGTGATGCTGGGCGACCGCTTTTTATCCGACGGGTTTTGGGACGAATGGATTCTCGGCAAGCCCGCGAAGACGGTAGTGCTCAATTTAGGACTGGACCCCGATCGCACCTGGGACTCGCGCTCCATCGAAAAAATGCGAGCGGTTGGCAAGCAAGGTGGCGTCTCGGTTGTCGACGAGACAAGCTTTAAAAAAGCCCGTGAGATTCTGGGGCCCTCCGCAGTGTCTCTGGGAGGCAACCCGGCTCTCTTTACAGCCGAAACTGCGTTTACGCTGGCGCAGGCTAGCCGGATTTTTTGTCCGGCCGTTTCCGATGCGGCGTTTAACGGCAAAGCGGTGCGCACTTTTCAGCGGCTGTTGCGGCGATTCTACCGTCGTATGAACCAAACAGGCCGCGCGCTTTTTATGGCCCATAGCCCAGCCGAATTCTTGTTTGGCGCTTGCGAGGGCGGCAATACGATTTACGAACCCAACCACCCGCAGCTTCACCTGAAGGCGTTGGCTTCTGCTTCCAGCGTTGTCGGATTTCATCCCGCCGCTCTGATGGCCGCGGTGGCTTGCGGCGTGCCGGCGGTGCTTATAGGCAATGATCCGCAAGCCAAGAATGCCGTCGAAAGCGCGGGAATTCCGTTTCTTGAAATCAATCCCAATACCGATCCGGCCGAACTTGATCACCGCGCTGAGGAAATCATTCGCAAGTACCCCTGGGAAACTATCGAGGGAAAAAGCGGCAAGCTGCGAGCGAACTTAATCGAGCACTTGAAGGAGTTGGGATTGAAGCCGCGTGAGACTAAACGCCGAGCGAGTAAGTCTGCAGTGGGCGCTCCCAAAGTTTTGCACTTGGGAACGGTTTTGTCGCGCGAAGACCTGCCAGCATTCACAGGCTTCTTTGAGAATTTGGAAGACTGCGCCCAAACCGAAATCCACCACCATGTCCTCGCGCTGGATCGTGCCACCGAGCTTGCGGTGCAAAAAACATTTCCCACACAGCATGTGTATCTCTATCGCAGTAGCGAAATATGGGATGGGACCGACCTCACGCCCATGCTGGGACCCATCGCACACCGCAAGTTTTTGATGAAGCCGAGGTTTTTATCGGCGTTGCTGAAAAAAACCGGCGCCACGGTTTTTGCCACCGATCCATCGCTCTTTTTCTATCGCGATCCGGTCGAGCTACTGCGATCTGTCGACGGCGGGCATACCGTTTTCTTTCCGGATTGGGACGACAAATTGAAAGAACCTGTGACCCCCGCACCGTTCGATACGGCGTTGGCGCTGGTGTCTCCCGGCAGTGAGCCGCTTTTAGATTGGTGGGCACAAACTGCGCGCACGGCGATTGAGCAGTCGCCCGCGTCTGGTTTGTCGACGGAGCCGGGATTTTTGGCGTTGGCTCCCATCCTTTTTCCGGGCGTGCGGGTTTACCGCGCAGCGGACCACAACATCGGCGCACGCGGCGCTCACGCGTTGGGCATCCACGCTTCCCGTTGGCCCGGGGATCCGATGCAATTAGTCGACGAGCGCCCGGTGTCGAGCGTGCGTTGGCAGGGCGAAGCGCCCGGGCCAGATTTCGGTGTGAAAGTGGTTTGGGATCAGCTCGCACACTTTTTTGCTGGGCTTCCGCCGATGAGCGCATCTCACCCATTGCGTCGGGCGATCCGCCAGCAACAGGCCGGTCACTGGCCGGAACTGCAGCGCTTTGTGGGGAGCCACGCACTATTTACCCGCAACGTTCCTTGGTTTGGAGTCGACGCGCCTGCGGGGGTACTCGCTTTCTTTGTGTCGGGGCTCGGGCGTTACCCGCTCCGTTGGATGGCCGAAGCCCAGGCTGTGGCGCAGGCTGGAGTCGCCCCGCTGACCCCCAAGCAGGCGCAGTGGACCGCTGAACTGCAGGACCAGATATTTGCCCCCTTTCGGCCCGCTGCGGCGCGAGCCACCGCCGAGCCCGCTGAGACTCTGTCCGCCTCCGCGTAAGTTAGCGGCTTTCTTCACGAAAAATTGGGCAATCTCCCCGTCGGGAGGGGCCTACCCCCGATTGCGTTCGCTCTGCCTTTATGTTAGTTCCTTGGGCTTATGGCGAATGAGCAAGAGCAGACCCCGGAAACGGCGGATCCGCAAACTTCCAAAAGCACTCCGAAGAAGAAGCAGTTACCTTTCAATCCCAAGAATGGGGTTTGGACTTGGGTCCTGCTCGGCGTAGGCCTTTTATTGCTTCTGTCGGTGATTGCCCGCCCCGAGCTCTCGTCTCGCGAAATCCCTTACAGCGAATTTAAAGAGCGCGTGCGCGCTGGCGAAATCAAACGCGTGGTTTTGTCCGAGACCCTTGCGAAGGGGTACACCGAGCTCGCTCCCGCAACTCCCCAACTTGCCACCAAAACGCAGGGCGCTTTTTTTGTGACCATGCGGGTAGATGACCCCGAGCTCACCAAGCTGCTCGACGAACGCAAGATTCAGTACGAACAAGAAAACGCCTTGGTGAAGAACTTCTTCTGGCACTGGGTGCTCCCTTTTGCGCTTTTGCTCCTCGTTTGGCGCGTGCTCTTCTCGCGCGCCTTCAAAATGGGTCCCGGCGCCGGCATCATGAGCTTTGGCAAAAACCGGGCGCGCTTGGTTGTCGACGACGCCAAGAAAGTGACCTTCTCGGATGTCGCTGGGGTGGAAGAGGCCAAAGACGAGCTCACCGAAATCATCGAATTCTTAAAGACCCCCCAAAAGTTCCGCGCCATCGGCGGCAAAATTCCCAAGGGTATTTTGTTGGTCGGTCCGCCTGGGACTGGCAAGACTTTGCTCGCTCGTGCGGTGGCCGGGGAAGCCGGCGTGCCGTTCTTTAGCCTGAGCGGCTCGGAGTTTGTGGAAATGTTCGTCGGCGTGGGGGCGGCCCGCGTGCGCGACCTCTTCAGTCAAGCCGTCGAAAAATCGCCCTGCATTATCTTCATCGACGAATTGGACGCCATCGGTAAAGTCCGCAGCGCCGTATCGCCCATGGGCGGTCACGACGAACGCGAACAAACCCTGAACCAATTGCTGGTTGAAATGGACGGCTTTGATACCAGGACGGGTGTCATTATCATGGCCGCGACCAACCGCCCCGAGACTCTCGATCCCGCTTTGATGCGAGCTGGTCGCTTTGATCGCCAAGTGTTGGTCGATCGCCCGGACGTCATCGGCCGAGAAGCTATTTTGAAAATTCACGCTAAGAACGTGAAGGTCGGCTCGGCCGTTGAGTTGCGCGTCGTGGCCGCTCGGACCCCGGGCTTTGTCGGCGCGGACTTGGCGAACGTAGTCAACGAAGCCGCGCTGCTCGCCGTACGCAAAGGCAAGCAGCAGGTTGATTTGACCGACTTTGATGAAGCGATTGATCGGGTGATTGCCGGTTTGCAGAAAAAGACCCGTCTCATCAACGTAAAAGAGAAAAAGATCGTCGCGCACCACGAAATGGGTCACGCACTGGTTACTTTTTACACCGAGGGTTCGGACCCGGTGCACAAGATTTCGGTTATTCCTCGCGGGTTCGGCGCGTTGGGTTACACCATGAATTTGCCCAAGGAAGATCGCTATCTAATGACTCAGCCTGAGTTGTTGGCGCGCATCGACATTCTTTTCGGTGGGCGAGTTTCGGAAGAGATTTGCTTTGGCGAAATTTCCACCGGAGCCTCGGATGATTTGCAAAAGGCCACCGACATCGCCAAGCGCATGGTGATGGAATACGGCATGAGCGAAACGCTCGGAGCGCGCACGTTTTCTTCGGAGCGCTCGTCGTTTATTCAGGGGCCGGGCGGCCCGGTCGCCGCGAAGGAATACAGTGATTCCACTGCCGAATCCATCGATCGGGAAGTAAAAAAGATTTTAGATCTTTCGTATCAGCGTGTCCGCAACTTGATTATCGCTAAACAGGATATGCTGAAGAAATTTGCCGCGCTTCTTACTGAAAAAGAAGTGATCGAAGGCAAGGATATGGAACGCATGATCGAAGAGTACGACCGAAGCGGTGGTCGCTTCTTGGTCGCTCCTGCGGAAGAAAGCGTTCCTTCCACCGTGGTCGAAGAAGAAAAAGGGGGCGTGACTTTCGCGCCGCCGCCGCCCCCGGAACAACCCCTTTAAGGAGAGTTAAATGGCCAGCAACGAAATCAAACGCAAACACCTAGATAGTCGCACCAGCGATCGCTACCTCAAAAAAGGCATCGTCTCCCAAAAGGATTTCGACGCGCACGTGAAAGCGCTTCCAGACGACGAAGCAAACGCCACCTTCGTGCAAATGGATTTGCATGAAACCGGCTTTTCTTCGGACGAATCCGACGAAGACGAAGAAGACGACGATACCTCCAACGACGAGGAATAAAAGTGAACGAAAACTTTCCGGTAGCCCAGGAGGGATTTCCATTTCTCCTGGTCACTTTAGGAACCAGTTTGGCGTTCGCCATAGGCGGGCTTTGGCAAGGCACTGTTCTTTGCCTCTGTCTTTCGGCGTATATTCTTTTTTTCTTTCGCAATCCTGAGCGCATTGCCCCGGGCGGAGTAGACCAAATGGCCTCGCCTGCCGACGGCAAAATCATTTTCGTGGGGCCCGCCACCGAACGGGATTTTCTTCACGAAGAACGCACCAAAATCAGCATCTTCATGTCGCTTTTTGACGTGCATATCAACCGCACCCCGGTGGATGGAACCGTTAAAGGGCTCAAATACCACCCTGGCCGTTTTTTAGCGGCGTTTGACGACCGGTCGGTGGATGAGAACGAACGCAACGCCATCCTGCTTGAGACCAGCCGTGGCGAGAGCCTAGTGATGGTGCAGATTGCCGGTTTGATTGCGCGCCGGATCATTTGCTACCCCACCCAAGGCAGCTTCCTTATGAAGGGCAGCCGGTTTGGTCTGATCCAGTTCGGTTCTCGGGTCGACGTTTACCTGCCGAAGGGCGCCGATGCGTTGGTGAAGGTGGGCGATCGTGTGCATGGCGGCGAAAGTTTGCTCGCTAAGCTCAAACGGGACGCAGCCTAATGCGTAGAGACCGAAACGCCTACGTTTTCGTCCTGCCCAGTTTATTCACCACGGGCAATTTGTTCTGTGGTTTCTATTCCATCCTGCAGTCCATTCATGGGGATTTTCGATTTGCCGCTCTTTTAATTTTGGCATCCGGGGTGTTTGACGTCTTGGATGGTCGGGTAGCGCGCATGACTCGGTCGCAGAGCCGTTTTGGCGTAGAGTACGACTCGATTTCCGATGTGGTTTCCTTCGCTGTCGCCCCCGCCCTAATGGCCTATCTTTGGGCCTTGCGTCCCTATGGCCGTGTTGGGGTTGCTATCTCCTTTTTGTATGTCGCCTGCGGCGCCCTGCGCTTAGCGCGCTTTAATACTTTGGCCGACGATGTTCCAAAAAGTTATTTCGTGGGCCTTCCTTCGCCGGCGGCGGCAATCTTTTTGGCTTCGCTCTCTATTGCCCACGCCGAGTCCGCGTTCTCGCGCCCCGATATTCTTTTGCTCGTTGCGCTGGCGACTCTCGGGATCCTGATGGTTAGCAATATCCGCTACCGCGCCGTGAAAGACTTCGACCTACGCCACCGGCGTCGGTTCTTCGCTTTGGTTTTCTTGGTGATTGCGCTCACTTTTATTATTATTCGTCCAGAAGCGGGTCTTTTCGCTCTGCTTAGCTACTATGTGGCCTATGGCCCGGTGCGAGAGCTGATTGGCTGGATCCGCCGTCGCCCGGAGCGAAAACAGCTCCGTAAAATACAAACAGCCAACCGCGGCCCTGGACACGACCCGCGACCCGGAGGACCCTAAATCGTGTTTAAGCACCTTGAGAAAATTCGTTCTTTTGCCCTGGTGGGAGCCACTGGTCTCGTCGGACAGGAGTTTTTAGAGATACTCGCCGAAAACCGAATCAAGTTCGGCAAACTGCGTCTGCTCGCCAGCGAAGAATCCGCTGGGGACTACCTCGAGGTCGGGGAGCTGAGTGGCCAAGTGGAAGTCTTGGGGCCCAATAGCTTCGAGGGCATCGAAGTTGCGTTTTTCAGTGTGCCGGTTGATATCACTCGCAAGTTTGTGCCCAAGGCCGTCGAAGCCGGCTGCTTGGTGGTAGACGATTCTAGCGCCTACCGCATGATTCCCGATGTGCCGCTTTTGGTGCCGCAAGTGAACCCGCATCGGCTCGTGGATTTCCGCGGCAAAGTAATTGCGACCCCTAACTGCACGGTGACCCCCTTGGCGGTAAGTCTAAAGCCCCTCCAGGACAACTTCGGGCTGGAGCGAGTGGTGGTATCGACTTATCAATCCGTCTCCGGCGCGGGCAAACGCGCCTATGACGAATTGGCGCACCAAACGGCTAGCCTGCTCAATGGCGGGAACGAGGAACCAGATGTATTTCCTCACCCCATCGCGTTCAATTGCCTGCCTTTGGTGGGTGATGTCGACGAGGAAGGCGTGTCGGAAGAAGAGCGCAAGGTTGAGCTGGAGCTAAAAAAGATTTTAGAAATTCCCGAGCTGGGTGTTTCCGCAAGTGCCGTGCGCGTGCCTACTTTCTGTGGCCATGGCCTCACGGTGAACGTGCAGCTAAAGGAAAATTTCCAAAGCATCGAACAAGTTCGGGAGCTAATGGCGGCTTTCCCGGGCCTGAGGGTCCTCGACAACCCCTCGGGACACGTATACCCAACCAACCGCGAAGCGTCCGGCAGCGATGCCACGTTCGTGGGCCGGTTGCGTCGCGACGAATCCATTCCATCTGGGCTGAACTACTGGGTCATTACGGATAACCTTCGCAAGGGCGCTGCCCTCAACGTGCTGGAGTGTCTGGATGCCCTGTACAGCACCCGGTGAACATAAAACTCATTATTGAATACGACGGTTCCGACTTTGTCGGCTGGCAGCGCCAGCCCAACGGTCCTACTGTCCAGGCGGCGATCGAAGATATTCTCGCCAAAGCTGAAGGTAAACGGACGGTTGTTTACGGGGCCAGTCGCACGGACAGTGGCGTGCATGCAATGGGGCAGGTGGCCACTTTTTTCCCCCAAACCGTGCGCAAGCCGGAGCAATGGGCAGCTATACTCAATTTTCATCTTCCCCGCAGCGTGCGCATTCTCTCGGCCCAAGAAGTCCCGCCGGATTTTAATCCCCAGAAAGACGCGGTCGAAAAAGAGTACGAATACGTCGTTCTCAATCGCCACGGACAAAGTGCGTTGAACACTCGGGTCTACTACGTGCCGAGCAAAATCAATTGGCAGCGAGTCAGAGAAGCCATCCCCCAATACCTGGGCACGCACGACTATATTGCTTTCCAAGGGGCGAAAGCCGAGCTGCGCACTACGGTGCGCACTGTTACCGACTTTCACCTTTTTGAGCGCGGCGATGGCCTCTTCGCTTTTCGTACCCGCGGAAATGGCTTTCTGAAACAAATGGTTAGGACCATGGTCGGGACGCTAGTTGAGATCGGGCTCGGAAAAAGAGATATTGGAGACATCGAACGGATCCTGGCCAGCCGGGACCGTCGCGAAGCGGGGCATACGGCGCCCGCAGGTGGCTTGACCCTAATCCGGGTATACTACCCCGGGGAGTAGTTCGGTGGGCAGTCGGCGCGGTAAATCTCATTTTATTTGGTTCGCTCTTGTGGCGATCGCGCTACACGCGTGGGTGCTGCGCCAGCATTTACCCGAAGCTCTGGCCCCGCTAACCGCCTCTCCCAAAACTCCCATCGAAGTCGAAAGCCTGCACGAGCCAAAGCAACTAGTCCAAAGCCAACGTGCCGAGCGTTCCGTGCCCAACGACGAAAAGGCCCAGTACGGCGAAGAGTTCAGTCAGCGAGTGGAAAAGCAAACCCGCGCCCCTCGCAGAGGGCTATTGGCCGAAGGGGGTTCGGCGAACGGTTCGAATGCGTCCGGCGCCCCTAGCGATGGGCCGCAGGCCGACTTGGGCGACCAACTCGTCGCACCCAAACAAAGCGGCGGTCCCCAGCTGCGCGACTTGATGGCGCTGGGCGCGAGCCCCGATGAATTGCCCGACGATATCGCCTTGGGCGACAACACCCTGCTTTCCACCGATTCGGTCAGTTATGCGTCTTTCATGAAACGGATTACCGACGAGATTTATCAGCCATGGGTGAACTACGCCACCCGCGCGATCCAAGACATCCAGTTAGACAAGCAGCACCTATCCGCCAACATCTATACGACTCGCCTGGCAGTTTGGATGGATGACGGAGGCCGCGTCACTGCGATCAAAACGCTAAAGAGTTCTGGCGTGCCAGCGTTGGATGACGCCCCCAAAAGGGCGTTTTGGGATCAGGATGCGTTTCCCAATCCACCGGAGCAAATGCGTCGGGCGGATGGTTCGATCCGATTCGTTTACGAATTCCACTTCGAATACAAAACGTCCGGTTTCAATATTACGCCGTGGGCGATTTAACAGAGAAGCCGCAAGGCTGAGTCTTAAGCACGATATTGCGATCGCGGATATCGGCGGGCGTAATCGGAAACACCTTACAAATATTGGGGCGATCCTCGTACACCGTGCAAAGATGGGTTTTGGCATCCCAGTGCGGGCAGCGAAAGAGCAGATTGCAGCTAGCGCCGCAGCCTGTGCATCCGCCAACGATGCCGTATTTTTTGCGTAACTTCATTGAGTAGCTGGGGGATTGCGAAATAATGAAGCGACGGAATTTTCCCCAGATTAAGAGCCGTCCGTCGTGAGAAAAAAATCCCCGGCGGGTAAACGCCACCGAAAAAAACGGAAGGCTACGTTGCATAACGTGCCAGAATTTAAGCAGCGGGCGTGTGGCCATAGTTTAAGGGGTAATGATACCCGAGGGGGGAATCTTACCCGACTCCGTGTGAAACTGAGGTTTAAGATCGGCTGAGAGCTGCTCCAAAAAAGCCACGAATACCGCAGCGATTACCGGTCCAATAATAATTCCCATCGGTCCGAGCACCGACACCGCACCGAATGCGCTGACGAGCCCGAGCAGGGGGTGCATTTCGCCGTGGCCCTTCAAGACCCACGGCCGCACCACATTGTCCGAGAAGCCGATTAGGATCCCTGCTATGACAATGACGATCGCCGAACCCGTATTGTGATTCGCAAGATGGTACAAAATCCCGCCAATCACGATGGGAGTCGTGCCTAAGAGCGGAACCAGCCCCATGATCACGCCGATAAACCCCCAGAGCAGAGCATTGGGCATCCCGGTAATGGCGAAAAACAGCCCCACTAGCAAGCCTTGAATGGCCGCTCCCGCCGCCATGCTCAACACCACTCCGCGGCAAGTTCCGGCAAAGGCATCGAACAAACCTTGGGACCGCTCTTCCGGCCAAGGTGAGATGCTGGAGAGAAATTTGGTGAAACGTATCCCATCGACGATGAAAAAGTACGACGCCACAATTACAATCGCGAAACCCAATAGAACGCCCGGCAATTGCCCAATGAACACACCCACCAAGGCGGAAGTTTTCTCGACCACTGTTTGCACGACCGTTAGGCCTTGTTCCTGTAGCCAGTTGCGATCCAATGGAATCCAGTTGGGGATTTTGCGGATCAAGCGGATTACCGAAGGATGCTCGCTCAGGGTTTGCAAGTCGGAAAAATGCGGCATTTTAATTCCGCGCAGCAAATCCATCAGCCGAAACGCGACGTTGATTCCGACGAAAGTGATCGGTGCGAGAATCAGTACGGTGACTCCGGTGGTCACGGTGAGGCCCGCCAATGCGTTTGGCATATAGGGAAGTAATCGTCGATAGGTCGGCTCACAAAGAATGGCGATAACTGCCCCGATTACCAGCGGAATCAGGAAGGGAGCCATGGTGTACAGAAACAGGATGCTGAGAGCGAGACCGAGGGTAAACTGCCCCACCAGTCGCCATTGATTCACCGGGGATTGCATGGCTGGCACTATAGCGTGCGTACCGCATTTATGCTACTTCAGGACGATGCGTTCTTTGGCTGAGCGTCCCATTGGCGTTTTCGATTCCGGCCTCGGTGGCCTGACCGTTTTACGCGCTTTGCGCCAGCGTCTCCCCCGTGAAAATTTTGTGTACCTCGGCGACGTGGCGCGCCTTCCTTATGGCTCTAAGTCGCAAGGAGTTGTGCGCGAGTACGCCCGTCAATGCATCGATTTCTTGCTCGCACGCAATGTCAAAGCTGTGGTGATCGCGTGCAATACCGCCAGTGCCATGGCGCTGGATGCGTTACGCGAGCAAGTACCGGTGCCGCTTTTTGGGGTGGTGAAACCCGGCGTGTCCGCCGGTTTGGAGGCTGGCCCAGGCGCCGTTTTGGTCTTGGCCACCGAAAGCACAGTGAAAAGCGAAGCGTATTTAAAGGAATTCGCCGCGCGAGATAGCAGTGTGGTGGTCTCGCAATTGGCTTGCCCGTTGCTAGTGCCTCTAGCGGAAGAGGGATGGTTTGATCATGCGGTGACTCGCCAGGTGATCGCCCACTATCTCCAAGGCGTGGATTGGTCATCTATTCGCACGGTGGTTTTGGGCTGCACCCACTTTCCTCTTTTGGAGCCGAGTTTGCGCGAAGTGCTGCCCGAAGGGGTCCGCGTGGTTCACGGGGGTACTGCGGTAGCCGAGGAAGTCGCTACCTATTTGGCGACGCAGAATTTATCAAACCCGCACGGGCAGGGCAGTGTGCAATTGCTCACGACGGATCGGGTTAGTACTCGCTTACCTCTATTGGGGGATTGGTCGCACTCGATTGGCGAGGCACAAGTGGTACACTTAGGGCTAATCCAGTGAGACGCCTGAATGACTTGGCTTATAGGGTTGGTTTTCTTGGTTTCGGTTTCGGCCCAGGCCGAAGTTTCTCCCTTTCTGTCGTCGTACAGCGGCGCCTATGAAAATGTTGAAAAGCTAGAAGCTCTGGGCTGCGCCTACCCCACGTTTCGGGCGCTGGGGCCCCAGTCTTTTTTCGATGTGCGTGCGGCTCTCGACTGGGACGCTGAGCGCACCGCCTGTAGCGCTCCAGAATGGCTGATGGACGAACGCCAGATTCTGATTCGTCCCGCGTTGGCGCTCGAACTGCGGAGCGACGGGTTCTCTGCGCTCGACGACAACGTGCAGTTGCCCGGCCTTCCGGCCCTGGTTTGGCCCACTTTTCCGATGCGGCAAAACCGTCCCAACTTTAACGGCGTGAATCTTTCCAATGAGCTTTTTCTTTCTGGGCGGGCCGGGAGTGAGCTCTGGGGCTACGCTGCCTCGGTCACACCGGGATTCTACGCCGGGTATGACACCAGCGGCGCCTTGCTCGGTCGCTTTTACCTACAAGAAGCGTATGCGAAAGTGGGTTACGGGTTTTCGGAAATTACCTTTGGTCGCTACCCGCGCCGCTTCGGTGATGCGCGCCACGGCTCGCTGTTATTTTCTGGCGCCACGGCGCCGATCGATACGTTGGAGTATGCCCTGCGGCCCTACGTTTTTGGCGGGCCCCTGCGGTATCTGGGGCCTTTCAGTGTGCGCACTTGGGTGGGCAGTCAGGGAGAGAGCGCCTTGGTGCCCGGTACCCAGCTCTGGGGTCTGGAACTCGGGGCACGGCCGTTTTCGTGGTGGGAATTCGCTTTCCAAGAACTTTTCCAGTTCGGTGGCACGGGCGCCCCGGCTCTGGGTTTGGCGGAAACATTGAGCATGGTGGCCGGGGGCGGCGGCTCCGGTTTGTCGGGCCGGCGCCACGCTTCGCTAGCTTTCTACAGCGGGTTTTGGGGACCCAAGCATTTCGTGAAGGGCTATGGGCAGGTGCTCTGGAATCGGGTGGGAGATACTGTTGCCGCCCCTTTTTCGTTTCAGGGTGGCCTCTGGTTCCCCAAGCTGCACAAGTTTGACCTTCGGTTGGAATATGCCCGCACCGGCACGGGCGCGTACGAGCACCCTTTCTGGCGCCAGGGCCTGACTTACGCGGGCTCGACAATGGGTCACCCCTTGGGACCGGACGGGGAAGGGATGTACCTGGATGTGGGGTTGCCTCCCATTGCGACCTGGTGGCACTCGGAAATCGGGGGGCTGGTGGAGTCTCGGCGGCTGACTCCGGGCGCGGGGCAGGCCACGGAAAAGCGCTGGGGTCTATCGGCGACCGTCCAACGGCGCTTCGGCCTATCCGATCTTTCTCTCAAGCTCGCCTATCACCAAGTGACCGGCAGCCAGTACGTAAACGGCTCCAATATCCAAGTCCTCGGCGTGGGCGCCACGTTTCGCTACACATTCCTCTACTAGTAAGAGGGTTCTGCTAGTCCCCTTGGACTCGGCTGCTGAAAGGGGATTTTCGTGGATCTGCGGCCCGCACCGGCGGGGCCGTCATTGCAGCTAACACACAAGTGGAACGCTCGAACTGATCTGCAATGCGAGCGCCTCTGCCCAATTGAAAATATATGAGAACCGGTGTGCCCAGTCGGCGCGGGCCGGAGATCCACGAAAATCCCCGTTCGACCAACCTCGGCAAAGGTTCACCAGATACGTTGGGGTGGCACCGGAAGGCAAAAAAAAACCGGACCGACTTGGTGTCGATCCGGTTCTTGATAGTTGAATACCAGTTTTTAGCGTTTGCTGAACTGGAAGCGTTTACGTGCGCCTTTTTGACCGTATTTCTTACGTTCTTTCATGCGAGGGTCGCGGGTGAGGCGGCCGTCTTTTTTCAAGGTCCCGCGCATGGCCACGTCCACCAAAAGGAGGCAGCGGGCAATGCCGTGGGAAATCGCACCGGCTTGAGCAGCGATACCGCCACCGTCCACCAAGGTATCGACGTTAAAATCGCGGAGTTTTTCGGTCAGCATCAAAGGACGCAAAACCGCCGCGCGCAGGGTGTCGCGGGGGAAGTAGTCTTCCATGGTCCGGCCGTTGATGCGGACCGTGCCATCGCCACCAGGGCTGAGACGCACGCGGGCTACCGCGGTTTTTCTACGGCCTACTGCTACAAGAGTATCTGTTGCCATGCTTAGTGTTTTTCCTCTTCTTAATTACGGGCTGCGAGCTTTACCGGCTCGGGCTGTTGTGCCGCGTGCGGGTGCGTGGTGCCCGCGTACACTTTCAATTTGCTGAACCAATGCCGACCCATGTGGCCCTTGGGCAGCATGCGCCAGACCGCTTTTTCAATCAAGCGCTCAGGGTGATTTTCCCGAACGTAAGCAGCGGTGTAGGTTTTGATCCCACCGGGAAAACCAGTGTGATGTTGGTAAACTTTATCGGTCCATTTGGCGCCGGTCAGGGCGATTTTCTCGGCGTTCACCACGACGATGAAATCACCGGTATCGACCGAGCGGGTATAGGTCGGCTTGTCCTTGCCCATCAACGCAGTAGCGATGTAGGTAGCCAAGCGGCCCAGCGTTTGGCCGTTCGCGTCCAGCAAGCGCCATTTCACAGGCACTTCGCCAGTTTTGGCGAAAAAGGTTCGGTCGATGAGTGGAGCGCGTTTTACGGCGGGCTTGGAGGCCTTGCGGGGCTTATCAGCCACGTCGGAGTCCTTCGCCTTCAACTCGGGTTTTTTCGAGGCCTTAGAGGCCTTACCAGCGGTTTTTTTCGCCGGTTTTTTGGTGCTTTTATTTTTCGCGGTCGTCTTCTTAGTGGCCATGCTTCCTCAAACAAAATGCAATTGAACCCCGCTAGTTACTAAAACGCGGAGAATAAAGTCAATGAATTTATCGGGATGGTTAAAGGTCGCGAAACAGCGCCCGGAAGGCCTCTTTGGCCTTTTCCGCTTCGGTGTTTGCTTTGTCCTGAGAAGGGGTGGCGGGGGTGTTTGGGGGCGCGGCCCGGAACTCAAAAAAGGGGCATTCATTCGTGGTGGTGCGGTCGGAAAGCCATGGGCTATTGGGTTCTCGGCAGTTGTGGCTCGTGGCCTCGTCATAGTTAGTGCAGTTTTTACAAGAGTGGATGTCGCTACCGCAACCGGGGCAGAGCTGGTGTTTGAGCTGCGTGTCTACGGACAAGGAAAGACTGCAATAGTGACAACGCCACATATTCGTTTCCCCTCTCAATCGCGGTAAATCCGTTCACTGCAAGAACTACAAACCGCAATTCATTATCGCACCCACGTTCTCACAATGGAAGGCTTGCATCGGCGAGCCCGGCGAGTTTCAATTCTCTATATGCCACTCGCTCACGCCATCGACCCACTTGCCGACTTGTACGCGGGATTTGCTTACGCGGCGTCCGAGCCTAGCCCATTACTTGAATGGTTGCGGCCGCAGGACAAAGTTCTCCTAGACGTCGGTTGCGGCACGGGCGTCCACGCGGCTAGCTTGTCTGCCGCAGGAGTCCAGGTGCACGGATTGACGCTCTCGGAGGCCGAGCGTCAACAGTCCGCGCCCTACATGCACCGTTCCATCGTGGCCAATGTGGAAACCTGGGAGCCCGACTACCCACCTGGGTATTTCGACGCCATCTTGCTGTCCCATGTCTTGGAGCATTTGGTGAACCCCGCTCTGACTCTCAAGCGCTTGGCGCCGCTGCTGCGCCAAGATGGCCGGATTTACATCGGCTTGCCCAATATCGCGTTCTGGCGCTATCGGGTGCGAGCTCTTATGGGGCAGTTTGAGTATGAGGAAATGGGTCCCATGGATCGGCGGCATCTTCGCTTTTTTACCTACTATTCGGCGTGCCGATTGGCGGAGCAGGCCGGCCTGCGCGTTTTGCAGGCGAAAGTCCGGGGGCATATCCCCTTGGGGCGCGCTCGGCTCTGGTTCCCGCGCTGGGCATCGGCTTGCGACAGCTTCGCGGTCTCGCTCTTTCCCAATCTTTTTGGGTACGAAATCGCTATCGCTGCCGCGCCGCAGCGTCATTAAGGCCGGACTCCCCGGTTGAAGTTTGGGTACCCCCGCCCTACAATCCTTGCCGATATCAAACACTTCGGAGAGTTGGCGCCTATGATGAACGCTTGGATCGGCAAAAAACAAACCCGGCGCGTGGCGATTGTTTCCGCCGCGCGCACCCCATTCGCCAAGGCCGGCGGGGCTTTTAAAGACACCAGCGCCGTGCACTTGGGCGTCACCGCCGCCCGCGAAGCGCTGGCCCGTTTTGATGCATCTCCCGATGAAGTGGATGAAGTGGTTTTCGGCAATGCTGGCACCCCCGCTGATGCCGCCAATATCAGCCGAGTCGTGGCCCTTCGCGCGGGCTTAGGGGAAAAAACCCCGGCCTTCACTGTACACCGCAACTGCGCCAGCGCCATGGAAGCTGTGGCCCAAGGTTGCCTGAAAATCGGAGCGGGCCTCGCCGACACCATGCTAGTGGGCGGCACGGAGAGCATGAGCAACCTGCCGCTTATCTTTAACAAAGAAATGACCGAGTTCTTCGCCCATTTAAACGGCGCTAAGACGGGCGGGGCGAAAGTGGCCACCATGGCTTCTTTCCGACCCGAAATGCTCAAACCCATCATCTCCGTGATCGAAGGCCTGACCGATCCGATTTCGGGTTTGAACATGGGCATGACCGCTGAAATCCTGGCGCGCGATTTCGGTATCACCCGTGCCGAGCAAGACACCTTTGCTTTGCGCTCGCACCAACGCACTGTCGATGCCCAGAAAGCCGGACGTTTGGATGAAGAAATCATACCCATGGTGCTTGAACCCAGGTTTTCAGAAGTGGTCTCCAAAGACGTGGGGCCTCGCGATGGCCAGAGCCTGGAGGCCTTGGCTAAACTGC
Organism: uncultured Pseudobdellovibrionaceae bacterium; assembly: GCA_964492125.1. Lineage (GTDB taxonomy): Bacteria > Bdellovibrionota > FAC87 > UBA2466 > UBA2466 > JAIEOG01. Next base: position 11,339 of record CAZBJE010000044.1, on the reverse strand, counting down.
GTCCCTTTTTCGACCGCGAAAACGGCACGGTGACGCCCGGTAACGCCTGCCCCATCACCGACGGAGCGGGCGCCATCATCTTGATGAACGAAGAGAAAGCCCGGGCCGAGGGCCGCACCATTTTGGGCACTATTGCCGGTTTTAGTTTCACCGGTTGTGAACCCAAGCGCATGGGCATGGGCCCGATTTACTCGTCGTCGAAATTAATGAAGGAAATGGGCCTAGACATGAAGCAGTTCGACTTGGTTGAGCTGAACGAAGCGTTCGCAGCCCAGGTTCTGGCCAATCAACGGGCTTGGTCCTCCAAAACGTATGCCGCCGAGAAACTGGGGCGCACGGAGGCCTTGGGCGAATTGCGCGATGAGGTTTTGAACGTGAACGGCGGAGCGATTGCCTTGGGCCATCCTGTGGGCGCCACCGGCGTGCGTTTGATTATCACGGCCCTCATGGAGCTGCGCCGACGCAATGGGCAGCGGGCCCTGGCGACTTTGTGCATCGGAGGCGGGCAGGGTGCCGCTTTCGTCTTGGAACGGAATTAAGGGGAAAACGATGGAATTAACCAGAGAGAGTTTTCAGGAAGAAGTCAGCAAGTTCCGAGGCAATTTCAAGGAAGACGCCTTTTCGATCGCCGAAAAATCGCTCACCTTGGAAAAACGCGGAGCGGTTGCCGTTATCCATTTCGATCAATTCGGAGAACGCGCTAATAAACTCAGCACTCCCAATATGCTGCGCCTTTTTGAGCTTTTTCTAGAAATCGAAAAAGACAAGAGCCTGGGCGCGGTGGTGATTCTCAGTCGGAAACCCACCATTTTTATCGCGGGCGCGGATATCAGTGAAATTCAGGGCATGACCGCGGGCACGGGTACTGTCGAATCCTTGATGAAGCTCCAAGCCGTTTTCACCTACTTAGAAAAGTTGCCCATTCCGTCGATTGCAGCGATCAACGGCGCCTCGATGGGCGGCGGCACAGAGCTCTCATTGGCGTGCGACTACCGCATCGTGACCGACGCTCCCGAAACCAAGATCGGTTTGCCGGAAGTCTTGCTGGGCGTCTTGCCCGGTTGGGGAGGTACCCAACGCTTGCCGAAACTGGTGGGATTGGAAACGGCTTTGGACATGATCCTCACCGGTAAAACGGTCGACGGAAAAAAGGCCAAGAAAATGGGTCTGGCCGACAAAGTTTGCCCCAAAGAGTTTTTGGAAGCTCGGGCCATGGAATGGGCCAATGAGTTGGCCAAAACCAAAAAGAAAGCCAATAAGAGCGGCGGCGCGCATGCGAGCTTGCTCAGCAAAGTGCCTGGCGGCAGCTGGCTGATTTTTGATCAGGCACGCAAGCAAGTGATGAAAAAAACCAAAGGCAATTACCCGGCGCCTTTGAAGATTATCGAAACTTTGAAAAAGACCTACGGCGGCGGATTGGAATCCGGCCTCAAGACCGAGGCTAAAGCGTTTGGCGAATTGGTGCAAACCAAGGAATGCCAAAACCTGATTCACGTCTACTACCTTCAAGAAAAGGTGAAGAAAGATAAAGGCACCACCTCCGGAGTGGCAGGTTTGGAAATAAAGCACGCGGGCGTCCTTGGTGCGGGCGTAATGGGCGGAGGTATTGCCCAGCTCTTTGCCGCCAAAGACGTGCGGGTGCGGATGAAAGACATCGGTTGGGAAGCCATCGCCAAGGGCTTTGCAGCCGCGCAGCGTATTTTTAAGAAGCAAGTCGAACGCCGCAAAATGCGCAAAAATGAGTTTGATAACGCCATGGCCCGTATTGAAGGCACCACCACCTATGCCGGGTTCCAGCAAATGGATCTGGTAGTGGAAGCGGTTGTGGAAAACCTCGAAGTCAAACGCGCGGTTTTCACTGAGCTTGAATCTAAAGTGAATCCCAAAACGATTTTGGCGACCAACACTTCGAGTCTTTCAGTCAGTGAAATTGCGGCCCCCACCAAGAACCCGGCACGGGTAGTGGGAATGCACTTTTTCAATCCCGTCGACAAAATGCCACTGGTTGAGGTGATCCGCGGCAAAGACACGAGCGATGAAGCGGTAGCCACCATCTTCCAGTTTTCCAAAAAACTGGGCAAAACCCCGATTGTCGTCAAAGACGGCCCCGGTTTTGTGGTGAATCGGATCCTAGCGCCCTACCTAAATGAAGCAGTGTACCTGCTGGCGGAAGGCGTGAGCCCTCGCAAGATGGATGACGTGATCGAGGGCTTTGGCATGCCCATGGGTCCGTGCACGTTGCTAGACGAAATAGGTTTGGATGTCGGTGCTAAAGTATCGAAGATTCTCTTCACTGCGTTTGGCGAGCGGATGAAGCCTCCTGCGCTTATGGAAAAAGTCAGCGCGGGTAATCGCTACGGCAAAAAAACAGGGAAGGGCATCTACAACTACATCAACGGTAAAGAGCAGCAAAAAGACGCTGAACTCTTCACGCGCATCAAAGTAAAAGAGAACGACTCCGCCGTTCCTGACGATCAAATCATCAAGCGGTGTATTTATCTGATGGTGAACGAAGCGGCCCGCTGTGTGGAAGAGAAGATGGTCCGCGATGTGGGTGACTTGGATATCGGCATGATCTTTGGCACCGGCTTTGCCCCGTTCCGAGGAGGCCTGCTCAAATACGCCGATAGCGTGGGTGCGGAGAGCATCGTGGCGGACTTGGAAATCCTGCACCGCAACTTGGGGGCACGTTTTCAGCCTGCGAGTTATCTGCAACAGTTGGCGGTTAAGGGGAAAAAGTTCTACGACGCGTGATTGAAAGCGATCAGGGGCTCGCCGGTTTTAGGGCTGTCCGCCTTCTCCCATTTTGCGTTGGAGAGAGAGGCGTTCGTAAACCGTGTTGAGAAATTCCCAGAACTCCATTTCGCCGTAGCACGGCACCGCTTCAACTTGATCGAGCCAATAGCGGTGCATTTGCGTTGGGCCCCCTATGCCGGGGAAAGATTGCGTCATCCCGAACACCGCGGTCATCACTAGCCATTGCCTGGCATGAAACGGGAAGTCTTGTGTGCGGGTGTCGAACGGCTGGGTTTCGCTTTTGGAGCGGATGGGGCTTTTGCCGCGGTAGTCTTCGAAAAAATCAGTATTCTCTAGCGTGGACAACGCCTCTTCAGTAGTGCCAGACAGCACATGCGCAAGCAGAGGAATGTCGTTGATCTGCAAGATAGGCATTTCTCCGACTTGGTGGGTAGGAAAGGATAGCGCGCGGTAGGCGGTAATCAACGCTTGGGGATCTTGTACGCCCGAAGCCGCCAAAAACGCAGTGACTAATTTTGGGATAGGTAAATCGGCTTTTTTTCGCACGACTTCGGCGACGTCGGTTTGCGGGTCACGGCGAACGATTGATCGGACGTGGCGAGCGCTGTGGGGTCGCGCGAGATCCTCCTGCCACCATTGCGGCGAGGTCCATGCATCCTCGGCGGCCAGGTAAACGTGGAAGGGCTGGGCAAGCTCACTGCGGGCTTGTGTCGTAAGTACCATCACCCGCTCCCGGTGGCGCCCCGCCGGATCGTCGATAGATGATACCGCTACCGGAACCTCTGTGGCGAGCGATCCGGGGTGGATGAGCCGAGGCTTTCGAATGGCCGACATCATGTGCCAGCGGTAAAGCCCAGGGACGCCATTGACCAGCGCGGTCATCCAAACCGACAGCCGATCTTCGGGATATTTGTACATCGAGTTTTCGCGTGGCACCATGTGGGCGCTAAACGAACTGACCGCTCCTTCAAAATGGCCCAGCCAATCTACTTGTCGACCCTGCTGGAGATAAATGCTTCCCAGGCGATCGAGGTAGGCAAAGTCATTCAAACCCAAAACGGCAAAGTGGGGGCTAGCGTTTTGCGCGACAAGCTCCCATTTGTCGTCGGGCTTTTGCCCGTCGTTGGCATTGAGGACCGTGCGAAAGATCCGCCCGCGTGAGGTGGACACATAAAGGTAAGTGTCTTGATCAAAGCCAAAGACTTTCACACCAGCTAGTTTTTCGCGCTGGTTGCACGCTTTGGGTTTGGGGATGCTGGTGGCGGAATAGGCGCGCCGTTCGGAGCGGTGGGGCACGAAACTTTGCAGCGATCCATTTTGTCCCACGACAAAGAATATGAATTTGTTATCCCAGGGGGCAATCGCGACAGAAACCGGGTTCCTAATCGCTTCCTTTCCTCGTTCCGAAGGGATCCGCAAATCCAATTTTTCGCCGGGCCCAGAGGATTCTCCGGACTCGGAGTACTCCACAAAGCGGTCGTCTAAGAGGAACGCTTTGCCGTTTAGCAGAGCAATCGTGGGGCCTAATTTGGGAGCCGCAATCCGGCTCACGTCCACAACCGCCCGGGGCGTGTTGGGTAAGCCCATTTCTTGCACAAGTAGGCGACACCGGGCGGAGTACGCCTCCTGACCGGCAAGCAGCAAGAATAGGAGAGCAAAGCGGTTCATTAAGCGCAGAGCGATACCATAGCGTCCGCTTCAGATCTACGACAGTTGCCGCAGAACCAGGCCAGAGGCCAGTTTTGGGTAGAAATACGTCGATTTGGGCGGCATGAAGCCCTTCGCATCGGCGACGTCTGTCACATCGGTCGTTTTTGGGCGAGCGTGAAAGACCATCAAGTCGTACTTTCCCCGGTTTTCCCAGAGTTTGAGCGCGTCTTTCTCGTAGTCGATGCGATCCATGTAGTCGTGTTCGGGCACTTCAAACATGCCCGAGATAAGCTTGCGATCCGACCAATGCATGGGGAGCTTGTATAGCGCTTGGCCCATCGTATCGATCTGCTTCTCCCAGTTCTTGGGGGTCGCCGTGTAAAGCAGGTCGTTAAAACCCACCATAAATGCCGGGGTGGTGCCTGGCTTCGCGGTGAAAGGCTTTAGGGTGTCGGGAGAAGCCGGGGTCAGGTCAAAAAGCGTCGAAATCTCGGAAAGCCTGGATTTGAGCGCGCCAACCGACTTCACCCCGCGGTGAGTGGGCAAAACGATCAGCCCTGGTTCAAACGCGTTGCAAATCGTAAAAAGGGTACGGCCAGCGGGGTGGTTTTCATTGCCATAGGCACCCACTTCGCGGGCATAGGCCAATGCGCTCTCATAGCGGTGGTGGCCGTCTACAATGTAAATCGGTTGGTCGGCGAAGAAGGCAGGTAGCTCCCGCACTTTGTCGGCTTCGAGTTTCCATACGGCATGCTCGGCTCCCTCACTGGTGGTGCCTTGGAGGAGAGGTGCCTGGAATTCATATTTTTCGATAAGCGACATTAGGAAGCCATCGGGGTCTTTCACCATACCGAATATGTGGCTTAGGTTGAAACCGGTTTTGCGGATGCTCTGCAAGCGATCCTTCTTGGCTTTGCCGTGGGTGTTCTCGTGGGGGCGCACCACGTTTTCAGAAAAATCGTGCAGTTGCACGGCGCACATCAAAGCATCGCGCACGTGGCGCGTGCCTTCATGGGGAAAGGTTTGCCGGTACCAGTAGTATCCAGGCGAGTTGTCGGCCGCCATAATTTTGTGCTCGATCCATTTGGTGAGCGTTTGGCTAGCGGTGGTGTAATCGTCTTCGGGTTTAAGAGGCAAATCGACGTGGGCGAAATTATACGGGCTTCGGTTCCACAATTTTACGTCGTCGCCCGCAGGGATATTGTCGTAGGGCGGGGTAATGACATCGTCCAGATTCGCAATGAGTTTGGTGTTGTAGTGAAAGCCACGGAACGGAAAGATTTTCGCCATGAGGGGAATTAAAAGCGCAAAGCGCTCGGCCCGTCAAAGCCCAATATCCCGTCGGTAGTGCAAACCTGCCCATTGCACGCCCGACCACGCGGCGTAAACCCGCTGGCGGCAATTTTCGGCACCTTTGGCAACGGCTCCCAGGCCCAAGACCCGCCCACCTTGCGTGACCAAGCCGTGCGATCCGCCACCGACTCCGGAATAAAAGACTGCGGTCTCGGGGGAAAGACTCTCTAGCCCCTCAATTTTATCGCCTGTGCGCGGTGTGGAAGGGTAGCCCGCGGCGGAACCCACTACATACAGTGCAGTGTCGTCGCTCCAGTGGGGCGCGGGTGCGGCTCCAAGTTTTCCCTCGGCGGTTGCTTGCAGCAGCGACGTGAAATCGCCTTGCAACCGCAACATCAGTGCCTGCGTTTCGGGATCTCCAAAGCGTGTGTTGAATTCCAGTACGTACGGCTTGCCGTCGGCAGAAATCATTAAGCCAAAATAAAGCACGCCGCGAAACTCCAGGCCCTGTTTGGCGAGCTGGCGAAGGGTGGGTTGTACGACTTCGTTTTCAATTCGCGTGAGCAGGGCGGGTGTCTCTACAGGCGACGGAGAAATGGCTCCCATGCCGCCGGTGTTCGGTCCTGCATCCCCGTCGCCGAGGCGCTTGTAGTCGGAGGCTGAACTAAGGGGCAAAAAGGTGGTGCCGTCGCAAAGGCCGATGAAGCTAAGCTCCCGCCCCGCCAGAAACTCTTCGACTACGATGAGGGGTTCGCCGGAACCAAATTCCTTGAGGTTCCAAACTCGGTTAATAAAACTTTCCGAATCCGCGGCGGTAAGGGCCACCACCACGCCTTTGCCGGCCGCCAGGCCATCCAGCTTTAAAACAACCGGGTACGATTGGATCGCGGCGCGGACAGCTTCGGGCGTACGGGCTTCGCAGTAACGAGCCGTCGGGATGCCCCCCGCTTCGAGAAAATGCTTTGCGAAGGCTTTGCTGGTCTCCAGCTGGGCGCCGTCCACTCCCGGGCCGACTACGGCGAAACCTTGTTCGCGGAAAAAATCCCCGTAACCCAGTGCCAATTGCGCTTCCGCGCCAATGACGATGAGGGAAACGCCGCGGCCTTCAGCAGCTGTGGCGAGGGCTTCGCGGTTAGTCAGGGAAACATCGCCCAAAGTGGCAATGCCTTGTTCCCAGGTGCCGGCGTTGCCGGGGTGGAGGAAAACTTCGGAGACCGATTTGTCCTTGGCAATTCGCCACGCCAGAGCGTGTTCGCGGCCACCGCTACCGAGCACTAATACTTTCATGCGACCCTTTAACTACAGGTTTTGGGTCGAGACAATAGCAGGGATGTAGTTGGGATGATAGCGCAGCAAGTCTTTGATTTGAGCCTGGGCTTCGGGGATTTCTTGGACTTTTTGGAGTAGCGCTGCGTAAGCCCAGTGGTTCACGGCCGAACCGGGGGAAAGCTCGATGGCTTTGCGGAAATCGCGTTTGGCCTCGTCAAACAAGCCCAAGCGTCCCAAGGCTTCTCCGCGCAGCACGTAGGCGTAGTAGCCAAAAAGGTCCAGGTTCTCGGGCAGTCGGCCCAAGGCGCGTTTGATTTCCGGAGCGGTCGGCTCGCGATCGAGCAAGACTTTGAGTGAAAGAACCCGTGCGACCAACCCGCCTTTTTCGGCAAACGATTCGATCCGGTTGCCTTCGTCGGAATTGGTGAGCAGGTACTGCAGGTAGCGCTTGCCGATCTCTTTTTCTTCGCCCGGGTATTTCTCCATCACGTGGGTGAAGGCGTTCAAGTACTCCGTGTAGTTCAATTTCTCTTGGTAGTACCCAAACGGGGGAGGGCTGTTGAGCTCATAATGCGGGTCGCGAGTGAGCATCTTCTTCAAAACTTTTTGGGCCTCGGCGTTGTTTTGCGTCTGGGCAAGAAAGAGCGCGTAGTAAATGTACGTAATCCAGCGATCGGGCGATCCTTCCATCGCGGCATTAAACGCGATGCGGGCTTCGCCCGGCTGCTCCAACGCAAATTTGGCGCGGCCTTTGTAAATTTGCACCAGCCAAAGATCAGGCACTTCCAACTCGGCCAGCTGAAGATAGTCCAACGCGAGTGAGTATTTTTCCTGCTTCAAATACGTGCGACCCAGGTTGAAACGCGAAGCGGGATCCTTGGGCGTGAGCTGCAGCGACTCGAGAAAATGGCTTTCTGCTTGATCCACTTTGTCGGTGGCTAGCGATAAGTAACCCAGCCAAAGGTGCGCGCGGGATTTGAGAAATGCCGAAGCATCGGAATCCAAGACTTGATCGAGGAATTTGCGCGCGCGGCTGGGTGATTCGCCCTCTAGAATTAAAAGAGCGGCGTAGGGAATTAAGTACTCGACGTCATTTTTGTTGGGTCCGCGCTCATGGTAGAGCGTGAGGGTGCGCAAGGCACTTTGCGTTTTGCCGGCGTGGATCAAATTGTAAATTTGGCGCACGAAGGGCGATTCGCCTTCGGAATGCGGCGTGGGCGCGGCTGTGGTAGTAGCGCTGCCGCTACCGCCGGTTTTGCGGACTTTCAAATAGGCTAGCCCGGAAATAACCATGCCCGCGATCAGCACGCCTAAAACCAACGGATTGATTTTGGAGCCGTTATCTTGCGGCAATAAATGGCTGGGCACGCGCACGCGGCCGTCGCTATGCGGACCAGGTTTGAGGTGGACGCGGGCCTCGGGCGTGGGCGTAAGATCCGAGTTCGGTTTGGGGATGTCTGTCGTGATCGACTGAGTGAACGGGTGATGGGTGCGTGTGCTCGTGCTCGTGAGCTCGTCGCTATCGTGGTACGAAAGCGCTTGGGCCGAAACCCAATGCCCCTGAGAGGGACAGATCTCGTCTTCGACTGTGAAGGTGGTGCGCTTGAGTTCCTCCATCAGCTCGCGCTGAGTGTAGGGTCCCAAAACGTCCCCGGTACGCGTACGTACCATCCAATCTTTAACTACCTTTGTTTGCAAATCATCCCCCGGGGTCTTGCCCTACTTTATCGGAAAGAAAGGCAAAGAGAATGATGCGCGTTGCGTCAAGAGACCGGAGGAGTTTCCGCCGCTCCTGCCACGGGTGCCGGGGCGGGTTTCAATTTGGTTAAAATCTCATCTAACAAGATAGTTTGCTTGGACAGATCGCCCAGTAGGGCTTGAAGCCCCGGGCTACCGAGGATGGAGTAGGTTTCAAAATTACCCTTTAGGTAATCCAATGCCCGTACTGCTACCACGGGTAGGTGTTGGGTGGGGAAATGTGCCGTCCAGTTTTCCACTGAAATGGGTGGATTGGGTTGCGTCTTCAATCGAAAGGCAACCGCGAGGGGTTCGAGAGATTTTTCCGTCTGAGCGGAAATGGTTGCGAGCACGCTAGCGCGGTCTTGTTTGGCCACGTCACGACGCAACCAATTTCGGAATACTTTATTGGGGGACTGGCCCTGGGTCTCAATCCAAGTGAGGCGCCACGTGGAGAGGTAGCGGACGGAGTAGGCAAGGCGTTGGAGCACAACGTCGAGATGTTGGAGCGCAACGCGGGTTTTGCTTGCGTCGTCGGTGTCGCTCTCTTGTATTGAAGGTAGCGTAGGGCCAAGCGCATTGGGGAAGTATTCTGCCCCAAGAGATGTCTCTCGGTTTTCCCAATACGCCCGGGCCATATTTTTGGCTGAGGTTCTCAATGTGTCGCGGTTGAACTGCGCAATGTATTCTAGATTCGTGAGCTGGCTCTTGATGTCTTTGAAAATACTGAGCAGTCGATTCATGTGGGTGGAATCGATCAGAATCTCAGTGGCCACAACGTTCGTAGGGGAATATTTTTCTTCTTGGTGTAAAGAGGGCATCAGCCCGTGCAACGAAACCCGCCGAGGGCAGGTGGATTGGGCTAATGTCACAATCCGCAAGTGCTCCTCATCGAACTGACCTGCGAACAAACTGGTAGATAAAATAGAAAGTGCAAAAACAAGCGCCGACGACATTTTTTATAACTCCGAGACAACCCCTAAAACGAATGGCGGGGATACCACGGCTCCGGGGGGGACGCAAACCCAGACCGAAGGTACAAAAAAGCGAGCTAGCTAGTGGCGGAAATGCCGAACGCCCGTGAAGACCATGGCGATTCCGTTTTCATCGCACGCTTGGATCACTTCACTATCCCGCTTGGAACCACCCGGTTGGATGATGGCGCGGATGCCGAGCCCCTTTAAGAGATCGATATTGTCGCGGAAAGGGAAAAAGGCATCGCTGGCCAAAACCGCACCATTCAGTTTCTCAGGCGGACATTTGGAGAGCGCGATTTGCACCGAGTCGACGCGGCTAGTTTGGCCGCCGCCTAAGCTGAGCGTCACGCGATCTTTGGCGAGTGCAATGGCGTTAGAGCGCACGTGCTTCACTACCGACCACGCGAATTTGAGATCGTCCCAAACTTCGCTCGGGACGGGGGTTTGGGTGACGACTTTAAGTTCGGATGGAACTTTGGCGACGTCCGAATCTTGTACCAACCAACCGCCAAGAGCGGCGCGTACTTCAAAAGCCGGAGTTGGAATCTGGAGTAACTCCACCAAGCGGAGATTCTTTTTCTCGGCGAAGAGGGTTTGGGCTTCGGCGGTGAACGACGGGGCCGCAATGACTTCCAAGAAAATTTCCGCCATGGCGCGGGCGGCCGTGGCGTCTACTGGTCGGTTGCAAGCCACGATTCCGCCAAACGCGGATTTGGAATCGGCCGCGAACGCGCGCGAGAAAAGCTCGGCAGTGGAATACGGGCCGGTGGCGGCGCCGCACGGATTATTGTGTTTGATGATGGTGACCGCAGGCTCGGAGAACTCGCCTGCCAGTCGGACAGCCGCTTCGGTATCCAAAAGATTGTTGTAAGAAAGTTCCTTGCCTTGGAACACGCGCCACATTCCGGGCGCTCCCACCCAGGCCGCAGATTGGTGGGGGTTTTCACCGTATCGCAATGGAGTGCGGGGGGTGAGCGAAAGTGAGTCGGGCAGCGCGCCGGCGGTTTTTTTCCACTCTTTAACGATCTCGGCGTCGTAACGGCAGGTGCGTTCGAAAGTAGCGACCGAACGGCCGAAGCGGTAAGCCTCAGTAGTCGCACCTTGGTGGCTTTCAAACTCCTTCAAAAAATCGGGGTAGTCGGCGGGGTCCGAAAGCACGGTGACCGCTTCAAAATTCTTGGAGGCCGCCCGCAGCATGGAGGGGCCACCAATGTCGATCAGCTTCACTTGATCGGCGCGCGGTTTTCCAAGCGTGGACGCGAAGTCGTATAGATTGACGACGATCAAATCAAAAAGCGGGATGCCGTGGGTCTTGCAGTCTTGCAAGTCCTGGGCTTCGCCTCGGCGAGCGAGAATGCCGCCGAATACTTTGGGGTGAAGAGTTTTTACCCGGCCATCCATCATTTCGGGAAATTCAGTGAGGCTATCGACTTTCACCGCGGGAAGTTTCAGGTCTTCAGTGAGGTGCTTGTAAGTGCCGCCGGTGGAGTAAAGGACTACCCCTTTTTCGTGTAAAGCCCGGGCCAGAGGCGCAAGGCCCGTTTTATCGAAAACACTCAGTAGCGCTTGGCGAATAGGCACGAGATCTGGCAAAGGAGCTCCTTTTTGATGCCGGCTTCATACCACGCCTCGGCCCTCGGGGAAAGGTTCCGAAAG
>CAZBJE010000043.1:29259-30958 GCA_964492125.1 uncultured Pseudobdellovibrionaceae bacterium | reverse complement strand
GTCATGCGACGGACGCCTTTTTCCAAGCGCACGCCGACCTGACAGAACAAACCGAGAACCAAATTATCCAAACCAGTGCAGCGAAGCATGGGACCTCCAGGGGCGGCACCCTACCCCAGTGGCTTTTTGGGATCAAGTCCCCTGGGACCGCCTAGATGTGGCTGGGGAGCCCTTCTCCATAGGGGCCGGGCGGCAACGCCGCGCGTTACCTTGAGCCCTCTAGGACCCCTCGAAATATGCCGAAAAACAATAGGCTATGTACCGTCGTTTTATCCCCAGCATTATCATCACGCTTCTTCTTGCCGGGTTGCCGTTTGTGCTCCTGTCGGTGGAAAACAAACGGGTCGCGCTCTACGATCTGATGTTTGCTGCCCCCTACGTGATCTTGATGCTGGTGGGATTTCTAGGCGAAAAGCTGAATCAGCGCCGCGTTCTTTTTGCGTCTGCCGTATTGGCGTTGGGCTGTGCCTATCTTTGCTTTGATTTGCCCGCGGCGCTGGAGCCCCACGTCCGTGGGGCCAAGGGCCAGATTCTTTCCATTGCGTTGCCCCTGATGCTCTTTCTTTGTTTTTCAATGAAGGAGGTCTGGCTGCGCGGGGGGCATGGTGCCTTGGTCTTCCTGGGAGTGGTATCACCGCTCATTGCGTGCGACGCGCTTTATTCCAACAATGCCTTGGCTTGGCTTTTCGGCGGCCGTGTGCACCAAGGCTTGTTTTTTGTGCATCTTTCCAACGCCAGTATTTTTCTGGGGATGCTTTTTGCCGGCCTCGCGTACCAAACCGAAGATCGCTATCTGCGTTCGTTCCGCTATTTTTTAGCGGTGGCCTTGGTGCCGATGTACTACGTTTTCGAGCGCACCGGGATGCGGATGCGCACTCTGAATCACTTCCAACTCGAAGTGTCGCTGAGCTTTTTGTCGGCGGGAGCGGTGCTCGTTTATGCGTGCTTTTATCTTTATTGGCAAAAAGTGTACTTGGACGAACTGACCGGCATTCCCAATCGCCGAGCGCTCAACGAACGCCTGAGCGTACTCCGGAACGACTACACCATTGCGATGATCGATATCGACCATTTCAAACGGTTCAACGATAACTACGGCCACGAACAAGGCGATGGCGTTTTGCGCCTCGTTGCAAGCCACTTTTCCTCTCCCGAACACGGCCAGGTGTACCGCTATGGTGGCGAAGAGTTCTGTATTATCTTCGAAGGCATTGGTGTGCAGCACGCGGCGGATATCTGCGAAGGACTGAGGGAGCGTTTAGGAAGACGCGATTTCTACATTCGCCCCTCCCGCAAGGGCCAGCCCAAGAAAGCCATTCGAGAGCGCGGGCGCGGGAACGCAGGAGTATTAAAGCTCAATGTCACAGTTAGCGTGGGCGTAGCCGAACCCACCCACGCCCACCACCGCCCAGAAGACATCGTCTCGCTCGCCGACCAACGCCTCTACCAAGCCAAACAAACCGGCCGCAACAAAGTCGCCCAAGGCTAATTCCCATTCCGAAAAGGTCCAGTCGCTTTTAGGCATTAATTGGTATTGCGAAAAGCGACTGGTCCCGTTAGGGATGGAACCAAAAGGAAAAGGCATCCGTAAAACACTTGATGAACAACTGGAAAGAATCAAACATAACCGCGGTTACAAAATTGATACCGAACTCACCGCTGCGGAATTAAAAGAGCTGGTGAAGGAATACAAGAAGAC
>CAZBJE010000043.1:0-29249 GCA_964492125.1 uncultured Pseudobdellovibrionaceae bacterium | reverse complement strand
CTTTTCGTAATGCCTTGTAATTCCTAAACGCGACTGGACCCTTTCGGAATGGAACCTATCGGAACACGGCGATTGGGCGTTCGGGTGTATAGCTTGTGGTCGCTGGTGTCTGATTTTCTATCGGGGAAAGTGGTTTTTTTCTGCTCTGTATTCTCCCAGTCCATGCGCGTCTTTCCGTCTATAAATGCATACCGCAAGTGCGCGGTTGGGCGGCGCGCTCGTTGCATCCTACGAGGCAAGGCGGACGCCGTTTGGGCGGTTCGGTCGGATTTACTCGAGGGATTTTTTCATGGTGCGCAACACTCGGTTTCTTTCGCTTTTGGCGGTGATGGTTTTGTCGGCTTGCTCGCTCAAGCCGGAAATCACCATTCCCAACATCCCCAACATCAACATCCAGACCGGCAATAGCAGCAATTTGAGCTGCTCTGCGGTGCTTTCCTCCACGGCGGGTGGTTCGGTGATGTCGGGCGCGGCGGCGCCGATCGAAGTGAAGGCTACCGGCGGCACGGCTCCTTACCAGATTTTAAATACGGCTATCGGTTTCCAAGACCAAACGGTCATCTCCCGTACGTACACGAATACCGGCAGCACCAACGTCATCGAAATCGATTCCGTGGGCGTAACCGATTCCGCTGGGCACGCAACACAATGTAACTTCCAAGTGACGGTGACCCCAGCTCCGGCGCCCTCCACTTTGGCCTGTACGCTAGATTCTACCCCTGCTAGCCCGGCCGTGAACGCCAACGTTTCCTTCGCCGCTGCCGCCACTGGCGGAACGGCCCCTTACACTTTCTCGAGCTTCGCGCTCGGAACCGACGGCTCAATTGTAACCGCGTTTAGCCAAAGCGGCGCGTCCGGTTCAGCGGTTGGTAAATACACTACATCGGGTTTGCGTACCGCCTCGGTGCAATTGAGAGACAGCACCAACACAGTTGTCTCTTGCTCCACCAGCGTGAACGTAGCCGTGGCTCCGACGGTGAGCGCTGTGTTCGCACCGGCAGCCACGGTGGTCGCAGGAAACATCATCACCTTAACGGCGACTCCGAGTGGTTTCACTTCGACGCCTACGTACACTTTCACCACGACTCAAGTCGGGGTGACTATCACCAACAACTCAAAAGTTGCCAGCGTGACGAGCAACGGAATCATCTCGTCGTTTAACATTTTGGTTACTGCGACGGCGGGCAGCCAGTCGGCGACCTACACCGTATCTGGTTTGGGCTTCACGGCCCCCGGTTCCTTGGGCTGCTCGATTGTAGCGCCTACCGGTTTGCTCTACACCAACAGCAATGTGACCTTCGATGTGGTAGCGAACTCGCCTTCGACCGACCCGCTGCAGATCACTTACTTCGCGACCATGAGCGATTCGACTTCGGTTTCGCAAACCGATTCGTCCCGCACTGTGAAGTTCTCGGTCCCGGGCGTTAAGACCGTTTTGATTCAAGCTAAATCCAAAACCACTGGAGCGCTTTGCCAAGCAGGCGCCGCGATGTCGACCACCATCGAAATCTCCCAGGGCAGCACGGGCGGCACGCTCTCCTGCACCGGCTACACCTCGATTAACCCGTCTTACACGTACCAATATTTCAAGGCTTGGGCGGTGATTTCGGGTGCGGTTGGAACGAGCTGGGTGAAGGATTTAACCATTACCGCGCAGAATTTCCCGTACAGCACAGCAAACGATGGCTACTGGCTCGATGCCACCTCGGCGCGCTTGTACTTCTACTACTCAGGTTCTTACCTGATTAAATTCAACATCAAAGACAGCGCCGGCAACACCGGTTCCTGCACGACGACTCAAGTCGTCTGGTAATTTTCGTGAAGTGACGAAGGAAGTGGCCGACCTTGAGCAATCAAGGTCGGCTTACTTTTTTAAGCTGCCTTAATCCATCGAGAGAAAGCGAACCAGGGCCGGTAAAAGCCAGCGCCAAGAGGGCCAATCCGTAAAGATACGAAAGCTCCCGGACATTCCAAGCGTCCGCGGCGTGCACCACAAAGAAGGCCGCCGCCATCGTTCCCAGCAGCGGTAGCGTCGCCAAGCGAGTCAAAAAGCCCGCCACAATCAACGCCGAGCAAACCACTTCAGCAAAAATCGCTATCATCAAAGTGACGCTGGACCCCAACCCCAAGGGATCCGGAAAAGTCCCGGCCATCCCTGAATAACTCGTCAGCTTGCCCAAGCCGTGCGCAAGCAGCATGGTGCCGCCGGTGGCCAATCTCAGAATCAGTAAACCGATATCCATCCGCATTGTGTGAGCCCTATGATTAAAGGAGGAACCGGCTGGCTCCCGCCCCAAAAGGAACAAAGAACCAACCGGTCTTTTTAGAAGATACTATCGGCCGAGTTCGCCGACGAGGCCCGTTGCGCCATAGATCTTATTCATGGCTTCCAACATTCCGGCCGAGTGCACGCTTACGGCGCGACTCACTTTATCGTCGTAAATATAGTTCGCCGTCAGCGATTCTATATTGCCGTCGAAAATCAACCCCACTAGCTCGCCGTCGCGGTTTACGACCGGGCTGCCAGAGTTGCCGCCAATAATGTCGGCGGTGGAGGCAAAATTAAACGGCGTTTTGAGATCCAAACTCGCCTTGGCCGCATGCCAGCTAGCCGGCAACTTCCAAGGGTATTGGGCGCCATGCTTGGCCTCGTGTTCGAACGCGCCACCCAATGTGGTGAGCGGAGCCACTTCGCCTTTATCAAGCGACTTGTAGCCCTTCACCGTTCCAAACGCGAGTCGCAACGTGAACGTCGCATCGGGGTAGGTGTTGGTTCCCTTGATGGAGAAAATGGCCTTGGCGATTTGCGCGTAGGCTTGCTTTTCCACTTCGGCGACTTGTTCTTGGTACTGCTTTTCGATTTTGCGAGAAGCCTTGTCGACCAGCAAAGCCAGGCGGATCATCGGGTCGCGGCTCGTCTTGATGGCGTTGAGTCCACCAGCGACGATCACCCGGCGCACGTCGACATTATCCAACATCGACGTATCGACCAGCGTGTGTGCGGCGGTGTCGCTGCCATGGCCGTTCAAGACTTGTTCTACCAGCGAGTTGTCGTAACCGAACACTCCGGCAAATTCCGAGAGCGACGCTGAGAGCAAGGCCACTTCCAGATCCTTATAGATCGGAGCCGGGGAATAAATCGCTTGTTCCAACGACGCGCGAGCGCTATCGCGGTACGCTGGCAAGCGCTCGGCGTTGGGCTTGGCGTTTTCCTGCGCCAAACGCACCAGCTGCCGCGCAATCGCAAACAGCTTGGAATCAAACGCGTGGCCGAGCTCCAGTAACGCGCGTTTTTTGAGGATTTTGCCGTACGCTTTTTGTGCCCCTGTCAGCTTGTCCCACGCGCCTACCAAGTCTTTGTTCTTAGGGTCCTTCATCAGTTCAGCACGAAGCAAGAGCTCGTCGCGTTGCTTTTGGGCGAACAGTTCGTCTTCTTGCAGGCCTTGCAGCATGCCCTTGTAGACCTTTCGGGAATTCTGCACGCTAAAGAAGTCGTCTTGAGCGCGACGCTCGTTTTCTTCGCCTAGCTGACGATAGAGCGACAAAGTGAGTTCCCGACGGGCAAGCATCGACAAACTGTAGCGAATGCGTTCATCGCGCAAGAACTGCAAGGCATCGATCGAGTACATCCGATTGGTGGTGCCCGGGTGGCCGGAAACAAAAATCATGTCGCCATCGACGACACCCTTGTTGGACCACTTGAGGTAGTTATCAATCTTGGCCGGCTTGCCGTCTTCGTAGACCCGAAAGATGCACATATCCAAATCGTAGCGCGGGTATTCGAAATTATCCGGATCGCCGCCGAAGAACGCGATGCCGAACTCCGGCGAAAAAACCAAGCGAATGTCGGTAAACTTCTTGTAACGATACAGGTGGTATTGGCCGCCTTGGTACAGAACGACTACGTCGCTGCGCAAACCGGTTTTCTCAAAAGACTCTTTCTCGATAAGCGAAATCACCGCGCCGCGAGCGGCAGCGGCGGCTGCGGGCGCCATATCGCCTCGGACCGCGCCCTCCACTCGCGCAGTCACATCTTCAATGGAAACGAGCTGGTTCAGCTCCAGGCCCTTGGCCGGCACTTCGGCTTCTTGGGTTTTGGCGAGAAAACCGTCTTTGTAATAGTCCTTCTGCGCGGTGGAAATTTCGTGCAGCGTATGTGCGCCCACGTGGTGATTGGTTAGCACCAGCCCCGAACTGGAAATAAAGGAGCCCGAACCGCCCGAATTAAAGCGGACGGAGGATTTCATCAGGTGGTCTTTCCAGGCGTCGTTGACCTCAAAACCGTAGCGGTCCTTCAACTGCTTGAGCGGCAGGTTGTTGTATACCCACATGCCCTCGTCTGCCTTGGCGTTGAAACTAAGGAGGGCGAGTAAGCCCGCTGCTACGATAATGCGTTTCGATGAAAATCCCACGAGGAACCCCTTAAACTTTCTTTACTGGGTTCGACCGTAACAAGCGCGACGCGGGGGGACAAGGCGGGGGAGCGTGATTCCGTTTACAGTTGTACTCGCCGCGTTACGGCTCGAGTTTTTCGGGAGTGACGTCCACGATCGCCAGCTCCTTCTTCATCAAGGGCAGCTTCATGAGCAGCTTGGGAGCGTGGGAGGCCCCATAGGAAAAGGCGGCCGATTTAATGCTGCGGCCTACAAGGCAGATGGAAAAGATCTCCCAATCTGGCATCCCCGCTAACGCTGCGATGCAAATCGCCGGGAACTGCACGAGCGGGCTCACCGCGATGAAAAAGAGTGCAATGCGCCCGTAGTGATCAAAGAAAACGTCCATCCATTGCCAGGCAGGGTTATTGAACGCGGCAGGGAACCAGCCCATCACACGCGCTTGATCCCACTGAATGGCGGAAGCCAAAAACAAAGCACCCAACGAAGAACCAATCGCCACGCAAACCGCGGCCTGCACCCATTTGCGGGGCCGCATCATCACCGAGGAAATCAAAATTGCGTCGGTAGGAACCACCAAGATGAAGAGGTCGAGACAGGCCAATAGGCCAACCACGGGGAAATACCAGATGCGATCCACAAAGAATTGCAGGTGCTTCACCCAAGTTTTGATTCGGTGCATGGACCCAGTTCTCCCTTTAAGCGCGGACGTCCTTGAGCTAAGACTACCCGATGCTTCCATATGAAACTTATAAAACCGTACATTTCGTTGGTTTGGCGATGGTTCTGCTTTCGCTCGGCGCGCTCATCGTCCACCAACAAACTTTTCTGAGCAAGCGCACCCTCGCCGTCTCTCACGGGATTGGCTTGCTCCTGCTCCTGGTGACTGGATTCGGAATGCTCGCCAAAGTCGGCATCCATTCCGTGCCGGGCTGGGTCGGCGGTAAGCTCGTTATCTGGCTGATTCTGGGCGGCTACATGGCTCTGATTCCCCGGTTGCGCAACCGCCATGCCGGTCTCTTGTGGTGGTCGACCGTGGTTCTCGTGGGCGTTTCAGGTTACCTGGCTACTGCGAAGCCCTTCTAGGCCCGGGTTTGACACGCCTCGTCTCGCTGGATAGGTTCCTCCCCCTGGGAGGTTTCCATGTCCAACGGACTGATTCGTATTCTGGAGCCCTTGTTGTACGCGGCGATTGTCATCTGCCTGCTGTACTAGCTACTACTTTTTCTTAGTGATGGCCTTGGCGATTTTCGTGCGCGAAATTCGCTTACCCAACCACTCTTTGCGCAGCTTAGCCAAATCGCCGCCCTTGCTGCCTTCCGCGTGCAAGACGCCCGCGACGCGTTTTTGCACATCGCTGATGACGCCTTCTGCCAGCTTTTGGATTTTCTTGATTTCCTTGGCGCCGGTTTCGGTGACGTACTGGTAAGCGGTTTTGGCGGTGGCGGCCGCTTTCGGTTTGGCTTTCGCTACCGCTTTCTTCGCTTTGGCTGCCACTTTACGGACCGGGCTCTTCGTCGTGCTTTTCTTTTTTGCTTTCGCCATTAACATCCTCTTTCGCGGTAACTTATCAGTTTGTAGAGGAGGATGCCATGATCCGAATGCGCCGCTCGGCCGATCGAGGCCACTTCAACCACGGTTGGCTGGATACTTTTCACACCTTTTCTTTCGCCGAATACCGCGACCGCAACCAGATGGGTTTTCGCGCACTGCGAGTGATTAACGAAGACAGGGTGCAGCCGGGCCGCGGCTTTGGCACTCATGCACACACCGACATGGAAATCCTGACCTACGTTTTGTCCGGCAGCATCGCCCACAAAGACAGCTTAGGAACCGGATCCACGATCGTCCCTGGAGAAATCCAGCGAATGAGCGCCGGCAGCGGAATCGAGCATAGCGAGTTCAATGCCTCGGACCAGCACTGGCTGCACTTGCTGCAAATTTGGATTCTACCCAAAACGAAAGGCGCGCCTCCCAGTTACGAGCAGAAAAAGATTCATTACCCCGCCGAAGGTTGGGCGCTGCTGGCGTCTCCCTCGGGGAGCAACGGTTCGGTGCAGGTGGGCCAAGACGTGCTTCTCTGGGGTATTCGGCTGCCGGCAGGTGCACAAGCGACGGCACCTTTGGCCCCCGGCCGCTACGGCTGGGTGCAGGTCGCTCGGGGTGAAATCACCCTCGAGGGGGAGAAACTTTCGGCTGGAGACGGGGCTGCCCTGGAGAGCGAAGCCGGGCCTGGGTTGGCGGCGCTAACCGACGCGGAAATTCTGTTTTTCGACCTCGCCTGACCATTGACGGCGCGGGCGGCGACTGTTGAGACTAGGAGCATGAAAATCACCTGGATAACTCTCGCGTTGCTCCCTGCTTTGGTCCTCACCGCCGCCGACCCTTTGCCGGCGGACATCGAAAACAAGGCTTTCGACCCTGCCAAGCCCCCTGTTATCGACGAGGCAGTGCCCTCCACGCACTACTCTGCTTCCGAGTGGAAAATCGCCTCGGGCATGAAGGCCCCGGCGTGCGGCAAAGGCGCGGTTTGGAAAGTCGCCCCAACCAGCTCCATCCAAGGCATCGCCACCAAGGAGAAAACCGTTCAGGTGAAGGGTAAGTTTTCCCGCTTCGTTGCCTTTGCGTCCCAAAAAGCGCTGGCCTTAAAAGGGTCGGGGGCTCTGGATTTAAGCTCGTGGGACTCGGGTTTAGCCCCCCGCGACTACCGAGTGCAAAAATACGTGTTTGGGGTCGAAGAACCGGGCAAGACCGTTTTGCCCTTCCAATTCGAATTCAAAATCTGGAACCCCAAAGCCACAGACTGGGAATCGCCGTTGCTCTTGAGCTTCAAACTCCACGGCCAGCAGTTCTCGCATATTTTCCCGGCGAAGCTGCACGCCGAAGGCAATCAGGTGAAAATCACCACTGCCGAATCGAAACGTTTCACCTTTCTGACCAGCGGGCAGCAAACGGCTTTCGCCAAATTGCTAGAACTTTGTAATCACCACTTTCTGAGCAGCTACGCTGACATTGCGTTGGATCTCACCCTGGATCAGGTTTGCGTGAAATAAATGGGACGCCTCCAAACCGCATTACGTATCCCGTGGGAGGGACTTTCAGACGAGCAATTGCTCGACCTGCGCTTTTGCGATTTGGATTTAGAAATGGTGGGCTCGCCGATTGCGGCTCCTATTAAGAAATTGAGTCGGGAGTTGGCCGCGCGGGGCCTGGAGCTTCGGCCACATTTTTGGTTTTCCACTGAGTGGTTTACTCCCGACAGCATCCCCGGAATCGCCGTGCCATTCTATCTGGCGCACCCCCGGCTGATGCAGCTCGATCGTCGACAGATGCCGGGAACTGTGTTGGAAACCCCGGAATTCTGCATGCGGGTCCTGCGCCACGAAACCGGTCACGCAATCGAAAATGCTTTTGCCCTACGCCGTCTGAGTTCGGTGCGCAAAGTTTTTGGGCCCAGCAGCCAGCCGTACCCGAAGCACTACGCCCCCCAGCCCTACAGCCGCCGGTTCGTGCGCAACTTAGGCAATGGCTACGCCCAAAGCCACCCGGACGAAGACTTTGCCGAAACGTTCGCCGTCTGGCTCACCCCCAAGAGCCAATGGCGCCGCAAGTACACCTCTTGGAAGGCAATGGAGAAGCTGGAGTTCATGGACTCCCTGATGCAAGACGTTGCCGGCATGCAGCCCTTGCTCACCAATACGCGCAGCGTCGAACCCCTCCGCACGCTCACCACCACCTTGCGCACGCATTACCGCCGTCAACGCCGCCACTTTGGGGTGGAGGTGCCGGAAGTCGACGCACGCCTGCGTGCCGTATTCCGTGAAAGCAACGCGCCGCGAGCCTCCATGACAGCCGACGCTTTTTTGCGTAAAATAAAACCTAAGCTCAGTCGAAAAGTGTCGGAACTTAGCGGCCACCCCCTGCACCGCGTCGATCGGGTGCTGGACGAAATGATTTCCCGTTCTCGTCAGCTTAAACTCAAAGTCTCTCCGAGCCGGTTACCGACCAAAGACGGAGTGCCATCGGCGCTCACCAAACAAACGGTACATTTCGTACGCGCCGGCCTTTATCGCATCGCCCTCTAACTCTCGTCGTTAACCGCGACTACTCCCGAGGTCCCATGGCTATCACCCCTCGCCGTCTGCGCGTGATGTTGCTTACCCACTCAAGCCTTATTCCACCCGATGCCGCCACCACAGCGGAAATTAAAGACGCCGAATGGCGAGCGGAGTGGGATGTCGTACAGGCGCTCCGGGCCATGGGCCATGAAGTGCTTTGCGTGGGGCTGCTCGATGAAGTCGGGGCGGTTCGTAGGGCCGTGTTCGAGTTCCGACCGCACGTCGCCTTTAATTTGACCGAGGAGTTCGATGGGGTCGGCTTTTTTGACCAAAACATTGTGAGTTACCTCGAACTTTTGAAGATCCCCTACACCGGCTGCAACCCTCGCGGCTTGATGATCGCCAGAGACAAGTCTCTAGCCAAAAAGATTCTTTCGTTTCACGGGGTGGCCACCCCCACCTTCGAAGTCTTTCCGCGGGGAGGGCCGGTGCGTCGCCCCAGTCATTTGAAGTTTCCCCTCATCGTCAAATCGGTGAACGAAGAGGCCTCCATCGGCATTTCGCAGGCTTCGATCGTTACCGACGATGAAAAGCTGGAAGAACGGGTCTTTTTTGTGCACGAGCATGTGGGCACCGATGCGATTGCGGAAACCTACATCGAAGGCCGCGAGCTTTATGTGGGCGTTCTGGGCAATGTGCGCATGGAAACGTTTCCCGTTTGGGAACTGCACTTTCCCGACAGCCAGGCCTGGCCGATTGCCACTCGCCGAGTAAAGTGGAACGGGAGCTATCGCCAAAAGCATGGTATCTATTCCGGCGAAGCGAAAAACCTAGCGCCCGACCTCACCACCAAAGTGAAGGACATCAGCCGCAAGGTTTACCGCTTGCTCGGGCTCAATGGTTACGCCCGAATGGATTTACGCCTGACTCAGGACGGTACCGTGCACGTGATCGAAGCCAACCCCAATCCGCATATCGGCGCGCAGGAAGATTTTGCGCAGTCGGCGCAATTGGCGGGCTTGAACTACGGCGACCTACTTTGGCGCATCCTCAACCTCGGTTTACGGTGGCGCCCCGCCTCGGAGTGATTTTGGTTCGCCTGCCCATAGATGCCCACCTCGCCGAAATCACGGCGCTGGTCGAAAAAAAAACCAACCTGCTTCTGCAAGCGCAGCCGGGTACCGGTAAAACCACGCGCGTGCCCTCTCACCTTCTAGATGCCCCGTTCTGCCAAGGCCGCGAAATCTGGGTACTGGAGCCCAGGCGACTCGCTGCCAAAATGGCGGCGCGCCGAGTGGCCTCCGAACGAGGGGAAGAAGTCGGCAATACAGTTGGGTACCAATTTCGTTTTGAAAATGTTGGCGGCCCTCGCACACGGCTGCGGTTTCTGACAGAGGGGATGATTTTGCGTCACCTTATGTCCGACCCGCGGCTGTCGAAAGTAGCGGCGGTAGTACTCGACGAATTCCATGAGCGGCATCTGCACGGCGATATCGCGCTGGCTGCGTTGCGCAGACTGCAAAAAACCGTTCGCCCGGACCTCCGCCTGATTGTGATGTCGGCAACTTTACGCACCGACGAGCTGGAAAAATACCTCGATAACCCGGCGCAAATTTCCATCGCCGCGCCCCACTACCCGTTAACGGTACGTTACTCTCCCATGGGCGAAACCTATTTGGATAAAGCGGTGGCTCGGGCCGTGCGGGATACGCTCTCCTCCACCGACTACCCCGGTGGCGATTTTTTAGTGTTTCTGCCCGGCATGGCGGATATCCGCCGCGCCGAAACCGCCCTGGCACCCTTTGTACGCGAACGCGGCTTAGCTTTGCATCTTCTGCACGGCGAGCTGTCGAAAGAAGAGCAAGACCGCGCGGTAATGCCGGGCCCCAAAACCAAGGTCATTCTGTCGACTAACGTGGCCGAGTCGTCGCTCACCATCGAAGGTGTTTCGGTGGTGATCGATTCCGGCTTGCACCGTTCGGCCAGCTATTCATCGTGGTCGGGAATGCCGTCGCTGCGAACCCGCCAAATCGCTAAGGCTTCGGCGATCCAGCGTGCTGGTCGAGCCGCCCGCACGGGCCCGGGGCTTTGCGTGCGCTTGTACGCCCAAGGCGAGTTTGACCACTTGCCTCCGCAAGAGACGCCCGAAATCCAGCGCGCGGATCTCGCTCAAACGCTTTTGGAATTGAAATGCCTGGGGGCCACCGACGAAGAAAATTTTGATTGGTTTGAGGTCCCTAGCCAAACCTCGCTACAAGCCGCCCGCACTTTGCTTTGGCGCCTGGGAGCGTTGGACGGTCCAGCCAACGGCGCGGCGGTCACCGACATCGGCCGAGAGCTTGCCAAAATTCCGACCCACCCTCGCCTGGCGCGCCTGTTGTTGGAAGCCCAAAAACGCGGGTGCGGAGCGGAAGGAGTGGCGCTGGTAGGGCTGCTTTCGGAAGGGCTGCTCGAAAGCCTGGATGCGCTCGACGCCGTTCGCGGCGCCCAGATTCCCGATCGCTTGCGCAAACAGCTCTCTCGCTTTCTGACCAATGCAGGAGCCAAAGCCAAAGACTGGCGCGAGGCACTGGCCTTTTGCACCCTCACCGCTTTTCCCGATCGCGTAGGCAAACTTCGGCCTTCGGGCACCGAACTGGTTTTGTCGACTGGGGGAACGGTAGCGACCCCCACCCTCGCGGGCTTCGGCCAGCAGTATTTCGTCGTCCTCGACGCCCGCGAGACCCAAGGCTTCAACAACTCGCGCGGCCAGGTCCGCGCCGCGTCTGTGGTCGGAGTAGAACCGGAGTGGCTTTTTGATCTAGAGCCGTCTGCTTTGGTGGATGAAAAGGGCGCGGAATGGGACGCTCAACGTAAACGGGTTACGGGCAAAACGCGCTTACGCTACGATCAATTGGTTCTGGAAGAATCCGACTCGCCAGTGGAAGACTACGAAAAGGCCGCGGAAGTTTTACTGCGTTCGGCACTGAGCATTCGCCGCGACAAGATGGATGCGTTTTCGGTGCACGAGTGGGTCGAAGCGCTCTTGCCGGTGGCCAGCAAAGAAGCGCTGGAAAGCGTGTTCGCACGCCAGGCCTTGGCGGCGCAATATAGCGCCAAGGATAGTTTTCCGTCGATAAGTGAGCTGGTTTTCCAGGCCATCTTGGGCAAGACCAGTTTTGACGAGTTGAAGAATCTGGACTGGGAAAGCGCGCTATTACCACCAGAAAAATTCGGCCGCCTCTTCCCTTCCCAAATTTCACTGCCCGACGGCCGCAAAGTAAAGGTGGGCTACGCACTGGGCCGAGCACCCTGGGTAGAATCCCGACTGCAAGATTTTTTTGGGATGAAGCAAGGCCCGTCGATCTTAGATGGCCGAGTGCCACTTACTTTGCACCTGATGGCACCCAATCACCAGGCAGTGCAAGTGACGACGGATTTAGCGGGCTTCTGGAAAAACACGTACCCAGCCGTCCGCCGAGAACTGTCGCGAAACTACCCCAGACATTCTTGGCCAGAAGACCCCGCGAACGCGACACCGCCTCCGCCGCGAAAAAGAAGATAAGACTAGCCCCGCTCAATCAGCTCAATCTTATACCCGTCTGGGTCCTCAACGAACGCGATGACCGTTTTCCCATGCTTCATCGGGCCAGGCTGTCGGGTGATCTTCCCGCCGCTCGCCGCAATCCGTTCACAGGTCTTGTAGATGTCTGGCGTCCCCAGAGCCACGTGCCCGTAACCACTTCCTAGATCGTAGCGACTGGTATCCCAGTTATGGGTCAGTTCAATAAACGGCTCGGTATCAAGCTCCCCACCCAAAAAAGCGAGCGTGAATTTTCCTTCGGGGTAATCGTTCTTCCGGTGCAACTTGAGGCCAAGCACATCGGTGTAAAACTGGATCGAACGATCTAGATCCGTCACCCGGATCATTGTGTGTAAGTAGCGCATCATTTAAGCAGTCCTCTTGGAATGGGAGAGTGCCAGGGTCTCGCTGCCGAGCAAGCGAAATTCGGCGTGGGCGTCTTTCCAGCCGTAGCGCTCAATCACTACCTCACTCGGAGTCAGGCGCAGAAAATTAAACGCGAGGCCCTCGGCCCAGTCTTGGATGTAAATCACCGGCGGGGTCATTCCTTCGTAGCTCGGATCGTGCGGATCGGGTGAGCCGGAAAGCACTAAATCCAGTGGCCGTCGGGTTTCGCGTTCGTCCATCGCGAATCCGGGGCGGCACGCTACCATCAGACGCAATGCCGATGGATCCGCGGCCTCAAAAAGTGGATCGATTTGCTTTTGCCCCGCTTCATCCCGCCCACCGTGTTTCACTTGCGTGGCTTTGGACATATCCGCTCCAACCACGACGATCTCGCTATCGGCGAAGCACGGGAACGTTTTGGATTCAATTGCCGTAAAGAAAGAAGCGCTGGTGGAAAGCAAACGGGTGTACCGCGAATTACCAAAATCGCGATCCCCCGGCACAACAATTTGAGGCGACGGCATCGAGTCCAGCAGCAACCGCGCATTGCGCAGTTCGCCCGCCTGACCCGAGTGAGTCATATTCCCGGCGACGACCACTAGCGTGGGCTGCAACCGCGCCAACAGGTCGGAAAGAGCTTCGAGCATTTCGGGGGCGGTCGAACCCACTTTGAGATCAGAGAGATGAGCTATGGTGCGCATGCGCAAACACTAGCATGGCGTCCGGAGAACGGGGAGGCGGGAACGTTTCGTTAGTTCACTCGCTCTAGTCGATCGATTCCATCTTTGTCGAGAATGATGCGGTACAGCTGCTGTGTGGCTCGGCGGCGTTCTGCCTTTGAATTGAGCAGCTGCGAGCGCAGTTCAATCCCCACGTGAAAGTGGTACACACGGCGCGACTGCAGCCGGGTGAGCTCGCCCGTGGTGTCTAGCACTGCCAACTCTTTAATCGGGTCGTCCATCAGCTTGAGGTAGCGCTCGACATTAATGCGCGTATTTTCTTGCAGCGCCCAACCCGCTTCCCTTGCTGCCTGCGGGTGTACGGTAAACACCTTGCGCAAGTGCAGCACATCTTCTGGCAGATTGCGGTCCAATTCGGCGCGGCTGGCGCGCAAGCGCATCTCTTTCACACTTTCCGGCAAAGCTTGCCGGGTTTGCAGGTGAAACCATTCTTTGATGTTCCCAATCACCCGGCCGCCCGCCTCCAGTTGCTGGTCGATGTCGGGCAACCATTTCTGCACGCGCTTGTGCAGCGAAACTTTAGCGCGGTCCTTAATCCGATCCCGCAACACATACGTAATGACCGCAAAGCTAATCACGAAAAAACCATGGTTTGCGGTTTGGGCGATATCGGGACGGCTAAAGAACTGCAGGGCCGCCCAGAGCAACCCCGCCAAGGCGGTGCCAGCTATCGCGGTGGTTTCCAAAAAACGTCCCGACGGTGAATGCAGCGATACGTCGACAAACATGCGTGATTGGAAAAACTTCTTCAGCTGACTGAGGCGAATCACCGCTTGTTCTTGCTCCATCGCAGAGATGGCTTGCTCTACCCGGTGGGTAAATCGGTGGCGGTACTGCGCTTCTTCTCGCTGCAGACTGCCGAGGCGTTCCGTGAATTTTTCCCAAACCACCACATACTCTGGGCTGCCGGCCTTTTCGCGGGCGGCGGGATCCACCTGCCCCATGGCGGTGCGTAATTTCCCCAAATATTGCACATAGAAATTGCTTACGTATTCTTCGAGCAACGGCAGCATGGGATCGCACAGCGTCGCCAAATCCGCGAATTGTCGACGTAACGACTGCAGTAATTCCACAGTCTGATCCACCTCTACCAAAAGCCTTTGCAACTCACGGCTGCGTTGCTCCACCGGAATGGATAGCGAGTGGGCCATCACGAACCGACGGCGGTGGCTGGAAGCGCGGTGCTTGAGCAGCTCGCTTACGATAGCACCTACCTGCTTGTAGTCTTCGCTGGTTTGCTCGAGAACGCCCGGCTCGGCGAGAGAGCCGACGTGACTGAGCAATCGACGGGCCTGGGCCAGCACCTCTTGGCTCACGCGCACGGTGCTCTCGCTCTCCTCACCCCGAGAGGGAAGCGCGAGACGCACTCTGGAGCGAAAATCTTGAGAGAGCTCAGGTTTGCTCCATCGAGACACCTGGAAGGAACCAGGGATGAAAATAAAGACGTCGAGTTCCGTTTGGTAATCGGCGTTGCCGGGCTCCACCCACGCCTTGATTTCCAAACTATGATCGTCGTGGCGCGAGAGTCGGGCGCCTTGGAGAGGAGAGTGAGCGGGACCGGGCACACTGAGATCGCCCCAGGAAACGAAAGACCTTGAGAGGAGCCGGGAGAGAATTTTGAGTTTAAATGTCAAGTGATGGTTCCATTATATTTTATTTGGGCCGAGGTTACTACCGAGATTCTGTGAAGGTGGGGCGGATTGAGGTACGCTAAAACCGCGCTATGAAAAAACTTCTCGTCGGTATTCTAGGGGTTGTGTTTGGTTTCAACGCTCTGGGTCAACCAGTCAAACAGCCGCACCTGACTGCGGAGCTGGTCGCCGCCACCGCACAAGTAAAGCCAGGACAGACTCTGCTCGTCGGTTTGCGCATGAAAATGGACGCGCACTGGCATACTTACTGGCGCAACCCCGGGGACAGCGGCGAACCCACTCGAGTGGAATGGAAACTTCCGGCGGGATTTTCCGCGAGCCCACTCCTCTGGCCACCGCCGTCGCGGATCGCGGTGCCACCCCTCACCAACTTCGGCTACGACGGCGAAGTATTTCTACTCACGGAAATTGTTGCTGGGCAGCGCCCTGCCGGCGCCAAGGAGGCCGTGCTCCACGCCGACGCCTCGTGGTTGGTTTGCGATGATGTCTGCATTCCCGGCAAAGCGAGCCTCGACCTCAAACTGCCCTGGACCGACGACAAAGTACAAGATTCGCCTTGGTTCGCGGAACTAGACCGCGTGCGCTCCACGATTCCCTCGGCCATGCCCCAATGGAAAGCGACCGCCTCGGTCACCAAAAACACTTTCACTCTGAACTTAGTAGGCCCTACCGGCAGCCTTACCGGCGCGGAATTCTATCCCTACTCCGAGACTTTGATCCAAAACGCGGCCAACCAAAAAGTCGCCATTTCGGATAGCGGCATCCAGATCGAAACCACTCGCAGTCAGTTCGCCGAGGAAGGCCAACCGAAAGCCGAAACACTGGCCGGGGTCGTGATCCTCAAAGGCACTCAGACTGCGGCCATCGAAATCGCGCCTACCCTCCAAGGCACTTCGGGCTTGTTATGGGAAGCCCTGCTTTTCGCCTTTTTGGGCGGGCTCGTGTTGAATTTAATGCCCTGCGTTTTTCCGGTGCTGTGTTTGAAAGTGCTGAGCTTTGCGCAAATGGGCGGCGCCCAACGACGCAAAGCCGTTCACCACGCGGGCGCCTATACCGTCGGAATCCTGGTTTCTTTTTGGGCCTTGGCCGGAACCTTGATCGCACTTCGCGCGGGCGGACAGGCTTTGGGGTGGGGCTTCCAATTGCAGTCGCCCACCTTTCTCGCCGCACTCACCTTTTTACTCATGGCCCTGTCGCTCAATCTATTTGGGTTGTTCGAAGTGGGCGGCTCGATGATGGGAGTCGGGCAAAAGTACGCCACCCAAGAAGGTTGGGCAGGCGCGTTCTTTTCCGGTGTTCTAGCGACGGTAGTGGCCACTCCCTGCACGGCTCCATTCATGGGGACCGCAATGGGCTATGCGCTGGCGCAGCCGGCGTTCATCGCACTGGCGGTATTTACTTTCCTCGGCTTGGGATTGGCAGCGCCCTACGTCCTATTCTCCGCGTTCCCTCAGCTCACCGAGCGACTGCCCCGACCTGGCAGCTGGATGGTGGTGTTTAAACAACTGATGGCCTTTCCACTCTTAGCTACCGCCTGGTGGATGGTTTCGGTGCTGGCCTTACAAAGCAGTTTGGATACCGTCTTCCACCTCTTGCTCGCGTTGATTTTCTTCTCGATGGGACTCTGGGTTTTCGGGTTGAATTTGAAATCGCGAGCTTTTCGCCTGATCGCTTCGCTTGTACTCGTCGTCGGGTCAGTTGCTTGGACCATGCGAAACATTCAGACGGCACCCTCGGCCGCCCAGGCCCAAGAAGCCAAAGATGGCTGGCTGCCGTTCACCGAAGACGCCTTGCGCGAAGCGCGCAAGACGGGTCGACCCGTTTTTATCGACTTTACTGCGGCCTGGTGCATCACCTGCCAGGTCAACGAACGCGTGGCGCTGGGTGTAAAGTCGGTGCAAGATCGCTTTGTCGAAAATAAAGTCATTCTCTTTCGCGCCGACTGGACCAATCAAGACGAGGCCATCGCAAAACGGCTAGAGAGCTATGGCCGCAATGGCGTCCCCCTCTACGTGCTGTACCCACCGGGAGAAGAATCTCTGCCGCGGATTTTGCCGCAGATCCTCACTCCGGATATTGTGCTGACCGCGCTGGACTCGCTCTGAACCCAAGCTTGCCGTTGCGTCTCCACTCTCTTATTTTAGAGAGCTATGGCTAACGAGAATTTCGTCTCTGGGTTGATGGGTTTTATCCGATCGTCTCCTACTCCTTTTCATGCAGTCGCTTCTTTACGCGCCCAACAGCAGGGCTTCACCGAACTGCCCGAAGCCGCCAAATGGAAAGTGTCGCCGGGCGGAAAATACTTTGTAACTCGCGGCGATTCTTCCCTCAACGCTTTTGTGGTGGGAAACCAAGTTCCCGTCGCCAGCGGATTCCGGCTGGTGGGCGCCCATACAGACAGCCCGTGCCTGAAACTGCGCCCGGTTCCCACCTTGGCCGATCGCCACTACTTGCGATTGAGCGTGGAAGTTTACGGCGGCATTTTGCTCTCCACATGGTTCGACCGAGACCTCTCCCTCGCTGGTCGAGTGTATTTCACGCGCACCAGTGGGAAGTCCGGACATGCTTTGATTAACTTTGAAAAACCGATCGCCGTGGTGCCCAACTTGGCCATCCATCTAAACCGATCCGCCAATGAGAACCGCACCATCAACAAACAAACCGAATTGCCGCCGCTCGTAGCCCATGTATCTAGCAAGAGCGGGTTCGAGGAAGCGGTCTTGGCGGAACTGGCCCGCTCAGGCGTGAAAGACGCCGACCGTATTACCGGCCACGATCTTTCCTTCTACGACACGCAAGAGCCGGCCCTTGTCGGCTTGCATTCCGAGTTTATCGCCTCGGCGCGCCTGGATAATTTGCTTAGCTGCTACGTAGGTGCTCAAGCCTTGCTCACCGCCGGGGGGGCGGGCACGGCAGTTTTGGCCTGCAATGATCACGAAGAAGTGGGTAGCGCTTCCGCGCCGGGAGCCCAAGGCACTTTCTTGCGCTCAGTGTTGGAACGCTTAGCGGGAAGCCCCGAAGATTTCAGCCGCTCCATTGCACTTTCCACCTTGGTATCGACGGATAACGCCCATGGCGTGCACCCTTCGTACCCCGAAAAACACGATGGTAACCACCAGCCCATTTTGAATGGCGGACCTGCCATCAAAACCAACACCAATCAACGCTACGCCACCACAGGTGAAACTGCGGCACTAATGACGGCCTGCTGCGAAGCGGCCGGGGTGCCGGTGCAGCAGTTTGTCGCACGCAACGATATGCCCTGTGGAAGTACGATTGGGCCCATTACCGCGAGCGTTCTAGGAGTGAAAACGGTCGACGTGGGCGTACCTACCTTTGCCATGCATTCCATTCGCGAACTCGCGGGAACCCAAGACGCGCAATACCTGTGCAAAGCGTTGGCGAAATTCTATGCCCTTTCTTGAACGCGGCACGACCCGCTACTTCTACGAGCGCGAGGGTGACTTGCTCGCGCCGGTGGTCACTTTGGTAAACGGCTATAGCCGCTCATCCACCGACTTTCGCTCGTTCTCTCGCTTTCTGGTGAGCAATGGCTACCAGGTCATACGGGTGGATAACCGGGGAGCGGGGCAAACCCAGAATGAACCCGGTTTTCAGGTATCCGATATGGCCGCGGACGTAGTGGCACTCTGGGATGCGTGCGGCATCGAGCAAAGCCACTTGCTGGGGATTTCCTATGGCGGTGTGCTGGCGGTTTTGATCGCCAGCCAAAACCCCACGCGGGTGGCTTCATTGATGCTGGTGTCGACCACGCCGTCCTCGTTTTTTTTGGGGTTGGATAATGATCTATCCTCTCAAACGCCTGAGAAGATTGAAGAGAATTTTCGGCGCTATTTCTCCGAAAAATTCGCTCAAGGCAATCCCATCTTGTTCAAGTCGATGGTGAAAGAAACCGCCAAAGCGTTCATCGATCCTGTGTCGCGCGCGCGCAGCGCTCAGCAGCGGGCAGCTTTGAAGCAATTTGATTTTACTGCTCTTCTCCACTCGATCCGTTGCCCTACCTTGATCGTGCATGGAGAAGCAGACAACGTCGTCACACCGGACGCCGCGGACGTGAGTCACCGGGCGATCAAGCAAAGCGAGCTGGAACTAGTGCCGGAAGTGGGGCACCTGTTTTTAGCCGAGAGCCCGAAGTTTCTCTACGAGCGAGTTTTGCAGTTTATTCGGCAGCATTGAGCACAGGCAAAAGCGCCGCGCTTAACGCCGGGTGAAAATCCCATTCGTCTTCCAGGTCTTCCAGTGGCATCCATTCGTTCCCCACCAAGAACGGTTCGTTTGCGGTAATGGGGCCTTGCTTCCCCTGAATGGAAGCTTTGTAGAAATAAGTACGGCAGGCGTGCCGCTCTCCTGCCCAATCGAAATCGTAGTCGACTACTTTTTCAAAATCGGGATCGAGGTGTCCGACGTAGCCGGTTTCTTCCAACATCTCACGTAGTGCGGTATCGCGTGGTTGCTCGCCGACTTCGACTTTTCCGCCGGGCGGCATCCGCACGGTCATTCCACTGACCGGGTCGCAAAGCAACACCACCAGCAATTGTTCATCCACTACACATAAAACAGAGGCACGGTTTCGGGTTTTCATCTCCAGCTGGATTCTCACGACCCCGAATCGGAAAAGCAATGAATTCAGAATTAATTCGTTACGGCCTTAACCATTGTCTGCGCGAGGTGCTTCTCGACGCCAAATGAAACGCCGTCCCATGAGAATTCGTGCATTAGACTGTGCGGGCAGTTTTTATTAATAAGGAGATACCATGCGTTTTATTATGTACGGACTGACCAGCTTAGTTTTCGCGCTAGGAATGACTTCTTGCGCATCCAAGACCGCCACCACGGAAACCGGCAGCACCGCCACGACCACCACGACTGAGACGGCCGCAGCGGCCACTTGCGCGGGCGAGCACCAAGGCCACGCTCACACGCACGGCAAAGCCTGCGGACACAAAGAAGTGAAGCACGGCGACCACTCAGATTTCAAACACGACGGCCACCTGCATGCCACGCATGAGAACCATGCCGACGAGCACGGCGCTTGCCACAAGCTCTCCGCGCACGATCACAAGCACGGCAAGAATTGCGGCCACACTGCGATCAAGCACGGCGACCACACCGACTACGATCACGATGGCCAAAAGCACGCCACGCACGGCGATCACTTCGATAATCACCAAGGTTAATCGACGCTAAGACCATTTAAGATGGGCTGGCTCCCAAGGGAGCCAGCCTTTTTTTTAGTGCTGGCCGCGGCGGACGAAGCGCACTTCGCGGAAGTCTTTGGCTTTACCACCCGCCGGGTTGGGGAGTTTTTCTTCTTGGACGCCGCCAGAGCGGCAAACCAGCGCGCGGCCGCCGGCTTTAGAAACCCGGGGCCTTCCCAGCATCCGACCACCCAGGACTTCCGCCACTGGAAAGTCCCGACGTCCCACCAAGTACGAAACCGGCAGCGATCGCAAATCGATTCCCAGCTCCTGCGCAAACCGACTCCAATGAGCGGTGGTAAAAACGGACGGATCCGGTGGCGCAAAATGGTGGCACCAATCGCTCACCGTATCGAGCAGACCACAGCGCTGTTGGTGTGGACAGGGCGCCAGAAGCGAAAATGTTTTGCGCAAAAGTTCGCGGTTGTCGACGATGGCCGCGCCCAGCGGCGGGGTCCCCGGTTCCACCCACAGAAAACCCTCGGCCCCGTTGATCGCGTGCCAAAATGCCTTGCGTCCCGCGGCAGAGAGTTCATTCCAAACATGGCTGACCAAAAGCCAGTATGGTTCTTTCGGCCGGCCTTCGGTCAGTTCTTCGGTGGCGATACCCAACGCCACCAATTTTTCGGCGGCGTAGCGGCGAGCCAGTGGTGAGTGATCGCTCACCCAGGCTCTCTGCAAGCGGCCTGGGCTGGCGGCGGCGAGGGTTTCTGTCGCTACGCCGGTGCCGCAACCCCAATCCCAAACCGAGAAGGAAGCCGGCAAAACCGGCAGATTTTCTTCCCAGACGGCGTCCCACTTCGAGGCAATGCGCCGAGCAAAGCTAATATCGTAGTGTTCGAGGTCGGAAAGCGTACGCCAATAGTCGCCAGGCGCCGGGTTTAAGAACCGGTCGCGCAGCGTGCGCAGAATCTGCCAATCGACGTCCTTCCATTCCATGGGGAAAGCTCTATATTACAAACCATGACGCTGAAACAACGAATCGAGGGAAAAGTGAAAGCCGTCCTCGATCCGCAACACATGGAATTGGTGAACGAGAGCGGGAACCACCACGTTCCTAAGGGCTCCGAAACCCACTTCAAACTGCTTTTGGTCACCAAGGCCTTTGCGGGAAAGTCGCTGATCGAGCGGCATCGGATGGTCTATGCGTTGGTGGATCAAGAGCTCAAGGAAGGCTTGCACGCTCTCGCTTTGCATACCTACACGCCCGAAGAATGGGTGAATTACCAGCCCAATAGAAAATCGCCCCCTTGTGCAGGCGGCGAGAAGTAAAACCCAAATTTTAGATTGAGATTAGTTGCACTGAATTTGGGTGCACATTTCGACGATACGGCCGTCGGCTTTTTGCACGCAAGAACAGGTATTGCAGCTGGATTGGTACGAAGTTCCTACGGAGCTCGCATCGCAGCTTTGAACGCTAGCCGCATTGTACTGGCCGTCGAGCTGGATATCACCCTGGCGACCGCATGCGGTAAGTGCCAGAGTAACCAGGAGGAGCAGGCTGTAGATGCGTTTGTTCATACCTCTCTATAGAGCAAGGGCGGTGCCAGGGCGTCCCGCACGCCGGAGTATGTTTTTCGTCTAGATTCCCAACAGGGTCGGGCTGACCGCTTTGTAACCCGTTGAAAGCATAGGCCAAACTCATCCAGCTTTCTGACACCCCCCTCCGGACCCAATCCCTAGCAGTTTCAAGCACTTGTGTTTATTTGTCGATGCCCCTAAGGTGCGTTTGTGCAGCCTTTTCCCCAGCCTAGACACGGCCAACCCGCGCTCGTTCTCGCCCCGATGGAGGGTGTGACGGATGCGCCCATGCGCGCCTTTCAATCCGAACGCGGGGCCTTTGCCTACTGCGTTTCGGAATTTTTGCGAGTCTGTTCGGAATCGCCGCCCGCGAAAGTTTTTCTCCGCCACATCCCGGAACTCGCTCACGGCGCGTGCACTCCCAGCGGCACGCCGGTACAGGTGCAGTTGCTGGGCGGCAACCCCGAGGCTTTGGCGGCGGCCGCGGCGACGGCCGTGGCGATTGGGGCGACGGCGATTGATTTGAATTTTGGATGCCCGGCTCCGACGGTGAATCGCCACGATGGCGGCGCCACCCTTTTGAAATACCCTGCCCGTCTTCGGGCCATTGTCGCGGCGGTTCGCGCAGCCGTGCCTTTGCACATTCCGGTTTCGGCAAAGTTGCGCTTGGGTTGGGATGGATTGGATCCCATCTACGCAAACGCCCAAGCCGCGGCAGACGGCGGAGCGAGTTGGATCACGATTCACGGGCGAACCCGCACCGCCGGATACGCGCCTCCCATCTACTGGGAGCCCATCGGCGAAGTCCGCAAGCAATTGGCCCCTCTCCCCGTCATCGCCAACGGAGACATCTGGACACTCGACGCCTTTCGGCGCTGCCGGGACATCACCGGCTGTGAGCATTTTATGATTGGCCGAGGGGCGCTGGCCGATCCGATGCTGCCGGTCAATATTGCCGGCGAGCTGGGGATTGCTCCCTTCACGGTGGGCGCGCCTTTGGGCAAAGATCCGGCGAGCTGGCTGCCCATCTTCGATGCCTTTGAAAAACACACTGCACCGGTGCCGGAGCGCTCTCGCATTCTCGCTCGGCGGATCAAACAGTGGACCGGCATGGCCACCCGTCACGGCGAAGTGGACTGGTTCGATCGGATTAAGCGCCTGGATCTCTTCGAGCAAATCCGCAGCGAGTTGGGGGCGGGCCGGCCATGAGGCATTTCTATATTTTTCTCGGCATTCTTGCTTTGGCTCTGGGCTTTGTCGGCATCTTCTTGCCCGTATTGCCGACCACGCCGTTCGTTCTGCTGGCGGCTTTTTGTTTTTCCAAAGGCTCCCCGAGATTGCACCAGTGGATTCTGGCTAGCCCCTTATTTGGACCCATGATTGCCGATTGGGAAGACGGCGGAGTCATTCGTTTGCGCGCCAAAATCGTGGCCACTTCGCTCATTCTTTTAAGCTTTAGTTGGCTCACTTTCTTTTCCCGGGCGCCACTGGTGGGCAAAGTTTTGTTGGACCTGATGGCTGTCGGCGTATTGGGCTTTATCTGGTCGCGCCCATCCGCTAAGGTAGTCCCCGAACAGGAGTCCTAATGGCCAAGTACCTGAGTATCGACACCGAAGCGACGGGCCTTACCCCCGAATGCGTTCTCATCCAACTGGCCTTTGTGCCGTTGGATACCACTACCAATCGCGTGCTAACCGAATTGGGCAAAGAGTGGATGGTCCACTGCAAAAGTTTTGAAGAGTTAAAACCCAGCTTGAATCCCTGGGTAGTGGAAAACAACGAAGGCTTAATCCGCAAAGCCCACGCCACTGGCATTTCCCACGAAAAGCTCAAAGAAGAAGTCCACGCGTATCTAAATACCGTGGAGATGAAAAATTTCTTCGGCGACGCGCGCCCCGTATTTTTGGGCAAGTCGCTTAGCGCCTTGGATATTCCGCTCATGACTCGCACCTTTGGCGATGATTTCATGCGCGATCACTTTCACCACCACGTGCAAGATGTTACCTGCGTTGCGCGCGCGTTTGTCGACTCTGGCCAATTGCCGCCGGGGACGGAATCGTCGGGCAAAATAATGAAGCACTTTGGTATCCGTGAAACACCGGCGCATACCGCGCTGAGTGATGCGCTGGACATGGCGCAGATTTACCTAAAACTTTTAGATCAAGTGCGTTCCCTCGGGAGCGCCAAAGGAGAGAAAAATGTCTGATGATATGCAAGCTGAATTGGCGCGCCTGCGCGCCGAAAACGAAGCACTGAAAAAAACCGGCGCTAAAGGCCTTTCGCTACGCGTGAGCGAAAAAGGCGGATTGTCCGTGTATGGCCTCGGCCGGTTCCCTGTTACACTCTACAAAGAGCAATGGACTAAGCTCTTGGATATGGCCGACGATATTCGCGCTTTTATCACCGCGAACGAAGCCGGCCTCAAATCCAAAGACGCCAACAACAAATAACCTCGTCTTGCGTTGTGGCGCCGGGCGGGTCCTTCTGCTCGGCGCGCAATGATCCTCTTCGATAAAAAATTCGGCAAAGAATTTATTCTCTCCGTTCCGGTTTCACCCGGTATCTACCGTTTTTTGGCGGAAGACGGCGCAGTGGTGTACGTCGGAAAAGCCAAGAACCTGCGGCGTCGTCTGGGCGGTTACCGGCGTGCCCGCGGCGGCAAAATGCGCAAGATCGTCAAAGCAGCCCACACGCTGGTTTTTGAGATACACGCCACTGAGCTAGACGCTTGCCTGGAAGAGTTACGCCGCATCCAACAAGAGAAACCTAAGCTCAACATCGCCAGCGCGTTCAGCCACCGCTACCCCATGGTCGGACATACCCACCGGGGCACCGATTTCTTTTTGTGTTTCACCACCACGCCGGAACAGTTTCCCGACTATATTTTTCACGGTGCGTTCCGATCACGCTTTATTACCGCCGAGGCGTTCTTTGGAATGGTCCGCTTGCTCCAATTCATCGGTCACGCAGTGCGTCCAAAAGCAAGCGAACGCAAGGCCTACTCTTATGAGTTCGGTTTACGTCGTCTGCCGGCCGCTCTAGTGGAAGAGTTGCCGCTATTTTTAAAAGGCGGATCAAAAACATTCTTAGAGACACTCGTTCTGCGGCTCCTGGAAAACGCCGGCGCCCGTGCCAAGGCCAAAGACATTCAAACCGCTGTGGATGCGCTAGATACTTTCTGGAATCAAGAATGCGTTCCTCTTGCACGCGCCATTGCCACAGTGGGATTTGAAAACTACCCTGTACCTCAAACCGAGCGAGATCCGCTTTTCGTCCGCGCCGGTTTTGAACTTCGAGAGGAAACGCCATGAACTTGATTGCAACATACAAACGGTTTGAAAAGTTCCCCGCCGGGAAAACCCTCTTTAGTAAGGTTTTGGGTCGGATGATTCCCTATTCCAACACGATCCACGCGCGGGTCGAAAATCTCGAAGCAGGGTATGCAAAAGTAGTCATGCGCGATCGTCGCGCAGTGCGTAATCATCTAAACTCGGTTCATGCAGTAGCGCTGATGAACCTCGGCGAGTTGGCATCGGGTCTTGCGATGGTGGGCGGTTTACCGTCGAATCTACGTGGAATCCTGGTTGGTTACCGAATGGAATATTTCAAAAAAGCGCGCGGCACTCTGACTGCCGAAGCACGCTGCACCGTACCAAACGTCACCGAACGCCAAGAGCATATTCTTCCCGTCGATATCAAAAATGAAGCGGGCGACACAGTGTGTCGTGCGCATGCCACTTGGTTGATCGGCCCTGTCTAAACTCTCCTCCATTTATTTTTCGACTCACCGCATTTAAACTTTTTTCATTCTGTCGACGGGCTAGCCTGGTTGACATCGCTTGGTGAAAAAAGTTATCGATGAAGTCGGCACAGAAATAGCGCTTGTTGGGGGGGATACATGGGGCAAGTCTATTCGGGCAATGCGAAGATCTATCTTTTTTTCCTGTCACTGTTTGTAATTTTTACACACTCCGAAGCCAGAGACGCGCGTCAGCTTACGCTGATGGTGGCGGATTTCGACGGAACCATTGGGCATAACGTCGGACATTTTCGACTCCGCCGAGTGAACCAGGTGGATGCGGTCTCGCCCTTCTTTAGCGGCGTCACTTCGCTACCCGAAGAGATCTCGGTACCGGTTCACGACTACGAAGGGAATGTCGGGCCGCAGATCGCCAAACGAATTGGCCGAATCGACGAGAAAGGCCGCTTTATTGCGAGCACCAGCTTGGACCCGGTGACCCTAAGCAACGGTCAGGTGATCTTGCCGGGTTACTACTACTTTGATCTGCAATCGAGCCTGAAGGAATTTCGCCCTCCCGAGCAAGGCGGAGAAAGTTTCTTGGTGGCGGCTATCGACGAGAAACTAAAATCGAAGACACCCTTTCTTCTCGACGCCTTCCCGCTCTTCACGCTTTCCATGCAGGACGAATATAACGACCGAGTAAAATCGGCCATGCTCAGCATGCGCGGCAACGATCCCAGCGAGTGGGAAACGGCGGTCAGCCACATCCAAAAAAAGCTCAAGCTCCCGCAAACCAAACTGCCTCGCGAAGCCTACGTTGGTCTTTCCCACCCAGATTTCTACGAATTCGCATTCTCCAAGGTGAAGTACCTGGAGCGCGCGTTCATGGAACTCTCCGATCGACTAATGACCGACACCAGCACGCCTCACTACTTGGTGATGTTTGAAAATGACCGTGAGTACATCCGCCAAATCGACGACCTGTTCAAAAGCCTAGCGAACCGCGGGGTCTTCAATAGTCCGGTGGTGCCGGTACTGGTGAACATGGTGGAAACCGAAGTACTCAATTCTCCCGATGGTCACAACTGGGACTGGTCGCCCATGCGTGAAATCACCAAGATGTCGCGCGTCACAATCTATCGCCCCGGCAAAGTGGAGCGCTCCAACGACATATCCAAGGTATTGGAGCTGGCGCTGGATATGAAGGCCGCCGAAGCGAAAGCCCTCTTTAAGTCGATGAATAACCACCCGTTCAGCTGTGCAAACGGCTTGTTGGCCCAAGCGGAGTAGAAATGAAAAAATTAATTAGCGCGCTTCTATTTGTTTCTCTAACTTTGCACGCGGCGGGGCAACCCAAGCGTCAAATCCAGAAATGTTCGGACTTACTGGAAGGGGGAATGGATGTTTCCGAAGCATTCATTTTGCTCGCTAGCCGAAAGCTCTCCAAAGACGGCCATCTGCCTCGTGCCGGCGCGGCGGTGAATCGGCTTCTGCGAGTAGAAGACACCGTGAAATTTGCGGACGTCCTAGAGAGCTACGGTATCACGCTCGCGGATTGGAAAGCGATCGAAACCGTGACTTTCGAAGAAGCCATTCTGGGCACCGAAGCCTTCCTGAAAAAACTGCCTAAGAAACTCAGTCCCGAGCAGATCCAGTCTTTCACCGCTCTCAACGCGGCAGCCGAAGCCGCCCGAGAAAAACTCAAAACCCTGCTCGCCTCCGCAGAACAAGTGCAATTTGCTGCATCCAAAACGTTGATGGCGGAGGAGGATCTAGTCGCAGCTTTACACCGGTATTCTCGCGATCCGAAGCTGGGCTTGGGCTACTTGGGAGTCGCCGATGTGCAGGAGTGGCGCTACAGGTTGCTCACAGAGAACGAGTCTCTCCGCACGGCTATTGAGAAAGAATTGATGGCCACGCTTTTGGGCGTTTTGAAAACCACCAACGAGATCCCGGGATCCGAAGCCGAGATCGTCAAAGCGCTCGCCGAGAAGATGGCCATCGGCGAAGCCGAAATGTCGGCTTTCTTTGGGCCCAAAGGCCTCTTCAAGGATACAAGCATTTTGGTAGACCAAACCCGCGCCAAACACGCCGGTGCTTTTACCAAAATCATCGACCGCCGCTACTTCACGACGGAACGGCGCGCTCAAATGGTGGAAGCTTCTCGCAAGCCGAACGTGATCTACTTCAAGCTTGCTGAGAACCAAGACTTGAAAAACTTCGAGGCAGTTCGAGAACTCTCCCGCGCCCTGGGCAATGCGCCCATTATCGTCGCGCCGGCGTTTGCGGAAATCGGCCTGATTCCCGAAAAGCTAGACTGGCTGTTCAACGAACCCAACGTGCATTTCATGGTCGACCGCGGTCTGCAACTGACCCCGGACTTCTACATTGTGGATCACGGGTTCGAAGACAAACGCCAAAACCCGTTCGTAGGCTTACCGGAGATTTACGAGCCCACCGACCGCGTGGTGCTGTTTCACCCCAAAGTCCGCGCGGTGACGCGCGCTACAGGTAACTACGACACCAAGCCTGGGTATATGGTGACCACGGGGTCGATGAGCGACGCCGCTTACGCTGGCCGATTCCGCATCAGCATGAGCACCGATGAACGCGCACAGGCCGAAGCTGAAATGAACCGCAGCGTCTTGGTGGTTTCCCGCCAATACCGTAGCGACAAGTTTGGATCGCTAGTCGGTAGCGCCAACGGCATCGCTCCACGCCGCATTCGTTTCACGGAAGCCCGCTATGGAAACCCGGAAGGGTTGTTTGATTTGGGAAAAATCTATACCGACAAAGGCGTGGTCCAAGTGAAGAATATTCCGGCCATCGTGCTGGGAGATTTGCACTTGGGTAACACCGATCCGCTTTTCCTCAAAGCCACCCGCGAGGCATTGGAAAATTTGCAGATTATCGAGAGAAATCCCAAGGCCGGCGAGCCAATGCAACCCGGTTACCAAGCAGGCCCCGTCGGTTTAGGCGCCATTGTGCTCCACGATCTTATCGATGGCGGACCGAACAACCGACACAACATGGAATCCCTTCTCACACGCGCGATTACCGACCGAGCAGGTGGTTTGGATTTGGAGAACCACATCCAAACAGCGGCTGCGTGGTTGAAGCAACTGACGCAGTTGCTGCCCAATACTTCCATTGTAGTGCCGGTGGATAACCATGGCAGCGATTGGCTGACCAAGCGCTTGCAAGAAGCGAAGCTCTTCGACGCCGGACGCCCTCGGGAAGTACCCTTGGTACTGCAGCTCATGATCGATGCGATCACCCACAAGGCCAATCCTTATGAACGCGTGTTCCAGTACTACGGTATCGACACCGACCAAGTTCTCTTCATGGATAAGTCGGATACGTACCGGGCCGGCATTGACCTGCAGAACCCCACCGCGTTCCGAATGGTTCACGGCGTCGAGATTGGGCAGCATTCCCACATGGGCATTAGCGGCGCAAAGTCGATTTCGTTGGCGAAGCTACTAGTCGCTTATGGCGCAAACGTGACGGGCCACACCCACTCGAGCGCGGAGTACGGCAAGTCGGTGAAAGTCGGAACCGGGACGCCGGTTCGGCAGGACTACCACCGAGGGCCTTCCAACTCGGATGCGTCGATAGCGCTGGTTTATAGTGACCAGGCAATGCAACTGCTACGGATGGAAAAAGGCACTTTCGTTCCGAGCGCGGAAGAGCAACCAGAATCGGAGTTCTTCAAAGGAACCGACTACCCTCGCGTGCTGATCCGCAAAACACCGTTGGGACCGACAACCGATCAGTTCCGCAGCGATCCTCCGGCCGACCGTTCCGCGCGGTAGGCGGCATTCTTCGAAACCCAGCCGGGCGTGCGACCAGTCTGGGAGTGTCGAATTTGCTACTGAAAGGGATTTTCCGTGGATGTCTGGGCCGGGGCGGGGGGGGGGGGCGTTCAGCCCCCCCGCGCGGGGGCGGGGGGCCCCGGCACTACCCGGGGCGGG
>CAZBJE010000042.1:0-31623 GCA_964492125.1 uncultured Pseudobdellovibrionaceae bacterium | reverse complement strand
CCCACAAATCCCAGTTCCTCGCCGATAAGCACAAAGATAAAGTCGGTGTGAATTTCGGGAAGGAAAAACAGTTTGGAGTTTCCGTTACCCAATCCCACGCCCAAAAGCTTTCCCCAATGAAACGAAATAAAAGATTGGATGGTTTGGAAACCCGCGCCTTGGGGATCTTCCCACGGGTTGAGAAAAGCAAATACACGCCGTCGACGGTACTCCGACTGCATCATCGTAAAAGCGAAAACTCCGATCGCCCCGCCCAGCAACGAATACAAATAAGCGGGGCGCATACCGGCGATGAAAAGCATCCCCAGCATCACCGACGAAACCAGAATGGTGGTGCCCATATCCGGTTGGCTCAGGATCATCCCCAGAAGCATTCCGATGGGCGCTAGCCGTACGACCCATTGGCCCGGAGTGAAATTGTGTGGAACCGTCAGCAAGCGGGCGAGATAGAGAGTGACGCTGATCTTCGCTAGCTCGCTGGGTTGGAAAGCGAGCCAAGGCGTTTTGATCCAGCGCGTGGCACCGAGGGCGGTATGGCCCACCGCGGAAAAAAGGGTGAGGGCGATCAGCACCAGCTGCACGGCCATGATGGGGTTACAGAGCTTAGCCCAGAACTGGTAGCGGATCCTGGATACCAAAAGCATCATCGCGATACCCACCACCACTGCCACGGTGTGCCGACTGAAGTAATAAAACTCCGACCCGTAGCGCTCCAAACCCAACACTCCGGTAGCGGAGAAAAGCATCACTTCCCCGATGAGCAGGAAGGCGATAACGAGCGAAAAAACCATCTTGTAGAGTGCAGATGAAGGTTGGGCCACACCCTATTCTATCATGTCCCCTAGGCGCGGGCGGGCGGGCTAAGGTTCGTGGTCCGCCAGCGCCAACACCAGAAAGTACTCGAGCGGCGTTTGCACGGGCGGCAAATGCAAGCGGTAGTGGAGATGGTCGTTGGAGGGGACCATTTCGGTGACCCGGAAGTAGGTCACGATGGTTTGATCCCGTCGATTCAAAATGGCGAATTCCAGCGTTTGAAGGTCGAACTTGATGGTGATCAGCGAAAGAGTTCCATGGGCCCGCTGAAAATAAGTGGAGCTAAGCGCGGTAGGCGAGGTAGAGCGCAGGAAACTTTTGGCGTGTTTCTCGTATTCTCCCAGAAAATTTTTGTAGACCGTTGGCACTGTCGAGCGTCTGAAACGACTGCCGCCCAGTGCGCGAGCAAAATGCTCCTGCAATAGGGGAAACCCGGAATGCCGCGACAAATGATCCTCTTTGTACAATTCCAACCAGCGCCTAAGGGGCAGTTGGGTGGGGCAACCCAAAACGTGCTTGTTGAAGTGACTGGCGCGGTTATGTGGAGAAAAAGACGCCGCGCCCAAATCCTCCGCTGCCATGAGTCGGGGGTGAGTGTTGTGGTCCTCCTCGGCGTATGAGGAAAAAATGTCCGCAAGCTCGCGCAAGTCTTTCACAGGGCCGAAAGGGCGCCGCCGGAGCGGCAGACGCGTAAATGCTGCGACATAGCCGCGGTGATCGACGATCAAGAAATCACCGGTCCGCAGGTCGATTTTAGCGCGAGTGCGTACAGACGATTGCAGAGTAAAACCGTTGGTGAACGAAAGGGCCGCACTGCGATCTTGCTCGGCGGCAATCGTCTCGATGGCGGTGCGGACCTGAGACCGGCTAGGGAGGAGCCCATCGGGTTCCAGTGAAGCAAGATACATCTGGTACACCGAGTCTTCGTGAGCGAAGTCGCGGAAGGCGGGGTCCGCCAGCTCGATCGCGCGGGGGCGCAACGCGCGCCCTTCCACGCGTTGCGACGGAAAGCCAGCTAGGATCTGCGCAGGGCACGGCGGTGGAACGGTGCCCAAAACCGGCGCGGTCGCCAAGAGCAGAGCTAAAACAAGTGGCCAACGGGGAGACAAGAAAACCTCAGCAC
The DNA here is from genome assembly GCA_964492125.1 of uncultured Pseudobdellovibrionaceae bacterium. Lineage (GTDB taxonomy): Bacteria > Bdellovibrionota > FAC87 > UBA2466 > UBA2466 > JAIEOG01. Next base: position 29,687 of record CAZBJE010000042.1, on the reverse strand, counting down.
ATAGGTGCGGCGCCGTCGGGTGCGAATCACCGGGAACGGCGCCTCGAACTTAAAGTGAATTAAGCGCGGTAATCTTCCGCGCGGATATTGTACTTTTGCAGTTTGCGCAGCAGCGTCTTTTTGGGGATCTGCGCATGAAGTGCCGTCTGGTTGATTCGCCCTCGGAAGGTTTTGAGAGCTTTGATGATGAAATCGCGTTCAAACTGTTCTTTGTGGCTCTTGTAATTGAGCGTGGCGGCGACACTGGTGTCGCTGCGATCGGTTTCTTCCAGCTCCAAAGCCACCAACGGGTTAAGCAAGCGGGTGCCAAAGAAATCGTCACCTTGAATGTAGTTTGGCAACGATGACGGGCTTATTTGATCGGAGCTTTCGATCACCACCGCGTGTTCGACGACATTCTCGAGCTCGCGGATGTTACCCGGCCAGTTGTGCTGCAGCAGCAACGTCATGGCCGAAGGCAAAATGCCTTTGATTTCTTTGCCGTGCAATTTGCTGAATTTAGCAATGAAGTGCCAAGCGAGCTTTTCGATGTCGTCGCGGCGTTCCCGCAAAGGCGGCAAGAAAATCGGAATGACGTTTAGACGATAGAAGAGATCTTCGCGGAACGTTCCCTGCTTGATCATCTCTTCCAAGTTGCGGTTGGTTGCGGCAATCACCCGCGCGTTCATTTCCAATTCGCGGTTAGAGCCCACCGGGGTGAATTTGCGTTCCTGCAAAACCCGCAAGAGCTTCACTTGCATCGCAAGCGAGAGGTCGCCGATTTCGTCGAGAAAAACGGTGCCGCCAGCGGCGTATTGAAAGCGACCGATTTGGCGCTGGTCTGCGCCGGTAAACGCGCCGCGCTCGTGGCCGAAGAGTTCACTTTCAAAAAGAGTCTCTGGGATGGAACTGCAATTGATGGCAACCAGCTTTTCGTCTTTACGGCCGGAGTTGTAGTGGATGGCGCGCGCAACCAACTCTTTGCCGGTGCCACTCTCGCCGCGGATCAAAACTGAGGTATCGACCTTGGCCAGTTTGTAGATAACGTTGAAAATACGCCGCATCTCGCTGGAGGTGCCGACAAATTCACCCGTATCCATTTTCACAATGGGGGCGCTAAACACCATGCTTTGGATCATTTGCGTCGCGGCCAAAGCCCGCTCGACCATTTCCACAATCGCCTGGTGCTTGATGGGTTTGGCGACGTAATTGTACGCGCCTTCCTTGATCGCGCGCACGGCGTCGTCGATGGTGCTGTAGGCGGTCATTACGATCGCGACAATCGAGGGATCGAATTCTTTGATCTTAGTGAGGCATTCGAGCCCGCTCATCCGGGGCATGTTGACGTCGAGAAGGACGAGGTCACAGCGCTCTCGGCGGATCGACTCCAGCGCCTCCATCCCATCGCGAGCTTCCCGAACCACGAAGTGGCTTAGGTTGAGCGCTTCTCGGATGGTCTTGCGAAGCTCGTCATCATCTTCAACCACCAAAACTTGGTAGGACTTCACGCGAGACCCCTTTAAAGAGGCAGGGATACACTAAAAGTGCTGCCTTTGCCCAGTTCGCTTTTCAATGAGACCCCCCCTTTATGCAACTCCACGAAATATTTGACAAGATACAGTCCTAAACCGGTTCCCTTAATCCCCGTTTGGGTGACCCCCTCGGCTCGGTAAAACTTTTCGAAAACCCGGGCCTGCTCCGCCTCGGGAATGCCGATGCCCTGGTCGCGAACTTCCACGCGCACCTGGCCGTCGCTCTCTAGCGAAACCACCGTAATGGTTGAGTTTTCGGGGGAGTACTTAATGGCATTTTCGATCAAGTTACCGATCACTCGCCGCATCAATCGAACGTCGTAACGCACCGTGAAAAGTGGCTCGAGCTCGCTTCGAAGTTCGATTCCCTTTTCTTGGGCCAGCACCCGTTTTTCATCCAGTACTTCTTGTAGAGTGACGTTGATATCGCGGCTTTCCAGCCGGATTTGCAGCTGGCCGCTCTCCACCCGATTGAGATCGAGCACGGTTTCCACGTAGTCGCTCATTTGCTCGGTGGTGGCCACGATGGTGGTGAGCCCCTTTCGCTGTTTCGCTTCTAGCTGGGGCGACTCCAAGAGAAGCTCAGCGTTGCCCTGGATCCGGGCAATCGGTGTCTTCAAATCGTGGGAGACCAAGGACAGGAAATTGCTTTTGAGCGTTTCCAGCTGCGCCATCATTTCGCTGCGCTGTTGGAAGTGCCAGCGCTTGCGGTATTCCATGCCTAGCCGGAACGGTACCACCAGGTAGTAGCCAGCAACCGCCATCACAGCTGGGTGAGCCAAGTCCAACCACCAGTCTCCCCAGCGCAGCATCGCCCAACCCGTGGCCCAGAGGGCAAACAGAAACGCGAACATAAACAACACCCCTCGCACCGGCGAGAGCGAAGAAACCAGATTGACCGTGAGCAGCCCTACCGCCAGCGTCAACAACGCCACCGCCCACCCCGGAAGGCGGCGCAGACCGTCGTCGCGGATCAGCGTCACCAACCCATGGGCCGCCCCTTCCAGCACAGTGGTGTCGCCCAGCCGGCGAGAATAGGGGGTGAGTATGGCGTCTTGAGTCGGGCGGGTACGGCGCACTTGGCCTACCAATACGATTTTTCCGCCGAGATTGAGGTCCGGGGGGGCGGGCGAAAGCAGCGACCACGCCGAATGGGTGACGTAAGTTCCCGGTCCTCCCTGCCAACGGATGAAGGCGTGTCGAGAGGAGCTCAGCGACTCCAAACGATCGGGCGTACTGCCGCGCACGAAAGTCGCTAGTCGAGCGTAAAAAGTGGGCACGTGATCAATCTGGGCCATCACGCGTCGGCTCACGGAGTCCGCGCCGTAGTTGAAGGAGTCGCGCGAAACCAAGCCGGGGGAATAAGTCAGCCGGTCTCCGAAAACCGTTGGCGCGGGGCGGTCGAGCCCCATTTCGTCGAGATACCCCACGAAGAGAGGTACGGCTGGATCGATGGCTGATACCACCCGTTGCAAGTCCGCAGCGGAATAGTGCTGCTCATTTAGGTCCGCGAGCAAACCAATCGCACGCGGTTTTTGTGCGCTGATGCGGGAGATGAGTAAAGCCAATGCCTCCGCGGGCAAAAAAACGTCCCCACCCCAAGCCGGGCCCGAGTCGAATGCCAAAAGGGCAATGCCGGGGTACGGGCGCTTGGCCCCCAGGGTGCGGAAATAACTGTCGACCAAGATCCCGTTGAGGGAGTGAAAGCCAAAGGAAAGAAAGAAGAAGGCCAAAGCCACCGTAGTCAGGCTAATCGCGAATCGGGAATAGCGGTTTGACGAGGCTTCGAGCAACTTGTCCCCCTGGAGTCTATATACAGGGATTGGGGGGCTGGCGCATCTGGGGACACTAAGCCTAGCGGTCGAACGGGGCTTTCCGCGGATCTCCGGCCCGCGCCGGCTGGGCACACCGGTCCTCATCGAGATTCAAATGGGTTTGAGGCGCTCGCATTGCAGATTAGGTCTCGCGTTCCATTTGTTTGGGGGCTGCAATGACGGCCCCGTCGGTGCGGGCCGGAGATCCGCGGAAAGCCCCTTTCGGTAGCTGTGTTCAGCGTACCTAGCTGCGCTGGATTGGAGATAAAACACTCCGACTCTAAATGCGCGGCGATTACAGTTTTCCGTCTAAAGCGGCGTTGGCGAGTTTGTCGGCGATCTTGTTTTCTTCGCGAGGGATGTGGACCAGTTGTACGCGCTCGAAGCTTTTGATGAGCGTCTTGGCGCGTTCCACCATTTCTTTTAGGTGCGGCGCTTTCACTTTGTACTGTCCGTTCAGCTGGCGCACGAGGACTTGGGAGTCGCTTTTGAGGGTGACCTCGGTGGCTTTGAGTTCCTGGCACTTGGCGAGCCCTTGGATAGCGCCTTCGTATTCCGCGACATTATTAGTGACCGAGCCGAGGGTTTTGCCCTGCTCGGCGATCACATTGCCATTTTCGTAGATTACAAACCCGTAGGAGCCCGGGCCCGGATTACCGCGGCTGGCACCGTCGCAGAACAGAGTCACTCGTTTCGGTGTGCTGCTCAAGCGCGGTCGCCTTTCACTTGGCGGTTGCTTCAACGGCCGCAGGTGCGGCGGCCAGGGCCCGAGGCGGAACCACGAGGATTTTTCCGCAGCTGGTGCAGCGGTGAATGGCCTTATGGCCCAGGATTTCGTTGTAGATCTGCGCGCGCACTTGAATGTTGCATCCCATGCAGCGCCCTTTTTCGGCGTTGGCGATGGCCACGCCTTTTTTAGTGGCCACGATTTTCAAGTACATGGTGGACACAGCGGGATCGAGCTTAGAGGCCAAGGCGGTGCGTTGCTCGGTGAGCTTGGTTAAATCACGCAAAAGAATTTGGTGTTCAGCGACCAGCTTGTTTTTGTCGACGAGAATGACGGCTTCATTGGCTTTGAATTCGGACTCGATCAAAGCCAGGGCCTTTTTCTGCTCTTCCAAGGAATTGATCAAAGTGAGCACGCGATCTTCCAGGCCGGCCTTGGCGGCTTTTTGGTTGGCGTTTTCCTTGAGAGCAGCTTGGTATTCGTCGTTGGTTTTGACTTCCATCATCTTGCCTTCCGCCTTAAACAACGCGTCTTCTTTTTCTTTTAGATCGCGTTCGGCGGCCCGCAGTTTTTTCTCCACATCCGTGAAGAGCGCTTTGGCGGCATCTAAATCCGCGCGTTTGGCGGTGATGGCGTCATCGTATTTCTGGATGTCGACGGGTATGCGTCCTGCGTCGCGGTCCACGTGGTGGAGGCGCTCGTCGATTTCTTTGAGTTCAGCTAGGCAAATGTATTGATCATCAAATGAGGGAGGCATGTGCCATTCTTTTAGGCCATCCGAACGCCTTTGTCCACACGCACCCGGAAGAGCGGTCTAGCGGGCAGCTCCGCGCTCCACCCACGCACGCATTCGCTCGGCACTCGGCTTGGCCATCAGCATGCCTAGGATTCCCAATGCGGCATAGGGGAGACCGGCCGCGGCATTTCGGCTCACGAGCGAGTGCGCTAAGCCGAGCATGGCGACGAACTCCAAGAGCGCAAACTGAATAATTAAAGCTGGGGCCGCCATCTTCATGATTTCTGCATCCGTCGGCCGCGCGGTGCCCACTCCCTTGGGGAGCGACTGGGCGGCGTGGGCCACCAGTTTCCGGGGGATGATGAACGAAAGCGTGTAGTCGAGCAGTCCCAGCAAAGGGAGAATGGTGTTCAAAACCGCAACCTCCGCCGTGGTCTCGCGCACGGTCAAGGGCATGACGTACGGAACCAATGCAATGCCCACCTGAGTCACAACGAAGATCATCCACAGCGGCATCAGCGTGGCGGTCGGATTAGCGGGGCTCGTTTGCATCAGGTTCCTGCGGGCTATTTCGTTTTGGGCACCAGCTCCACGAGCTGGACAGTCATGCTAATCGGATCGAGGTGCACGACGGCCAGCACGGCGTTCGATCGGAGGCTGGCTGGGCCCTTCTTGGGAGTGACCATCTGCGCTACCAAGTATTCTTCCATTTCGCCGTCGACTACGTTTGCGGTGGCGATTTCTAGGGCCACTGCTTTTTCCGTTTTACCGCCGTCAATTTTAGCAATGACCGCGTCGTCGATTTGAAAAGCTTCGACTGCATCGATGGCGGCACCAGCGGCCATCGGGGTGCCGAGACGCTTGATCTCCACAAGCGTGACGGTTGCTTTGTCGGAGGGATCGTAGTGCACGGTGGCTGCAACCACGGAGGTCTCCTCATGGCCCACCGTCACGAGCTGGGTCACCACGTAACTATGAAACTGCCCGCCGCCCACCCGGCCGGATAGGATGCGCGCAACCTGCGGCGGCTCGGCTTGTTTACTATTGAGCGCGGTTTGAACGGCCGCATCGGCCTCGAATTTCTCGACCGCGTCTTTGGAGTAGTCTACTGCTTGCGCCGAACTGAAAACGAAAAGAGTGGAAAACAGAGCCGCCTGAATGAATTTCATAATACCCCCGTACTGGATCGGGTGTAACGCGGTTGAGACGGGTGCGCAAGTGGGCGTTACTTCGCGTCCGAAATCACCATGTAGCCACGCCAGATTCCGTCGTACTGGGTGTGCATGGATTCATAGAAGGCTTTGAGCGGTACCCAATACCAGGGATTCTTGTGCCCCGTGACGTCGAGAACCAAAACCGAATCCGATTTCTCATCGTATGCAGCGAGCGGCGAGACGGTTCCTTCGGTCGACGCCCCCAACAAGTCGCCTTTGAAGTTGGCGAGCAAGAAGGTCGAGTCGTCTTTGAGCGTTTTCTTAACGACAGCCCGAAACGCTTCCACTCCCTTGCCTACTTCCGTGTCGGCCAAAGTAATCGCCGCCTTGGCTCCATAGACGGTCTCCAGCATTTTTTTCAATTCGACTAAACCTAAACCTGGTTTAAACGCGGCTTTGTTGTCTTCGTTTTGGGGAGTGATGTTGCCTAGGAGAACAAGTTTCCGATCTTTGATCCCATCGGTTTTTTCATTCAAAAAATCCGCCTGCGTATAAGCCGGAAAAGGCAACACGCCTCCACCCAAAGCCTTAGGCTTCTTAATCTCCGCACTATCTAAGCTAGGAATGGAGTGCTTAGGCAGCCGCATCCCATTGAGAATCACGACCGCCGAAGCAACTGTGGCGTACACGGGGTTAATCTGAGGTTGGTATGCATGCGCCAACTGGTAGAAGTCGGTGTTAAAGGAAGACCGAGCCAGCCGCTTTCTCCCCTCAGCCGAAAACCAATCGGTAATGATGACTTTATCCCCACCCAAAACAGAAGGCTTATAAACCCCCCACTGATAAGGAATAGGCGCGTCACTGGCGTGAGCCGACAAAGCACCCAACAAAACCAAACTTACCAAAAGATTTTTCATAGCCGCTATAGACTCCGTTGAACAAAAAAAGTCAATTCAGCCCCGGCGAAGCCAAATCCCAACTCCCGGCGAAGCCAAAACTCCCAGACTCGGCGAAGCCAAAATTCCCAGTCTCGGCGAAGCCAAAATTCCGCGGTAGGGAGAGGGGGGGAGATTTTTTCGGTGGATTTTCGTCTGGATCAAGGAGCGCGCCCGAGGAGGGGCGCAGGCGTACTCCAGGTACGCCGGAGGTCCGACGAGGAAGCAGCGACGCGGAGCCAGGCGAAAAGCCGCCGAAAAAATGGGCCCACCTGGACTTGAACCAGGGACCTATCGGTTATGAGCCGACTGCTCTAACCAACTGAGCTATGGGCCCGAATAAGGGGCCAGAGAAACTAGTTTTCGATGAACGCTTTCAAACGTTTGCTGCGGCTCGGGTGACGCAACTTGCGAAGGGCTTTGGCTTCAATCTGCCGAATCCGCTCACGAGTTACGTTAAAGTCCTGACCGACTTCTTCCAAAGTATGATCGGAGCTCTCGCCAATCCCGAAACGCATGCGAAGAACTTTTTCTTCACGCGGTGTAAGAGTCGCCAAAACCTTACGGGTTTGCTCGGACAGGTTCACGTTGGTGACTGCATCCGACGGCGAGATCATCGCTTTGTCTTCGATGAAATCTCCCAAGTGCGAATCTTCGTCTTCCCCAATGGGGGTTTCGAGGGAGATCGGCTCCTTGGCGATTTTGAGGACTTTGCGCACTTTATCGACGGGCATTTCCATCTTTTCGGCAATCTCTTCCGGAGTCGGCTCGCGGCCGAGTTCCTGCACGAGGTAGCGCGAAGTGCGAATGAGTTTGTTGATCGTTTCGATCATATGCACCGGGATACGGATGGTGCGGGCCTGATCCGCGATGGCGCGGGTAATGGCCTGGCGAATCCACCAAGTGGCATAGGTCGAGAACTTATAACCGCGGCGGTATTCGAACTTGTCGACGGCCTTCATCAAGCCGATATTGCCTTCTTGGATCAGATCCAAGAACTGCAAGCCGCGGTTGGTGTATTTCTTGGCGATGGAAACCACCAAGCGCAAGTTGGCTTCGACCAATTCGGCTTTGGCGGCTTCGGACTTGTTTTCCCCGGCGAGAATCGCCTCGTACATGTCCTTCAGCTCGCGCGCGCGCAAGTTGGTCTCGGCTTCCACAACGGCGATTTTCTTGTTCACTTCGCCGATTTGGTAGTCGATTTCCATCAGTCCGGCGTAGTCCACGCCGTACTTGAGCTTCATCTGCTCTTCGAACTTTTTATTCTTTTTGGTTTCTTTGATGTGCTTGCGGAGTTTGCCGACACCGTCGACATTCACCCGGCGCAAGAGCATGTCGTTTTCGCGTTCCGCGTCTTCGATGCGGCCGACTTGCTGTTTGAACTTCGCCACGATCTTGTTGATCGTTTTGCGATTGAAATTGATTTCTTGGAAGGTCGTAACGATTTTACGACGGTTGTCGGCGAGTTTTTCGCGTAATTTCTTACGCTCGCTGGCGTTCTGGCCAACCTTCAGAAGCTTTTGCTCCACGGCGTGGAGGGCTTTTTCGAAGTTGTGGACCAGCTTCATGCCGTCCAGAATGCGCTCGCGGCATTCGGTTTCGTTGAGCCCCGCCGCCATGGCCGCTTGTTCGCGGTTGGCTTCGCGGGTTTCTTCGGTTTCTTCTTCCACCGGCTCGGGTTCGGCCCCTTCGACTGGAGCGGCTGCGCCCTCGGCGCCTTCTTCGGTGGTTTCGGTTTCGCTTTCGCCGCCGCGAACGACGTCGCGGGCGCGCAGCTTACCTTTTTCAATCTTGTCGCCAATGGCGAGGAATTCTTTGATCCCCATGGAGGAGTTGAGGATCACGTCTAAAACTTCGGCTTCACCCTCTTCGATGCGCTTGGCGATTTCGATCTCGCCTTCGCGGGTGAGCAGGGCCACGGAGCCCATCTTCTTCAGATAAAGGCGTACCGGATCCAAACCGCGGCTCAGCGACTCTTCTTCGTCGGCTTCGGCCGTGGCAGCTTTGGTTTCGGTTTTGGCATCGCCGCCGGCTGCGCCTTTTTTGGCGCCTGCGGCTTTGACGTCTTTTTCGCTTTCGACGACTTCGATGTCGGCGTCTTCGATCAGCGCCATCACTTCATCGAGTTCATCCGATTCGGTGATTTCTTCGGGGAGCGCTTCATTGATTTCCTCGTACGTGAGGAAACCTTTCTCTTTCCCTGCGGAAATGAGCTTCTGTAATTCTTTTTTCTTATCGACCTTTGGCATTTCTAAGGCACCCCGTCAGGATTTGGACGCTACTGCAGCGGTTTGCGAGATCAAACTCAAGTTTCTAACACGCCACGCCAACACCACGCAATTGCATTTATTTATAAGCATTTATTGGCGTGGGTCAACCCGCATCGCCTTCACTGGGGACGTTCTCCGGTCCGCCCTCCGCCGGAGGTTGGGACTGAGAACGCAATTCCTGCAGCCGATTCAAGAGTCGGAGCTGTTCTTCTGGCTGGCCCATCCGGGCGGTCAATTTGACCTGCGCGGAGAGCGACTTGATTTCATGTTCGAGGCGGCGTTGTCGCACGCGGTCGACGATCGCGTCAAACTCTCCGGTGTTTTGCCGAGTAGGAACTTCATCAAACAGCCCGGCCGCCGCAACCGCAGTGAGTTCCGGAGGCCCGCCCGCATGGACCAACAGGCCCAGTTTCTCCCGAAACTCCAAAGCACTCGTGCTGGTATGGAGCTGGCTCATCCATTGCTTCACCACGGCTTCGGCTAGGCCGCCGACCCATTCTTCCAAAGGCAGGGCCAGAAAGCGCTCAGGGTTTTCCACAGCAGCGGCAAAAAACTGGGTGTCGATTCGGTTCAGGCCCTTGGGGGCCGGGGCTCGTGCTCCGGTTCGAGCGGCGGGTTTGGCTGCGGGAGCGGCCTCCGCCGGCCCGGTGCGGCGCGCAGCCGCTTCCGCGATCTCGGTCAGCACCGGCAGCGAAATCCCCAAAACCAGGCAGATATCATCCCAGAGCACCGCGCGATCGGGCAGCCTTCGGCTGGCGATGAGTAACGGGGTAAGCTCGGTTAAGGTTTGGGAAACGTCGCTTTCGGAAAGAGGCCCGCGTTGGGCGATTTCCTTGAGGAGTTTGGTGACCTGCCGGGGTGCCGCGGCGCAGAGCTGGTAAAACTTCTCGGCGCCCTCTTTTTGCACAAATTCATCGGGATCCAGGCCCTCGGGCAAAGAAAGATCCTTGGCAAAAAATCCCGTCGTCAAAAACAGGTGTACCGAACGGTGCCAGGCTTCTTTGCCGGCACGGTCGGGGTCAAAAACAGTGACCGCGCGGCGGGTGAGCGGGCGCAACTCCGCACAGTGGTCTTCTGTTAAGGCGGTGCCCATGGTGGCGATTGCGTTGCTCACCCCGGCTTGGTGCAGTGCCACCACGTCCATATAACCTTCGACAAAAATCACTTCACCCAATTGGCGGATGCCGCGTTGGGCTTCGTAAAGCCCGTAGAGTAAGCGGCGCTTGGAGAAAATAGGCGTTTCGGGAGAGTTTAGGTACTTGGGCTGATCTTCTTCTTTTAGTGCGCGCGCACCAAAGCCGACGACTTGGCCTTCTCGGTTTCGGATGGGGAACATCAGCCGTTCGCGGAAGCGATCGTAACCGCCATTTTCTGAGCCTTCCCGCTCGACCACCAATCCTGCCTGCACCAATTCCGGCAGCGTAAATTTTCGGCTCAGAAGCTGGCGAAAAAGCCCGTTCCAGCCGCGGGGAGAGACCCCGATTTGGAAGCGGTCGATGGTTTCACGCGTAATCCCACGTGCCTGGATATATTCCAAAGCGGGGGCGTAGTCGGGAATCTCCGTGAGCAGGTAGTGGAAATACTTCGCGGCCCATTCCAGCGCGGCGAGTTGTCGGGAGGCCCCCTCCAAAGGATTGGGAGCCCGTTTGCCTTTGTCGACTTGTTCCAGTGTGACGCCCGTGCGGTCGGCCAGCTTTTGCACGACCTCGGGAAACGACATCCCCTCGATATTCATCAAGAAGGTGAAAACGTTGCCGCCCTTTTGGCAGCCGAAACAGCGGAAAACCTGTTTTACCGGGTGGACATAAAACGACGGGCTCTTTTCAGAGTGAAAAGGGCAAAGGCCTTGGAACGCTTGCCCGCTCTTTTTGAGCTGCACGTACTCGCCGACCAAATCGACGATATTCATCCGTTCCCGGATATTGGCTAAAGTGGAATCCGAAAACATTATGCCTTTCGCGAAAGCCAGCGGCTTCCCTTGACGCTCAATCGAAACGGAAAATCCTTGGCCTTGCTGATCCCGATTCTCGGACCGGCGAGGATTTGATCGTGGGAATGGTTCACGCCTGTATCCACGATCTTAAAACTTGGTTCGTCGTAGCGTCGCCCATAGTCGCTCAAGTCGATGCCTAGAGCCTGGGCTAATTTGCCCGGGCCGCTGCAAATCAGGCGAGGGTCAGAATCGGGTTCAAGGCCCCGGTTGCGGCGCATTTGGGGCAACCCTTTCAGCGGCTCCCCGGCGCGGAGCAAAACCGCGTGACCCACGCCCTGTGGGCCTGCAACGACGTTCATACAAAAATACATCCCATACGAGAGATAGACGTAGCAAGCACCGCCGCGCTCATACATCGCGGCATTGCGGGGCGTGACCTTGCGGTACGCGTGGCTGGCAGGGTCCTCGTCGCCCAAGTAGGCTTCGACCTCTTCCAACCGCACCTGCATTTCCACGCCTTTCTTCCGACAAACCAAAACCTTACCGAGCAGATCTCGGGCTACGAGTAAGCAAGGGCGCAAATAGAAGGAGTCGGGGAGCGGGGGATTATTTCCCCGAGAGTTTGGTGCGGGCGAGTTCGTTAACGAGTTTTCCATCAGCGCGGCCTGCCGACTTGGCTAACACGGCTTTCATGACCTGGCCAATATCGCCGGGCTTATTCGCACCGGTTTCGGCAATGGCAGCAACCACTAAGGCTTCAACTTCTGCGGCCGTAAGCTGGGTGGGCAAGTAAACTTTGAGAATGGCGACTTCGGCCTGCTCTTTTTCAACCAGGTCTTGGCGGCCGGCTTTGACAAAGGCTTCGATGGAGTCGGCACGTTGTTTAAGGGTAGATTGGATAACCTTGTGGATGGCAGCATCATCCAGCGCAACCCGAGTGTCGATCTCGCGCTTTTTGATTTCGGAAATGAGCATGCGCACGCAGCCGAGTTTAACGGCGTCTTTCGCGCGCATGGCGTCCTTCATATCATTTTGAAGCTGGGTCTTGAGGTCCATCAGTCGACGTTACCGTCGGTCCTGGCGTTTCAAGGCGCGCTTGCGGGCAGCTATCGATTTTTTCTTCCGACGAACGGAAGGTTTTTCGTAGAACTCGCGGCGACGCACTTCAGAAAGGATCCCCGCTTTCTCGCACTGCTTTTTAAAGCGGCGGAGGGCGCTGTCGTATGGCTCATTATCTTTTACACGAAGTCCGGGCAAAGCAATCTCCTAGAGAATGGCCACTCTAGTTACGCGCCGGCCGGATCGTCAAGAGGGAAATGGGTCTAGAAGGAATCGGAGCCGCTGGGAGTCCCGTTTGACGGGTTCGGGGCTAAGTCGGCTCCAGCCAAAGTTCCCCGAACTGGGTTAAGTCTCCGGGGCTACCGTCAAAAGCAACCGGTCGGTATCTCAGCTCGCCGATTTGGCGAATCAAGTCCTGGCTGCTTAACCCGTACTCCTCAATGTACGCCGGGTGCACAGAAAGCAGAATGCGCGGCCGCTTGCCGTATTCACCGGTGAGTAAGCGGCGCCCGCCTCTCAATGCGAAAACTTCGGCACCTTCGATATCCATTTTAATAACATCAGGAATGCGTTCCATTCGCGCGGCCCAATCATCGATACTGCGCGCGGTCACAGTGATTTGGGTTCCCCATGGCTTATTGGGGTGTTCGTAACCGAGGCGATTGTCGATGCCATTATCGACGCCACCTTCTAACTCGAAAGTGACTTGCGACTGCAGCCCATCGCTGACGACTTCTCCGATGAGTCGACACTGTTCGTCCAAGCCATTGAGGGCTAAGTGCCGGGCCATCTGCTCAAAAGACTTGGGCGCCGGCTCCCACGCGACGATCGTTCCGCCCTTGCCGACTTTACGCGCAGCCAAGATCGTGTAGAGGCCGATGTGCGCCCCGATGTCCCAAACCGTATCGCCTGGTTTGATCGCCGCCAGAAAGCTCGTGACCGCTGTATCTTCGTAGTCGGGTTTGATGGATCGCCATTCGCTCGACAGCCAGGTGCGCTGGCCGTTCAAAACGATTTGTACCGGGGTGTTCGACGCCGCCAGAGTCTTGCGCCATGCCGCCGCGAGTTTTTCCCGGACAGGATGGTGCGAGGGTAAAAGATTCGCCAATCGACGAAGCAAAGGGTTGAAGGTGCCCAGCATTCTCATCGTCCTATTGTGCGCGTCGGGAAACTTTTAAGAACGGGACGGCGCGGCGCTACAAAATTGCCATGGCGTCGCCGTAGCTGAAGAAGCGGTAGTTGTTTGCGAGAGCTTCGCGGTAAGCGGCTTGGGCCTGTTCTCGGCCCATAAAAGCGCTAATCAAAATGAAGAGAGATGACTGGGGCAAATGGAAGTTAGTGATCAGGCCATCGACTTGGCTAAAGGTATAGCCGGGGCGAATAAAAAGTCGGGTGGTCCCCGCGAGCGTTCCGTCTGCCGATGATTCGAGCGCGCGGAGCGCGGTAGTTCCGACCGCGATAATGCGTCGTCTTTCGGTGCGGGCCTGGTCGAGGCGCGCAGCCACTTGCGGATTAATGGTGAATGGTTCGGCGTGGAGTTCGGTCGCCTGCGGATCAATCGGCGAGAAAGTCCCGTAACCAATCGTGAGGTCCACGGTTTCAAATTGCACGCCTCGGTCTCGCAACGCTTGCAGGAGTTCGGGAGTAAAATGCAGACCGGCAGTGGGCGCCGCCACCGACCCGGGATTCTCGGCATATACGGTTTGGTACGTTTCGCTATCACCCGGCTCTGCTGCGCGCTTCAAATAGGGCGGAAGTGGTACGGTGCCATGGGCGTCCAACCAACTCAGAAATTCTTGCTGGGTGCTGGCCGGAAATTCGATATCAAATTGGCGATCGTCTTCGGTGCTGCGACGAACGGTCCCCTGCCAGCCGCCGGGAAAAAGCAGGCTGGTGCCCGAATCGGCCACGTAGCGCCCCGGGCGGGCCAAGCAGCGCCAGCGCGTGGGTTGTTCGGCATTTTGCGCCAAAAGCAGAATTTCAAATTTTCGCCCCGTGGTGTTTTCGCCGAAAAGGCGGGCTTTCAAAACCTTTGTTTTATTGAGCACCAACACATCACCGGCGCGGAGCAAGTCGCCAATTTGGTGAAATTTGCGGTGAGCGAGTTCGGGGGAATGGCGGCGCGCGCAGAGCAGCGCGCTTTGATCACGGGGTGAAACGGGAAAACGCGCTATCTGGCTTTCCGGCAGAGGAAAATCGTAATCGCTTAGGTCGATCATGCACGTACCCTACGCCAGCCACCGCGTCTCGATCTAGCCCTTTCTCGGGAACCCAACGGGCGATGGTGTTTCGGGGGTAGTAGTGGGACAAAATCTGCAAAAAGGTAGCTCCCTTTTCGGCCAGGTATTTGGCGCCCCACTGGCACATTCCCACCCCATGTCCCGCACCGGTTCCCTCGACCCGGACGCCGGAAGCAGATGGCGTGAAGTTAAACTGGCCGCTTTTGAGTGCGGTATAACCCAGGGCGCGGCGAAGCGTTTCGCTGCTCAAACGTCGGCTGATTCCTTGGCTAGCCACTTCGACCTCTTGGACCCGTCCGCCGGCGGCTTGCTTTACCGCTACGACTTGCACGTCGTTCGAAGCAGGCAGGCCCAATTTCTCCGCGAATTCCGCGCGCGACCACTCGGCGGACCAGCGGTAGGGATTCTGGCGGCAATACGGGCAAATCACCCGCTGGCCCGGCGTCCCCTCATTTCCCCAGGCGGTGGCTGCGGTTTGGGTCTCTCCCCCGCAGCGGGAGTGGTAGTGGATATTGGCTGCGGCGCCACGGCCGGCAAGGTAGACCCCTGCGGTTTCGCGCACGGCGCTCCAAGTGCGGGCGTTTTCTCCTGTCACGCCCAGGTAAACCTGGTCCTCAGTGGTGCTATCTAGATCGAACAACGCGTGGCGCGGGTTTTGTCGACGGTGCAGCGCATAGCTGCGCGCGGCCACAGCTTGGGCTTTGAGCGCCTCCAATTTCCAGCCTGCGCTCATTTCGCCGCCGACGGTGGCGGCCAGGTAGGGTTCCATGGGCAATAAATTCGTCAGGAAGATTTCGCCGTTGGAATTCTCCAGGCGCGCGCGCCCGCGGTACCGCTTCCCCTTGAATTCCAGACCAGGAGTTTCTTGGGCCCAAAGCAGTTCAAAGTTCTCGGCTTTTAGGGGGCGGTAAGGAACCCGCACCATTTGGATGTGGCGGTTTCCATCGGCGGAAAAAATGAGGCTGCCGGCGGTGAGCCGAGGCGACTTCACATTCCCGTTGATGCGCACCGTCGCTGGGAGGATGCCGCGCAATGCCACGCCCGAATGGGACCTTTGTAGAAGCACGCGGAGGGGTGTGCTAAAATGGGTGTAGTTCCAAACACCGATATTTTCCGTCGCAGACGCTGCCCACACGGCCGTTGCGCCATAGCAGACCACTAAGCCTATCCATTTCATAAACTAGAATCTCACGGTTCGAAGAGCCTTGGGGATTTGGGGAGATATTTCATTCTACCATGGAAACGATTCAACTCGCCTTTCGCATCAGTGCCCTCTTTTTTATCGTCGCTTCTCAAGCAAAAGCACTCGAGGGTGATTTACGTTTGATGCTGGGCGATGAGTTGCAAGAGCGCCGCACCACCGCCGTCAATTGGCCGGTGCTGCGCACACGGGCCGTGCCTAAACCCGTCGCGGTGGCGGAAGCGCCCCCGGTGGTAACGCCGGTAGTGGCAGCCGCCAAGCCCTTTCGGGTCATGGTAGATGCGGGACACGGTGGCCATGATTTCGGTGCGCCGGGACAATTCGGTGCCGCGGAAAAAGAAATATGCCTGCGTATCGCGGCCAACGTGAAAGCCCGATTGGAGCGGGCAGCAAACTTGGCGGACTTCCCCTTAGAAGTTCAGTTGAGTCGCGCGACGGATCGCTTCATTGGCTTGCGCGATCGAGTGCGCCAAGCCAACGAATGGGGCGCGGATCTTTTCGTCAGCGTGCACGCCAATTCTTCGCCGGTTCCGCGCGCCCGAGGGTTTGAGGTGTACTTTCTTTCCAACGAAGCGACTGACGCGGAAGCGTCACGAGTGGCTCGCCAAGAGAACACGGAAAGCGCCACGGCACCTTTATCGCCTGGAATTTTATCGATTCTCACCGATCTCAAAACCAATACGCATATTTTGGAGAGCAGCCGTTTTGCAGAAAACGTGTACGGGTCATTGGCCTCCCTCTTGCGTCCGAATGGTAAGGGTGTGCGCCAAGCGCCGTTCACAGTTTTGTCGGGCACACAGATGCCAGCTTTGCTCATTGAAGTGGGTTACCTGACCAACGCTGAGGAAGCCCAAGCCTTGGGTCGCGCTTCTTACCAGTACAGAATCGCGAGCGGTATTTCCGACGGTATATTGGGGTTTGCTCTACGAATGCGCCGCTTGAGCAGTGCTCCCACAATAATGCGCCTCGGAAAACGCACTACCTGAGTCGACCGAAGGACCTTGTCTTGCGCGCGAGGGCGGTGATAAAACCGCTAAACTTTATGGCGCGCAACGACGGACGAAAACCAGACCAGCTTCGACCAGTAAAAATCACTCCCCACTTTTTGGCGAGCCCTCCCGGCTCTTGCCTCATTGAGTTTGGGAACACCCGCGTAATTTGCAGCGCCACTATTGAAGAGTCGGTCCCCCATTTTTTAAAAAATTCGGGGCGGGGCTGGCTTACCGCGGAGTACTCCATGCTCCCCGGCAGCTCTTCTCAGCGCATTCAGCGTGAGCGCTCCAAAGTGGGCGGGCGCACCCAAGAAATCCAACGCTTGATTGGCCGCTCGCTACGCAGCTGCATCGATTTTGGTCCTTTAGGTGAGCGCTCAGTGCTGATCGATTGCGATGTGATGGACGCCGATGGCGGAACCCGCACGGCCTCGATTACCGGCGCGTATGTGGCCGTGGGCTTGGCTTTGCGCAAACTTTCAGCCCAAAGCCCGGAACTTTCGAAAGTTTTGAAAACAGCGGTCGCGGCGGTATCCGTGGGCATGGTGGGCCCAGTGCCTATGCTGGACCTCAACTACCTCGAAGATAAAGACGCTGCCGTGGACATGAACATTGTCATGACCTCGGAAAACCAATTCATCGAAGTGCAAGGGACTGCTGAATCCACTCCTTTCGATCGCACACAGCTTAACTCACTGCTCGACCTGGCCGCTGGTGGCTTGCAGCACCTTTTCGAACTCCAACGCAAAGCGCTCGCAGTTTAAATGACCACTCGACTCCTGCTCGGCACCCAAAACCCAGGCAAAGTAACCGAGCTGCGTGCTTTGCTGGCCGGGCGGAGGGATGTGGTGGGCCTGGCGGATCTCGGGCGCGCGATTCCCGAAGTCGTGGAAGACGGCACCACCTACTACGAAAACGCCCTCAAGAAGGCAGTGGCCTACCAACGGCTCTCCGGGCTGGTGGTGGTTTCGGATGATTCGGGCTTGGAAATCGACTGTTTGGGTGGGGCGCCGGGCGTGGACTCTGCCTACTTTGGTGGCCCGCACCTTACGTGGCCTCAGCGCTGGGCCTACGTGGCCAGTCAGGTTAAGGCGTTTCCGGTGGCAAAATGGACCGCTCGTTTCCGCTGTGTGCTTTGCTACTTCGACGGCAAGAACGCCCCGATTTTCTTTGAGGGGACTACCGAAGGCCGCTTGCTGGCCGAACCGGACGGTTCATCCGGTTTTGGGTACGATCCCATCCTTTTTTCCAACGAACTGAGTATGTCCTTCGGCCGTGCGAGCGACGATGCCAAGAATCGTGTTAGCCACCGGGCAAAAGCTTTCAAAGCTTTTGGAGAGTGGCTTGACCAGAGCGGTTCGCGCAGCTAGGTTCGGAGGCTCGTTCTTTTCACCGACCTTTATGCCCAGGTAGCTCAGTCGGTAGAGCAGAGGATTGAAAATCCTCGTGTCGGCGGTTCGATTCCGTCCCTGGGCACTTTCTCCGCTTTTGCCCTCACTCTTCGTCGCTGCTTCCGCCTCGTCGCTACCGCGTACCTGGAGTACGCGTCCGCTCCTCGTTGTCGCGCTCCTCGATTGAGGGCAAAATCGGAGAAAGTGCCGTGCTCCTCCCTGGGATTTTTGGCTTCGCCGAGATTCGGAATTGGCTTCGCCGAGATTCGGAATTGGCTTCGCCGAGATTGGGAATTGGCTTCGCCGGGACTGGGGAGTTTAGGGAGCGCTGGTTTTTCTTTGCGGTAGTAGTGCGAATAGGAATGCGGTTGCCATCGCTATCACGCCGAGGGGTTTTATTCCCCAGCCGTATACCAACCAATAAAAGCGCCGAGGATTGAAATCCGAGTAGGCCAACGAAATGACTATGAAGCAGGTTACTAGGAGTGTGGCGGTTTTGGCGCGTGGCCAGTTTGCGCGGTGGGCGCCCGCAATAAGACCCAAAACCAGTGGGGTGTAGACCACATACGAATTGGATTGGATGAGTTGGGAAAAAACCGCCGTGAAGGTGCTGCCCAGTCCTAATGCGAGTAGCAAGGTCCAGCCCAAGGCGCTGTCGGGGCTCACTCTGTTTTCTCGACGATAAAACCACGCTACCAGCACGGCGAAGCTTAGACCGAAGACGGCGGTGATTGCGCTGGTGATTCCCACATTCATGGGCCAGCCAAATGCGCGGAACAGGAACCCATAAATATGCTGAAAGATCGGGGCGAGCCATTGGTAGGTGGTGAACTCGCGCAGGGTTCCCAACCACTGGTGAGTGAGGTGCCAGCTCATCGCCGGGGAAAAGACCAGCAATGGGCTAAGCAGTCCTAGTACCACGCCGCTGGCGTAGCTCAGAGGCTCCTTCCATTTGCGATCTAAGAAGTAGGGAATGAGCAGCAAGCCGAAAAGCGAAATGGGGTGGATTTTGAAACTGGTCAGAATCCCCATCGCAAACAGCGCGGGGAGTGCCCGGCGCTTTTGGATCAAGCAAGCCACGCAAACGAACGCACCCCCGACCATCAAGACGTCAATTTTGACGGCAATGATTCCGCCTAAAACTTCTGATGCGATCATGAACCAAAAAAGGTTGCGGTAAGGCGACGTGCGCAAATCGAAAATCCTGCGCTCCGTTAAGGTGGCCAGAAGCATGCGCAAACCGACGATATAAACCGCGGCAGAGAATGCCATGTACAAAAACTGCCCCAGAATCGGCGGCAAAAAAGCGAACAAGCCGTAGAAATAGAGGGCGCAGCCGGGGGAATAAAAAAAGGCGCCCGGGCTGCCAGGAAAAGTAATGCCGTAAGGGTCTGCGCCCCGCCAAAGGTAGAGGGCGGGTGCGGTGTAATTGATGTAGTGGCCGGTGACTCGAAGAAAGAGCGTTGCGAGAGCGGCGACCGTATCGATTGCAAAAATCCCAACGCCCCAATTTTCTCGCACGTGCTTCCAAAACTTTGTCATCGCGCGAATACTCTACGGCGTTTGGGCGATAAAAGCGAGACGAGCGGTAGTTCTCCTCGATGCACTTAAAGCAGGGGATTGCAAATAAACGGGGAGATTCTTCGAACGCTGCCTCCTCCGGCAAGGTTGCACGGAGGAGGCGGGATTTGTTTTGCCGAAATCTAGTAGTCGGAATCGTCCCAGTCGTCCGGATCGGAGGGCGTGGCCGGGACGGGAACGCCGGGAGTATAGGGACCGTAGCCGCCGGACGATGGGTAGTACGGGCTATAGCCTTCGTCGTCCGGGTCCCGAGGGAGAATGCGTAAGGGGGGCGGCAATTCTTCGTAGTTGCCCGGGCGCGAATAGGCGCAGGGGTTGAACAGAATCAGGTACTCGTCATCCACTTTGCGGTAGGGCATGTCGACCCAAGTGCGTTTGGAATAATCCCAACACTCAAAGGCCTTGCCCTCTGGGTTGTCCGCTTTTACTTCGCGGTACGGGTACGCGGAAAATTCGGAAAGCGAGGGCACTGGCTTTACCGTTTTAGGCGGTGCAACGGGTGTGGGCTCGGCTGGTTTATGGATGATGGTGATATTAGGATTAGCGCGCGGCAGTTTTTCCCGAGGGCTCTCGTCTAGAGCAACTCGCTCGCGGTCCCCCTGCCCGATGTCGATGGAGCCAAAGCCTAACGGCGACCAGGTAATCTTGCCGAAGTCGGCTTCGCGGCGAAATCGCTTAGCAATCAAGTAAGGCGGGTCGACGATTTGGTATTTGGCGGCGGTCACTTGCATGGCCTCATTGGCCAAGTCGACCACATTGTCCGCCTCAAATTTAAACAGCTCCAAGATGGAATACAGATCGGCGTCCACGATGCGCAGCATGCGGGTTTTCACCGCCTCATTCAGCGGCCCGTAGAGCACACGACCGGTGCCGGACACAGTGGTTTCTACCCCCACCAAGTGCCAGACGCCTTTTACTTTAACGACGTAGCCCGGCAGCACATGGCCGGATTCATAAATGGCGACCATGCCGCTGTTTTGGAATTTGTCTCGGCCCCAAGCTTCGCGCAGGGTCAGAAAAAGCAAAAGCGTTCCGGAGTAATTTTGCACCCGCTTTTCCTGGATGGAGTCCATCACAGAAAGGGCCTGGGAGTTGTAAAGCAACGGACCGCCCGGTTTTGCGGCCAGGCGTGCATCGATTTCTTTTTTTACAGCACCCAACTCATCAGAGGGAAGATTCGTTCCCAGCTCTTGGATGGTTTTGTACAAATCATTCACGGTGGGCGGGTTCTTGACGTCTTTGTGGCGGTCCAGCCAATTGGCGTATTGGTCTTTCACCAAGGCCTGGGTGATTTCTCCAAAGGGAACAGATTCACCGCCGCGAATGCGCTCATAGAGCGATTGCTTCACATCGTTGACGAAGTAAGCGGAATTCACAATCACATGGAGGGGGATTTTAACGGGCTGCTCCGACGAGGCGCCCATCTTGCCCATCGACCCACCGCAACCGGCGAGCACCAAAGCGACTAACAAACCGGGAATAGAAAAAAATCGAGACATCGAACCCCCTACCATAAAAATCAAATCAGCCCGACAAATGCCACGCCAAGTCGAGCTTGTACAGCAGGGGTTCCCACACAAAGAAACCAATGAATTCAAATGTTAAAGCGCAGAAGAAGGCAGGGCCGTCATTTTGCCCGAACTGTTTTAGCTATTGAGAGTGACCTGTTTGTCTCGGGTTTCGGGGGAGGGGGTGGCAGCGGAGTGTCACCCGCAGCAGAGCGGAGGGGGACACGCAGCTGACAGGACCCGCTCCCCCGAAACCCGGGACAAACAGGCCCCACTCAAGAGCTAGAACGCTTCGTTAAAGACGACAGCCCCACCGCTATTCCCGAATCCTTTTTGGTATTCGGTAACCCGCTTCTCAAAGAAGTTGGTAAGGGGTTGAACGTCCTGCAGCACCATGAACGCAAACGGGTTCTTGGCGTTGTAGCGCTTTTTGTAGCCCAGCTGCACGAAACGCTGATCGGCTACATACTCCAGGTATTCTCTCATCATCGATGGAGACATGCCGCTGATTCCCAGCTGCAGAGCATCCTCGCAGAAGGCCATTTCGACCTCCACTGCTTCGGCAATCATTGTCTCGACCCGCTTTTCCAACGCGGCGTCGAAAATCTGCGGGTATTCCTCTTGGATAACTTTGATCGCGCCAAGGGCACCCTGGATGTGCAGGGTTTCGTCGCGGAACACCCAGTTGGTGGCGGTAGCCAGGCCGGGCAACAACCCTTTGCTGCGTAGGAAATACACGTACGCAAAAGAGCCGAAGAAGAACAAGCCTTCCACGCACGACGCGAAGCAGATCAAGTTTTCCACGAACTGCCGCCGTTTATCGTCGGTGTCCGTGCGGTCGATGTCTTGGATCGAGTCCATGTACTTGAAACAGAAGTCGGCCTTGAGTTTGACCGAAGGAATGTTTTTGTACGCATCGAAAGCTTCTGCGCGCTCGGCCAAGTCCGGCAAGTAGGTGTCGGCCAAGAGCAGGTACGTTTCCACGTGGAGCATTTCGTCAAATAGCTGCTTGCCCAGGAACATGCGGTATTCCGGGCTGTTGACGTGCTTGTAGAAATTGAGCACCAAGTTCTGCGCCACAATATTATCGGCGGTGGCGAAGAACGCTACCAACCGCTTGATCAAGTGGGCTTGCTTGGGGTCGACTTTGTCCCGCAAGTGTTCGAAGTCGACCGAGAAGTCGATTTCTTCGGTCGTCCAAATATTCTTAATGGAATCTTTGTAGAGGTTGAAAAACTGCGGGTACTGCATCGGCCGCAGGGTCAGGTTCAGTTCAGGGCTCAAGATCATCGTAGTATTCTCCTATTGGCAGGCTTCGCAAGACTCGGGGTTCTCTAGGGAGCACGCAATGGCTTCCGCTGTCGCTACCTCTGTCGCCTGGGTCGTGGTCTTTTGGATCTTCGTCCGGGCACGCGACCGCAGGTAGTAGGTAGTTTTAACCCCTTGCTTCCAAGCATACATATACATCGACGAAAGTTTTCCCAGAGTCGGGTCTTCCAAGAAAAGATTAAGCGATTGCGATTGGCAAATAAAGGCGCCCCGCGCCGCCGCCATTTCGATCAAGGCTTTTTGAGGGATTTCCCAAACCGTTTTGTAAACACTGCGGATTTCTTCTGGAATCTCCGTAATGCCTTGGATGGAACCTTCCGCTTCAATGATCTTGTGGCGGATGCTCTGGCTCCAGAGCCCGGCCGCTTTCAAATCATGCACCAGGTATTTATTCACGTTCAAGAATTCGCCGCTCAGCGTTTCGCGCTTAAAGAAGTTCGAAATTTGCGGCTCGATGGCTTCGTAGCAGCCGACGATAGATGCGATAGTAGCGGTAGGCGCAATCGCGATCAGCAGGCTGTTGCGGATCCCGTTGTTTTTCACCTGCCAGGCCAAATCGTCCCAGTCGTGGTGCAGTTCGGGCATGCCTTCGCTGCCGGTTTTCTGAGCGAGCTGCACTTGGAGCTGGCCGTCCGGGTAACGAGAGTCTTTGAAAGCCGGGAAGGATCCCTGCTCACGGGCCAGTCGCATGCTGGTTTTTACGGCTTGGTAATAGATCTCTTCTGAAATCCGGGCCGACAGCTTAGCGGCGGCGGCGGAGTCAAACGGCAGACGCATTTTGAAAAACGCATCCTGCAAGCCCATCAAACCCAATCCAATTGGCCGCCACTTCATATTGGAGCGACTGGCTTCGGGGATCGGGTAGTAGTTGATGTCGACGACACGATCCAAGAAAACCACCGCGCGGTCCACAACCTCGGTGAGTTTTTCGAAATCGAAAGTTTGGTTTGCGGTAACGAACGCACCGACGTTGATGCTGCCCAAATTGCAGACAGCGACTTCCTCGGTATTGGCTACTTCGAGGATCTCGGTGCACAAATTGGAGCTGCGGATGACATTGCCTTCCACCGCGGTTTGCGCGGAGCGCAGGTTGGCTTTGTCCTTGAAGCAGATCCAGCCGTTGCCGGTTTCCGCCAAGGTTTGCATCATGCGGCCGTAGAGTGCGCGGGCCGAAACCTGGCGCATCCCCTTGCCTTCTTTTTCGTAATTCGTGTAGTGAGCCGCAAACTCCTCGCCGAAGCTTTTCAGCAAGAGCGGGGTGTCGCTGGGAGAAAAGAGCGTCCACTGCTCATCGCTCTCTACCCGCTGCATAAACAGATCCGGGATCCAAAGAGCGAGGTTCAAGTTGTGGGTACGGCGTTCTTCGGAGCCGGTGTTGTTGCGCAGCTCCAAGAACGTTTCGATATCCGCGTGCCAAGGCTCGATGTAAACCGCTGCCGCGCCCTTGCGCTTGCCGCCTTGGTTAACCGCGTGCACAGAAGAATCAAATACCTTCAAGAACGGAATGATGCCGTTGGAAAGGCCGTTGGTGCCCTTGATGAGCGAGCCCGACGCCCGCACCGGCGTCCAATCGACGCCCAAGCCGCCCGACCATTTGGAAAGGTTGGCGCAATCGGCGATGTTTTTATAAATGCCACCCAGGCTATCTTCCGGGATCGTGAGCAAATAGCAGGAGCTCATTTGCGGGTGACGCGTGCCGGAATTAAACAGCGTGGGCGTCGCCGGCATATAAAAGAACTGGCTGATGTTGTCGTAAAAGCTGATGGCTTCTTGCACGTTATTGGACAGCCCCAACGCTACGCGCATAAACATCCACTGCGGGCGCTCGATCGCCTTGCGAGTTTGCGGGTGCCGAATAAGGTACCGATCCAAAACCGTTTTCAGGCCGAAGTATTCGAAATGGTCATCGCGTTCATGGCGGATGGCGTATTCGATCGTTTCAACATCTTGCTCCGCGAGTCCCAAAACCGAATCACTCAGCACGCCGAGTTCGGAAGCGGTTTTGATGTAATCGCGGAACGCGCCGTTGCGGCCGACTTCCTTGCGGATGTTTTCCGACAACATGCGGGCGGCCACTTTGGAATAGTTGGGCTCTTCCGCCATCAACATCACCGCAGTAGCGATGGAGAGATTATCCAGCTCCTCGGTCGTGCTGCCGTCGTGCAAACCATTAATAGTGCGCTTGGCGATTTCAAGCGATTCCACATTGGGAATGCCGCGGCACGCGCGGTTCACCGCGTGGAGAATTTTCTCAATCCGAACATCTTCTTTTCTTCCGTCTCGTTTGACGACTTGCATAAGATCTCAACCCTTTCCAGAGGGTGTAACTGCCGTTCAATTCAATAAAACTGGTTTAGTTTGGCCGTAAAACAGCCAGGTGCCCTTCATTCACAAAGGAATAAATTGCCCTTCATCGCCATCTCGGCGATTCCACGTTTTTCGCTGCTTTGGGGTACGTGCCTTAAAAGCGGTTGCGTGCTCATTAGTGAAAATAAAGTTATCGGAATTCGCTGTCAATTTAGTTCCCATCACGCGCCGTCTCACAGAAAAAAAACGGAAAATAAAAGTAGGACAAATTCCCATTCCGTCAACCCACCATCGAGCCGCCCATTTGCGCGCCACCCAGCAAATGGAGATGTAAATGGAAAACCGTCTGGCACGCGTGCTCACCCGTATTAAAAACGGTGCGGAACCCCGTTTTTTCTAGGTTCAGTTTTTTCACCAGCGTTTGAACCGCGTCAAAAAGGTCTTGGAAAACTGCGCCGTGAGCCGCGGAGGCGGCTTGGACGTCGCTGATATGTGCTTTGGGGACTACCAACACGTGGACCGGCGCTTGTGGGCTGATGTCGCGGAAAGCGAAGACGCGCTCGGTATCGAGAACCTTGGTGCTCGGCAACGTGCCGTCGATGATTTTACAGAAGATGCATTCCTTGTTCCTCATGGGACCGACCATTTAAAACCTATTGGAGGTTTTTGCCAATGGCACCCGCGTCTTTTCCTCGCCGAAAGGCGTAAAAAACGGGACCAGTTGTTAACAGCGCGCCGGAGGTTTAGGATGGGAACTCAGCTATGCAACTTGATTGGATTTCCCGTTTGCGCGACACACTGGATCCGGTGGTTCCACCGGCTCCCAAAGCCATGGAAGCGGGCATTTCTTCCGTGTTGGTGGTGATGGGCCCGCACCGGGCCACTGGGCGCGAAGAAATCCTGCTCACCAAGCGCACGCTCTCGCTCGGCACTCACAAAGGGCAAGTTAGTTTTCCGGGTGGGTTCTGGGAAGCCGAGGACGCCACACTCATCGATACCGCGTTGCGCGAATCACGCGAAGAAATTGGCGCAAAATCCTCGGACATCCAAGTCCTGGGCGGCTTGGCGCCGGTTCGGACACACCAAGGAGTCGATATATTCCCTTGGGTCGGCTGGATGGACTTCCCCTACCCGTTCGCGCTCAACGAGGCGGAAGTAGAACGGGTGCTGTTTCTCCCGCTTCGAACCTTATTGGAACAGGGCCTGGCCCCAGTGACAGTCGCCGTAGGCGGGCTAAGCGTAAAAAGCTTGGGAATTGAAGTAGATGGCGAAATGGTTTGGGGTGCGACCGCACGAATTCTGGACGAGCTGCGGCAGCGATTGCTAAACAATAAATAGTTTATTCGGCAGGCTTGAAGCCTTTGGCCACGAAAAAGATTTCACGGCTATGTTTACGGGTGCTTTCCGGCCGCAACATCGAAACGCTGGCGAAGCAGGCGCGCAACGACGCTCGAAACTCTTCAAACCCTTCGCCCATGAAAAGCTTGGCCACAAAAGAGCCACCTGGTTTCAAGTGCAGCTTGGCCATTTCCAACGCGAACTCCGCGAGCCCACACGAAAGCGCTACATCTCTTTCCGACTGGCCCGAAGTCCGGGGAGCCATGTCGCTCAGGACGACGTCGGCCTTTTTGCCTTCCAATGCTTCGGCCAACGGGACTTCCTCAATGGCTCCGTGAAGGAAAGTCAGATTGGGGTGGCGCACTTCGAGCGGCGATAGGTCCACCGCCACAATGCGGGCGCTGGGCAAGGTCTTCAGGCAGTACTGGGTCCAGGAGCCGGGGGCCGCGCCCAGGTCCAGCACCAGTTTTGCCCCTTTGAGCAGTTTTTCCCGCCGATCGATCTCCTCCAGCTTGTAAACCGAGCGCGCGGCATAGTCCTCGCGCCGGGCTTTCTTGGTAAAGGGATCGTCATTCCAGTTTCGCATCAGGCCCGGACTTATAATGGAGAATCTTGCCGCCTTCCATAGATAAGTGGCAGAGCGAAAAATCATAGCGAATAGGGTCTTCCGGGCAGTACTTGCGCAGGCGGGCGGTGGCGAGTTCGGCTAGCTTCCAAGTGGCCTGCTGTGATTTCGTCCAACGCAGGGCTCGGATGGTTTGCAGCACATGGGTATCCAGCGGGAGAATCAGGGACGCCGCCGGGATAGTGCGCCAGAGGCCCAAGTCCACGCCGTCGGCGGGGCGCACCATCCAGCGTAGGTACATATTGAGTCGCTTGCAGGCGCTCCCGCGCAAAGGGTCGGATATCAGGTACTTGAGCTGGCGCTCTCGGGCCTGCCGCTTTTTCTCCAGTGCCCGGGGCAAGGGCTGGGCGGTGAAGCGGTTTACAAAATCGGAAAGCAGTTCCCGCATCGGCCGATTAGGGTCCCCTCCCCCCAAGAAGTAATTCTCCAAACTGCCCTGCTCCGCCAAGGCGGTATGCAGCCAATAAAAGACGATTTCGAGGTCGTCTGCCGTAGTGAAACGGTGGCGAAAGTCGGTGAGAGAGGCATGGAAAAAGGGAGATTTCAGCGTTTCCGCGGGCGAAGCGCCCAGCGCGGTGAGCACTTTTTGAGCGCTATTGAGAATGATGCGTACGTTTCCGTAGGACAGCAGCGCGGTAAGAAAGCCCACTAGCTCCTGATCGGCCGGGTTTTTGTAACCGTGGACGAGCGAAATGGGGTCCCGCGAGAGGGAATACTGCGAATGGTGATCGCGGTAGGCGGCTTCCAGAATGTGTTGGAGCGATGGCACGGGACGGAATCTAGCACAACCGGCAGCGGGGCTAGCCCGCCTTCTTTTTCCGCTTCTTGAATCGGGGAGCGTCGGAGAGTTCGAAAATGAAAACGTTGCTCGCTTCCAGCGCGCGCGCGGTCTTTAAGATCTGTTTTTGCGCGCCCAGCACAAAGCTATCGGAAAGCTTGTGGGTCAAATTGGATTGTTCATCCAAGAGCATCCGCCGTTCCCGCAACCCCAAATGTTTGGTGAGCGTTTCAATGAAATCCTTGGACATGTTTTGAAGAGCGAATGCCAAAACTTTGGGCGAAACCTTGGCAATGATTTCTGTGATGATGGTTTCTTCCACCAGCATCAATTCCTCGAAGAAAACAACTTTGCGCATGGCCTGCTCGACGAAGCGCGCGTCCTCTTCAGTGGCGCTGGCCAGGATCATTTCCCGGCTCTGGGGATCGGATTGCTCGATCAGCATCGCAAAATCTCTCATCCCGGCGGGTCCATTTTTAAATCTTTTTAAGTTGGCGGCTGGCTTGGAGGACATATACCTATTCTAACGGCCCGCGACCTTTTGAGGGGAATATTTATGAAGTACATACTTGCGATCGACCAAGGAACGACCGGCTCTCGCGCCATGATTTTTGACGCCGCCCTCCAAATCAAGGGCAGCGCTTCCCAAGAATTTCCGCAGCACTTCCCAAAGCCCGGCCAGGTCGAACACGACCTGGGCGACATCTGGAATTCGGTAACCGCCACTGTCCGAAAAGTGATGGAGCAAAGCGGAATTAAACCGAGTGAAATCGCGGCCATCGGCATTACTAATCAACGCGAAACCACCTGCTTGTGGCACCGCGACCCCCACGCCACCCCGCTTTGCCGGGCTATCGTCTGGCAGGATCGACGGACCGCGCCGGAATGCGAAAAGTTGCGCGGGCGAAAGTTAGAGCCCTGGATCAACCGAAAAACCGGCCTGTTGCTCGATCCGTATTTCAGCGGCACAAAACTCGCTTGGATGTTGAAGAACGTGCCCGGAGCGTCCCGACTGGCCGCCGATGGTAAAATTGCCTTCGGAACCATCGACAGCTACCTCCTCTATCGCTTGTCGGGGGAACACCGCACCGACGTCACGAACGCCAGCCGCACGTTACTGATGAATTTGAAAACCTGCGATTGGGACGACGAGTTACTCAAGCTCTTCAAAGTGCCGCGCGCGATCCTGCCAGAGATTTTGGATTCGGCTACCGCTTACGGCCGCACCAAGAAATTTTTAGACTTTCCCGACGGCATTCCCATCACGGGCATCGCGGGAGATCAACAGGCCGCGCTTTTCGGTCAGACGTGTTTCACCAAAGGTTCCGCCAAGTGCACCTATGGGACGGGTGCCTTTGCCATGCTCAATACCGGCAATAAGCCTGTGTATTCCAAGAACCAGCTTTTGACGACAGTCGCATGGCGCTTGAACGGCAAAACCACCTACGCTTTGGAAGGCAGCGCCTTCATTGCGGGCGCGGCGGTGCAGTGGTTGCGCGACGGGCTGAATCTCTTTTCCAGTTCTCCCCAAATCGAAGCGATGGCCGAGAGTGTGGAGGACACAGGTGGCGTGATCTTCGTTCCCGCGTTGTCGGGGCTGGGCGCGCCGCATTGGATGTCGCGCGCGACGGGTCTGATCACGGGAGTTACTCGCGGTACCACGAAAGCGCACGTAGCCCGCGCAACGTTAGAAGGCATTGCTTTCCAAGTCGCCGAGCTCTTATTGGCCATGGCCAAAGATTACGGCTCCAAGCCCGCGCTTTTGAAAGTAGACGGTGGCGCTTCGGCCAATGATCTATTGATGCAATTCCAAACCGATCTGCTCAACACCGATGTCATCCGCGCCGAAATCATGGAAACCACCGCATTGGGCGCGGCAATGCAGGCAGGGCTGGCTGTGGGGTATTGGTCGGATCTCGACGAAGTAGCCAAACGCTGGAAAGCGGCGCGTTCGTTTGCACCACGAATGAAACCCGCCCAACGCAAAGCCAAAATGGAAGGCTGGGCCAAGGCCATCGAAGCCGTCCGGTTGCTGTCGGGGGAGCCCAAGAAGAAGCGATAGCGCGGTGAACGGGTAGCCTATCGAACGGGGCCTTCCGCGGATCTCCGGCCCGCGCCGACTGGGCACACCGGTGCTCATAGAGTTTCAATCAGGTCGAGGCGCTCGCATTGCAGACCGGGTCGCGCGTTCCACCGGTTTGGGGGCTGCAATGACGGCCCCGCCGGCGCGGGCCGGAGATCCGCGGAAAGCCCCTTTC
>CAZBJE010000041.1:27690-32960 GCA_964492125.1 uncultured Pseudobdellovibrionaceae bacterium | reverse complement strand
GCACCATCTTGATGTCCTCCGACCAGGTGGAAGTGCGGCAGGAATCCCTGGGCCGCAACGAACTTGTTTTTGGTCGTTATATCTCGGTCGAAGAAATTATTGCGGAGATTGAGCGGGTTTCGCCCGCGCGCATTCGTGAACTAGCCCGCCGAGTTTTTGTCCCGGAACGCGAAGCCGTAGTGGTTCTCGCTCCGTCGAAAATCAAAGGCTCTCGGCCCAGTTTGTTTTAAGAGGGGTAAATGCAAACGCAGGAAAAGATTGGCGTCCGTTTTAAAAAGCTTCACCCGAATGCCCAAGTGCCTCAGTACCAAACTAGCGGTGCGGCGGGCTGTGACTCTATCGCCTGCTTAGAAGCCCCCATTGAAATTTTGCCGGGCGCGCGCGCGGCTATCCCGACGGGATTGGCCGTGGCCATTCCCTTTGGGTATGAAATTCAAGTACGACCGCGCAGTGGCTTGGCTTGGAAAAAAGGGCTCACCGTCGTCAATGCTCCCGGTACCATCGATAGCGACTACCGCGGAGAAGTAAAAATTTTGGTGATCAATTTAGGTGCTGAGCCCGTGCAGATCGCTCCGGGCGATCGCATCGCCCAGTTGGTGCTGCAAAAAGTCGATCAGATCGAGTGGGAAGAAACCGATTCTCTCGACGATACCCATCGCGGTGTGGGTGGGTTCGGCAGTACTGGTGTGCACGTATAGAGAGTGAATTACCTATCCGATCTCGCGGAGAGCATAGCCCGGCGCGTTAATTGCGATTGACAGCCTGGCCATCGCTCGTTATCCAGTCGTCTCTTTTTAATAAATCTCATTTTGGGTTGTGGGACGGGTCGTTGCGCAGTGGTTGCGAAGCGTCTCTTGGAACCATTCGGCACTTTCCGCCGAATCAGAGAAAAGTGAAAAAATGAAATTAATCACGCTCGTTCTTTGTGTTTCTTTTGCTATTCCGGCTTTCGCCAGAAAACACGGAAAAATGCGGTCCTACCCTCATGGTGGCGGCAATACCCACTACACTAACAATCACGGCGGTGGTGGTGGCAATTGCTTCAGCCACGTCAGCGGCAACTTGCCTCCGGCTCGTGGGACCTACAATAGCCTGGATCCCAGACAGTTGACTCCGGGCACTGTGCTCCATTTGAAAAACTACAACTGGTCTGGCAATTATTCGCCAATTGGCCAACATTGGGTGCGAGTTGAATCGGTGGACGGCAATGGCAACGTCACCTTTTCTCAGACCAACCATAATGGAAACGCAGGCGTCTCGTACAAAACGCTGCCGGCGAGTACGTTCCGCGGAACGGTAACCATTCATCAATAGACTGCCTATTCCAATCCGAATCTCAGCCGGAAACAGGAAACTGTTTCCGGCTTTTTTTTAGCCGTGCGCGCGGTTGAAAAAAATTTGGTTGATGCCGAGCTTGGGGAAGTCTTGGCGGTACTTGGCCAAGATCCCTTGCTTGAGAAAGGACAGCTGCTGCATCCACACCGGATCGCGCACCAGTACGGTGAGGGTGCCGTTGCGGGCCCGGACCGCTTGGGAAACGCGCGCCGCGGCTTCACCCACATAACGTCCCCAGGCCTCCAGGGCTTTATTTTCTTCGATTTGCTGCAGGGCTTCGGGATCGCCTTTGAAGAACGCGGTGAGCAGCGTTTTAAAAGAATTGGGTAGCTCATCGCCCTGCCGTCGCCGCTTGGTGGTGGCCTGCTGGCGATCCCGGCGGCGCATCTTCTGCATCCGCATCAATTCTTTTTCGTCGTCCTTGTCGCTCATTTTAATCCTGATTGGGCACTTAAAAGAGTTTGCACGGGTTTGTCACGCCGCTCCGAGATGCGGCGTCTCTTGGGTGCAAGCAGCCGGGCTTCAGACCCCCGGTTGTAGTTCCCTCCAACCCCCGAACCGGATGATGCGTCCAAAACCGCACCATCCGGTTCTAATTTTAAGGCCATCTTAGATGTGCTACAAAGAATTCCGGTTAGAGGGGGAATTGCAATATGGACAGGAACTTAGCTTTAGAGTTCGTGCGAGTAACAGAAGCTGCGGCGCTCGCCGTGGGGCCTTGGGTGGGCCGTGGGGAAGAAAACGAAGCCGATCGGGCAGCAGTGGAGTCGATGCGCAAAGCCTTCGATTCGATCCGCTTCGATGGCACCATCGTGATTGGGGAAGGGGAGCGCGACGAAGCCCCCATGCTCTACATCGGTGAGCGGGTCGGCATGAAAGAAGGCCCCCGCATCGACATCGCCTGCGACCCCCTGGAAGGCACCAGCATCACTGCGCTCGGTCGCAGCGAAGCGATCTCGGTGATTGCGGCCGCCGAGGACGGTTGTTTTTTACACGCTCCCGACACCTACATGGACAAACTCGCCGTGGGGCCGCGCGCCAAAGGCCGCATCGACATCACCCGTGGGCCGGAGTGGAACCTTAAAGAAATTGCCAAGGCGAATCATAAGCGGGTGGCGGATTTGATGGTCATTGTTCTGGACCGTCCTCGCCATGCCGATTTAATCGCCGAAGTCCGCGCAGCCGGCGCACGCATTCGCTTGATCGGCGACGGCGATGTTTCGGCCGCAGTGGCGGTGGCCCAAGACGATACCGGGGTCGACGTTTTGATGGGAACTGGAGGCGCCCCCGAAGGCGTGATTGCCGCAGCGGCGATGCGCTGCTTGGGCGGCGATTTTCAAGGGGTGCTTAAATTTCGCAGCGACCACGAGCGCGAACGCGCCACCAAAATGGGAATCACCGACTACAACCGCGTCTATGGAATGGAAGACTTGGCGCGGGGTAAAGTGATGTTCATTGCCACCGGTATTACCAACGGTAGTTACCTGCAAGGGGTGCGCTATTACGGCGGTGGGGCCCATACGCATTCCGTGGTGATGCGCTCGGAAACGGGCACGCTGCGAGAAATTCGCGCGACCCATAAGTTTGATACTAAGCCGCGTTACGGATGGTGAGAAATGCCCAAAGTAGTTCAGCAAGTCAGCATGGCGGTTCCGGCGGATGCCCTCCGGCGAGCCATTATCGACTTTGAAAAATACCCCGAGTTTCTTTCGGAAGTAGTGTCTGCCAAAGCCCACGAAAAGAAAAGCGACGGCACACAGCGGGTGGACTTTGAAATCGAAGTGGTCAAGCGCTTCAAATATACGCTCGAATTTGACTTGGGTGAAAAACACGAATTGAAGTGGCGCTTGATCGACAGTAATTTTTTCACCGCCAATGAAGGCTCGTGGCAATTGACTCCGGCGGGGGATAAGAAAACCGACGTCGTCTATTCTCTAGACGTGGGAGTGAAGTTCTTGGTGCCTGGCTTCATCGCCAAAAAGCTCACCGAAGTGAGTTTGCCAAAGCTTCTGGAAAATTTCGAAGCGCGCGCCAAGAAAATGAAGGGTAAAGCATGAGCGACCAAGAAGACGACAAACCGGCCGAAGGCAGTGATAAACCCTGGTGGAGCGAGGCCGTCAAGGATCTCACTTCGGCTGGCCTAGCTACCATCTTCATGACCGAAGAATCGGTTCGGGGCTACTTGCGGGAAAAAAAGTTTCCCAAAGAAACGGTGGGTTTGTTGTTAGACAATATGAACCGCCGCAAAGACGATGTGTATAAAGTCGTCGGCAAGGAAATCGGTGCCTTTCTTTCCAAAGTCGATCTTTCGAAAGAATTAGGCCGGTTTCTGGAAACGCACCGGGTGAGTATCGAAGGCAAGATTAGCTTCGAGCCCAAGGAAAAATCCAAAGACAAGAAGGAGTCTTAAATGAACGTCATTAATACCCCCAACGCTCCGGCGGCCATTGGCCCCTATTCGCAAGGCATTCGGGTAGGCGATCTGATTTTTTTCTCCGGCCAAGTGCCGCTCGATCCCGCCACTGGCCAGATTGTTGGTACGGAAATCGTGGCCCAAACCAAACAGGTCATGAAAAACATCCAGGCCCTTTTGGAATCCCAAGGTCTTAGCTTTGCCAATATCGCTAAAACCACCGTGTTCTTACAGAGCATGAAAGATTTTGCCGCGTTCAACGAAACCTACGCCGCTCATTTAAAAGCGCCTTACCCGGCTCGTTCCACGGTGGAAGTGGCTGCGTTGCCTAAGGCCGCCTTGGTGGAGATCGAGTGCCTCGTTTCGGTCAAATAGCGCTGGCGCTCTGGTTCGCCGGTGCGCCCGTTTGGGCGGCCCGCGCCCCCAGCAATAAGGTGCTCGTCGACGGGATGGCCGCCAAGATTTCGGGCCAGGTCATTACCGTGCGCGAAGCCCGCTTTTTTCTCGCTCTACATCGGTTTCGGGAAGGCAAAACAGACCCTTTTGCTCCCGAAGGGCAGGGGGAATTGCGCGGCTCCGTGCAGCGCTATCTGCTGGAAGAAATGGTCTATTCCGAGTTAAAGAGCCTCAAATTCGACGGGGGAAACCGGGGGGATGCCGAAAAGGCGCTCGCCGCTCGAAAAAAACCGCCGGGCCGAAAAGTCTGGGATCGGCTGCTGCAGACCTATGGTAAGACCGACGCCGAAGCCGTCGACCGGGTCTGGAAAAGCCAGCAAGTCGAGAAATTCATCCAGCGGCGGGTCGAAACCATGACCCCCATTGTCACCTCGGCTGAAATCGACCGGTTCATCCGCCAAAAAGCCGCAAGCGCGGATCGGCGTTTAGATGAAAAGGATTTGGAAAAGCAAAGGCCAATGGCCGCACAGGAACTCAAAAAAGACCTGATGCGCAAGGAGCTCGAGGAGTGGATCGTTCTGCTAAAACGCAAGTATTCGGTGACCAACTACCTGGAAGGGTAGCTCCGCCTGCGTCCGATTCGGAACTACGGGTAGTGCCAATCGATTGCAATCAGTTGGAAGACGTTTATCGTCTGGCGTTCCAAAGTTTTCCCGCTGTATGGTCCGAAAAAGAATTCGCTTATTTTCTGGCCCACGATAACCGGCTTTGCATGGGGCTCGTCACCGAGTCGCCGCAGGGTCCGAGACTGCGTTCCTATTTCTTGGGCCTTCTGATCCAAGGCGACCTGGATATCATTTCCGTGGCCACCGCTACCGAAGATCGCCGCTTAGGTTTGGGCGAAAAATTGCTCAGGCGAGTTTGCGCGCACCCAGAGGTGCGGCGGGCTTTCTTGGAAGTGGAAGTGGACAATGCGCCGGCAATTGCCCTGTACACCAAACTGGGATTCCAAAACTTAGGGCGTAGACATTCTTACTACGGGCCCAATCGCGACGCTTTTCTAATGCGTTGGGTGTCCACTTAACTTTCCGAAAGGGTCCAGTCGCTTTTCGGAATTCCTTCGGAA
>CAZBJE010000041.1:5479-27680 GCA_964492125.1 uncultured Pseudobdellovibrionaceae bacterium | reverse complement strand
ATAACCTTTCCCAGGGCGCCCTGCGGCGTTCGGTACTCCCCGCGACATTCCGAAAAGCGACTGGACCCTTTCGGAAACTGATAAACGAGCGGATCATGGGATCTGCTTTGCCGTTGCGGCGGTAGGACGGCAGGGATGGTGTGCTGCAAACTGTGCAGCGGTGGGCCGAGGTATCTACACTCTGTACGCCTGCCAATTCTTGCTCGACGACAAAACGGACCAAATCGCAGTACTGTTTTTGTCCCCGCATCTCCAAGTAGGGCCGGATGTCGCGGCCTGCTTGGGTAAATGCCTCGATAAAATCAGCTTGGATTTCAAAACAACAGACTCCAATCGAAGGACCCAAGATGGCGTGGACCTGATTGGGAGCAGGGAATGCGGCCAGAGTTTGGCGTACTACCCCCCGCATGGCGCCGCGCCAGCCTGCGTGGATTGCGGCAATTGGGTGACTGGTATCCGGGCCGTGGAGAAGCACCGGCAGGCAGTCCGCAGTGAATGCGTAGATTTCTTTTTCTGGAATTCGGGTGAAGCCTGCGTCGGCTTCAGCGGGAGTAGAGCCCAGAGTGGCGTCGTCCAGATTCAACGCCGTACTGCCGTGCACTTGCTTGAACCACGCGGGCGTTTGTCCCTTATTCTCGACGACAAAGCCAAAGTCCACAAAATCACGTTTCACTTTTCGTTCTCCTCCAGATCGCGCAAGAAGGTGTCGAAGATTTCCGGGCGAGGGGCTTCGAAGGTTTGGGGCAATCCACTCACTGGGTGGTTGAATTGCAACCGGCGAGCGTGCAGGAAAGTCGCTTCGAGCGCTTGCACCCTCGCTGTCCACTGCGGCCCGAGATCTCGGCGACGGGTTTCGGTAAGTCCGCTGCCGTAAAGGGGATCGCCCACAATTGGGTGGCCTTCTTCCGATAAATGCACGCGCAGCTGGTGCGTGCGGCCCGTAAACGGCGAAAGCGAGACGTGCGTGAAGTGGCGAAAAACGCGCAGAGCTTTCCAATCGGTAATCGCTTCGCGGCCTTTTTGTGTGCGGGAACTCATTTTGCGGCGGTTGGCGCGATCGCGTCCAATTTCGGAATGGAAACGCCCGGCACCGGGAAGCTGGCCCCAGGCAAGGGCTTCGTAGGTTTTCTTTATGAGCCGATCCTTGAACTGAGCCGAGAGCGCTTCTTGGGTGGCTCTGTTTTTCGCGACGAGTAAAAGGCCGCTGGTGCCTTTGTCGAGCCGGTGCACGATTCCCGGCCGATCACTGTCGGTGTCGTTAAAGTCTTCTTCGTTTTCAAGGTGGTGCAGCAAATGGTGCACCAAGGTGGCGCCTTGGTGGCTGGGCGCAGGGTGTACCACCATGCCCTGGGGTTTGTTGAGTACCAAGAGATCGGCGTCTTCAAAAACGATCTGCAGGTCGGCTGCAATTGCGTGGACCTCGGGGTTGGCCGGGGGCAAGACCCACTCGCCTTCGATGGTATCCCCGAGTCGGACGCTTTGATTGGGTTTGGTGACGACCTTGCCGTTCAGGCGGACCCGCCCGTTGTTGATTTGCTGCCGGAGGAACGAGCGGCTTTCTGAAGCGAACTCAGCCAGTAGGGCGTCCAGACGCCGCTGTTTGCCTTCGCCGAGGTGGGCTTGGGTGATGGTGAGAGAAATACTGCCGGCCATGGCGGCTACCCTAGCTCATGGTGGGCGGTCTGAGGAGTCGATCTATGGTTTCGAGGTAGAGTTTGGTGGTCTTGCCGTCGATTTTGTACACCTTGAGCAGGTTGCTCACGAAACCCTGCAGGTAAACCCGGGCTGGGAGCTTGGGGAGATTGTCCGTTTCGATGGCTTTCAAAGTAGATAGGGGGATTTTGGTGAGCCGGGAAACGTCTTCGATCGTCATCCCATGCTGTTCGCGTGCGCCGCGTAGCCAGGCGCCGTTCACCGAGGCCTCCGCGGGAGGTGCCTCTTGGACGGGGGCTTCAACTGACGGTGCGAGTGTGGCCGCGGGAGGTGTAACGGCCACTGGGGCAGCGGCGGGGGCAGCCACGGGAGTAGGTCTGTGCGCGACCGCAGTCGCTCCTGGTACGGTGACGGTGATGAAACTGGAGCGAGGAGGCTCAGTCGACTTAGGAGCCGGAGGGGAGACATTTTCGCCGCCGACTTTTTTATCGTATTCGCGTTTGCGATCCAGATTGGACAATGTGAGATACGCCTCTTCTAGTTTTTTCAAGACGTCTTCGGTTTCCTCCGCTGTAAACAGCGAGTAGATGGCCAGAGAGTCTTTGGAAAATGCATTTTTAGCTGAGTGGTACGCAGTAACAATCTCGGAGACCGTCGCTTTGCGATCCACTTTGAGCAATTCGTAATAGTTTTCTTCTTTTTTCATCCGGCTTTCGCTTGGGGCGTGCGCAACAAGTTGCGCATGATGGCTTCCAAGTGCGTGACCGCCACGCTATTGGGCGCGTCGACCAGAAACGGGACACGGTGACGAATCGACTGCCATACAGCGCTATCGTACGGAAGATAGCCCATATAGTCGACCGACATCCCAAAGTATCGCTCACAAACAAGCAGAACCGATTTGCCGATGTCGGCTTCGGATTTTGCGCGTACCTGGTTGACGACGATAGAAATTCTGAACTGCTCCATTCGTTGCTGGAGGTCGGCTCCCTCGGTAGGGGAGAGGCGGCGTACTTCAGCAAGCAAGTCTTTCGGCGTACGGATGCCGCCCGTTGCTTTCAAATCCATGGCCTGCTCGACCAAATGGCGAACATGGGGGGACGGCGTACTGGAGCGGAGCATCCGGTAGAACGCGAGTTTAATGAAGCGGTACGCATTCTCGATGCTGGTGGGTTCAGGTGTGACCAGGACGATTTTTTGATCGGCGGCCAGAAAAAAATCCAAAGTGTTGCTGCTAGTTCCTGCGCCTAGATCGAGCAAAATAAAATCGGCGTCGATTTCGGACAGCTTGCGCATCAAGCGTGCTTTTTGAATGTGGCGCAGATTGGTGATCCCTACTGGATCTTGGGCGCCGGAGATGATCTGTAAGTTGCGGATTGGCGTGGGTTGCAACAAGTCGTGGATATCGTCGGTAACCCCGGTGATTAGGTCACTCAGCGTGCGTGTGGGGGACGCGACACCCAAGCTCGTGTGCAAATTGGATCCACCGAGATCCAAATCCACCACGACGACTCGTTTATTGAGCCAGCTGAGGTAGACCGCCATATTGGAGGTAAGGATGGTCTTACCGATGCCGCCCTTGCCGCCGCCGATAGCCCAGATGGTTTTCTGGTTGGTGGGAAAGTGCCCAGACGTGCGCGATGGAATATTCACGTGCACGTTGGAGTCGGGAGCTGTGCCCGGAAACTTGTATTTGATAATTGCCACTGAAGTCCTGGGGAGGGGTGTGACGCGGAGCTTTTGCGTCGGAAAAGGGACTTCTTTAAGTATCAGGCTTTGGCGCCCGATTTTCAATACGGCAAGTAGGGGATGCGGTGAGTTATTTGAAAAAAACAGGCCTTTGCGAGGAGTGAAGCAATGCGGCAATCCCGTGTTCTACCACGCGATGGCTTCGTCGCTTGCGCTCCCCGCAAGGCCTTCAATGACTAGTAGCGGTAGTGCTCGGGTTTGAACGGGCCGTTATTGCCCATACCGAGGTACTTCGATTGTTTTTCGCTCAGCTTGGTCAGCTGTACGCCGATTTTCTCCAAATGCAAGGCCGCGACTTTTTCGTCGAGTTCCTTGGGCAAGCGGTAGACACCGATTTTGGAATACTTGGCGCGCTGCGTGTACAGATCGATTTGCGCCATCACCTGATTGGTAAACGAGTTGCTCATCACGAACGAGGGGTGGCCAGTGGCGCAACCCAAGTTCACCAGGCGGCCTTTGGCCAAGACGATAACCTTGCGGCCGTCTTTTAAGGTGTGCATGTCGACCTGAGGTTTGATTTCCTGCATCGTCGAATTTTCATTCAACCAGGCCATGTCGATTTCGATATCGAAGTGGCCAATGTTGCAGATAATCGCGCCGGATTTCATCGACGAGAAATGTTTTTCAGTGATGATGTCGACGCAGCCCGTGGCAGTAACGAAAATGTCGGCCACCTTAGCGGCGGTTTCCATCGTTACGACTTCGTAGCCTTCCATTGCCGCTTGGAGCGCGCAAATGGGATCGATTTCCGTGATGAGAACGCGCGATCCGTAGCTCTTCATCGAAACGGCGCAACCTTTGCCTACGTCGCCGTAACCGGCAACAACGACGACCTTACCGGCGAGCATGACGTCGGTGGCGCGCTTGATCCCGTCGGCCAGCGATTCACGGCAGCCGTACAAGTTATCAAACTTGGATTTGGTGACCGAGTCGTTGACGTTAATCGCGGGCACTTTCAATTTGCCCTGTTTGAGCAATTTTTCGAGGTTGTGCACGCCGGTGGTAGTTTCTTCCGACAGGCCGATGATTTGCTTCATGTAGTCGGCAAACCGCTCCTCGTGCATCATGTTGGTCAAATCACCGCCGTCGTCCAAAATGAGGTTGTAGCCTTTTTCACCCCAGCCGACGATCGTTTGCTCGATACACCAATTGGCTTCGGCTTCGGTTTCGCCCTTCCAAGCGAAAACCGGAATGCCTGCCGCTGCGATGGCGACCGCTGCGTGATCTTGGGTCGAGAAAATATTGCAGGAAGACCAGCGGACTTCAGCGCCTAATGCGGTGAGGGTTTCGATCAAAACCGCCGTTTGGATGGTCATGTGGAGACAGCCGGAAATGCGCGCGCCCTTGAGTGGTTGGGAGGCGCCGAATTCTTTGCGCAAGGCCATTAAGCCCGGCATTTCGGTTTCAGCGATTTCGATTTCCTTACGGCCCCATTCGGCCAGCCGAGCGAAGACCTGGGGGTCTTCCATGGCTTCTTTGCAAACTTTGTAGTCGTGAAAATCGGCTTGTTTGTGGTTGGAGGTTTTCATTGTGCCCTGGGTTTTTTGTGAAGGAGTTTGGTCTAGCATAGGGCAACGATTTAACCAGACCTCTTCCTAAAAGGGAAGCCGATTCCCCGTTGCTGCGCCATCCCAGACACGAGTGCGGGGCCGAGCTTGTCAGCGGCGTTATTGGTGAATATCCTTAATCTATCCATGTCAAAACAGAGCGAAGCTAGTCAAAGGTTGCGAGACTTTATAGCCCCGGCCTTTGCGGCCCTTCGGGTGGAGGTGCCCCCCGCCCAACTGGATGAAATAACGGATTTGGTCAGTGGATCGATGCTCGGTTCGGGAAGGTTTTTTCACAATCCCGAGCACGTGGTGCACGTGGGAAGTGGCGGCGACGCCCTCTCCGTTTTGGCCGCGTTCTTCCACGACCTGGTTTATTTCCAGGTGGATCAAGGCGTGGGAATCAATGTGGCCCGGCATATTGCGCTCTTCGCCCAGGAAAAAGATTCAGGGTTGTATTTGCGGCGCGACGTGCCGTTTACCCAATTTCCTTTTGCGCGCCCGGTGATGGATATTTTTGGGTTTTCTCCCGGCGACTTCTTGCCGCCCAACGGGGGACAAAATGAATTTCTGAGTGCTTTAGCTGCTGGCAGCGTTTTGTCTCCGTTTATGACTCTTTCGCAAATCGTGCAAATCGCGGTTTGCATAGAGGCCACCATCCCTTTCCGCAAAACAGTGGACGGGAAGTCGCCCACCGATACTTTGGTAGAGCGTTTGCGGCGAGTGAATACTTTGTACCAGCTCGGCTTCCAAGAAACCGAGCTGCGCCCCATGGTGCGTCGTGCAGTGAAATTGGCCAACCAAGACGTTTCTAATTTCGGTGGAGAGAGCGCCACTCGGTTCTTGAAGAATACTTGGGAATTGGTTCCCGAAATCAATCCGCTTTTGCGCAGCCCTGCCAGCTACACCGTCGAGGGCTACCGCGGTGCCTTGGAAAAAATGGAGCACTTTTTCTCCCATTTGGAGCCGGAGGTGATTTTTCAGCGTTTTGACGACGAGCCAAGCGCCGAGGAATACCGAATATTGCTATCCAATGCCACTCGGCGGGTGGAGGAGGCGCGGTACTACTTTCGCTTAAAGCTCATTAGCTTGGGATTATTGGAAGCGCTTTCGGGGACTTTGGGCCGCAATCTTGGTCTGCCAGTTTTGATGGGCGAGCTTTCCAATCTGGGGTCGCCCGAGGATCGAGTAGAGAAATACCTGCCGGTGCTAGACGGTAACAATACCCGAGGGGATGAGATGGAAATCCGCTTGTTGCGCTTGTTGGACAAGAACGCGGATCAAGAAACCGAAACTGGCTTGAAGAGTTCCCCGCTCACCGCCTTCTTAGTGCGGTCCATCGGCTTTAGAGAGTTGCTGAAAACCTGGCCCGTGCTGCAGGCCTATTTCGCCGACCCGAGCTCCGGCAAAGCGTTCTTGGGTGCTTTCCCGATGGATACTTTGGGGCAGTTGTCCGACGCCATTTCCCTGATGCTGCAAAGACGTGCGCATCGGCTTACGACATTCGTCGGTTCACTTACCCCACCGTCTTAGAGCTTCCATTGGGCTTGCGCCGCTACCGTTGGTAAAATAGTGGGGTCGAATTTGCCCTGCATTTCGGCCATGCGTCTCACTGCGGCCTGGGGCGGTAGGGGGCGTAGCTGATACGGGCGATGCGTGGTGATGGCGTCAAATACGTCGGCAATACTGCAAATTCGCGCAAACAAATGCAAGTCGTTACCCGCCGGGCGGCCAACAAGACCTCTGCCGTCATAGCGGTCGTGGTGTTGGATGGCGGTGAGTACCGTTTCTTTGGAGGCCTTCATTTCTTGTAAAATTCCAGCGCCGTTGAGGCTATGAGTATCGACGGTATTTTTCTCCTCCACGGTTAATTCCCCCGCTTTGAAAAGTAATTCCGCCGGCACCAAAGTATTGCCCACGTTGTGGACAAGAGCCGCCGTGGCCAGTTGCTTCATGGAGTTCAAATCCAAGTCTTGTTTCTTGCCTACGGCTAGACTGTAAATGGCCACATTGATTACGTGGTTAACATGGTAGAGCGATGGATCTTGGAATCGCCGCAGGAGCAAATGGGAGAATTCCGGCTTTTCGTGGATCACGCGTGCCAACTCATCGCCGAGTGATCTGAGTCGGTTGAAAAGCTCGGGAGTAAAAGCGCGTTTTAGCTCCATCTCGCGGGCGTAAGCGATCAGAAGGCTGCGGACCCGCAGCGCTTTGGTTAAATCATCGCTGGGATCCTGGAGGGTTTCGGTGGCAATGGCTACGGCCTCGAGCGAATGCAAAAGCAAATTCCACTCTGCCAATGAAACGTAAATGACACCGCCGGACGGCACGGCTAACGCCTTGGCGCGCGCAGCGGTGAGCATATCGCCCACCTTGCGCAGCTGAACAAACTTGTCTGAAATGCGCACGTAAAGTGCGCAAGCCAACGGCAGATCCGTCGGGATCATTTCCAGTGGCACAGAAAGGTATTTGGCAGCTTGAAACGGATCGGGGGGCGTGACGGGTTGAAGGCGAGAAAGAATGGGGCCCGGCTCCTCGGGTGGAGTAGAAGGGTCCGACGCGGACTGCCAAATGCCCAAGCGATTGTACATTGAGTCCTCAGAAGGGTTGCGGTCCCTTCATTTTATTTCGCCGGTTGGCCAAGGTACAATGAAATTACCATGAAAAAACTTTTCGCTCTCGCCGGCTCCTTGGCTGTGGTCACGGTTTCGGCGGATTTTGCTTGGGATGACGCAATGGTGGTGCCCACAGCGGTGTTTTGCTCCCAGGCAGGCGCTCAATTCATTCTGGAGCGCGGCGATGGGGTGGCCATCGGCGATGCACTTAGTCAGGTGGAATGCGAGGCTGCGTCACTAGTGGCAAGGGAAGGGGTGGTTTGCGCGCGTTTTGGCGGCGACTGGTACCCCACCATTGCAAAATCAACGAGAAAGCTCGGCAACCCCACATCTTTCGACGACTGCCAAGTTTCGGTGCGGTCTGCACACGCCGGCATGGTCTGCAGCCATACCGAATTAGGAGCGCGCCCGTGGCGCCCCACTCACACCGCATCCGCTTTTGCGTACGGTCGTTTTGGGACTTCGCTCGGTGATTGTCTGGAATTGACGCGCAACGCCTCTGCGGGCGTGGTCTGCACCAATACCGGCACTTACAATTTTCGTGGGCGTAAACCGACGGTAGTGAACGAAAAGGCCTGGACCGATTCCAATTTATTAGGGGCTTCGGGACAGCAGGAATTCTGCACCAAAGCGACCCGTGAAGCGCGGCACTCCAAAGTTTGCGCCTGCAATGGAGATTTTTGCGCAGGCGATAGTTGGATTTTGTATGACGTCCTCTCGCGAAAAGCGGTCGGCACGACCTCCAGTTTGGATTCTTGCATCCAAGCCCAGGGTCCTTAGTGTAAAAAGAGAGTATGTCCGTTCAGCCACGCGGCGTTTCGCTATCTCTCCAACAAGTATCCAAAGCCTACGGCGATAGAATCGTTTTCCAGAATCTAGATTTGGCGGTCGCCTCCGGAGATTTCATCTCGGTGGTCGGCCCGTCGGGCTGTGGCAAAAGCACGCTCTTGCGCCTCTTGGCGGGGCTCGACCGGCCTGATTCCGGTGCTTTGTCGACGGCGCCGGGGCCTCGCCCAGGATTTGTGTTCCAAGAGTCTCACCTCTTGCCCTGGCGTACCGTTTTGCAAAACGTCTGTTTGCCGCTTGAATTGCAGTCGGTGGCTCGCGCCGAACGCAATGAGCGAGCGCGCCAGGCGCTCATTCAAGTAGGCTTGGGTGGAGAAGGGGATCTTTACCCGAACCAACTTTCGGGTGGGATGAAAATGCGGGTGTCGTTGGCCCGCGCGCTGGTGACTTCGCCCGATTTGCTTTTGTTGGACGAGCCTTTCGCTGCTTTGGACGAGCTTAGTCGCGTGCACTTGGAAGAAGAGCTGCGCCAGCTTTGGTCGGCCCGTCGCATGACGGTAGTATTGGTCACCCATTCGTTCAGCGAGGCGGTTTTCTTGGCCAATCGGGTACTGGTTTTTTCCACCGCTCGCCGGGGAATTGGCGACACCTTGGAGGTTAATTTAGGCGAACGCAACGAAGCATTGCGACGCACTCCGGAATTTGCGGGCTTGGTACAGGACTGCCGCACCCGTTTTGAAAACTTACAAAGGGTGCAGCTGTGAAAGCGCGTATAGGCGTCCCGCCGTTATTGGTTTTTGTGGTTTTGCTCATCGGCTGGGAGGGCGCTTGTCGTTCCGGGTGGGTGGCGGATTATTTGTTGGCGCCGCCTTCGGCGGTGGCTCGGGCGCTGATGCATGAGGCGAACGAGCTTTTTGGTGCGTTTGCGATTACGGCGTTTTGTGCGTTCTTGGGTTTTGCACTGAGTAGCTGCCTCGGGATAACTTTAGCCATCGCACTGCATTCTTCCACGTGGGCCTTCCGGGCTTTGTATCCCTATGCTGTAATTTTCCAGACAGTACCGATTATCGCGGTGGCGCCGTTGCTTGTAATTTGGTTTGGCTATGGCTCTCCGACGGTGGTGGCTTCGGCTTTTATCGCGAGTCTGTTTCCTGTGATTATGGCTAGTTTGACGGGTTTGCGCTCCACGGGACCTGAGTTGCGGGAGCTATTCCGACTCTACGGGGCGTCGCGCTCCGCCACGCTGCTCAAGTTGGTTTTACCTATGGCGCTACCCAGTATCTTGACTGGCCTGCGGATTGCGGCTGGGTTGGCGGTGATTGGTGCGATCGTGGGCGAGTTTATTGGCGGAGGGGGATTGGGAAGCGTGATTGATGCCGCTCGCACACAGCAGCGTTTGGATAAGGTTTTTGCGGCGGTTTTTCTGGCGTCGGTTTTGGGGGCGCTAGCCATTGCCGGGATCGACGTGCTAAACCGAGTGGCACTGGAGCGCTGGGAAC
This sequence comes from uncultured Pseudobdellovibrionaceae bacterium, assembly GCA_964492125.1. GTDB lineage: Bacteria > Bdellovibrionota > FAC87 > UBA2466 > UBA2466 > JAIEOG01. The sequence goes on along the minus strand of CAZBJE010000041.1, from coordinate 17,831 downwards.
CCCGGCGCCGGGAGGTTGTATGACTCGGTGGATTTTAGTTTTGATAGTTTTCGGAAGCGCGTTGGCGAGCGCGGCCCCCATTAAGCTGATGCTCAATTGGAAACCGGAAGCGGAATTCGGTGGGTTTTACGCCGCCCAAATGAGTGGCGCCTACGCCAACCAAAAGCTCACTGTCGATATTCAAACCGGGGGAGTCGGGACTCCGACCGTTCAAATGGTTGCCGCCGGACGGGCGGATTTTGGAATCGCCTCTGCAGATGAGATTGTGATTTCGCGCGATCGCGGAACGGACGTGGTTGCGCTCTACGCTGTTTATCAAACCAATCCCCAAGCTTTGTTGGTGCGCGCGGATCGGAACTTGAAGAAAATTGAAGATACTTTTTCAGCCGGAATTTTAGCAGTGCAACGGGGCCTGCCGTATTTTCTTTTCTTAGAAAAAAAATTCGGGCCCATGAAAGCTAAAGTAGTGCCGTACTTGGGTGGCATCACCCAGCTTTCGGAAAACCCCTTGATCACCCAGCAGTGTTTCGTCACCTCTGAACCCATTCTCACAGATCTCAAGGGCATCAAGACTCAGGCATTCCTGGTGGCGGATACGGGCTTTAATCCTTACACCACCGTGGTCATCACACGGCGTGCGTTGCTGCAAAAAGATCCGCAGACCGTGGCTGCGTTTGTCCGAGCGGTGGATGCGGGATGGAAGACTTATTTGCAAGATCCTAAACCTGCCAATGAAGTGATGCACAAGTTGAATCCCAGTATGGATTTGCCGACACTCGAGAAAAGCGCCCAGATTCAAAAGCCGTTAATTGAGACTGCCGCCACTAAAGCGGCGGGTTTGGGTTCCATGGCCGATGCGCGGTGGACCGAGTTGGCTTTGCAGCTTAAGTCTTTGGGCTTAATTAAAAACGCGCTGGGCGGCGAAAGCTACTACCTAAAAGCCAAATGACACCGGAATTAAAAAAACGAGCGGCGGCAATCCGATGGGTGCTGACTGATTGCGACGGCGTATTAACCGACGGTGGAGTTTACTATTCCGAACGCGGCGAAGAAATGAAACGGTTTAATATGCGCGATGGCATGGGCGTGAAACGGCTGCGTTTGGCGGGAATTGAAACGGCTATCGTGACCGGTGAAAAATCTCCCTCGGTCCAGCGGCGCGCAGAAAAACTCGGTATCAAAGAACTCCACCTGGGGTGCCGCGATAAACACTCGCTCGTGACTTCGTTGGTGGCTCGGCTAGGTGTGAGCTGGGATCAAATCGCCTACATTGGCGACGATATCAACGATCTGAAAGTGCTCCGCCAGGCCGGTTTATCAGCGAGCCCCGCAGATGGAGTGCAGACGGTACGATCTTCGGTGCATTTGGTTTTGGAGAGCCGAGGCGGGCACGGTGCCTTTCGGGAATTGGCCGAATTTATTTTGAGCCAGACGACACTCCCCGCTGACGCGCACGACTAATCGGTGTGCGACCTAGTGCAGTAAGTGCTTGTTCTTTATCTTTTTATCTATATTATGCGTCGCATCGCCATGAAATCTCTTTTACGCATTACAGCCCCGCTCACGCTTTTGCTGCTCGTCGTTTGGACGTTTTGCTGATTTATTTTTTCTTTCCAGCAATGAGCTGGCGCAGATGAAATAGGTTGGAAACCTGCATTTCGCGAATGTTGTGCGCTTCGTAGCGATCGGCCTTAGCTTCTTCGTAAAAGAAAACGTCGCTTTTGTTATTCCCCAGTGCGTTCACCAAGACGGATCCGCAAAGTCGGGTTATATGCCCGGTGCCTTCTACCTTCTGATAAGAAACTAGCAGTGTCTTGGGTGACGCTTTTGTGCCTTTGAGAATGCGGTAAGCCCATTCTTCCACCCAATGTAGCCAGATGAAAGCAAACACATTTGCGTCGACAGAAAGTCGATGCAGCTCAAGGTAGTGGGGGCTGGGCAGTTTTTCCAGCGTGAGCTTGGTACGCGAGAGATCTTTCCATTCCGAGTGATCGAGTAGCCACGGAACAACTTTAGAAACGGGGAGGTTCACTACTCCGCGCGCCGCGGACCAGATCACTTCGTAGGGGGCGGAGCCGGTTTCGAAATTATCTTCGTCTTTGAGCAAAGGGATAGGCCTGAGCAGCGGCTCATTGACCGCTTTAGAAAAATCAAAGCAAAGCGGTGAAGGCTTTTGTTCGCCGGCATGGACAACGGCCGTCGTGAACAAGAACGCGATAAGAAGCGCGGTGCGCATACGAAAAGTCTATAGGCTTTCGAGGGCTTTTCAATTTTATCTTTCTAGACGTCAGGCGAACGAGCCAGGCTGGACTTGAAGGGCCTGCTTGAGGCGCTGCTCATATTCAGCGTCCGGTATTTCGATGGCGCCGAGGCTTTGGAGGTGGGGAGTGAGAAACTGGGTTTCTAGTAAAACGTAGCCGCACTCACCCAGACGCTTTACCAAATGGTAAAGAGCCACCTTGGAACCATCGGTAACCCGGTGAAACATGCTTTCAGCAAAGAATCCCCCACCGAGTGCCACACCATAAACCCCGCCCACTAATTTACCGGCGAGCCAGACTTCCAGCGAGTGCGCGCGGCCACTTTGCTGCAAGGCGGTGTAAGCGTCGATAAACTCCTCGCTTATCCAACTGCCTTCCTCGCGATCGGCGCAGTGGCGCATGACTTCGGCAAAAGCCTGATTGCGGGTGATCTGCCAACTTTCTTTCTTCAGTCGCCGCGCCAGGCTCTGCGAACAGTGGAAACCGTCCAGTGGCAGAATCGCGCGCGGGTCCGGTCGGTACCAGTTGGTTTCCCCGCTATCGGGATCGCACATGGGGAAATACCCCTGTCGGTACGCGAATTCTAAAACGCGCGGAGTGAGAGGAACGGGACGCATTCACGCACCTTTCCCAAAGAGTGTATCGAGCAAGGGTTCGGCAAGATCGGCTTTTGCCGCTGGCCCCAAATGTACAGCGGGCCTGCCGGGACGCAGTACCCAAAATTCATTGCGATCGGCATCGGGTCCAAGGCCGTCGACGGCTGGGTTGGCGACGATGGCGTTGGCGTTCTTCTTAGCTCGCTTGGCTTCCGCGCGGGCCTGCAATTCAGGCCCTGTCTCGACGGCAAACGCAATTACCTGCTGATCAACACGTTTATGGTGACCGGCCCACGCGGCAAAGTCGGGCACTGGAACGATAGGCAATGAAAGAGTGGTGCCCAAATCTTCGCGCGCCCACTTGGTCTTTACCGCTTGCACCTCAAAGTCCAAAACGGCCGCGACTGAAAAAAAGATGTCGCACGCTGGAAAAAGACGCCGGAGCGCACTTCCGTAGTCCGCAGCGGTTTCGTATTCCGTGATGTCAAAACCTTCAAACCGTGCGCGTTGCGCCTCGCCCACGGGACCCAACAAGATGGAAACCCGAGCGCCTTGTTTACGCAGTGCCTGGGCGATTACCAGGCCCATGGTCCCCGACGACCGGTTTTGGATGAAACGCACGGCGTCCAGCGCGGTACGCATGGGGCCGACCGATAGTAAAACCCGTTTATTTGCCAAGTAAGAGGCCATCGGCGGCAGTCTATCTTGCATGGCGGCAGGCTCAAAGTTAGAATGAGGGAACTCAATTAGGAAAAATGAAACGAAAACGATTCCGATGGGATAGGCGACTCCTTTTGGGCGTGGCGGCTTGGGCTGTCATGGCCACCGTGTTCGTTCGCCTGACGATCCATAAACACGGCGAGTCGGCTGCTGTTTCGCGGGTGAGCAAGGGACAGATAGCCCAAACCCTGCGGCCTTCGTTGCGCACCAGCCAATTCCCCAACGAGATAGAAGTGGCGCTACCCGGCGAAAACCTCAAAGCGATCGCCCGCTACACGCTCGAACTGCCGTTTCAGGCGAAAATAGAAAAGCTTTTGCAGCAGTACCGCCCGGACTATGCAGCCTTTGTGGCGTTGGATGCGGCCACCGGCAAGGTTTTGGTGTTGGCCAGTTATACGCATTCGAAAATCGATCCGGAAAATCTGGCGCTCAAGGCAAGTTTTCCGTCGGCCTCAGTTTTCAAAATCGTGACCGCGGCGGCCGCGTTGGACCAGGGCGTGTTGAGTGCAGACACGGTGATCCCGTTTAATGGCGCAAACCACACGCTTTATCGACGCAATGTTACCGATCAATCGCAAAACCGTTGGACCCGGCAGATGACTTTGCGTGAGGCCTTTGCGAAGTCAGTGAATACGGTTTTTGGAAAGATCGGCATGTATGTTTTGGAGCCGATGCAGTTGCAGGATTACGCCGAACGTTTCCAATTCAATAAAGCCATCACTACCGACTTGCCGGTCGAAGCGGGCTCGCTGCAATTGGGCGGAACCGAAGCGTGGAGTTTTGCGGAGTTGGCGTCGGGCTTTAACCGTGTGTCCTCCATGAGCCCTTTGCAGGGCGCTTTGATGGCAGCTGCGGTAGCTAATGATGGGGTGATGATGGAGCCCTATCTGGTAGAAGCGCTGTCTTTGCCCGGCGGCGGTTTGGTTTACGAGGCCCACCCCAATCCGACGTCGGTCGCTATTAAGCCCGAGACGGCTCTGGAGCTGCGGACTCTCATGCATGAGACCGTGGCCACCGGTACCTCCCGGTCCGCGTTTCGCAGCTTGCTCACCAAGAAAGCGTACCGAGACCTGGAAATCGGTGGCAAAACCGGCTCGCTCAAGGGGCTCGCGCCCAAAGGCAAATGCGATTGGTTTGTGGGGTATGTCCGCTCTGCCGATCGGCGGATTGCGCTCGCCGCTCTCACCGTTAACGAAGATCTCTGGCGGGTGAAAGCTTCCTATCTTGCCCGCGTCTTCATGGAAGAGTACTTTAAGCCCCGCTGATGCAAACTCCTTACGGCGTTCACTGGTTCCGTCGCGACCTGCGTGTCGCAGGCAATCCCGCTCTTGCGCATAACTGGAAAAAACACCAGGGACGCGTGGTGGGCTTTTTCTGTTTCGACCCCGTCTTCCTCGCTCGCTCTGATTTTTCCCGCGATCGATTTGCCTTTTTCCTGCAAACTTTGCACGCCTTGCGAGAGGAATTGCGGGCGTTGGGGTCCGATCTCTTGGTGTTGGAGGGAGGCCCTGTAGATGCCTTCCAGCGGCTTCTCACCGGCTTGAAAAAAAGCGGCGCAGGTTTGCCGGGGCTGGTGAGTTTCAATCGGGACTACGAGCCCTTTGCCCGAGCCCGCGACGAGAAAATGACTCGCCTGTTGCAGGTGGATTGGTCCGTGGGGCTGTGGACCCAGCCGGATCATGTTCTGGTCGAGCCCCACGAAATTGAAAAGCCCGATCGCCCTTACCAAGTCTTCACGCCGTTTTCCCGTCGCTGGTTGGATGTTTTCCAGCTCGAGAAAATTCAGGATCGAGTGGCCGGGCAGAAGGCGGGCTTGGACTACCTCGGCAAGCGTTTGAAGGGCGAAACGCCCTCACTCTTTTCGCTCACCTGGGAAAAGTTGGCCGCGGGTTTTGAAGATCGACTGGATCATTATGTGGCAACCGTGAAAGCGGGTATCCCTTTGCCGCAGGCAGGCTCGCTGGCAGCGTTTCGTGCGCTGCAAGCTTTTGCCCCCAAGGTGAAGGACTACGCAGACGCGCGAGATTTGCCCGCCGTTTCGGGTACGTCGCATTTTTCGATTTATTTCAAAAACGGTTCGCTCACCGTTCCGCAGGTGATCGCGTACTTAGACTTGAAGTACTACGACAAAAAAGCCAGCGGCGGGAAGCCGAAGTTTCTGGCGGAGCTTATTTGGCGTGAGTTTTATTATTATATCTTGTTCCAATTTCCTCACGTTGAAACGGAAGTCTTCCAATCTCGCTTTGCGAATCTGGCGTGGGAAAATCGGCCGGACTGGTTCGAAGCTTGGAAAACGGGCCGCACGGGTTATCCATTGGTAGACGCGGGAATGCGTCAGCTCAATCAAACGGGTTGGATGCATAACCGAGTGCGTATGGTGGTCTCCTCGTTTCTGACCAAGGATCTTTTGATCGATTACCGTTGGGGCGAGCGCTACTTCATGGAAAAATTGCTCGACGGCGATCTCGCCCCCAACAACGGAGGCTGGCAATGGGCGGCCAGCACTGGCTGCGATCCCCAGCCGTACTTCCGCATTTTTAATCCCTATTTACAGAGCGAAAAATTCGATCCGAGTGGCGAGTACATCAGAAAGTACATTCCCGAACTGCGCGGCCTTTCTGGCGACGCGCTTCATCGGCCGCAGAATGTGCCGGGCTACCCAGCCCCTATCGTGGATCACTCCACTCAACGCGACAAAGCCCTCGCCCTCTATAAATCCTGCATGTGAAATCGCAAACGGCTTTGACCGTAGTTGTGCGGCGTGCGAGTTTAGCGCCATGGCTATTTTATCTGGTGCGATGGGTCTGCGGCATGCCGCATTGGAATGTACGGATCTGGCACGATCGGTGGCGTTTTACCGAGAAAAACTCGGGTTTGAATCCTACTACGCAGGCGACGCCGATTGGGCGATGCTTTACTTGGGGGATACGTACCTCAGTTTGGTGCCGGTGAAATCAGTATCGGTGAATGAGAAACGAGGAAGCCACCAAACCCACACAGGTCTGGTTTATTCCTGTCGCGCCGACATCGAACAACTGCACGCCCGACTGAGCCAGCAGGGGGTAACGGTTAGCAAGGTGGATCTCCACCGGGACGGAAGTTTTGGTTTTTATTTGGCCGACCCCGATGGGAATTCGCTCGAAGCCATCAGCATTCCTCACCGTTCGCATACCGAAAAAACAACCCGGCAAGCATGGGTCCTCATTGCGCACGGCAGCCGGGACCCACGCTGGGCGGCTCCCTTCGTGTCTTTGGTGGAAACGCTGCAAACGCACGTGCCCAGCATCCCATGCAAGCTTTGCTTTATGGAAATGAGTGAGCCTTCGCTGCCCACGGTAGTCGATGAGTTGGTAGCGACTGGGGTGCGCAGAATCCAAGTGTTTCCGGTTTTTCTTTCGGGCGGGGGAGCGCATATGCAAAAAGATATCCCCTCCTTGGTGGACGCTATCAGAACCCGTTTTCCGTCGATAGAATTTACCTGTTCTGGTGCGATTGGGGAAACGGCGTTGGTGCAACAGGCAATGGTAGCCGCCGTGGTGCGCGCCGCCAAGTAGTCAGCGGCTGAGGTAAGCCCGTGCGTCTTTGAGGTCGCGATCGCGCCGTTCGGCATCCCACTTGAGTTCTTGGGCGAGCAATTGCGAAACGCGAGGCAGGGCGGCCAGCGCGCCTTTTTGATCGAGGAAACTAAGGCGCAAGCGACGGGCCAAAACGTCGACCGAAGTACGGGCGCATTCGAAGCGAGCGCCGTAAAGCACCTCGGCTTCCATATAGGGACCGCCTTCTACCAGGCCTGCGTCCCAACCTTCGGCGGCGATCTCCGCTACTTGCTTGGAACGATCTCCGTAAGCGCGGTTCAAGTACTTGCAGGTGGCGAGATCCCAGCCGTATTTAGCATGCAGCTCGTCGGCATAAGCGAGAGCGAACCCCGCTCCTCCGGCTAAGAAAATATTTTCCGTTTTGCTTTCGTTTTTCGGTTTTAACTTGGCGGCCTGGATGGCTTCGTCCACCGCGTCCAATGCCATCTTGCGGTATGTGGTCCACTTGCCGCCGACAATGGTTAGTAATCCCGACGGCAGTACTTCGATGGCGTGTTCGCGCGAAAGTTTGGCTGTAGATGTGCTGTCGGGGCTTTGCACGAGCGGGCGCAGGCCGCACCAGCGGGCCCGAATATCTTTCTCTGTGATGGGCGTGGCCACATAGTTGCTCAACTGGCGCAAAATGTAGGCGACATCTTCGTCGCTGGCGCGGGGGTTGGCTTCTACCTTAGCGGGGTTATCGGTGGTTCCCACTAGCGTATGGCCCAGCCAGGGCAGCAAAAAAATCAGGCGCCCATCTTCGGTTTTGGGAATCAGAATTCCCATTTCGGAAGCGCTGAATTGGCGGTCGAGCACGATGTGGACGCCGCTACTGGCTTTGAGCAACGGCTTGCACTTTGGGTTGTCCATGAGCCGAAGGGCATCTGCCGTGGGGCCCGCGGCGTTGATGACGATTTTGGCGCGCGCATTAAATGTTTCGAGAGTGAGGGTATCGCGCAGTTTTACTCCGCTGATTTTTCCATCGCGTTTGGTGTAGCCCGTAACTTCCACATGGTTGGCTGCCACCGCGCCGAGCTCTGTCGCGCGCAAAAGGATCGAGAGATTCATGCGGGCATCATCGAACTGGCCGTCGTAATACACCACTCCACCGCGCAAGCCCTCGGTCTTTAGCATGGGGCAATGCTGTAGCGCTTCTCGGGAGGAAACGTAGCGGCTTGGCGGCGCCTCTTGATCGCCCGCGAGCCAGTCGTACATTTTCAAGCCGGCGTAATAGTACGGAACTTCCGTGCGGTGGTAGAGCGGCGTGAGTAACGGCAGAAACCGTGTCAGGTGCGGCGCAATGCGCAGCAAAATGGAACGTTCATGGAGGGCTTCTTTGACTAGTTCGTATTGGCCCCGATCTAGGTCGAGAACCGCTCGCTCTAAATAGCGCACACCGCCGTGGATCAATTTGGTGCTTCGGCTGGAGGTGCCGGAAGCAAAATCGTCGCGCTCGACGCAAGCGACCTTCAGGCCTCGGCTGATGGCGTCTAGCGCAATGCCGGCGCCCGTTGCGCCTCCACCAATAACGAGAATATCGAATGTTTCGGATTCGAGTAACTTCAGCTGTGCTTCGCGGTCCATTCCCCCGGGAACCTCTAGCCGCAACATACCAAACGTTTCGGTGGTCGGCTACCGCGCCCGTTCATTTGACGAGCCCGTTAGGTTGTTTTCAAGCGGTCAAAGTTGTGGTTTTGTTAGGCGAATTTCCGAGGGAAAAAGCCATGCAAGACAGCTTCACTCAATTACTCTCCAACGCCGCCCGCGCCGAAGGGGAGGGCGAGTTCGTCCGACGGCATATCGGTCCCGGTGAGGCTCAGGCCGCCAAGATGCTTAAATCGTTGGGGTTTGATTCGCTCGAAACCTTCATTCGCTCAGTTGTCCCGCCCGCAATTTACCGCGACAAACCGCTCGATTTACCCGCTGCCGCGAGTGAAACCGCGGCTTTGGTGGAGCTGAAAAAAATCGCCTCCCAGAACAAAGTCGCCAAATCGTACTTAGGCATGGGTTATTCCGACACCCTGACTCCGGGCGTGATTCAACGAAATATTTTAGAAAACCCGGGTTGGTATACCCAGTACACCCCGTACCAAGCCGAAATTGCCCAGGGCCGTTTGGAAGCTCTTTTGAATTTTCAAACCATGGTCGCCGACTTAACGGGGATGTCGATCGCTAACGCTTCGTTGCTCGACGAAGGCACGGCCGCCGCCGAAGCGGTAACCATGTTCTGGGGCTTGCGGGAAAACCCTGCCGCCACCAAATTTTTCGTGGCTTTCGATTGCCACCCGCAAACGATCGCGGTGGTAACCACCCGTGCCTTGCCGATGGGTATTGAAATTGTGACGGGCGACCCTACCAAAGTGCAGCCCGGCCCTGAGTTTTTCGGCGCGTTGCTTTCGTACCCCACCACCGATGGTTCGGTTTTGGATTACAGCGACTGGATCGCCCGATTGCATTCCAATAAAGCGAAAGTCGCGTTGGTCGCCGATGTCTTGGCTCTTTGCCTACTGAAATCGCCAGGAGAAATGGGCGCTGATGTGGTGGTGGGCAATACCCAACGCTTTGGCGTGCCGATGGGTTTTGGCGGGCCCCATGCCGCGTATTTCGCAACCAAAGAAGAATTCCAGCGCCGGTTGCCGGGCCGAATTGTCGGCGTATCTAAAGACCGCGCGGGGAATCCCGCCATTCGTCTGGCGCTGCAAACCCGCGAGCAACATATTCGCCGCGACAAAGCGACGAGCAATATTTGCACCGCTCAGGTTCTGCTCGCGGTGATGGCCAGCATGTACGCCGTGTACCACGGGGCCGAGGGCTTGAAACAAATTGCCGCTCGCACTCACGGCTTTGCGATCCGTCTCGCGGCTGGTTTGAAAAAGCTGGGGCTATCGGTTCTGGAAGTCCCGTTTTTTGATACGGTGAAAGTGAAACCGTCGGACAAGAATGACGCCGCTTTTCGTGCCGCCACTGCCGCGGGGGTAAACCTACGTCGGTTCGCGGACGGTTCGCTTGGAATTGCTTTGGACGAAACTACTACCGAAGCCGACTTAGCGACGTTGCTGGGCTTTTTCGGGGGTAAGGAAGTACCCACGGTTTCCACTAGCCCCGTGCCGAGTGCGCTCCAACGCAAATCCCCTTTTCTGACTCACCCGGTTTTTAGTTCGCATATGTCGGAAACGGCGATGTTGCGTTATATCCGAAAGCTCGAGTCCAAGGATCTCTCGCTGACCCATTCGATGATCCCATTGGGTTCTTGCACCATGAAATTGAATGCTACCTCGGAACTTTTCCCGGTGACTTGGCCGGAGTTCAACCACTTGCACCCCTTTGCTCCCGAGGATCAAACTCTGGGCTACCGGCAAATGACGGGGCAATTGGAAAAATGGCTCTCTGAAATCACCGGCTTCGCCGCTACCAGTTTGCAGCCCAATTCTGGCGCGCAAGGGGAGTACGCCGGGCTTTTGACCATTCGCCACTACCATCACTCGCGCGGTGACTCCAAACGCACGGTCTGTCTGATCCCTGAATCTGCCCACGGCACGAACCCCGCCAGCGCCGTCATGGCCGGCATGCGTGTCGTCGGAGTAAAGAACGATCCCGCCGGCAATATCGACATGGCGGATCTCAAGGCAAAGGCCGAAAAATACGCGCCGGAATTAGCGGCGTGCATGGCGACGTACCCGTCTACCTATGGCGTTTTTGAAACCGAAATTAAGGGTATCTGCGAAGTCATTCACCAACACGGCGGCCAGGTCTACATGGACGGCGCGAATATGAACGCGCAAGTGGGTCTCTGCCGGCCGGGCGATTTCGGTCCGGATGTTTGCCACCTCAACTTGCACAAAACATTCTGTATTCCTCACGGCGGTGGCGGACCGGGCATGGGCCCGATTTGTGTCAAAGCCCACTTGGCGCCGTTTCTCCCTGGGAACCCGCTTCTGCCGGTCAAGGGGACTGGCCCCGTGAGTAGCGCCAATTGGGGTAGTGCGAGCATTCTCCCCATTTCGTGGATGTACATCCGCATGATGGGTCCAGATGGTTTGCGCAAAGCTACTGAGCTGGCGATCTTAAACGCGAACTACATCGCTGGGCGCTTGGAGAAATATTTCCCGGTGCTCTACAAAGGCAGCACTGGCCGAGTGGCGCATGAGTGCATCCTCGACATGCGCGGCTTGAAAAAAGACGCCGGCGTGGAAGTCGAAGATGTGGCTAAGCGTCTTATGGATTATGGCTTCCACGCTCCCACGATTTCCTGGCCGGTGGCGGGGACGATGATGGTCGAACCCACGGAGAGCGAAGGTTTGGGAGAGCTCGATCGTTTCTGTGAAGCAATGATCGCGATCTACGGTGAAGCCCGGAACGTGGCGAGCGGAAAATGGTCGCGTACCGATAACCCGTTGGGGAATGCCCCACACACTGTTTTCGAAGTCACACACGACGAGTGGAAGCACGGCTACAGTCGAGAGATCGCTGCGTTTCCATCCAAGGCGGCCCGCGAGCGTAAGTTTTGGCCCTCGGTCGCCCGCATCGATAACGTCTACGGCGACCGGAATCTTTTCTGTGCTTGCCCGCCGGTCGAGGAATTGAGTGAGAACGGCTAGTCTAGCGTTCGGCTTTTTATTCTGCTTGCCGCTCTTGTCCAGCACCACCCACCAGGTGGATCCGTGTGAGCGGTACTTGCGGGATTTTTGGAGCATCACCTATTTTGAGCCCACCAGTTATTGGAGGAGCGCCAGCTTGCGCAATATCCCTTTGCGCGATCTTCCGGATGGGGCGGAGCGCGGCAAGGCCATTGCCAAGGCCTTCTTCGACCGGGGCAGCTTTATGGCGTCGGAGACGCTCTACCAAATGCCCCATTGGGCGGCGACCGCGCGAGAACCGATCAAAACGGTTATGCGGGCAACCGAACTTTTTAACTACACCCCAGACGCTGCAACGGAAGCCCGCAGTTTAGATTCTCTCATCGACGGTGATGCCAGGATTTTGCACGTCGGTGGCGGCAGCGGGTGGCTTGCCGGCTACTTAGCACAGCAAAGCCCGCTGCGCCGGCTCGACGTAATGGAAGCTTATGGGGAAACGATCGATCTTGCGAAACGCCGTCTGCGCGTGCTGCTCCCTCTTGCGTCCTTGCCGACTTTCATGCGTGGGTTGATGAACGCGCGTCTCGAACTCCCTGACAACTACTACGATGCGATGATCGTAC
>CAZBJE010000041.1:0-5469 GCA_964492125.1 uncultured Pseudobdellovibrionaceae bacterium | reverse complement strand
GTACAACGGACCTATTACAGCTTGGGTGAATCAACGCGTGCTGCTTTTTTTGCGCGCGCTTATGACACTTTGAAAGACGATGGCTTTTCGCGTCTCATCCTCATCGAGCCTACCGCTGGGCGTCAGGAATTGATCTTGCCCCGGACACTGAACGCCATTGAACAGGCGGTGAACAGAGGGGCGCCCTGTACGGAGTTTGATGTGGCCATTGTGGCGATGTTGATGGCGGGCCTCCTGCCTCAGGGGTTGACCGGGCTCGTCATGCCCGCGGCGCAGCCTGTTTCGCCACTAGAGGTGATCCGCCAAGCGGAGCGGGTGGGTTTTGTGTTGCAGAGCCGCGCGCCGTCACCCGATGGGTTGTCCGACTTTTTCATCTTTGGTAAACGCTAACGCGCTGCCCCGTTCCGACTGCCATAAGACCCTTAAACTCCTAGACGAATTGACACGATAAGATCGTATGTCAGTCACCCCTCTCGCGCTCCCGTTGCTTGTCGCCAAAGATGTCACTAAGCGCTACCGCATGGGTGGGGTGGAAGTGGAAGCTTTGCGCGGGGTAAACCTCACCGTCGCGGTAGGGGAGTTCATGGCGCTCGCCGGCACTTCGGGTAGCGGTAAGACCACCATGCTCAATTTGATCGGCGCGATCGACAAGCCCACTTCGGGCGAAATTATTTTGGACGGCATTCCATTGCGGATGCTTTCAAACGATGAAACTGCCCGCTTTCGTTGCAAGAAGCTGGGCTACGTTTTTCAAACCTTCAATTTGATTCCGACTCTATCTACAGTCGAAAATGTAGAGTACCCGCTGTTGCTTTTGGGGATGGGTAAGGAGCAACGCCGGCGCATGGCGGCTGAAGCGCTCGATCAAGTTGGGTTATCTAAGAAATTAAAAAACCGCCCGAGCGAACTTTCCGGTGGTCAGCGCCAACGGGTCGCGATTGCGCGTGCGATGGTGAAAAAACCGCGCCTGATTTTAGCCGATGAACCCACCGCCAACTTGGATCGTAAAACGGCCACCGAAATTCTGGATTTGATGCAGAAGCTCAATAAAGAAATGCAGACTACCTTCATCTTCTCGACCCACGACGCTATGATTTTGCAACGCGCAGAACGGGTTTGCTTCCTGGCCGACGGCGAACAAACAGATCAACCCCTGACCTTTGCCACGAGCGAGATGAAACGATGCGCTTAAAAATCGCTTTCCGGAATGTTTTGCGCAACAAACGCCGTACGGTTCTCAATGTGTTCATGATCGCAGGCGGGGTGTCGGCGCTGATCATTTTCAATAGTTTCGTGCTCTCCATCATCACCGGCCTGCGGGACATCACTATTAAAACCCAGACCGGCCATTTGCAGATCGCCACTGAATCCAATTGGAATAAAACGGCAAAGTCGCCCAAAGATGCGCTGATGACCGACTATTCGAAGCTGCAAAAAAAGATCGCGCGACACCCGCGCATCAAAAGCGTTTCGGGTCGCCTCACGTTTTTTGGACTGATCAGTAAAGGGGATAGTTCCACCAGTGCACAGGGAATGAGCTTTGATCCCACCGCAGAAGGCAATATTGCGCGCAATTTTAAGTTCGACACTGGCCGGGGGTTCGAGTCCCCAAAGGCCTATGAGTTGGCCTTGGGCAGTCCCTTAGCTAAGCAGCTCGGCATCAAAGTGGGCGACCGAGTTACCATCTTGGCCAACACGTTCGATGGGGTAGTTAACGCACTCGATCTCGAAGTGGTGGGAATCTTCACGACTGCGGTAGCGATGGTCGACGAGCGCACTTTCATTGTGCCGCTCAAAATAGCCCAAAAGCTGATGGACACCGATCGGGTGGAGCGTCTCATCGTGAATTTGAAAGATACCGGTGAAACCGACACGATCATGGAGTTTGTGCAAAAAGAATTGGGCCGGGGATTGGAAGTGCGGCCCTGGTATGTGGTTTCCCAGCTCTACCGCCAAGTAGAAGAATTCAACCGCGTGCAAAATTCGATTTTGGAAGTGATCATCCTCTCTCTTATTCTGCTGGGTATTCTAAATACGATCGGGATGTCAGTTTTTGAACGCACGGGCGAAATAGGAACGGTAGCCGCCTTGGGTGAACCGGCGAGATCCATCCTCATCCAATTTGTTTTAGAGGGCGGAATTTTGGGCTTTCTGGGATCGTTGGCCGGAATTGGGCTGGGGATGCTGCTCACCCTCTTGATCAACGCCTGCGAAATACCGCTCGTGATGCCAGGGGCCACTTTGCCGCTGACCATCAAACTAGACTTCTACGTCCGCGCATTCTACGAAGCCGGCCTACTTTCCGTACTTGCCGGCACCTGCGCAGCCATAATGCCCGCCTTCCGGGCGTCCCGCATGAACATCGCCAACGCCCTTCGGCACAACATCTGACCCACCGAAAGGGTCCAGTCGCTTTTCGGAATCCGCTGCCATGTCTGTCAGGCGACGTCTCAAAGTCGGACAGCCGTGTCAGTTTTGACTTTTAAAAACGGTGGCTTAGCCTGTTTTTCGAGGTTTTTTCTGGCATGGTTTCTGCTCTACCTCGCTTTGAGGAGAGTGGGACGTGAAAGCGATTTTGATTTTGGCGGTGGCAGTAGTCGGGCTGATGGCGGAAACGGCGCAAGCCCTGCCGATGTTTGGGTTGTACCCCGTCATGCCGATGGAACTCACCATCGCGGCGCGCGACCTGGCCCAAATCGCGGATGAAGTGGTGTCCCAGCAATCCCAGTGCGTGGGTGAAAACCCACACGGCAGTTTTGCCGAAGGCGGCGGCTGCAACCGCTACGGTTGCTGGCCAGCGGGTGGATCGTGCAACGTCCACGGTTGCTCGATGGGCGGCACGTGCGACGAAAAAGGGTGTGATGCCAAGATTGAGTCCTTCCGCTGCGAGCGTCCGAATCGCCACGGACAAGGAGCTTAGAGTTTGAATTGCGCCCCTAGCATCAGCTGAATGCCGCGGGTGTAGAAAGTAGTTCCCGGAGTGAGATCCAGATTGATCAACCCGATTTGGTGGCGCAAGTGACCGACCAGCGATAGATCGGGAGTAAGCTGGTATTCCAGGCCCGTCCCCATCACCACGCCCACGTCGACTTGGTTAAAGCGATTGCCCAAATCCAGATTCACCAAACCCAAGACCTCGACCTGTCGGCTGAGAATTAATCCAACCGTAGGCCCGCCCACCAAAAAGACTTTCAAACGCGGCGTAAGGCCAAGCTTAGTTTTCAAGAGGATGGGTAGCTCTAGGTAATTGAGCTGCACATTGCCGACGATGGAAGCTTGTCCCACGGTCATTAAGTTCGTGGTGACACCTCTGGGAACGTAGGCCAATTCGGTCGACAAATAAAATGTTTCATCAAACTTTTTTTCGAACATCAGCGAGAAAGCTACTGCATTGCGAGTGGCACCCTTTTGTTCGGTGTTGGAGGTTGCGTAACCTGCGTTCAAGCCGCTGGCTACTTGCACCACCATTCCCGAAAAATAGTGCTTCTTGGGTTCTACTTGCACAAAGGTGACGGGAGCCGCGGCCAGCACCGACGGTTCGCCGGTCACGTACTGCACGCGAGCAGGCGCTCGTCGTGTGCGCCGCGAGTAGCGCATCACGCGCGTTCCCGTGAAGGGGCGCGCGGCGACCACCGAGCCTGCTCGGGCCGCACGAAGAGAGGTGGTTTCTCCCCTTTCGCACAGCCCGAGGGCAAGCGACGCCAGGAACAAGGTTTGGTATTTTTTCATCGGTTAGATCCCAAAACAGGGGAACGCCGTCCCTGCCTGGGGATTTTGCGGGTCAGCACCGGAGAGCAAACAGCCCTGAATATTGGTGATCCCGGCCGAAGTATCGATCGTCGCCATTAACGCAACGCCGCCTTTGTTGCTGGCGGTAAAAGCGTTAATGCGAGAAGCGAATTTAAGCGATGGGCTGGTGTTGAGCCCCACCGTGCCGTTGATAACTACGCTGCCAATATTGATGCCTGCGATTTGCTTGATATCGACGTGGCCGTTGAGGAACGACAGCGACAGAGAAGTGTTGCCGCCCAAAATTACCGAGCCGGTAAGCGCAATCTTGTCGATGAACGACAAGCCGACAGCGGTTAGGTCCACGTTGACCGAAGTGGGAAAGAGTTTCACGTCTACCGTGCCACTGAGCACGCACCCAGCTCCCGGAGTAAAGGTGATGCCGACGCCAATGAGAACGAAGTTGAACTTTGGCGCACAAGACGCCGCAGCGGCGGTGGCGGTAAGCGCGCGTGTGTTCACACCGGGGATTAGGGCGGTGGCTACGGCGCTATTGATTTCGGTCATCACGAGCTGGAGCTCGTCTTGGAATTGTTTTTTGGAAACCGGGTTTTCGGACCCGAGATTGGAAGCGAGCGCGCTTTGAAGTTCGGCGGATTGATTTTCCGCTAGTTCACCTTGGCGTCCGCAAGCCGCTAGGAAAGCGCAAACGACGAGCACTAGCAAACGAGACATTTTCTCGCGTGTCATGGATATCCCTCCTGGATATATGGTTTTCGAGCCATGGAGGAGACACCCGCGAGGGCTTTACATGTCCGGGCAAAGGTTGCTGGTCGTCGATGTCTTTCTATTTAACGCTTCAACCAAGGGGGCAGGTTGCAAGGATTGTGGAGAGAGGCGCACAATGGACTAACTGGCCTACTTCCCTGGGGAATCCTAACCCGTCTGCTGGCCCGATCGGCCTAGTAGTCGAACGGGGCTTCCCGTGGATCTCCAGCCCGCGCCGGCTGGGCACACCGGTCCTCATAGAGTTTCAACGGGTCCATAGGCGCTCGCATTGCAGATTAGGTCTAGCGTTTCATTCGTTTGGTGGCTGCAATGACGGCCCCGCCGGCGCGGGCCGGAGATCCACGGAAATCCCCTTTCGGTAGCTGAGCGTAGGGTACTTAGTTGCTTTGGATTGCGGACGAAGTAGGCCTAATGAGAAATTTTTCTACCGCCTCTATGCACCGCCGAAGAAGCCCTTGAGTTGGATATACGCGCGGTTGGCGCGGCTGAATGCCCCATATTGACTGGAACCGCCCCCCTCGAAAAGGTAGGCGCCGAACGAGGCTTCGAGCCTGGAGGAGACGGGCACCATGTAGCTAAACTGCCAAAGACTGCTGCCGTCGTTGGGAGTATAGCTCGCGATCACGTTCATCTCGTGGTTGTGAAAAAGCGTTCCTCCCAATACCAAACTCAAGTTAGTGGCATGTTGGCGAATGAAAGAACCAGGAATCGCCTTGAAGTAGGAATCTTGCGCCAACTGGAAACTCAAATGCCATTCGCGCCATTGTGTGTAGTCGAACCCAATCACCCCCACGAATTCATCTGAGAGGCCCGTGTAAAAACTTTGCGTTGGATTAATCAGGTTCTGCACATACGCATCCACTGGCCGATTGCGCGTGTAGAGCAATTCGAAACGAGCCACCCATGTATCGAGATCTTTGGTTCCGGTAAAACCAAATGATTGTACCGGAT
>CAZBJE010000040.1:0-33054 GCA_964492125.1 uncultured Pseudobdellovibrionaceae bacterium | reverse complement strand
GAATATGGAGCAAACTTTTCGAGGCACGGGAAGATTGATTTAATAGAAGTTTTACCAAATTATGTTCGCGACGCTTCTTTGCAACCAAAGGACAGAGAGTTGCATGCCCTGCATCTTTTCGAGCCCCGCGCGCTTGATGTGGCTTTCCGATTTTCATTCGATGGTGACACGGAGGTTTTGGGGTTCCTTACATCGGAAGATACCGTCGCTCTAGTGGTTATCAACCCGCTGCTCCATAATTTCTATCATTCTGGACCGGTGATTTTTCCCGGTGTGAAGGTAAGTAAAGTAGGCGAGAATTTTACAATCCGGGCCAAGCTGAATTTTCGTCGTATGGCTTCTATGATTTCTCATGTCCAAATCGCCGGGATGCGCGACCAATTTGCGAAAATAGAAACTCCTCCCACGCTGAAATTTACGTTTAGCTTCGGCCCGAACCAAAGTGCGAAACTTAAGGTTGAGGCAAAATTGGGTGCGAGAAAGCAAAGCTTTTCGACTCCCGAGGGGGAATGCGCGCAAAGCCTAGTGGACTACTCCCTAAACGCGGAATCACAATAGGAACTGAAGAATAGCGTCAGGGGCACCGAACCCTTTTTGTCAGAACACCGCTCCGATGGGCTAATTCAGTGCGTTTAGCCCAAGATAAGCATCGATGAGATCCCAGTGAGAGCAGGTGTCACTTTGCCCACGACGGATATCCCCAGTCATGCATAGACGCACAAGTTGCGGGACTTGGTCTTTTTCTACCAGTACCTGATTTCGGATAGAGTGCAGGTCAGTCAGGAGCTGATCGGTTTTCTTGGCCATTTTGGCAATGGGAATTTCGCGTGCAATATGCGGTGCCCATTCCGGATAGTGCGCGCCGCCTTTGATGGCCCGGCTCAATTGTCCGGAGCTGATTCGCTGCTCGTAGGCACCGAGTACTGCAAAGCATTCAGCCAATCGGTCTGACAACGCACCGATATCCCATATCGGTCTGGCCTTGCGCTTCTCGCGCATCAGAATCTGCGGGGCCATCTGTATGAAGAGGTTGGCTACCATCAAGGCGCCGATTTGGTCATTTTCGTCCATCGCAACTTCCCTGGCCCCATACACCGGTGGAATGTGTGGGCGATTTCGGAGAGCGAGAGCGCTGTGGCGAGTGAGTGTTACATCTCCAGTGAGAAGTCCCTTTTGTAGTTTTCCAAATTGAGAGGTTCCGGACCTCTCGACGTCTAGTTCGATAAAATTGTGCATGATCCAGGGATTGACCTCAACCATGAGGGTCACGAACGCTTTGTTTTTCTCCGCGCCGGCCTCGTACCATCGATTGATGGTACGCAACCCTTCACCCAGAACTTTCAATGCTTTGGTGACTCGTTGTTCCTGAAATAGGAGATCTTCGTTGATGTCGTTTGCGAAGTTAATCATCTCTAAAGTCAGCAGGTACACCGTTTCTGTGGAGAAGAGCGCAAGGTCCTTCGAACTTCTTGGGTCAAAGGCGGGTTTCGAGAACGGGCTAGTGCTAATAAATGGGACGTTTGCGCTTAAGTCACTCCTGGGGCTTGGCGGCGATTGGGGCGTGGGAGCGGGCTTTGAATCATACGCATCCATCGCGGTGTCGACGGTGGTTGCGGCAGTAGTAGCGTCGGCGAAAGCAGCTCTCTGGGTGCGCTCAACGGTTGGGCCAGTGACCCCAAAGTCGTGCAGGCGATAGGCGGCGCCGCTGAAGTCAGGATTGTTTACCACTTCCCAAGCAATGGCGGCGATTCTCGATGTGCGGGCCAGGGACTTTAGTCGCGCGCTTGCGCTTGCGTCGTTTTTCAAAAGATAGGTGAAGTAGTGGAGCGGCGCAGCTAGGTATTTTGGGAAGGTCGCATCCGGATCCTGAGCCATTGCGGTTGAGAGGCTGGCAGGAAGTGTTACGACTCCAAGCGCAGCCAGCATCACTGCGAGTTCCAATTCTTTTGTAACTAGCGTTGCGGTTGGAGGTTGGCTTGCGACGCCTTCCAACGTGGACGAGTCCACCACGGATTTAGCCGCACGCCTCAACGGGGCCCGCAGTTCACTGCTTGCCGCAATCTCGATGTTGGTGTGTTGAGCCAAAACCTCGAACATTTTCGGGAAAAGCGGTTCTTCCTGTCCGGATCCTCCATTGGCTAGGATTAGGTTGCGATTAATCCAAGGATTGCTGGCCCAAAGAAATTTCGAAAAAAGAGACGTACTGCGTGAGCTAAAGTCGCCAATGACTTCGGAGTACAATTTGAGAATACCCGCTAGGTCGCGAAAGCGTGCGACGCCTTCCGGAGTGTTTAGCTGATTCGCTGCTTCTCCAAGTTGAAACTGCAAGCCATTGACGACGGCCATGAAGTGATTGGCATCGGATTGCGAAACGTTCACCGCCGCTCGAGCGGTCGATGCCAAACAAAAAACGACCAAAAACACCATTAAGAAATAACGTTTCATCCGAAAGTTCTCCCATATCGGCCGATTGCCGGGGCTTACAGCCGAATTAAACAGAAAGGCAAGTTATTTATGACGAGTGTTAAAGATCTATTCTAGGCGTCAGGGGCACCGAACCCTTTTTGTCAGAACACCGTTCCGATTTGCTTCAGCCGGATCAAAAGACATTCACAGCCATCGCAGTGAGTGAGAAAGGATTGCGCATCTCTTTGGAGTGCAGCGCTCTGACCTTCTCGGCCATCGGCGATCGTTTGGGCGCGATCCCGAAATAATTCAATCAAGGGCGGATCTATATGCGCGAGGAACTCGTCCGCCATTTCCAGCCCTAGTTCATCTCGTAGTTGGTGCACCAGCGGCTTGAATTCCTTTCGATAGGGCCCGCCGGCGATAGATACATACGGGGTTCCACTTTCGGATAGGCGCGCTTCCACGATTTCGGTCGCCCCGATCAAAGAGGCGGTCACCACAATCAATGCATCCGGATTTCCACTGTGAATGGTTTTTATAACTTCCGACATCAAATAGGCCCGATAAAACATGGCGAGGTTGAGACCTCGCGCAAGGGACGCTTGAGTATTGCCGGGAGGCTGCAAACCCTGAAGGGTTTGGAACAGAGCGGCCATGCTTAATGCAAAAGTATTGTCCCAACCCATCTCGTGAATACGAGAGCTCTCCGCTTTCTCCGGTTCAATCGATCGTTCGGAGAGAAGGATAATTCGGCGGTCGGAAGGCAAGGAGGCTAGGAACTTTTTCAGCTCATCTCTCTTGTGCTCCTCGGTGACTCCTTGCGAATCGACTTCACCGAGACTATCCCAAATCAGAATAACCCGGCCACTGAGTGCTCGCTGCCGGTCATGCTCGGTCAGTTGGTAGCGAGGCGCCGCCGCATCGCTGTAACCTAGAGTTAACGCCAGGCCCAACGTGGAAAAGTGGAAGCGGCGGGTGGTCTGCATACGGGCGTGCGTATAGCACATCTGTAGAGATCCCAGGCGAGGTTTTGTCTGCTGATCTTGAAGTGGGAGGAACCGGGGAACCGAAACATCGAAGCGGCTACGCCGCTTAAATTTAAACTTAAATTTAATATTAAATTTAAGTAATAGCTGGGGAGGGACTTGAACCCCCGACCAAAGGATTATGATTCCCTTGCTCTACCGACTGAGCTACCCAGCCACTTATTCTGAAGCGGAAAGTTAACTCCGAGCTCGAAAAAAGTCCAATTCTCGTTTCGATCTATTGTGTTAAAAGTGCGGGACACCATGAAATGGTTTATTAGCGGCATAGTCCTGTCCCTGGTGCATTTTTTTAGCCGGTGCTTTTACCGGGTGCACGTGACGTGGGTCCATCCTCTGGTCGGCGATCCCTGGAAAGCTTTGGCTAAGAGCCATCTGCGGGTGATCGTGTTTTTGAACCACACCAGCCTTTTCGAGCCGGTTTTGCTGGGTGGGGTGCCGTACCACTTCCTGTGGATGATGGCCGGTAAGCTCCTAGTGCCGGGTGCGGACAAAACCCTCAAGCGTCCTTTGGTGGGCACGTTTTATAAGCTATTGACCCCTGCCACCATCCCGATTTCCCGCAAACGGGACGGGACTTGGGAAAGTTTTCTTTCGCTCATCGCCAAGGACACAATAGTAATGTTGGCCCCCGAAGGACGCATGATGCGGCGTAATGGACTGGATTCGCGCGGACAGCCTATGTCGATCCGCGGCGGCGTAGCCGACATTTTAAACGTGATTCCCGAAGGCAAGATGCTGATCTGTTACAGTGGCGGCATCCACCACATTCAGGCCCCCGGCGATCGCTTTCCCCGCCTTTTTCAATCCGCCGCTATTCGCTACGAAGTCGTGGATATCCCCGAGTACAGAAAACTTCTCTCCGAACGGCCCGAGCCCTTCAAAATGGCCGTTGTTCGCGACCTGGAAGCGCGCATGAAGCAGCATATCCCGCGCTCGTGAAGCGAGCGCCACTATTTGACGCCCCCGAACACTTCAGTTGGATTCTGGGGATCCATGAGGTATGCCCGACCTTCGACAGGCTACAGGGGAAACCATGAAATCCGGTTCTGGAATAAAATTCCTTCATCTATTGCTGATCGTGTTGCTGATCTGCCCGCCAGGGTTTGCGGGTGGCGACGAGAAGGCCGCGCTGCCGAGTGACGGGCCCGAAACAACGACGAATCCGGGTGCGACCCCGGAATCCTGCCCGGACAAAATCGTCGCTCCGACCGTAGACAGTTCAGCGGGAACGACGCCGCAGCAGATTTTAATGGCCGCCGACGCCGCATCGGCTTCGGCGCCCGATCAAGCTGCGGTCGATGCGCAAATCGTCGCGCGCAGCAAAAGCATTCTCGAACTCTCCAAAGAGATCAAAGAGGCCCGCACCGAAATCCTCCGCCAACTCGACGAAGAACGCGTTGCTAATACTCAAGCCCGCGTGGCAGTGGCTCGCGAGTGGATTGCCCAAAACAACGATCGGGTGGCTAAGGAACTCGCCTACGCCCAACAACAAATTGACGCCATGAAGAGCTGCCCGATTTCCGGGACGGTGGGATGGGCAGGGCGGCAAGTGGGCTGCATGTATTGGCAAGCCGACAAGGCTCTCACGCATATTTCTAAATTCTTAGTTCCGGTTGTTATCGGCTACACCAGCGAAGTGGTGGGGCTGGATTCCGCCGGAGTGCAGTCCATGGCGGCCAGCCGCCAATACTATCTCGACTCAATTGACGATGCGCGCGAGCAGCTCAAAATCGCGCAAGACGCGGGAAACACGGTCGACGCGGCTAAGTACCGTCTCTGGATCACTGCTTTCGGCGTGCAAAAATGGACTGTGCCTTATCTGCTCGGGCTAGGGAGCCAGATCAAAGCTGCGGTGGTATCGGCTGCAAAGTGGGCAACCACCCGGAAAACCGAGGAGCAAAAAGCCAAAGACGCGGCCGTGCGTTTGGAGTTTGTGCAGAACATAGGTACGGATTTCTACGACGCGATCTCGGCGTTTACTTTCTCGCAGACTCTGAGCAAGAGCTACGTTTTCTTCGATTACCTCTATCGTTTCAGTCTGGTTGCGGCAGCGAACGTGATCATCAACGTGACCAAAGCCATTCCCGATATGTCATCGCTGGCAGTCGCACCATGGCACTTGGTGGCTAATGCCGGCACCATGATGTTGATCCAAGCAGAAATCGCCGCGCGTAAAACCGTGGTGGCAACCGACCGATTGCCGGCCAAGAATATTGACGAATTGCTCCAGCGAATTGCAGGAACCATCGCCGGCCGCACCGGCTTCTTGCACGAGTCGTGGGCTCGCATCAACTCCTTCATGGCTGCGGTACCAATGGAAATGCCGGTGCTGACTCTGTGGACGGGGGCGTACCTCGCTTATATGGGCGAAGCTGATATGTTGACCCCGGAAGGCTGGATGGTTGCGGGAGGCAAAGCACTCACCTTCCTTTCGGCGTTTGGGCTCTATCTGGTCGTGAAGCAGGCGGTTTGGGATAAGCCCATGGACTTGGGTTTCATTCTGGAGTCGCGTGGTTTGGCGGGCGATGCCTACAACGATCGCATGGTGGTTCTTGCCAAACAGCATGGCATCCCGGTCGAATCCAAGACCGTGCTAGATCCCGCTACGAATCAGGTAGTGAAATGGGAAACCCCGGCCTGGCAGGGCCGGATGTGGAAACAGTGGCGCGACTGTTTCGTTCCCGAGGAAAAGGCCGGCGAGAACGTAAGCTACCCGGAATTTTTCAGCTACTTCCGTTCCATGGCTTGGCGACCGCGTCTTGCGAAGTTTCGTGAGGACTATAAGCGGTTCAAAGAGTTTAAAAACCTAGACGCAGTTCTGGAGTTGGAGAAATCTCCCGACGGCAAACGCAAACGCCTGGGAAAAGCCGTCGAATTTGCGTACCGAGCCGGCAATACGGCTTGGGATACCTTTGTGGCTATCTTACTGGCCGGTGGCAGCACCAAAAAGGCCGAAGTAGAAAAAGTGGAGACAGGGCTGCGCGGCCAGTAGACATGTTCTTTTCCGAGACCCGACAACGCATCTGGCGCTTCTGCCGCATTTTGAATGTCACCCGGCAAAACGCCCTCTCTCTAATGAGGCAGGAAAAAAAGCCGGAAGGCCTCTCGCTCGCTTTCACCCACTCTGTAATGAAGTCTTGGGCGGACGCCTGTCTCGGAACACTCAACGTCGAAGTGAAAGTCATCGGCAGGCCCTGCAAAGAGGCTACGCTCTTTGTGGGCAACCATATGAGCTACTTGGACATCCCGCTTTTAATGTCTTCGGCCCAAGTCGTCTTCATCGGCAAGAAGGAGCTCGCGAATTGGCCGTTCTTTGGCCACGGGATGCGCGCTGTGGGGACGGTGTTTGTCGATCGCGGTTCAGTTTCCTCGCGCAAAGACGCGGCCGACACCATTGCGCCCTATATAATGAAGTCGAAACAAAGCGTGGCGATTTTTCCGTCCGGAACCACCAAGCTATTGGAAGATAAAGAATGGCGGTGGGGCGCATTCTTGATTGCCAAGCGCAACGGTATTCCTATTCAGCCGTTTCGCCTGAACTATAAACCTGCCCGAGCGGCCGCCTTTATCGACGAAGATGCGTTCGCGCCTCACCTTTGGCGCCTATTGGGGACTCCAAACATTCAAGCCGAAATTGAATTTCACCCGCCTATCCAAGTCGATGATCCGCAAGTCGATGCCCGGAAATGGTGGCTTTGGGCCCGCGAAAAGATCAATCAAATCGAAGTTTGACAAGACTTTGTCTTGAAAACCGAATGGGATTCAAGGGTTGACGTTCTCGGCCCCGATGCGTTTCCATACTCAAACAACAGGAAAGTCACGAGGGGGGAATCTTTTGTCTTTCTGTCAGTCTGCCTTTGAAAAATGGGCTATAGGTTTGCCCATTTTTTTGGGGCTCGTTTTGTCGACGAGTACCCAAGCAAATCCACCTGCCGGCCACAAGGTTGTGCAGGGGATGGCGGAGCTGCGCGTGGTGGATCACCGCCTTACGCACTGGAACGAGAGCCCTGAGTGGGATCGACTCTACCGGATGGCAAAAAGTGCCCACAGCTGGGGTATTTCGGGCGTCGCGGCGGATTTCTGGATGGGAATCGTTCAAGCCGGAGGCCGCGGTAGCTTCGATTGGGCCTACTACGATCTTAAAACCCAAGTGCTCCACGACGCCGGCCAAGACATCAGCGCCGAGCTCAGTTCCCATCTCTCGGGCGTCAATGTTGCCGACACCGTTTTCATCGACACAGCGCCTCACATCCGAGCCGAGATCCCGGCTAACCCCCGCCACAAGGACCTGGCCTATATTAGCGAAGTCGGCGCGCGCAATGATGGAATGGTCTCGATTTGGGGCATCGAGTACATCATTGATGATCTCAAAGCCTACTATCGCGGCTTCCGCGATCACTACGCCAATCGCGCCGACTGGTTCGAGGAACTCATCGTGGGCGCGGGTTCCGCCGGAGAGTGGCGCTTGCCGGCTTACGACGAACACGATCGCCGAGCCGGCTTTAAAGGGGAGGCCGATTGGCCAGGCCGCGGGCTGATGCAAATTTCTTCCGAATTGGCGCAGGACTCGCTACGAGCAGCGATGAAGGAAAAGTACGGCACCATTGAAAGGCTCAATGCTGCCTGGGGGCTGCAGGTGCCGCCGCCGCAAGAAAACCGAAAACCCGGTGAACGGTTTGCCTACTCGAATTGGGAGAGTTTCGAAGCTTTGGTGAAGAAGGACGAAGTCGATCTTTTTCTCAAGCACAATCGCCAATACTCGCAGATGGGCCAAGATATCTTTGGCTGGCAGCACCGCAGTTTGCTCAAGGCCGGCAAAATTTTGCTGGAAGCTATGATTGAGGTCTTCCACGAAAAAAATTCCCCATTCGCCAATACCCCCATCGCGATCAAATTGCCCGGGGTGCATTGGAGTTTCCTGCATCGTTTTCCCCAGCTCGCCTCTGGTTTGATTTCCACTGAAGGCTCGAACCTGAACGAAGCTCTGCCGATACGAGAACGCCAGCCGGCTTCCTGGACGGAAGCGAATGGCCACGGGTACGAAGGGTTTTTTACGGAAGTGTTTCTGCCGTTGCGCGAGAAGTACCCCAACTCCAAGCTCTTCCCGATTTTCACCTGTGCCGAAATGAAAGACTGCCACGATCATTGCGTGCACGGGGGCGCTAACGACGCGGGTTGCCACTGTGTCTTCAAAAACCAGTTCAGCCTTTCCGGTGCCGCAACGCTGATGAGGGGTTTTGGGAACTTGGCGCGCAAACACAAGCAGCCCATTCGAGTGGAAAACGCGATGGCGGGAGGTTTGTACGATGATATTTCCTTGGCCCAGCTGGAGCGCACGGTAAAAGACAACCCTTGGATCACCGGGGTGACCTTCCTGCGTCTAAGCGACGTAAGCCGCAGTCCGAAAGCCCAAGAAACGGCCCAACGGATAGCCGGTTATACGGCAGAGTCCGCCAAAGGCGCGCGGCACTCCGGTGCCTCTTTTACCGACGATTCCACAGCTACTTGCCCTAATCAGCTTGCCGCGCAAGCGGTCCGAGCGACTCGTTGAAATCCTTGTGGTGATGCCAGCTTAGTGTTAAATCGCGTTATTCCGCTGGGGTCCTTTGGAGCCCGGAATCATCTTCTTGGAGATTCTATGCGCACTGTGCTCGCGAATGCGTGTTCGGTCCTGGTTAGTTTTCTGTTGGTCTCGGGTGTCGCCCACGCCGCACCGAAGTTAACCATCTCTTGCGGGTCCAACGGACTCGAACGCCAAGTCTGCCAATCCGGCATAGATGCTTGGAGCAAGAAGACGGGAATTCCCGTTGAAGTGTTTTCCTCCCCCAACGACAGCAATGATCGCTTAGCCCTGTACCAGCAGCTTCTGGGTGCGAAGTCTTCGGACATCGACATTTACCAAATCGACGTCGTCTGGCCGGGCATTTTGGCCAAGAACATGGCCGACCTCACTCCCTATTTTGATAAAGCCGAAATCGCCGCGCATATCCCGGGCGCAATCAATAACAACAAAGTGGATAACAAGCTTGTTGCGATCCCCTGGTTTACCGATGGGGGCGTGCTGTACTACCGCGCCGATCTGTTGAAGAAGTACAATCAGTCTGTTCCCACAACCTGGGAAGAAATGGGCAACGTCGCCAAGCTGGTGATGGAAAAAGAACGGGCCGCTGGCAGTAAAGATATCTGGGGCTATGTGTACCAAGGCCGCGCGTACGAAGGCCTAACATGCAATGCTCTGGAGTGGGTGGCGAGTTACGGTGGCGGCACAGTGGTCAGCCCCGACGGTAAAGTTTCGATCAATAATGCCGAGGCCATTAAGGCGCTCGATCTGCTTTCGTCTTGGACCGGCACGATCGTGCCGCGCGGTGTTTTGAGCTATAGCGAAGAAGAAGCCCGTGGCGCGTTCCAATCCGGCAAGGCTGTGTTTATGCGCAATTGGCCTTATGCTTGGGCATTGCTCAACTCCGCCGATAGTTCCGTGAAGGGCAAAGTGGCCATGGCCCCGTTGCCGTCCGGTCAAGTAAAGGGCCCACGTGCCGCTACTTTGGGCGGGTGGTCGCTGGCGGTTTCCACCTATTCGAAGTTTCCAAAGGAAGCGGCTGATCTGGTGAAGTACCTCACTAGCGCCGACGAACAAAAACGCCGCGCTATCGAAGCCAGTTTCAACCCGACGCGTATCGCCGTTTATGACGATGCCGAAGTACTGAAAAAGAATCCGCACTTGAAGGAATTAAAAGCGGTCTTTCTCAGTGCCGTTCCTCGCCCGGCCGGTAAAACCGGTGCCAAGTACAATCGGCTCAGTGCTGATTTTTGGAACGCCGTGCATTCTTCCTTGTCTCAGAGTGAAAAAGCCTCCGTCAGCTTGAAGAAGCTGGAAGAGCGGGTCGCTGCTTATTCCAATAGCGGCAAATGGTAGCTCTTTAGAGAGGTCTCTCACGTGCAGCAAGCAGCCAGCGCAACATCGGTGCGGGTCCTGGTCCAACCCGGGTTTTTCGGGCGGTTTCTCGCTTTCTTGAAGTACAACCGTGTCTTCTGGGCGTGGGTCTTTCTCGCTCCGACATTGGTCACTTTGTTGGTGGTCGCAGGGCGCCCGCTTTTTGGAACCTTCTATCTCAGCTTCACGGACGCCCAGCTGCTCACGCTCGATGATGGGCTGCAATGGGTGGGGCTGCAGAATTATGCCCAGGTTTTGCGAGACCCTGATTGGTGGTTGGCAGTCCGCAATACGATGGTTTTTTCGATCCTCTCGGTGACTTTCGAAACGCTTTTCGGTCTAGGCATTGCGCTGGTGCTCAACATGGAATTCCGCGGTCGTTCGCTCATGCGCGCGGCGGTCCTGATTCCTTGGGCTATCCCCACTGTTATTTCCGCCAAGATGTGGACGTGGATGTACAACGATATGTACGGCGTGATCAACGCAGGGCTCATGCTTATCGGCGTTATCGATGAGCCAGTGGCCTGGCTTTCCAGCGCCAACACCGCCATGGCTGCTCTGGTTATCGTCGATGTTTGGAAGACAACGCCTTTTATGGCGCTGCTGATTTTGGCCGGAATGCAGCTTATTCCAAAAGACGTCTATGAGGCGGCTAAGCTGGATTCGGATTCGCCCCTGCGTGTTTTTGCCCATATTACTTTGCCCCTGCTCAAGCCCACCATTGCGGTAGCGGTGATATTTCGCGCCTTGGATGCTTTACGTGTTTTTGATCTGTTTTACGTTTTAACCGGCAATAAGATTGAGACCGGCACGGTCACAATCTATGCCCGCCAGCGGCTGATGGAGTTCCAAGAATTCGGTTTGGGTTCGGCTGCCTCGGTCTTAATTTTCTTGTTCATCGGCAGTTTCACGTTGTTCTACCTCTGGATGATGCGACCAAAGCGGGAAGAAGCATGAAGATCGTTAAAAAAATCGCGTTCGGCCTCGTGCTCTGCGTGATTGTGTTTTACGCGGCTTTTCCGTTTTATTGGGCCATTGTCACTTCGCTCAAAAGTGGCAGCGAGCTTTTCCAGGTGGAATGGATCCCGGCTCATCCCACCTTGGCCAATTACCTTACAGTCGCCAAGGAAGAGAGCTTTCTTCAAAGCGTATTGAACTCGGTGATTGTGGCCACAGCCACGTCGGTGATTGCGCTGCTGATTTCCATTCTTTCTTCCTATTCGCTTGCGCGTATCCGCTTTCGCGGCCGGTCGCTGATTTTGCTCACCATCCTGAGCGTGTCGATGTTCCCGCAGATTGCAGTGTTATCGGGCATGTTTGAATTGATTCGGTGGTTGGGCCTCTACAACACGCTTTCGGGTCTGACCTTCTGCTACATGGTGCTTGTGCTGCCGTTTACCGTTTGGGTGATGCGAGGCTTCATGAAGTCCATTCCCAAGGAGCTGGAGGAAGCGGCCATCTTGGACGGTTGCGGCCCCGTGCGCATCGTTTTTCAAGTCTTCTTCCCCTTGATTCGTCCGGCCTTGGCCACCACCGGGCTTTTGGCGTTTATCGCCGCGTGGAATGAGTTCCTGTTCGCTTTGACGTTTACGTTGTCCAGTACCAAGCGCACCGTCCCAGTGGCGATTGCGATGTTATCGGGCAGCACCCAGTTCGAACTTCCCTGGGGTAACATCATGGCAGCTTCCGTTTTGGTCACGCTGCCGCTAGTGGCTTTAGTTTTGATTTTCCAAAGGCACATCGTATCCGGTCTCACGTCCGGCGCTGTGAAAGGGTAGAGCAATGGCAAGTGTGGTTTTAAAAGACGTCTGCAAGCGTTTTGGGAAAACGGAAATCGTCCACAACCTGAACCTGACCGTAGAAGCCAATGCACTCACCGTCTTCGTAGGGCCGTCGGGTTGCGGTAAGTCCACTATCTTGCGTTGCATCGCCGGTCTGGAAGACGTTTCTTCTGGTGAAATCCGTATCGATGGCCAGTTGGTGAATGACGTTCCGCCTTTTCGGCGCGGGGTCGCCATGGTTTTTCAATCCTACGCTCTGTACCCGCACATGACCGTGTACGAAAACATGCGCTTTGGTTTGATTTCGCTCAAGATGTCCAAGCCCGAGATCGAAAAGCGTATCAACCACGCCGCCCAAATGCTGGCGTTAGAACCGTATCTGCAGCGCAAACCCAAGCAGCTTTCTGGCGGGCAACGCCAGCGCGTGGCCATGGGACGTGCCCTCGTGCGCCAACCCAAAGTCTTTTTATTCGACGAGCCGCTCTCGAATTTGGATGCCTCTTTGCGCACCAAGATGCGGGTGGAAATTGCTCGTTTGCGCAAAACCCTCAACGCCACTGCTGTATACGTTACTCACGATCAAGTAGAAGCGATGACGCTCGCCGATAAAATCGTGGTTCTGCGCGGTGGGAAAATTGAGCAAGAGGGATCGCCTTTGGACGTGTACCACCGTCCTGTTAACCGCTTTGTGGCTAGCTTCTTGGGTTCACCCAGCATGAATTTCGTACCCGCCCGTTTGGCGAACAGCGGCGGTCTAAACAACCAACTCGAGTTTACGGGCGGCGTGCCGTTGGAATTCAAGTCGGCCTCGGGCTTACGAGGGGGCGACGATGTGGAATTCGGTATCCGTCCAGAGCACCTTTCGATTGGCGAAGATTTGCCGGGCAAATTAAAGGGCCGAGTATTTGCGGTGGAAAAATTGGGCGACCAGGCGCTGGTCCACCTAATGCTCGATCGCGCTAGCAGCAACGAGCCGGAGACTACCATCGTTGCGCGCTTGCCTGGCGATGTGCACTGCGAGCCAGACACCGAATTAACGCTCGGTTTCGATCCCAAACGCGGCCATCTTTTTGAATCGCAAGGCAGCACACTGCCTGCCACGTTCCAGTAAGAATTTATGCATCCCTTTGCCCTTAATCGGCTCAAGCCTTCCTCGCCCACCATGGCGGGGTTCATCAAGAACGAGTACGCGCTCGGCGATTTGGTGGCTTTGGAGCCGGCGCTGGAGCCAGCGGTGGGTATCGAGCTCAATGCGCTCGATCGGGTTTGTGCCTCCGCCCGCACGACGGAGGGCGATGACCCCACCCACTACGATGCCGTTTGGGTACGCGACAGCGTCTGGGCGTACTATGGATTGCGCCAGCGCGAGAGCACTCGGGACCAAGCCAAGATCGTGCTCACCGGTTTATTGAGTTATTTTTCTACCCCCGCCCAATTGGGTAGGTTGGATCGCTTGATTGAAAATCCGGAGCTCGCCCGCTCCGCTAACGGCCAAATGGAAGTGCTGCATATTCGCTTCGACGGACGTTCTCCTGCGTTTTCCGACGTGCAGGTGGGCGGTGCCGACCAGCTCTGGAACCACAAGCAAAACGACGCCGTTGCGCTCGTAGCCCTCGCCGTGGCCGAAGCGTTGTTGCGGGGGGAGTGGGCTGCCGACGATGTGCCGCCCGCGGCCTGGCACTTTCTGCTGCGTTTGCCCACCTATTGGGACCGTCTCGCGTTTGAAAACATGGAAGACGCTGGCGCCTGGGAGGAAATTGAGCGTGTGAATACGTCCAGCGTGGCGTTGGTCACAAGCAGCCTCGAGCTTTGGTCCAAGCTTACCCAGCAAGTCGAGTGGGCAGAGCGGCTTCTGCGGGAGGCAAGTCGACTCCATTTAGTGCCCGAGAAAGAAACACTCTTTAACACCACGCTGCCCGCCCTAATCGACCGTGGCTACGGCCGCTTGGGCAGACAGCTGCCGTATGAATCGCCGGATTATGAGCTGCCCAGCCCGAAGTACCGCTTGGCGGATGCGGCTTTGCTGAATGTGATTTTCCCCTGCCGACTGGAGCGTTTGGGCTTGGATAAAAAGCGGGAAGTCCTCAGCGTGGTGGAAGACCTCGTGGGCGAGATGGGGGTTCTGCGCTACCGGGGAGACGCGTACCAAAGCGGCAACTATTGGATTACTCCCGAAGAATCTTCCGAAACCGATTCGCGGACCGATGATCACAGCAGCGCCGACGCCTTTGCCGCCCGTGCCAGTCGATTGATTCCCGACACCGAAGCCCAGTGGTTTTTTGATTCCTGGATGAGCCAGTGCTACGGAATTTTGTACCAGCAAGGCGGGGATGAGGCTGACCTTAAAAAGCAGACCGCCCATTTCAACCGCGCCCTCTGCCAGCTCACCGGGCCGCAGGATATCGCGGCGGATGGAACGCCCGTGCCGGAGTTCAGCCTGCCGGAGAGCTACAATACGCTGGTTCAAAACGGGCGAAAACAGTTCGCTCCCAGCCCCATCACGCCGCTCAATTGGTCTAAGGCATGTCTGGTTTTGGCGCTCGAATGGCTCAAAGCAAGTTTGCGGCTCAAAGCCAATTAACGCCTCTGCCAACCCACCTCAGCAGAAGAAGCTTGATCTTTCGGTGGTGCTGTCCTAATTCTCTCGGCTCCAATGAAAAACCTATTGCGTTCACTTACTTTTATTTCGGCTCTTTGTGCATTTTCTCAGGCATCGGCCAGCGTCTGTATCGCGAAGATACGACTTTGCGCCGCCGACCCGCTTGTGCTGGTGCAGCTGTCCGATGAGGCCAGGAAATTCCTTTTGACCCGAATGCTTCCTGCGATTGCAGCAGAGAGCGAGGAGACGGTCTTCCATTCACCGAATTACGGGCTTTTGGCCGATCGGAAGCTAATCGGCCAGATTCTAGACGCTCAGGCCCGCAAATCCTTACTCGTATTGAATCTCGAAAAGTTGAGGGCAGCGGGCTCGATCAGCGACACGGAACGTCTGGTTTTTGCCTCGGTTTTCTTTGTCCGGCATACCCCCATCGAAGCGGCACGGCAGCTCAAAATACAGAAAGAGGAGGCCTTGGCGGCCCTTCGGCGGGTTATTTTAGTCATGTATGAGATGACTCCTAGCGAGCCCGCTTCGCCCGGTTCCCCGACCCGGCAAGATCTCTTGGTCGAACTATTTAGCGTCCCGGGCCCGCTGAGATCTTCTATGAAGCAGAACCCTTCGGCAACACCCCTACAGGAGCTGTTCGACCGCTGGATGGACCAAGTGCCTGCTGAGACATCGGCTCGATGAAAGCTTCCCTCGCTCTCCTACTGGCCGGATTTTGGGTTCAGAGTGCCGTTGCAGCTCCAGACCGTGAAGTTTGCGAACGGCTGTTGGCCGAATCCCCGATGTTTCAATTCGAACGCACGTACCCGGAAAACCCGCGGGCACCGCGCGACAGTGCCCGAGATGTTTACTGGAAATTCATCGCACTCTTTCTCGAGCACAGCGATCACCCCTTCGGTCTGCGCTCGGAAGTTCCCGTCGGCACTCCGATGTCGGATGTGTTGGAGCGAATACTCCAGGAGCGCAATGAAATAGCGGACGCGCTCGACTCGCTTGGGGGTGTTGCAGACAAAGAGCTCCGAGATGTGGAAAAGAAAATAGCCGCGCTAGTGCGCGGAGGTAATACCAGAGAGGATCCCCGCCCTCGAGTGGACAAAGCAAAAGCACTCGAAAGCCTCGCCTTCCTTTTCCCCGCTGCCGCGAAAATGTTTCGGCGGGGGTATAGCTCACGACCGTTCCTGTCCGAAGCCGTTCGGTCGGCCGCATACCAAGATCCTCAAACCAGTCGCGCTGTACTTGGCCCGATTGCCGGGTCGATTCCCCATTTGTTCCGAGAACTGCGCGTGTCCTTTTGCGTCCCGAAAGTAGAGGGCAGGTACCTGCCCATCCGGGCGCTTGCCAAAGACAAGTTTTTAGCTCTCGACAAGGCTGCGATTAGAAATCTCAGTGAGCCGGAGCTTTCTTTTCCTATCGACCTGGTTTTTCGTGACGATGCCCTAGGTGGGCGTTGGGGGGTGGTGGCTCCTTATGATTCCGTTTTTTCGGGCACTCCCCATCTGCCAGATTTATTCCAGGACCGAATTCGTGAAATGGTCGGCCTAAAACAGCGAGTCGCTCGGACTGCGCAGGTTCATGTTTTCTTTGTGAACGGGATAACGGCTGAAGCCAAAAAATCGGTGGAGAGCCTGGGGGTTGTCGTCGTGGGCCCTGTTGTTAAGCCAAGCCCACCCGGAACCGAGGCCGCGTTTACGGCTAACGGCTCCGAGTGACTCTTAGCCAGCGGACTAGTGCCGCCCGGGATAGTAATTGTCCGGTGTGAGAGGCTTGCCATAGAGTTTCTCGGAAGCCTTTTGCTCGGAATACCGGCGCATGGCATCCGGACTTTTGTAGTCGTAACCGCCGGAGTTGTTCGGAACTCGGGTGTAAGTACGCCCGCCAGCCTCTTTCACGGTGACGTTTCTCTCATTTCCATGCCGATCGATTTGATCGGCATCGAGCCATTTTCCCCGCACGTAACTGCGGCCGTAGTTGCTCTCATTCGCTGGCCGGCGTGATTTGTGAAAATAATACCTGTCGTGCGGGTTGCGAGCGGCTTGATCGGCTACCCACTGGCTCGTGACAGGCACCGAACGCACGGCGCGCGGAGAGTATTTTGACGTCTCGGGTCGAACGTCGGACTGGTAGTAGTGGTGATCCGCAGCCATGAGCTGCGCGGTGGTAAATAACGTAAATACAACTGCAGTGCTGAGTAATTTCAAAGGAACCCCCATGTTTGTTTGAAAATTAGATGATCTGTTAAAACAACTGTCAAGGCGCTCTGATTCAGAATCTGGTGGACCTCGCTAGCGGGAACCGTTATTGCCTCTGCATTATGAAATTTCCACTCCCATCGTTTCTGGTGCTTACCCTATCTTTATTTCTCAGCACGGCTTCCTTCTCCAAGCCGTTGACCGACCGCGAATTCTTGGCCGCGCTGGTCGAAATCGCCAAAAACCTCAGTCCGCTACCCGAGAATCCAGGACGTGCGGAGGGGCCAGGGATGAAGGCTCGCAGGAGCTACTTCGACGCGATTCGGGATCTTAGGTCGGACGTCGATCGCCTTATCGAAGCATCAGCCCGTGGATATCGCGCAAAATTGTTGGCTTTGGAAATCGATCACTTAGGGATTTTGCGAGCCCACGCAGCGCTCTACGAAGCGCTGATCCGGGATTTCGGGGCGCCTGACCTCGGGCTGTATGAAGATAATGGGATTCAAGTCAATCTAGGACCAAACCCGCTCCCAGCTCCGCGGCGTTTGCGCCTCATGCTGGGTCTAGAGATACGAAACAACTTTTCGCTGAACCGAACATGGTTACACTCCGCGCTTAGTTCCGTGAATGGGGGGGAGGCCGTACACCGGGATTATTTTAGCGGCAGAGTGCTTGGACGGACACCGTATATTGGGTTTGAGGCGCAAGGTTCATCCTCCGCCCGGTTAATAGATTTTCTTCGAGACTACAAATGGCGGCCGGGACGTGATTTGGAAAAGTTGGATGCGAGAGTTATTCGCCTGGTCGGCGAAGCCTGCGACGTGAGTGACGACAGTGCAGCAGCGCGGTTGGGGCTTGAAAGTAAAGAACTGGAGCTCGAACGCCGTTTCCTCACCCATCGTCTGACTTACATGGAAAAACTTACGGGCGGGGCGAATTATTACCTGCTGTCGAGGGCCCAAACTCCGCAGATACAGGACGTGATCGAGCAGGAGCTTGTAAATCTGGGTGTTGGCTGGAAGAAGACCTTCGGGGTTGTGCGCCGTTACTTGGGGGACTCCTCAGTCTCTATTCCTCAGCACGGCCATCAAATTGGGGATGCCAATTACGAATTGAGTGAGCTTTTTTCGACAAATATTTTTAACGGATATAACTACCCGGCCGGTGTAGATGGGAAAGTGGACGTCCAAGCGGGAACTGAGTTCTATCTCCGCTCGAAGTTGTTCCAGTACATGCTGGTGGCCGGTATTCGGATTTCAGACTTTGTTGGTCACAGCAAAGAGACGCAACCGACTACTTGGGAGAAGCTTCAAACGTTGTTTGCGAAAGGCAAATACCGCCTCACAGGGGCGAGTGGTGGCCCCTCCACATTGCCAGCGCGTATCAGCACACAGAGCGCATTTTTCCCGCCGTCGCTGAGGGACCGCACAGGATTGGTCGAAGACAAGCTTTGGGCCGTGTTTTTCGAATCGGCGGGGCTTCTATCTCCAGAGTCGTCGTTTTGGATGGATTGCAAAGACCGTCTGGGAACTGCCGCAGAAGAGCCGAATTCGTAGTTTGCTTTCTGCCTACCTCCGTCTGAAGCCCCGCCTCCGTTAAGGAGTTAGACAGATCTCCTTATTGACTTAGTCACCTGTCTCATCAATTAATCCAGCTGAGACGGGTTTGCCAGCTCTGACCCTTTCGGAGAATTTGTGCTTTTTGGACTAAGTTATCCCACGCTCCTCCTAGTGGTGGCCTTTGGGCAACTGGCCTTTGGCCCGAGCAAAATCTTTGCGGTATCCGTCGGAATTGAGCTCGAGTACGCGTCGGCTACCGGGGTGCAGCCGAATTCGGAGCTTATTCCCCCGGATCGCTACAAAGCCCCCCTTCAGATCGTGCGCAGCTTTTACGGAGGCAGGGGAAGTCGCATTCGAACCCGAAATATTGGGAGTGAACCGAGAAGAACCATTGCGGGCTACACCGACCCGTATGGGCGTCACTGGAAGGTGGTACCTGAATCGGTGAATACTACGGGCTACGACGGGTTTGAGCTCGTGGCGCCGAAAAGTGGTTCTCAGAATCAGGACAACGAACTGAAACGCATAGTACGCCAAATTGAAACGAGTGGAGAATTCGCAAAAGGACTCAAATCATCGGCCCATTTCACGGTGGACGTGGGGCACCTGATTAAAAAATCGGGTGAATGTCCGAAACTCTGGGACCTGATTGTCTTCTTGGAAAATCATTGGCCCGAAATCTACGCGGTATTTAACCCCCAACGATCAGGTGCTTTCGTTAACCGCTTCGCCGTTCCATTGGGGCTTGACCACCCCGAGCTGGTAAAGCAAATCGCTCGGGTACCTCGTTCAGAAAGAACCCTCGATGCGCTCAGAAGTCTTTTTGAGAAGTTTGAAGCGAGTGAACTCCGTCTAGCGGGTGGCGATGCCAGCAAGGCCTGGAAGTATCGAGCGGGAAATTACAAGAAGCTGCTCGGTCTTTTGGGAGCCACCCAAGTAAATGTCATCGAAATTAGAATCGGGGACCTTGTTGAATCGGGAGAAATCCCAGGTCGTAGTGCCTTTCTTCGCAAGCTTTTTACGATGGGAGCTGAGGCCGAGCCCTCATCGAAATTTGTGAATCCGTTCCACGGAATGGAAACGCGCCCACTGCAGTCCGTTGAGCTAAATGAGCGCATCCTCCATCGGGGCCGCTCCAGGCACTCCAAACTGTGTGCAACTTTAAATTTGGATGAATCGGACTACCCGGCGTTTGGAGGAAAGCATCTTCCCTTGCGCATTGGCCTATCAGATGAGCAGCTCGCTCGCCTGGAAGCCAAACTGGATTTGAGCCAGCCCATCGTTCTTGACGGCGGATATGCCACCGCGGGTTTTGAGGCGGAATTTCGTGGTCCCCGTGAGCAGCGGCTGTTCCTGGGCGATAAAGTGAACCGAGCGCGGTTTCCGTACCTGAGCGAAGATTCGTCGACTGAGGGAACTGGAAACCGGGAAGTTCGTTCCGTTCCTTCCTTGGTCTTCGAACGAGTGTTTGAAGAGATGGAGGAAATCGCCTCCGTTCTGCGTGCAGACCTACGCAGCTTCCATTTCCATTTTCGCATTCCTTTGGCAGCTTGGGAGAAGATTCCCGCAGAAGAAAAGGAAGGGTGGATCGCCCGAATCAGCGACGCCATTGCCGCTTGGAGGCTTGAGAATAGGAGGCACTTTTTTACTTTCAAAACGTTTTCTAGTGGCGCCTACGGGCAAGAAGGAGGAGGGCGGGCCACGCTTCGGCGCCGTCAGGTGGCGGATACTGAAATGAGTGTTGCGTCGATAGACTTTGAGATTCGCGGCTATATGACGAGCCTTCGCAATATCCGAAGCCTGGTCCGGGAAATGCTGATTGGCATCAAGAATCCAGAGTTAATCCGCGGTTTTGCGCGCGAGCAAAAGCAGCTAAGCACGGGCAGAAATTTAGTTGTCGAAATGGAAAGCTTCGCCAAAGACCAATATGCCAGACGACTTTCTTCTAGAGAACGAGGCATCCTAGAGGATATCCAGGGTAGTATTAAACCGTATCTGCATTTCCCGTTGCTCGGATTTGAATTGGCTCCCTTTCTGTCCTTCCAGCAAGCACAACGAGTTAAGGAAGCAAACTACCAATTCAAGCGGTCCGTTATGGCTTTGTTGGACAAAGCACGGCCGTACAATGACATGGCCGCTGTGGATAGATCTTTTCGTGCGAGGATCCAACGCTGGGCGAGAAACCTCGGCTTTGCGGAAATGTTGAGGGGCTCAGTATTGGTACCGCCCCGGAACGCCGCAAAGGGCGGGCCTATCCCGGACCCGTTTCAGAGTATCCAACTTCATTTGGCGTCAGGAAGCGAGGAGGGGATTGCACAGGCAAGTGAAGAACTAGATGCACTGGACCCGGTCGCCTATAAAACGACTCTCGATAGGCTCCTCGCTTTGCCAGATGAAGGGCTTCACCTAGCCGTATTGAAGGCGATACACAGCCGGCCTCTATCGGAATCGAGGGCGATTTACGAGTCTCTTGCGGTTGGTAAAAGCGAGCTGGTTGGTAACCAGGCGGTTGCCAAGTTAGCGGAGGGAACTTCTCTGCCCTTTATGTTGGCTAGAGCGAACAAACCGGGATTTGATTACCATTGCGCGGAGCGCTGGAGAAGGGCGATCGCCAATCGACCAGAATACCGAGGAGATGCACGGGCTGCTCGCCGGGCTCTCCTAGATTTAATCGACGCAAAGTTCCATGTTTCGCACGGGCTGCTCATGCGATCCACTCTCGCGCGAGTCGTCTCCGAACAAGGCAACAACCAGGAAGAGGCGGCAGAGTACTCAGTCGAAATCCTGAACGCCGTTTACAGGCCCCAGACCTTTGCCGCCGGCCTTACTCTGCAATGGGTAGTTAGTTTGGTGCCCAGAGAAATCCTGCGGCAAGCGTTTCTAAAGAACGTCGGCAGCGGGAGAAATGTAGCGGCATCAGTTTGGCTCCTAAGGTATCTAAGCAAAGGCGATCCCGCTTTGACTCAGAAAAACCTGGAAGCATTGGCCGATAGTAGTTCGCCAAAGATTCGCATGGGCGTCTTAGACCTTCTGTGGGAAAGAGATGGCCCAGGTGCGTTTCGGATTCTCGAAAAGCTCGGTGGAGACCGCAGCTCCGTCATTCGCGCAAGGGTGGCACACCGTCTAGGCTTCGAGCGTGGAAGCTTTGTGGCGATCGGTCGCAGAGAGCGAAGTCTGTTCAGAGCGTTGGTTCAAGATCCCCACATCGGTGTGTCTAATTCGGCGATTTCAGAGCTCCTCCGTGCACGTCCACTGGATGTCCAATCAAACAAGGAAATTCTCTCGGTGGTTGAGAGTCGGAGCCCGCGAAGGTTAAAGACTTTTCTCCGGCACATAGCCTATCTCGATGAACAAAGGTTTCGCGCTATTGTCCGACTGCTTCACCGTTCTTGTCGACCCGAGGCGCTAGCCCGTCTAGAGAGGGCATACGATCGGCTCTCCTTACGGCGTGAGATTGATTTTGAGCAATCACGAGAACGAGATTTGTTTCCCGATCGGGATTATGCGCCGAAGGTAGCGGTTACGTGTGCCGATCAAGTTTCTGAAAGTGCGGAGTAACAACCATCGAGGAGGAGTTGTGTTGAAATCGAGATTTGTATCTGGCCCAATCGCAATAGTCGTATGCTGCTTTGCGGCTCTCTTAAGCTGCAGCCGTCCGTCAGAAAAAGCCCTAATTGGACAGCAACTGCTGCAACAGCCGAGTGTTAAGGTGGAGGTCGATCTAGGAGGGCCCTTTGAAGGGCAGGATCTCACCGTAGCGAGCGCC
Source organism: uncultured Pseudobdellovibrionaceae bacterium (assembly GCA_964492125.1). GTDB lineage: Bacteria > Bdellovibrionota > FAC87 > UBA2466 > UBA2466 > JAIEOG01. The sequence continues at coordinate 10,765 of CAZBJE010000040.1, read as the reverse complement.
GACGGCGCTGCGCAATTCACTACAGAAAGCAGGGAGTTCTTTAAGCAAACCTCCGAGAATTTAAACAGGGATCTGATGCGCCTCGCGCAATCCGGTGACGAGTTGGGATGTTTCGAAACGATCGTCGGTGCGGCTGAAAAAATCGCCCAGGTGGCGGCGTCGGATGCAATGATGGAGAAAGCAGAACCGAGGAAACATGCCTTTTTGAACGACAAGGTCGAAATGGACCGCGGGATGGCGCGTATTGTTTTGAGATTTTCCCACGGGAAGCCCGATGAAGTAGTTTGGGACTGTAAGCTGCAAAAGACCGATTTAAAGAAGTTCCATATCACTGACCGGATGTTGGGCTTAGACACTTTGGACAAAGACATCCCAAGAGATGCTGAGATTCTTGGCCGACCGGAAGTCCAGAAAGTATTGAAAGACAGAGATCGCTTGAAAGACTGGTTTGCCAAGCAAACGCATGAGGCTTCAAAAATAGCGGAAACTTGCGGGGCTACTGACGTCCTTGAGGACCTTACGAAACTTACCCAAGATTCGTTCCGGGGGCAGACGCCGGATCCGTTCGGCGGTGCCTCGTACGAGCTTAGTCGGTGGATCCAACTGGTAAAGGCGATCCACGCCCTCAATACCCGTTGTAAACTGGCCTACCTGACTGTGGTTACAGAATCGAACCGGGTCCACACTGCCTTTTGACCGATGGTTAGTCGGCCAACAGAACTCTGTTGTGGTAGCGAGTATAGATAGCGAGATGGTCTCTGAGGCCTTGCTGGTTTTTGGTTGTGCACCACGTGCGACGAAATAGGCGATTAAGGTTTGCGCGTAACATCGCAGCCGTATGATTGAGAGCAAAAATGGGGTCCCATGCCAGCTTTTTTAGTTCACCTTGCCCGCTAATTGCTCCGCGACCGCCTTTCGTCGTTCGGTGCCGAGACGTTGGAAAAGATTTGCGAAGCAGGTATGGGTAACTTGGGTTTTGGTCGGATTTGAATAGCGCATCGGGCCGCGTGATCGGTCGCAAAGTTTCAAATAGTTTTCGCAGGGCGTGTGGTCTTTGGTCTTTTCGGAAACCGTATTTTTTTCGAGATCTGGCTGCAATCAGCCCTTTGGCGGGCATTTGAGCGACTTCAGTGGCGAGGATTTGTCTGTCCGGACTCACCGCCAGTGCAATGCTAAGGGGTTTAAATTTTGTGTGCTCAAACGTTTCTACCTCATCAAAAATAATCTCAGCAAACGGCTGGTGCTCAAACTGCTTCAGGAAATCCAGCTGGTCTAGACGGCACTGTTCAGCCAGAAAACGAAATTTTCGAACCACCGTGACACGGTTCACGCAAAGTAGTTTCGCGCACCGGCGAAGCGAGGTGCCAGAGCTCAATAATTTCCAGAGTTGGTAATTCACCCGGCGTTTAATCTGACGAAAGCACGGATCCAGAGTGGCACGCGAAAAAGTTTTGCCGCAAGCGCGGCACTTCCACCGCGCAATCCAGCGAGAATCGGAGGTCCGGTAAAACCGGCCGTGGCAAACAAAGCGGCGTTCATCCGCCTCACAACCGCATTCAAAAACCGGGCATCTGCGTTTCACACCACCTAAATGCCGGCTAGACCCTTGATTGAAAAGGGGCTTAGGGGAGCAGGTTTAAGGCAAATCCACAGGCAGATAGGTCAGTTTCTAGTTTTTATCGACGCATCGGTTCCGCTCCCACCGGCAGAAAGCGTAAGAGGTACACAGTTCAATACTCGTAACAGAAGTGCAGGGTAGAAACGCTTCCGAATACGAAGCCGGGTCGTCGGAACAAAGCTGGTCCTTGTCTGACCAGTGGCAGCCTACCTCGGCGCAATCTTTCGACGTTGTGAGATTGGAGCAGACGTCATTTGCGTGCACGCCCCACGGAAAAAGAAACAGTGCGGCAATGAATAATTTGGTCACTGAGAGCCCCCTTTCAATAATCAACGGGCATCCTCACATGGTCTACGCGGTTCGTCAAAAACTACCCATTCCCGTTAACTAGGACAGCGCCCGCTCAATAATCAAGTCTCAAGTGATTACGGGTAGTTCCGATAAGTCTTCTGGACGGGTGTGCACCGATTCCTCTTCGGAGACCTTGCTTGGCCTCGAACACGGCGACAAAAAAAGAAATCAGCGCGGTACTTGATTTCATCTCGAGCTTTGAATCGGGCGATTTCTCCCCCCGGCAGATTCATTCAGAGGATCCCGGACTACAGCAGGTCATCGACCGGCTCAATGGTGTCGCCCAAACCCTGGGCGCTCGCGCCAATTCAAGTCTGCAGGCGCGACTGGACGCGCTTTTCACTCAGTCTGCGGACCCGATTCTGACCGTAGCCCCGCCGTTATGGAAATTCACGAGCTGCAATCCGGCAGCGCTAAAACTATTTAAATTTGCAAGCCAGGAAGCACTCTTTCAGCTGGGGCCCCGGGACTTGTCTCCCGAACGGCAATCCGACGGGAGTCTATCGGCGGAAAAAGCGCCGCAGATTATCGCTCAGGCCATGAAGTCGGGGAGCCACTTTTTCGAGTGGGACCACCTCACCAGCGCCGGAGAGGTGGTTGCTTGTACGGTGCTCCTCAGCCGAGTCGACGTGGCGGGAGAAAGCTATCTCCAGGCAACGGTCCGCGACGTCACAGAAGAGAAGCGGCGCGAACGCGAGTTTAAGAGCATTTTTTGGGAATCACCTCTGGGTATCATCCGAGTGGATTCTAGCTCGCGGTATCTTTCCGTTAATCCCGCCTACGAGGCGTTTCTTGGGTATTCCGAGCGGGAACTGCAATCCAAAACGATGTTGGATCTCACGCACCCAGAAGATCGAGAAAAAACACGAGAAATGGTTCATGCCTTCGCGGCCGAAGGCGCTGGTGTGCTGAGGCGGTTTGAAAAACGCTACATCCATAAATCGGGGCGAACTCTTTGGGGAAGAGTGACCAGCCAATCCATTCCCAATGCCAAGGGCGAGCGGGTGTTTATCTCCATTATTGAAGACATCACGGAGCTCAAGGCCATTGAGACTCAAACCACAACCATTTTGAACACGATGGCCGAAGGGCTTGTGATGCAAGATAGCACCGGCGCTATCGAAGCCTTCAATCCGGCGGCACTCGCCATTCTTGGCGTAACCGAAGACCAGCTGCGAGGCCGGACTTCCTTGGACCCTGCTTGGCGTGCCGTCAAAGAAGATCGTTCGCCATTCCCAGGCCAAGAACACCCCGCGATGGTTGCTCTCGCAACGGGCCGCCCGGTGAAGGGCGTCGTTATGGGTTTGCTTCTTCCCGACCAGACCGAGCGCTGGATCAAGATCAACGCGATCCCTTTTGAGGGCGCGACCGGCAGGCGGGTCGCCTGCACTTTTTCGGACGTTACCGAATTGTTTAACGCGCAAACGGAAATTCGATTTGTACTGGACGCTTTGAAAATAGGCGTTTGGAAATTCAATCCAGCTGATCAGTCCCTTTATTGGGACAAGAGCATGTACCGTCTTTTTGATGTCCATGAATCTGATTTCAATGGGCACTACCAGGCCTGGGAGAGCACCCTAACCATCGAATCCAAGAAAACCGCAGTCGATGAGTTGGCGCAGGCGCTTCGAGGTGAGAAAGAGTTTGATACTGTTTTTGAAATCGAAACGAAATCGAGAGGCAAGCGCTTTATATCCGGAAGAGGCAAGGTTATCCGGGATGAAAATGGCAAGCCAGTAATGATGTACGGCGTAAACATGGACGTGACGGCCCAGAAAAAAGACGAGATGGAAAGGGTGCGGATAGCGTCCTTGCTCGAAATCGTCCTCCAAAACATTCCCTCTATTATTTTTGTTAAAGACTATAAAAATGATTTGAAGTTTTCGTTGGTGAATAAGGCGGGGGAAAAGCTTTTCGGGCAGAAGTCGGAACAGATCATTGGCAAAAGCGACTTTGATTTTTTCCCCAAAGGGCAGGCAAGTTTGTTCACTTCAATAGATAGGCAAATCTTCAAAACAAATGCGGTGCACAAAATAGATCGAGAAGAAATCAATACTCCGCATGGAAAACGTTTTCTGCAAACCTACAAAGTGCCGACTTTCGATCATAACAACGAACCGCACCTGCTTATAGGTATCTCCAACGATATTACTGAAGAAGTAAGAATAAGAAGAGACTTGGAACTCGAACGCAGCAAGAGCCTCAAGAACGCGAAGCTTGCCTCGCTGGGCGAGATGTCGGCAGGAATTGCACACGAAATTAACAACCCGCTCGCCATTATTTCGGGCGCCGCCGGTTTGCTGGAAAAGTTTGTCGACAACCCTGAAAAACTGGCTTCAAAAGTAGAATCCATAAAAAAATCGTGTGTTCGGATTGCTCGAATTGTCGAAGGACTTAGAAAGTTTTCCCGATCGGGCGATAAGGCCGACCTGAGAAACTATGAAATATCCAAGGTAGTGCAAGAGGGTTGCTTGCTAACCGAGGCGAAATCGAAGAGGCACTCCACTCCGGTCGTACTGGATTTGAGGAGCCATTCGCTGGTGCTCTGCGACGAGGTGGAGATCGAACAAGTCCTTATCAATCTCATCAACAATGCGATTGATGCCGTGAAAGGCCTACCTGAAAAGTGGGTAAAAGTAAGTCTGTTCGACGAAGGCGATTCTGTCGTGCTGAGAGTGACCGACTCCGGCAGCGGCATTGCGGAAAATGTGCGCGAAAAGTTGTTTGAACCCTTCTTCACCACCAAGAGGGTGGGCGAAGGTACTGGATTGGGGCTCTCCATTACAAAAGGTATTTTAGATGAACACAAGGCAGCGATTACCTTGGTAACGGACTCGCCCAATACTTGTTTTGAAATACGCTTTCCTCGCATTGGTTCGGTGAAAAATGCAGCTTAAAGTTTATTACATCGAAGACGAAGAGTCCCTCTGCGAAAATTTTAAAGACTATTTTTCTTCCGCTGAAGTAATTGTGACGACATTCAGCGACCCTCAAACTGCTATCGCGCATATCCAAGCCCATCCACCCGATCTCTTGTTTATCGACTACCGCCTGTCGGGCACAACGGGCGATAAAGTGGCAAAGTTGCTCGAGCCCAAGCTGCCGAAATTTCTCATTACCGGCGATATCTGCTTTAAAACCGAATTCAAGTTTGATGGGGTGATTTCTAAGCCCTATGACGAGTCGGCTGTTGCCCGCGTTATATCCAGCCATCTTTCTGCAAAAAAAATTGCCTAGTCGGATGCTCTTTGTGGTAGCCAACACCGCGAATTAAGGAGTGTCGATGCTGTCTAGATGGAGTTACCTGCTTTTGGTTTCGGGCGTTTGGGCCGGGTTGGACTGCGTGGCCAATTGCCCTGAGCGAGTGAATGATACCGAAATTGAGGCGAAATTCGCGGTCGTGGCTCTCGACCGTACGGAGCACCTCACCGATGCTTTGAAGGCCGCATTGGGAGTTTCGTCGATCGCCGAGATCCGTACTCTTGTTTTGTCCAAGGGGGTCGCTTATCGCCAGGGCTACCTGGACGTCGCCGAGGGCATTCGGCTTTTCAATTTCGAGCTCACGAAAGCTAGTACAGGGGGTGCCTCTGCTAGTCTTCCTTTCACACCCAAAGAGGTCCGGATTCGAGCGGAGGGCGAAGGGAAGTTTGTCATGACGGCAAAGGGTAAGGCATCCGGTGCCGCCCGCAGTGAGCAGGAAGTCCATTTGGATGCTTCCAAATTTGATTCGCTTTGGCCTCTCACTTCAAGGTTTGATCTCTGTTGAGGTGGAGGTCCCCACGGTCGGAGATCTTCAAGCAGTTGGAATATTGGGTTTAGACGTCACGACAGACCCCGGTTACAAGAACGCCAACCTGGCAGCCATGGGGCTTTCTAGCGAAACGAGCCAAACGCCCCAATAGGGCGTCCCAGTGCCGTAAATTGTCACCGTAGATCGGGAATTCCCAGCCTGACTCCCCCTAATTCTTCTGGTCTACACCTTGCAAAACCCCTCCCAGGTAGGGGGCTTTGCCGTGCAGGACACAGTCGTTGGTTTTGTCATTTTAGCCGTCATCGTAGGCGCGATTCTCTGGATGCATCCTGCACCCGGACCTTCGCACGCCGCGGTTATGCCCCCTGTGTCCATTATTTCTAATCAGGGGGTCTCAGTTGAAAAATCTTCAAGCCATTCTCGTCAAAATTCAAAGCATGCAGTTGCAAGAAAAAGCCGTAGTCGTTCGGAATCTGTTGAGCCGGGCGAAGCGCTCCCTTCAATCTATGATTCCAAAAAAGTAAAAGCAGCGAAGAATCAAAAAGTGGTGCACGGAGTGCCACTGGATAGTTTCGTCCAGAACAGCCTTAATACGTTGCCTGGCGAAGTACCGGCTGAGGCCCCCAATCGTGTCCGAGTTTTCCTGCAATGTGTGGAATTGCGTCCAGGTAAATCATCTGAGTTAAGCGAAAAAGAATGCAACGAGTTAATCGCTAAGAATTCACCGAATGGAAAGCGCTTCGGCGCGTTGGGCGGTCCTTAAGTCGTGCTCCGGAGCCGCACGCTGAGCGGCTTCGTATACTTTCAAACTCGCTGCTAGGTGCGCCTGGGGCGAGAAATGCGTATTCACAAAATGCTGGGCCGCTTTGGCCCGCTCCCGTGCCGCCTCCGGCGCATCCAAGACCGATTGCAGACAAGCACTTAACGCTCGCGCATCACCGGGCGGAAAAAGCAAACCAGTGCGCCCATCCTCTATCAACTCATTCACCGCCGGCATATTCGACGCCACCACCGGCACGCCCAGGGCGCATGCTTCGGCTACGCTCAAACCAAAGGTTTCCGGCCCGATGTTCGGCGCAATCACAGCAACCGCCGCGCGCATCATCTCAGCGGTGCGTTCTGGAGTGGTTTGTCCGTGAAAGACCACCCGTTGGCTCAACCCCAATTCCCCGCTCAATCTTTCTAAGCGCTCTCGCTCGGCACCGTCGCCGCAGACCCATAACGTCCATGGACGGCCCAACAACGCGGGCAGGGCCCGCAAGAGCGTCTCCAGCCCCTTTAAAGGCGCCAGACGACCCGCAAATAACAGAAGAGGGGAGGGGGCATTCGCTAGCGCGAGCCCCGCCGGTACCACTACCGGGTTAGGTATGCGTCGAATGAGACCTTGGTCCCAGCCATCCGCCACTAAGGTTTTCTCGACGTAATTGCTGATGGCAAGAATACCCCGCAAGCCCTGGCGCAATGCGCGTCGTCGCAGCAGGTAATTGTGGATCGCATGGGCGCGGTGCAAATCGGTTTTCAAAAAGTCTAGGCAGCCGTAGCTGCGATTGTGAAGCAAGCACGCCCACCCACTCGTTTTGAGGCAAGGCGAGGAATTAGGGGTGAGTCGGGCGCTGGATGGGCAAGTGGGCGAGATTGTATGAGCGGTTAAGAGTGTCGCATAACTTTTACTGATCAAACGGATAAATCGAAAGTCCGGCGTATCGTGCAGGTGCACCACGTCAGCGTTTACGCGACGCAGAAAAGCACTCAACTGAATTTTGGTTTCTCTTATTTTCGCTACTGAGGTCAGCGACTGGTAACTGAAAAGGCCTGGCAGCAAAAGCTTTTCCCGGTGAGCGGGCAGCTTGCCGGTTTCAAACTGCGCAACGAGGAAGACCTCGTGCCCCGCACCCGAAAGCAAATCACACGAGCGACTCAGTACCCGTTCTTGGCCAAACGCATCACCGATTTGGGGGGCCACCATGACAATACGCATGCCCGTACTGTATCATGAGCAAATCAGCAAAAGACATTACGCGAAGTACTACTAGGGTGGGGGAATCCATGGTGGGTCCGTTCCGAGTCGACGGGAAAGTGCTCTTGTTGCGGTTGAACCGGTTGGACTACGTTCCATCCGGGCTTTATTCGGCCGAGCTATTGGCCGAAAACGGCGCGCCGGTTTTGGCGGTCGAATATGGTTTTTTTAAGCAGTCACTCGAGAAGGAAGCGGGAAAGGTGCCGCGTTTGCGTCTGGGGCACCCCTGGGCGCGCAGACTCCCGGGCCCCGTACGTTCGATCTTGCTCCACGCCAGCGCCTTCTGTCGACTAACCTGGCTCTTTTTACGCCACGGACGTCCCAGTTATATCGTCTCGGAGGGCTTGCACGAACAAGCCATTACCTACCTGCTGCACCTGTTTTTTAGAGTGCCTTACGGCTGCCACGTACATGAAATTTATGATCCGGCGCATACCCGGGGTTGGAATCGCCTCTTTTTAGCATTGGAAGGACCGGCCCTGCGTGCAGCTAGTCTAACGGTTTTCCCTGAAAGCGAACGCGCCCGCATTTACCAAGAGCGTTACCTCCTAAACGTCGCTCAGTTTATTGCCTTTAATTGCCCTCGACGCCAATCGCTGTCGCACGCGGTTGACTGGCGCGGGCGTTTGGGCCTGCCAGCGGATAGCAAATTACTTGGGTATTGGGGCGGCCAGGGTCGTTCCAATGCACTGGAGCAGGGAATCCGCGCGGTGGCGCGACTGCCCAAAGTGTATTTTCTTCTTTGGGGTTGGTCGAGTCCGGCGGACCGAGAATATTTTCGCAATCTCGCTTCCGGCGTGGGCGCCGGCCACCGCATTTTGTTTCTCGGCGAGTTGCCGACCGATAAATGGGCTGCCATCGGTGGCTTAGACTTGAGTTACTGCATCTACGAACCGATGGAATTGCGCTTCCAGCACTTGGCCACTGCTTCCAATAAACTCATGGAGTCTCTGGCGGTGGGCGTCCCAGCGGTAACCAGCAACGAGCCGGATTTCCGCGGGGTCGTCGATTTCTACGACATCGGCACCTGCGCGCGCGACTACACGGTCGAAGCCATCAGCCAATCCATTCGCGACTTACTCCAAGACGACGACGGCCGCCGCCGCCGTTCCGAGAACGCGGTCCGCAGCCACCGTGAAAAGCTCAACTATGAGCACCAATACCTGCCGGTATTGCGTGCCTTCTCCCGTCTACTGCCCTCTGCAGCGCCCACGGAGACGGACAGTGCGGCCGGGTTACAATCCTCGGCTAAAATGTGATATTGCCCCCCAGTGGAAGGTTTCTTTCTCCGACGTACCCTTGAACTAGCTCAGAGCCGCCGCGGCTTTTGTTCACCCAACCCGGCGGTCGGGGCCCTATTGGTACGCGACGGCCGCATCCTATCCGAAGGTTTTCACCGGGCCGCTGGCCAGCCTCATGCGGAAGTAGAGGCACTGCGAGACCTGCCCTTAGAAATCACTCAGGGCGCCACTCTGTACGTTTCATTGGAACCTTGCTGCCACCACGGCAGAACCCCTCCCTGTACGGATTTGATTATCGAAAAAGGCATCGCCGAAGTGGTCTATGCTTACCGCGACCCCAACCCCGTGGTTGCCGGCCGTGGCGAAGCGGCGTTGCGCCATGCTGGTATCGAAACCCGGCACGTGGCATTGGCCGAAGTGGGGGAGTTTTACGAAAGCTACGCCCACTGGACGCGCACCGGTTTGCCTTTTACCACCGTGAAACTAGCCATTAGTCTCGACGGCAAAACAGCCGGCCCGGGTGGACTGCCTTTGCCACTCACCGGTCCGCAGGCGAATCGCTTTACCCATGAACGCCGGCTTCGATCGGACGCCATTCTGACCACAGCCCGCACGGTGCTGGCCGATGACCCGCGTTTGAATGTGCGGCTACACGGAGTGGAAACACCGAAGCCGATTATTATTTTGGACCGTTTGGGCCGCACGCCCGCCACCGCCCGTATTTTTCAAACCGCGCAGTCCGTAACCATCTACACGGGCGAAGATGTGACTTCGGAACGCCGCCGCGCACTGACCGATCAAGGTGCTACCGTCATCGCGGTGGATACCTCCAATGGGCTTTTGCCGTTGCGCCAGATATTGGGCCAGCTGGGCGAAGCCGGTTACCACGACTTATGGGTCGAGGGAGGCGCCGCGCTCTTTACGGCATTTCTCAAAGAGCGTTTGGCCCAGCGGGCCTTTCTCTACATTGCGCCCGTTATTGTCGGCGCAGGAGTGAGCGCCTTCGAAGGCCCTTGGGAGGGGCTGCTCTCGGACGCTCACCTGGTTTGGACGCCCCAGGGTAGAGATGTCGTGGCCGAGGTGGTATGGTGACGCCGTGTTTTCAGGAATGGTTGACCACGTCGGACGAGTTGAAGCCGTAGAGCGCCACGACGGCGCTCTGCGCCTGTGGATTTGCTCGTCTTTTCAAGACCTTGCCCTGGGAGAGAGTGTCGCTGTCGATGGGGCCTGCCTGACGGTAGTTTCTTCCCGCGGCGGGACCTTTCAAGCCGATGTCTCCGCCGAAACCCAGCGTTTAACGGTTTCCTCCGCGTACCAGGTAGGCACCCAGGTCAATTTGGAACGGGCGCTGCGCGTGGGCGATCGCCTGGGCGGCCATTGGGTGACCGGCCACGTCGACACCACCCTGACGCTCACCCAAATGGAAAACCGCGCTGAGTACCGCTGGCTCCGGGTGGAAGGTTTTCACCCTAAAGACCGAGCACTGCTCAGCCGCAAGGGTAGCGTTTGCGTGAATGGTGTTAGCCTCACGGTCAACGAAGTGGGCGATTCGTATTTCACTCTTCTGCTAGTGCCGCATACCCTCGGTTGCACCAATCTCCAAGCTCTCGGCGTAGGAAGTGCCGTGAATATCGAGTGGGATTGGATGGCGAAAGTGGTATTGGAAGCGCTGCAAACTCGATTTTCTGAAAGGAAAGATGACCAATCCCATCCCCTCCATTGAAGCCGCGTTAGAAGATTTGCGTCTGGGCAAAATGATTGTGCTCGTCGACGACGAGGATCGTGAG
>CAZBJE010000039.1:0-33208 GCA_964492125.1 uncultured Pseudobdellovibrionaceae bacterium | reverse complement strand
GAATTTCATTCCGAAAAGCGACTGGACCCTTTCGGAAACACTGGTTTACATCGGATCGGATTCTATTGCCCTGAGCGAATGAGCCGCGCGTAATGACAGCGTTTTAGCTTTCTGAGAGCATCATGCTCTTGGGAGAACGAATGAGGTCATTCATCGCTTTGGTTTTAGCTCTTACCTCTTTGCAAGAGGCTCTAGCAGGTTTTCCGTGCTGCATTTTGCGCGATGGCGAGTGGATGAGTGTTTGCAAAGACGTTGAATGCCCGAAGGGCAAGGTGCCGGTCCGTGAGGATCAAAACGAAAACCGGGCCAATGATGCGGTTCGCGCACGCGAAGCCGTTAAATTTGGAGCGCACCTGCTCCGGCAGTGAAAATTAGCCGGGCGGCCGCCGCTTGGTGCCCGCCCGACAGAGGGAATTCTATTTCTCGCTCAGGAAGAGCAAGCCACGGTTTTCCACGGTATCGAAAGTATTGAGCGCGTTGACTAGGTCTTGCGCGTCTACCCACACCCAGGGACCACCGAACGGGTTTACGTCCAAAATCAAAAACGAATTGGACTTTTCATCGTACGCTGCCACAGGCGAGAAGTGGCCGCTACCGGGTTGCTTCAACTCCGAGCGTGAGTAGTTTGCCACGACGTAGTTGTCGGCTTCAGAAAGGTTCTTCTTCAGCGCCGCAATGACCTGCTCGTATATTTTCGTCGGCAAAGCTTGGGAGCCTTCTTGATTCCGCGCTGTTTTCTTAGAACCCACCGAAATCTTGGTGGCCTTTAAATTGTGCGCTTGCTCAAAAATCTGCCGAAACTGCTCCAGCTGGACCCCTGCGTCGCGTACGCCGTCGACGGGTTCGGCGTAAATGCGCGAGAGGGATTTGATCGCCAGCGCTTTTTCGTTCAGCACGTTAGTGGGGGTGTACATGCGCAAGCGCGGATCGAACTTCTTGCCTGCGCTTTCGGGCATTTGAGCCAAGAAAGCCGCCGGGATATCGACCAACGGTGCTTTTTCCGTGTTGTAGCGGAGAGCGTTGAGCACGATGGACGCGACAACTGGGCCGCAAATAATGCGGTCGGTCTGATTAAGGTAATGACCAGAAAGCTTGGCGAAGTCAGCCTTGTGCGTGGAACGGGTGAGCCGTTCGAGGCCTTCCTGGGTGGTCATGGGGACCAAAGTTACCGCAGCGGCGCTCTGGGCCAATCCGCAAGCAACCAGAACTAAAGCAAACCATTTGGTTTTCATATCGACTCCCTTTCGAGTTTTGAACGCGCGGCATACTGCCAAATCGGCGCGGAGAAAACAAGGGGGGGAGGGGAGCGTGAGAAGTGGGGAGCACTAGTAGCTGCCGGTGACGCCGAAGGAGAGGGTTCGCGGGGTTCCCCCGCCGTCCGTGTAGCTCAAGCGTACCGTATCGCTGAAGGATCCGCTGCCCGTGGGTGCGAAATTGAGAACAATCGTGCAGCTGGATTGGCCGGCTAACTGGGTCGTGCAAGTTCCACCCGTGCCCGGAAAGGTTCCGCCGTAAAATCGGAAGGGTGCCGCCAACGCAGGAGTTCCAGACCAGAGCCCTGTCGCTTTGGTCCCCCCTGAGTTAGTGAGCGTTATAGTGGCGTTGCCGGGAGTGGAGCCGAATGCGTATCCCGGGCTCGCCGAGGCCGTAAGCAGGCTGGTTGTCACTGAACCGCTCAAGCTGAGAGTCGCGTTTGTGCTAGCGCCATTCCCATCCGTGTAGGCGATCGCCAAAGTGGCGCTCGGGCTCCCCGCGGCAGTGGGAACCAAGGACACTACGACTGTACAACTGGTCCCGCCACGCAGCTCCGTTCCGCAAGTGCCTCCCGTGCCGGGGTACGTACCCCCTTTATAGTAAAACGGGGCTGCGAGAGACGGGGAACCCGCTCCTAAGTTTCTCGCCAGAGCCAGGCCCGAGTTGGCCACCGTAAAGGTTTGATCGGTGGTGGTATTGGTAGCGACTGTGGAATAGTTATTGGTTCCCGTGATCGCTAAACTTGCCGCGTAACTGCCGCCCGGTACAAAGGTTAGAACGCGGTTGTTGTAGGTGTCGGTTACGAAAGCGTACAGGCCATCGGTGGTGACTCCGGTGGGGTAGCTGAGAAACATGCCCGTCGGGGCCGAGGCGGAACCAGAAGACCCGTAATTTATTATGCCGTTGGAAAAAGCTATCTGACCGTATTGGGCGTCCGCAGCCTGGTTCGTAACGGTGGGCAAAGAATTCCATACCATGATTCGCGAGAGACCGGAGGATGTGACAAATAGGCGATTTCCGTCGCTGGCTATGCCAATCGGACCGTTGAGGCTTTGGTTGGTGGTTGAGCCGACACTGCCAGTTGTAAAATCGGGCTGTCCGATCACATAGTCGGCGGCTTGGCCGTTGGCGGTGGGTATAGAATTCCAGGCGAGTACCCGATTGTTGAGCATGTCAGCTACAAAGAGCTTCCTGCCGGTAGCATAGACGCCCATGGGGCCGTAGAACTGGGTGTCGCTCGTTCCAGAGGTCTGGGTCGTCATGGAAGCCTGACCGAGAACGACGTCTGCCGTCTTTCCATTGGAAGACGGAATAGCGTTCCAGATCAAAACCCGGTTATTGCTGAAATCCGAAACAAATAAACGTTTACCATCGCTAAAAACACTTCGTGGCGAAAATAACGTTCCCGCCGCTGCGCTCCCGCCTCCGTTGGCCGAAGCGCCCGTCATACTCGTCTGCCCTACAACCCAGTTTGCCGCCTGAAAATTCGCCGTCGGAATAGTGTCCCAAATCAGCACGCGATGCGTGCCATCGGCCACGAAGAGCTTGCGGCCGTCGGAAAAAGTCGCAAACGGTGTGCTCATCGCGCTGGCGGTGGTCGCACTGCTACGAGTCGTGTAGGAGCTTTGCCCCAATACTAAGTCCGGTGCTTGGGAAACGGAGGTGGGGATGCCGTTCCACATTAGAACGCGAGAATTGAAGGTGTCTGCCGCCCATAACTTTGACCCGTCGAAATGAAGGCCATAAGGGGCAGCGATTCTTTGGTTGCTAGGATTCACCAAATTAATCGAGTTGGATCTCACCGAGGTCATAGAGGCAGTTCCCAGCACGTTGTCTGCGGCCTGGAAGTTCACCGACGGAATGGAATTGTATACCATCAATCGAGAAGCGAGTGAGTCGAGGAGAAACAGTTTACCGCCGCTGACCTGTGAGTCCGCGGGAGAGTAGGTGTAAGTTGAAGATGCGGCGGTCACCGCGGAAGTCATGTCGGGCTGGCCCACGACCACATCTGCCGCTTTGGAAGTGACTGTCGGAAAAGTGTTCCAAATGAGTAGGCGGCCGTTGTTATAGTCGGAGATGAATAGGCGAGTGCCATCGCTTGAGATTCCTTTCGGCGCGCACAGAGTCTGCGCCGAGGGTGGAGGGGACGGATCGTCGGCATTGCAAAAACTCGAAGTGAAGTCAGACTGGCCGAGCACGATATTCGCGGGCTGGCCGGATGCCGTCGGAAAAGTGTTCCAAATCAAGGCACGGTGGCCAAGGTAGTCCGACACGGCCACTCGCGTACCATCCGTAAACACCGATAAGGGCCCCGATGTCCGACTGCTGGAAACGACTCGGGTGCTGGTGGTCATATCGGGTTGGCCGAGCACTATGTCGGCGGGTTGTTTGTTCGTGGTCGGAATGGAATTCCATAGCAGGACTCTGGCGTTGTTGTATTCCGCCACCGCCAGTTTTGTTGCGGACATGGAGCAACCGTACGGCCCGGCAAAAAGCGAGGAGGACACTCCGGAGCTCCGACTCGTCATGTTCGTCTGTCCCAAAACGACATCCGGCAGGTTGCTTACCGACGTAGGCAAGACATTCCAGATTAACACGCGGTAGTTACTTGTATCGACTAAAGCCAGTTTAGTCCCATTTGAGCAGATTCCGTGCGGAGCAGCAAATCGGTTGGCATCTATGCCGCCGTTGTTAAAGCGGACCGAACTCATGTCGGGTTGTCCCAGCGCGAAGCTCGAGGGTGCGCCGTCGGTGGTAGGTATGGAACTCCAAACCAACAGCCGGTTGTTGTAGGAGTCGGCCACGTAAATTCTGCCTCCGGCAACAGTCATGGCTTGCGGTAAAGACATGCCCCCCAGCCCCGCCGTTTCCACGTGGTCGCTATCGGCCTGTCCCCAAACCGTCGCGTAGCCGCCGGGGTTTTGCACGGTGGAGGATACGGTGGTGGAAGAAGAGCCAAGGGTTGCTGTCAGGGTGCTCGTACCAAGTTTGATAAAGTTGGCGACGCCACTCGAGGTAATTGTTGCCACGCTTGTATCGCTCGAGCTCCAGGAAACCGCGCTGCTAACATCTTGGGTGGAGCCATTGGAATAAGTAGCGGTGACAGTAAAAGTTTGTGCGGCGTGGGGACCGAACTTGGAGCGACCCTGGTCGACAGCCAACGAAGAAAGTCCTGCCGTACCGATTAGGTTCGCTGTTGCATTCACTGTGCTAGTTCCGTTGTTGTAGGCGACGCGGAAGGTTTGCAGGTGGGTGCCCAGGGCGGACGGGTTGTAGGTTATTGTGACGTTGCAGCTAGCAAAAGCGGCGAGACTAGAGGTACAGGTTCCGCCGGTACCTGCATACGCGCCGGAGTTGGAAAAGGGCGCAGCTAGATCTAGCCCGCCGCCGGGATTGGCGAGCGACGAGATAGCTCTGCCTCCTAGGTTCTGCAGCGTTGCGGTAACAGTGGCTGAGTCACCCGCACTAGTGACCTGCACGACGGGTGTGGAAAGCGTTACTGCTAGGATCGTTTGTGCGGGCACCGAAGACAAGATGCTTACGGGTACCGTATTTACGTCGGGACGTTGCGCGGAGCATGCCAGGATAGGTTGCCCGGTGGATGAGATCATGCAAACCGCTTTGCCGCTGCCACCGACTCCGTTGAGTGTGAGCGTGCCGCTGCAGAAACCTGATTGCGGGCTATTGATTGTGGTGCACGCCAGGGTTCCCAGCAACGTCTTAAGCGTGGGATCCGAATCCGAAGTGGATTGGCGGATTGTAAAGGTAGTGCCGGCGGAGTCGGGTTCCAAAAAAACTTTGTAGCGAGTCTGCGTTCCGGGCCAATCGAAAGAAGTGTAGATGCCGGAATAAATATTTTTGTTGAGCGCAGAGAACGAGCCTGCGTTTAGGACGCCGCTGGTGGTTCCCAACATCATGACTGGATTTCCGCCGGAAGAAATATACTGGAAGGCATTCGTCCCAAAAGACGCGGTCCCATAAGCGTCGAATGGCGCTGGGTCTAGTGCGGTGACTGAACTGGTTTTGAATGTTCCGGAAGAACAGGCAGGCCCGTTGGCATCCAGCGCGTAAGTAGCGGCCTGCGAAGTGGGCCCGGCTAGATCAAAATAGTTGGTCCCGGTCAGAGGGTGGGGCGCGCCAGCGTTATAGACAATTTGCCCGCCCGCATAAAAATTGGAAGCGGTGGGATCTTGAGGGCCGCGTGTGATGTTTTTGTTGCGGTAGCGTATGCCAATCCAATTGTAAGTCGTGGTACCCGGGCAGGTGGTTGAAGACGAAATTGGAATGTGGAAAAGCGGGCTTACGAAGCTCTGTAAAAATTCAAAGGCATCGATAGCGACGCCGTAGCGATCCACGCCGGTCACACCGGCATAGCGGCCATCCCCCACATTTATGCGGTACTTGATCAGACCAGAGAAGGTGTACGACTTAGCTCCGGAGCCGCTGGCATTCGGTCCGCTTATCGAGGAAGCAGAAAAGCTACCGTCATCGCCCGGATAGACGGTCGAAGCAGTTAACGAAATTCCGTTTTGTACTTCCGCCCAGGCGGGTGCGCTCACGCCCAGCGCGAAATTCAGAATTCCGTACACTAAATGTTGAAATCTTAACATGAGCGAATCGTGAATAACTTATCGGGATCATTTCGATAATACTTGAGTGGGAGGCGGACGAGAGGAGGAAATCCATTTGATTTCTAGGCGGGTATTTCATTTTTGCGTCACAAAAAAATGCGATCCTACGGGCTGGGTGCCAACTACCTTAATACAGTGAGAAAAATACTTTTCAGTTTAGCATTCGGGTTTTGCTTGGGCTTTAGCGCCTATGCTTGCCTCGATAAGGGCCAGGCAGTGCTTGGCTACTTGCCGGCGGAGGCGCGTGGCCCATTGCGTCGGGCGTTTGCGTCGGTAGGGCAGGCTAAAATGCCGGACCTCAAAGGCATTCAGCAAGGCTCAATGGCCATTGTGAAGGGGTTAATCCCACTTGAGAAGCAGCTCCAGGAAGCGGGAGACCGCCATAGCGGCAAAGATAACCCGGAACTGAAAGACGAGTAAGGCGGGCCCCGCCGCGTCGAGACCCGCCCCCAAAGCTAATCGAGCAATTTAGGGTTTTTGTACAGAATCACGGTGGCGATGGCGCCGGCGAGGTAGCCCTCGGTACTAGAAGCCTTTTCCAGCACCCAGGGGTCGCGGCTCGCGTGCTTTTTGATGAGTTCCTCTACACGGTTCTCGCCCTCGTTGTAAGCCTTCATCGCCAGACGCCAGTCTTTGAATCGAGCGTGCAGATCGGTGAGGTAGCGCATCGCCGCGTCGGTCTCCAACTCTTCATTGACCCGTTCATCGTGGCCCGGCTCCACCGTCAGTTGATAACGACGCGCGGTTTGGGGGATGAACTGCCAGATGCCAGCGGCTTTCATCGACGATACTAAGTCGTTGCGAAAGCCAGATTCGTACATGGGCATGGCGATGAGTTCCGCCGGCAAACCGTGCTCGGCGAGTTTGCGTTGGATCATGTCCCGGTAGCGCGGCAGGCGCTCCAGGGCCCCTTTCAAGTGTTTGCGTCCTTCCGGGGTGCTCGTATAGCGCACCATCGATGCATGGATTAGGTCGTTCATGTCGACGGGAATCCCGCTGCCCAAAGCCGCATTTTGTGCGGCTTTGAGCGATTCCTCTTTGGATAACGCGCGCGCTTGAACAGCGCTATGCGCGGCGAAAGAAATCAGGGCCATTAACGTGAAGGTACCTACTGACGTGATCAAGAATTGGCTGCGTCGCGGCCGGTGTTCGGGATTGAGTATCATGGTGATTCTCCGTTTGAGAAAATGCCCCGAACTCGAAGCCGCCATTCCCGTGGTACCGACGGGAAGGCGTTTCGAGCCAAGGGCGGTTTCGGCTGCTTGTAACAAGCAGCGCCCATATGCCCGCTGTGAAAACTGCCGACGGCCAATCAGCACTTCATCGCAAGCAAACTCCTGAATCTCGCCCACCCACCGCGCCAGGCGATAGATCGCCGGGTTCCAGAAAAAAAGCGCTTTGAGTGATTCGAGTAAAAAGACAAAACGGGTATCGCCTTGGCGATGGTGCTGCAGCTCGTGCGCTAGGGTCATGCGGCGCGCTTCGGCCGTTTGGCTCGCCGGCAGGACCACGTGGGCAATGCCGCCATGGCGTGACGAAAAAGGCACTGTACATTCTCTGGAGCTACTGACTCTCACCCGCCCGAGTCGGTGCAACGGAATCTGTCGACGTAAGAACCGCCCCAGTAAAAAATAACTGCGGGCCAAGCGCAATCCGGCGGCGAGGATCCCGGAAACCAGAATGAGCACTAGTACCCCCAACGTGCGATTGGGCAACTTCCACCCCGTAAGGACGGGCGGCGGAGTTGGTTCGGATTGTACGGATGCGACTAACGAGTAACCCTCGGTCCCCGAACGCTGGGTGCCTGTCCATACTTGGGCTTTGGGGGGAAGAAGCGTCTTTGAAGGTAGGCAGGCCATCGCGACGGGCAGCACGAGAGCGCTCACAATTAATCCGTGTGTGAGACGCAACCGACTGACGGCCCGGCCGGGTAGTCGGCTCCAGGCCGCGGCGAGGACACCGGCCACGGCCAACAAAATCCCCACCTCTAGATAAAGGCGAAGAAAATCGAGGATCGCAGGTTTCAAGTGAGTTTCTCCTCAAGCAAAGCCTGGATCTCTCGCAAATCCTCCCGCGACAGATCGCCAACTTCCAGAAGCCGCCTTACCAAAGTGGTGGGTGTGCCGTCGAAAACGCGGGTGACGACATCCTGTACGGTGGTCGATTCGTACGCAGCTTTGGAAATGACGGGCACATACTGATGGCCGCGACCCTGCTTGCGCGTTTCCAAAAAACCTTTGGATTCCAAAATGCGAAGTATCGTCGATACAGAGGTGTAGGCGAGCGCTCGATCGGACGCCAATTGCAGAATCACCTCATGCACGGAACCCGAGCCCAATTTCCATAAAATGCTCATCAACTCCAACTCCACCTGAGTGAGCAACTTCTCGGGCGGCGGATTTTTTTTCTTAGCCATGTAATAAGTGTAACTAAGAATTTAGTTCTAGCAACTAAAAGTTTAGTTGGATGAGATTAGTGCAAATGCGAGACGGGGTGGACTGCGAAGCGGCGGTTTTTGATTTTGCCGCCTTGGAGGCTTTTGAGCGCACGCTGCGCGTATTGTTTCTCGATTGCGACGTAAGAAATGCGATCTTGGATTTCAATTTTTCCGACCGCGCTGCCGGGCAAGCCGCCCGCGTCGCCGGTGAGCGCACCCAAGATATCGCCGGGGCGTAGTTTGTCTTTTCGGCCGCCGTTGATCTCCAAGGTTTCCAATTGCGTTTGGGCAACGGGCCCGCTGTGTTTGGACGGAGTAAAAACCTGTTTGTTCACAGGCGCTCCGGCATCTTCTTCAATGCGCCGCAGTTTGTATTCCTCGGCTGCGGTGTAAAGCAAAACGGAAGTACCGGTTTTTCCAGCGCGTCCGGTACGGCCGCTGCGGTGCACATGCACTTCCGGGTCGCGACCCAATTCAAAGTGAAACACGGCGTCCAATCCGTCGATATCCAGCCCGCGGGCGGCGACATCGGTGGCCACCAAAATGCGGATGCTACCGTTTCGAAAACGCGCGAGTACCCGAGTGCGGTCGGATTGCTCCAGACCACCGTGGATTTTATCGACTCGCAGCCCCGCTTTTTGCAGCGCATCGGTCACCGCGTCTACGCTGACTTTGAGATTACAAAACACCAAAACCGATTCGTAGCCGCCCTGCACGAGCAACTGGGTGAGCGACACGAGGCGATTGGGCTCACTAATCCGGTACGCGATTTGTTCGATATCGCTGCATTCAGCGGCTTGCCGTTCGATGGTGACCCGCACAGGTTTTTTCTGAAAACGTCGGCTGAGCGATTCAATCGTCGGCGGAAAAGTGGCTGAGAAAAGCGCGGTTTGTCGCTCCCTAGGCGTGCGATCCACAATCGCTTCGATCGCGTCCCGAAAGCCCATGTCGAGCATTCGATCGGCTTCATCCAGTACGACCGTATGCACAGAGGAAAGGTCGAGCTTTTCGCGTTCGATCATATCGCCCACTCGACCGGGGGTGCCTACGACAATGTGTGCGCCATGGAGCAGGGATTTGATTTGCAAGAACGACGGCTGACCGCCGATCAAGGTGGTGATGAGCAAGTTCGGTTTGAAGCGACCGGCTACGCGAAGACTCTGAGCGACTTGTTCGACTAGTTCGCGGGTAGGGCAGAGAATCAAGGCCTGCAAAACACGGCCTTCGGTGGAAATTTTTTCCAGGAGCGGCAGACCGAATGCCAAGGTCTTGCCACTGCCCGTTTTGGATTCGCCGATAATATCTTGGCCCGCGCGCAGCACCGGTATGCTCGCCGCTTGAATGGGCGAGAGCTCAGCAAAGCCGAGGGCGTCGACGACTTGGCGTAGTTCCGGCGGCAGATCTTGTTTTGTGTAGAGCGTTTCCAGGCCGCTGGTTTAACACGCCGGCCGGAGCGGCGGGCAAAAAAAAAGCCCCAGCACCTTTCGGTGTCGGGGCTCTTTGATTTCTTTGGTGGAATCAGGCCGCTTTCTTGCCCGGCTTCACAAAACTTTTGCCGCCGCCGCTGTTCGGCGTGGCAGCCGCCGGGTTCTGCGGCTTATTCCACGACGCCGGCGTGGTATTGCCGTGCCCGTGGCCGGCGGGCTTCATGCCGCCTTTGTTGAAATTTTGGGGGGCGCTACCGCCGGTGCTCGGGGTAAACGCGTTGGGTTGTTGGTGCATTCCTTTGTTCTTCATGATCTAACGTCCTTTGTTTAATACCAAGAGGAGGAACCCCTTGATTTAATTCAGGATATCAAACGGGTGAGGTGGAACTATGGAGGGATTGTGAAGACACGCTCACAATTGGGTGCCCTCCGCCGCTTCCAGCACTGCTTCGGAGCACCGCACAGGCTCGGGCGCCGATCGGAAAGTAGAGAAAGCGACCGCATTGCGCCGGAATTGAATGTGAATTGTGTCGTCCACGACCTCGGACGAAGCCACGAAGGTTTTTTCGTGCTCAATCAGGTGCGCGCGTCCTGCGCGTATCAAACGCGCCACGGTAAGCAGGGCGCCGCTCACATTCCAGCCCAGGCCTGCGACGATTCGCCGCAGTTCGAAGTTAGGGAGCCAGCGTCTCCATCCTGTTTGGGCACCCGGTACCCGAGAAGCCGTGAACTGGGCGCTTTCCAGCGCCAGTTCGCCAGAGGAGGTTTCGCGTAATTGAAGGCGGGCGAACTCCTGGCCCTTTTCGTTGCGCAAACGAAGGGACAGAAGTTCGGAGTCCGGGATTTCTAGCTCGATTCTCTGGGAGACTCCGGGTTGCTGCAATAGCTGCAGGAGTTTTTCGCGTGCCGTAGCGTTGCCGAAAAAAGCATCCATCGCTACCGGTAACCCGAGCTTCTGAGCCGCAGCACCCGACAGGCTGAAGACCATTTTGCGAGTGCCGTTAAACAGATTGCGCGTGGGACGGACGAATAGAACCCCGGCGCCGAGGTAGCAGCCGAAATCGTAAAAGCCGGGCAAAGCCAGGCCAATCCAGGCGCCGGCCGTCGGAAAATCCAAATGGACCAAACTATAAAGCGCGCCGGCAACTCCCGTGAGCATTTCCGTGCCGTGGGTCATGGAAAACATGGAAATCGCACTGACTAAAAAATCGTTTACCCATCGATTGGGAAAATCTCCGGAGACGCGCATCAGCCGAGCCATATTTTGGAATGAGCGGGCGATGTCTAAAGCAAATTGCGGGTTCTGCAAGGTTTCCCATTTTCGGGCCCAAAAACCATCGACTGGCGTGGGCGGCTCCAGCGCGTGTTCCACTTCTTCGCGTATCTCTTTGAGGTCTTCCCATTCTTGGTCGGTGGCGATGAGGGCGATGCGCACGCGAGTGAAACCGCGGCGCACCGGTTTGTCCTTCGCCAGTAGCCAGGAAACCAGGGATGGTGAATCCGCAGCCTCCTGGGAAGGCGGATCGATGGCAAAAGCCTGTGTGCAAGGGGAGAAAGCTAGGCAGAAACTCAGCAGAACGCGAATGAACAAACAAACCCTCTCAATCAGACCATGTCTGATTCAGATACGGTCTGAATTGAAAGTTGGCAAGCTCTTAAATACCGAGAATTTCCGTTATGAACGCTGTCATGGACGCTACGACTTCTTCGAAAAGCGCTTCGTCGTTTCCGCGCGGCCGCATCCAGAGATTATGCGCCCCATTAAACACGGCAATCCGGCGCATCTTCGGATCTTGGTCAGCCCACGCTCGCCAAGAGGTCGTGTACTCCGGAGGGTAAGACCAATCCTTGCTGCCCATTAAGTGGAGAGAAGGGACCAAGGAGGGCCGGTTCAGCACTGTATAGTGGTGCGTGTAATCGGCGTGCGCCATCCAACTCAATTCATGAAAGTTGCAACTAAAGCCGCTGGCATGCGCGTCGTCGATATTTTCGGGTTTGGCCATGTTTTCGTGGCGAGTAATGCACTCGGCAACGATGGCGGGATCGGGGTTGGACGAATTGAGCGGGATTACTCCAGAGATATTCTTAAAGCGCGCTGACGCTTCGAAGGCGTTCAGCCCACCCTGGCTGCGGCCGATGATGAACGGCTTCTTAGGGAAGGGGAACATCGTCGAGAAAACGAGTACGGCGTTGCGCACCACTTCCATCACGCCGTCGGGGTGACCGAGCGCGTAGTCGGCGGTTTCTGCCATTCCGTTCATAGGGGCGTCCATGGGGATGGTGATCATCCGGAGCTTCTTGCCGGTTTTGCGGATTGCCAACGCCGGATTGCGCCCGTTGTTGAACGTGCCCGCGATTTCAAAAAGCGAACGAGCCACGCTTACGCTAAAGCCGATCCCAGGAAGGGCGATGATCAGGCCATGGTAGTTCCTAATATCGACATCTTTACCGCCCTTACCAGACGGCACATAGGCACCTGTTTGGGCCTTCAAAAGACGGAGCTCGCGGTAGGGCATTGGTTGCGCTTTAGCGCTCTTGTCAGTGACCGGCTCGTCGGACCAGGCGATAACGCCTTCGTCGATGAGCTGCTGCACGGTAAGTGTGCCGGCGGAAAGGCGCGCCTCGAGAGCGTCGTTTAACGCGCGCAAGTCGGTAATGACTTTTTCTTTGCCGTTACCCGCCGTGTGGAGCGCCCGCATGGCAAGCCGAGCTTCGCAGTGCAGATCGTACGCTTTTTGCGCGGCATCCCAGCGCTGTAATCGCTGCTGTTGTTCTTCCACCCCCGTGGAAGCGTGCAGAGGCGCAAGAAAGAGCCCTCCCACCAGCAGTCCAACCTGCCACAATCCCGTTAACCAATTCCATTTCATGAGGACTCCGACGCTAATGGAAGAAGCTGGCATCGAAAAGGTTTTTTTACGGTCAGGATCGCGGTACCGTTCAAGAATTCTTGAACTGAAAAGAGGGTTTTGTGCGCGTTTTGATCACAGGGGCTACGGGTTTTTTGGGTCGCAAAATCGTGTCTCGCTTGGTGGACGAGGGCCACGACGTGGTAGCGCTCACGCGGAACCCAGAAAAAGCCGCTAAAACTTTGGCGCTTCCGTGCCGTTTTCTGGCGTGGGACAGCTTAAAAGATCCCGTGCCAGTCAACGCGTTGGAAGGGGTTCAAGCGGTCATTCACCTGGCGGGTGAAGGGATCGCCGAAAAGCGCTGGACGGCCGAGCAGAAAAAGAAAATTGCGGAGTCTCGGGTGGTCGGCACCCGGGCGCTGGTGCAAGCCGTGCGTGCGGCGGCGCAGCCGCCAGACGTTTTTATTAGTGCTTCGGCTATCGGCTACTACGGTGATACGGCCGATCTTTCTATCGACGAACAAAGTCCTGCGGGGACTGATTTTCTGGCGGGCGTTTGCGTAGACTGGGAACGCGAAACCGAACCCCTCGTGGCGTCGTCCACCCGTTTGGTCACGATGCGCACGGGCGTGGTGCTGGGAGCAGAAGGGGGCGCGCTAAAAGCGCTCGTCCCTCTTTTTGAATGGGGACTGGGCGGGAGAGTCGGCTCCGGGCGCCAGTGGATGAGTTGGATCCATGTCGACGACCAGGTGAGCCTATACCTTTGGGCACTGCGCACTCCCGAAGTCCGCGGCGTGCTTAATGGCACTGCTCCGAATCCGGTGCGCAATGCGGAATGGACCCAGGCGCTCGGCCATGCTTTGCACCGTCCGGCGATTCTGCCCGCCCCCGCTTTTGCGTTGCGGTGGGCGCTGGGAGAAATGGCGTCTATTGTGCTTTCGGGAACGCGCGCTTTGCCAAAGCGAGCCCAAGCATTGGGTTTTCCCTTCGTGTTCCCTACATTAGAGAGCGCCCTGGCGGACTTATTTGTGGATGGCCCGGTGGAGATCTTGGAACGGGAGCAATTCATCCCCTTGCCGCCGGAATCGATTTTTCCGTTCTTTGCCGAGGCCCGCAACTTGGAAAAGATTACTCCGCCCTGGATGGGGTTTCGGGTTTTGAAGTCTTCGACGGAAACGATAGGGGAGGGGACCCTCATTGACTACCGCCTGAGCGTTCATGGCGTACCCATGCGTTGGCGCACGCGAATAGAAGAATGGAATCCGGGCCATCGTTTTGTAGACACGCAACTCAAGGGGCCTTACCGTCATTGGCACCACACGCACCAGTTTATCGCTGTAAAAGGCGGAACGCTGATGCGGGATAGGGTAAGGTACCGGTTACCCGCTGGTTCCTTGGGGAAGTTGGTTGCGGGTCGGTTCGTGGCGGCAGATGTGGAAACGATCTTCAACTACCGCTGGAAGAAAGTGGAAGAGCTTTTTTGTCGGAAGCAAACGTAACGCCAGTTTTTGATTGTATCGTGGGGGTGGATCAGACGGGGGCTGTCACTTCTACTGGTAAGCCACGCGCTTTGGCCACCACGGTGCTGATTCGCAAGGGCGACGATTGGGTTTTGCACGCCACCCACGCCTCGGGCAAGCCGATGGCGTTACCGTGCTTTAATTCCCAGTACCTTGAAATTTTGCTCGAATCCTTCCGGCACTCGCTCGACGCTAATGTCGGCTTGATGGTCGACTGTGTTTTGGGGTTGCCCTGGACCAGCTGGAAATCCGCCGGTGAACGGCCGGGGGATTTGCGTTCGCTGATTCGCCACTGCGCCCAAGCCGATGCCTACGGACGCAAAGCCGGAGAGGCTTTCTTTTCCAAGTGGAACAGCGAGCCGGATTTTCCGCGGCGCCAGTGCGAGCAGATCAGCGGCTCTAATTCCGTTTTCCAAATTCGCCCGCACCAAAAAAATATTCAAACGGGGACATATCGGATTTGGCGCGATCTGGCCTTGGCCGGCGACGAAGACTATTTTTCTTTCTGGCCGTTTGATCCACCTCGGCGCGGGCGGCCTTGGATTTTTGAAGGCTACCCCACTTTTTACTGGCGCTCGCTTTTCGGTCGGCGCTCGCGTTCCCCGGAGGCCTTTGCGTCGGTGGTGGCGGCGGTGCGCGCGTATGGGATTTCGGTGCGGGTTGTGGGCAAAGCCGCCATTTGCCGGGATCCGAACTTGGCCGACGCCGCGATTTTGGCTTTGGCGGGTTTGGTGTTACAGCACCGCTCGGCGCTGTTTTGTCCCTTCGAACAATTTCCCCTGCAACTGGCCGCGCGCGCGGAAGGTTGGATTGCGGGAGTATCGCCTCCATGACGACGCGGTCGCCCACTCCGATTTTGGAATGGGTCGACTCGCTCAAGTCCATTCCCCCCGCTGACTGGGATGCGCTGGTCGAACCCGATTTTCCGTTTTCTCGCCATGCCTTTTTGCGGGCTATGGAAACTAGCCATAGCGTGGGGAGTGAAGCCGGTTGGCAGCCGCGCTATCTGTTGGCGCGCTTGGAAGGGCGTCTAGTGGGAGCGCTTTTCACCTACGACAAAACCCATAGCTACGGCGAATACATTTTTGATTGGGCGTGGGCCGAAGCCTATCAGCGGGCGGGTGTCGCTTATTACCCCAAGCGCGTTGGAGCGGTGCCAATGACACCCGCTACCGGACGGCGGATTCTTTTGCACCCGAGCGCGCCCGCGGGCACCGGTAAAAAGCTCTTGGAAGAAGTCACTCGGGACGCAACGGAACGCGGGTTGAGCTCTGTGCATTTCCTATTCTGCGAAGCTTCTGAGCTTCCCGAATTGGAAGCGGCGGGGTACTTGCCGCGGCACAGTTACCAATTTCATTGGCGTAATAAAGGTTATGCGACATTCGAAAGCTTCCTGGCGGATTTTAAATCCCGGAAAAGGAAACAGATTCATTTAGAAAGACAAAGCGTCGCTTCGGTGCCGGTTTCCGTTTTCACCGGCGTAGAAATCCGCCCGGAACTGGCGGAAATTTTTTATCCCTTTTACTGGAGCACCTGCGAGAAGAAGGGGGCCTACGCTTATCTGCGCCCCGCTTTTTTCGAGGAGGTGTTTGCGACAATGCCCGAGCAGGTCGTGCTTTTCTTGGCTGGCACCCCCGGGGCCTGGACGGCGGCCTCGCTCTGTTTCCGCTCCGGCCAGCACTTATATGGACGATACTGGGGCTGCGCGGAAGAAATCCCAGGGCTGCATTTTGAGCTCTGCTACTATCGGCCGATTGCGTTTGCGATTGAGAATGGCCTCCGCCTGTTCGAGGCGGGCGCGCAAGGAGAGCATAAAGTCGCACGGGGTTTTCTCCCGGAACTGACTTACAGCGCGCACTGGATTGCCCACCCGGGTTTTCGGGGCGGCATCGCTCAGTTCTTGGAGTCAGAGCGCCGGGGGTTGGCACGGGGACTGGAAGCCTTCGACTCTTCTCCGTTCAAAAGCACTTTGTAGGGATCTTCAGTTTGGCTCGAACGCGCGCCAATGGATCCAGGTATATGCGACATTGAATAAAATCCGCGGCGAAAGGCTGCCAGATTTTTCACCTAAAATCGTAATGGGGCGGTCCGCGATTAACACAAAGCCATAATTTTGGTTTCGCCCCCGTGGATAATCTTTGTACCAACGAGTTGCATCAAAAAGAACTTCTACAGCTGGTTCTCCCGCCTCGTTTTGAGTGGCGTTGGAGCGGGTTAAACAGCTAGCCGGATCGAAATCTCCGCCTTGCGTTCCCCACGCCCCGGCATCGGAAAACGGGTGCGCCTGTTCCCAGGTGGCCAGCATCATCCAATCGGAGGAAAGCGGGCAAAGTCGCAGAGAAGAAGTTGCTAATTCAGAGTCCTGTGGGTTTGCCAGCCCGATTTGCACCATCACGCGGTGGTCGTCTGCAAGAGTGACATCGTGGCCCGCAAACGATTCAAAGCGCAGCAGCAGGCGCCGACCAGGGGCGAGGTCGTAGCTCTCTTGGAGATAGTGGGTTTTGTTGTACGGCGTATGCTCGCCCCGAACCAATAGTTTCACACCGTCGAAACTGTGCTCGTGTTCTTCCACAGAGGTTCGCAAACCGCAGGCACTGAGAACCAGCAGTGCCAGTAAGACAGGCCTAAAACGCATAGTTCACCGCCGTACCAATCGAACCTTGCGCGGTACCTGCGCCCATGAGGTTGCCCAAATAATCGAAGTTGGCGCCCTTGGTGGAGTCGATGATCATCCGACCAAAAACCGACACAGAAACTTCGCCGAGTGAAACCGCGACCTCCGGCCCCATCGAAACAAGGCGGTAGGCGCCGGTATCAAACGGCTTGAAAGCGCCGCCCGTAACCCGGAAATCCTGGGCGAGATGCATTTCGGTGAATGCGCCAAAGTCGAAGATTCCGTGTGCGAATCCGACCCGCACTTTTGCGTTAAACACTCCACCGTACTGGTAGTTGTAGTTCACCGCGCCCAGGAGCTGCGTCACGTCGCCTGGCAGTGTGTAGCTCAAGAAATTTTCTATATAAAAACCGGGAAGGCGTTTGCGAATGAATAAACCAAAGGTCAACAAGGAGCGCCCATAAGGGGAGTTCTTAAGTTCTTCGGTGGACAACGTATTGAGCGAGGCAACGCCCCAAATTCCCGCATCAAAACCAGCGCGTTGAAAAAGGCGCAGGCGGGCAGAAATCCCCAGCGGACCAGATTGCATCCCGGCGGCATCGGACTGAATCATAGAAGCTTCCAGGCCCATTCCAAAAGGGGTGTTCTCCCCTCCAAAGGGATAGAGATCGCTTTGGATGACGTGCATGCTGCGAATAGGGAAAGTGCCGTTGACCTTGGGCTCCAAAAATTGCCGAAAGGAATAGCGCAGGTTGGAGACCCTTCGATATGGGGTTTCGGTATTGAGCACTCGGTAGTGAGCAGACAACCCATCGGCGGGCGGTTGCACAATTTCGTCTGGCACCACGGTGTGGACAACTGCCTCGACTTGGTCGTGGTTAGCGCCCGGCGCGGTGATTGATAGCGTAAGTTGCGTGACGACGGCTTCATTCTCGCGAACCGCTGGGGGAAGGCTGCGGTGCAGTCCCTCGTGAATATGAAGCGCGACCATTTGGTCGGCCGTCAGCGTCAACGCGGAGGGAAAAAAACGGGTGGCAGCGTGGGGTCGAGCAAACGTGCGGGCGTAAACCATGCCCTGCATATTGGCGTGAAACGACCCTTGGTCCGACGGCAAATTCGCCGCTTTTTCAGAAGGAGACAGGTATAAATCGCTTTTGGAAACTTCCGGGATCAAATTTCCCAGTGACCGAATACCCGAAGTGTTTAAAAGAAGCAGCTTAGCGATAGCGGTCTCGCGAGCTTTTAGCAATGGACCATCGGTCAAGGGAACGGCTCCCTCCAAGTCACCGCCGTCGTCGCCGTTACCCACTTTTTGATAGCCGTGCGCAGCGCTGCAAATAACTAGCGCTAGTATTAGGTGTGAAGTGAACCGCTTCATTCCTGTTTCCCCCGCGTTAAGCGAAACAAAGCCATTTCCAGTTGATAGACTTCCTGTTTTCTGGAGCTTGTGCCGTATTTCACTCCCATTTCATCGAGGAAGCGTGAGACGTCCTTTTTGAAGTCGGGCAGGCAACGACGCGAAACCGCAACCGAAATTCCGGAGATTTCACGCTCCGCAACCGGTTGATGTTCCAGCGCCTGCGACGCTTTTTCTAAGATGCTTTTGTGGTAATTGCGAATCGCTTCCGACGGGACGCCGTCGGGAGTTGCCAGGTTCTCGCCGGTCGCTTGCAAGCGGCCGTTTACCTTGCTGACCAGCCCCACACGTTGCAACCGGTCCAGCGCCACGCGAGCTTCTGTGGCTTGAATGCCCAATCGGCCGGCAATCCATTTGGGTTCCCACTTGAAATGTTCGCATTCAGCGAGACTCAAGATAGCGAAGTGGTACCACTCGGAAATGACGGTAAAGACATCGAGCGAAAGTTGTTGGGTGCGGGCGGCGGCGGCTGAGTCGTCTAGAAGTGGCGCAAGAGAGGCATCGTCGAATTCGCGGCTTTTTTCTTGTTGTACCATCATGACCAGGCGTTTGGTTTCCTCTGGGGAAAACCCCAAACCTTGGGCGATCCGCAAAGCCGATTTGAGCGATAGGGGGCGCTTACCGCGCAATACTTCCGACAACTCACCAGGGCTCAAACCGAGCTGCCGCGCAAACGAACGTTGCGAGTAATTCGCATTGGATCGAATTCGCCTCACGAGTTCTTCACTCAAAAAAGCTTGGTAGGTTTCGGTTGAGAAAAACATCGGTAGAGCCTTATGCCAGAAGAGATGGCGGCGATCCAGTAAATTGGATCACTGTGATCCAATTTAGGATCGCCGCTGTGCAAGTGACGTTTTCCGCTGCGTGGGGCGGCTACAGATAAACGCTTACCCCCACTTTCCCGTAGGGCAGCAAATCGGTGAATGAGCTGGACGTTGGAAGAAAGATCAGCGCAGTACCTCGGGACGTGCTGGAGAAACACGTGGGTCCCACGCTTAGCGTCACTAGGTCCCACAGCAAGACTCCATACTGTGCGCCGAGGTAGCTGCCCGCTTGCACGGCGAGCACCAGGGGGAAAATGGGCAACACCATGGAGTAGTGACCGCCACCGACGGAAAAATATTGTTTGTAGGTTCCCTCGGAGTCAAAGAAGTACCCGGCTTCTCCTTCGACGGCGCCACCCAAGACGAAGTAGCCACCGGCGGCGCGCAAGAAAACGGGGGTGCCGGCGAGGCGGTGCAAACCAACTTGCGCCCCCAATCCCAGTGGGAATCCTCCCACCACGCCCAACTCCACCAGATTACTTTTCTGGGGTGTAGCCCCCACGCACCAGGTGGCTTGCAGCATCAAAAAAAGAATCGGAACTAATTTGAATTTCATTTTTAACTCCTTGTTTGGGTTGCGAGGGAGTTTTGGTTTACGGATTACCGATAACCAGTTTTTCCCAGTCGCCCTTGTAGTTCGAGGCGTAGCTGCCGTTGATGGGTCCCTTTTCGTCTTGCGGCACTCCTCGGAGTTCCCGAATGAAGCAGTAGTCGACGACCTCTTCCTGGTGTTCGGGCGGCATTGAACGAATTAGGTCGGCGATCTTGAACGGTACTCCGGGCTCTTGCGGTACTTTGATGTCGTGGTAGCTGCGCAAAATGAAATCTTTGTGCAGCATCCGCACACTTTCTTTTTCGCGGTTGGGGGCGCCGTCCCAGGCTCGTTCATTTTTCTCAGCCGGTCCGACGGCTGCTGCCAAAGGCAGCTGGATGGTTTGCTGCAAGCCGCTGCGTAAGGTCCACGTAATTTCGTAGGTTTCTTTGGGCGATCCGGTTTTTTTGGTCAAGTAGTAGTACGTTCCTGAATCAAAACGGAAGATACCTGAGTCGGGGCACTTAGCATCTTTGTTGTCGCAGATTTTCATTTTTTCGCCGTCGACCAACGGGGTTTTGTCGGCGTCGAGGCGCACCGTGGTGCCCGTATCGCCGCCTACGCGGGCTTCGGCGTAGATCGCTAATTCCTTTGTCCCTTCGTCGTAGTTCACTTCGAAATTACGAAAGAGGGTTTCTTCATTTACGTCTTTGGCGTTGATGGTGTCGCGCGACGCGCACGCAGCCAGCAAACCCACGGTGAGAAGGGACATCAAACCGACTTTAAAACGGGACATGAGCTCTCCTAGTTAGGCGGCATGAGCGCCGCGTTGGAACGAGGGCGTATTTCGCACACCAGGCCGTCAGAGATCTAGTGAGTCTGGATCAAAGTGATCCAAGTCTGGAGCAGCTTTGGAATTTCAAGCAATCTCAAGCAGTTGGAAATCTTTGACCGGGGTGGGTTTGCCTAGTGGGGGGATCGATACTATCCTTATAGGAGCATGGCTGAAGAACCAAAAGACGCGATCATCGAAAGCTCAGGCACACAAACACTCATCAAGCCTGAATCCGAAACCAAAGAGCCGAAGCTCTATAAGGTAGTCATCCTCAACGATGACTTCACTCCGCGAGAGTTTGTGGTGCACATCTTGGTGCGCTTCTTCGCTAAATCCGAAGCGGAAGCAACGCACTTGATGTTGCGCGTGCACAACCAAGGATCCGGCGTCGCCGGCACCTACTCGCACGAAATTGCGGAAACGAAAACCTTCCAGGTGAATTCGTATTCCAAGCAGAATCAGTTTCCGCTCAAAGCCGTGATGGAGGAGGCCTAATATGTTCACTCCCGCATTAAAAATTAGTCTCGATGAAGCTGTTAAGTACGCGTTCGAACACCGTCACGAGTTCGTTTGCATCGAGCACGTCTTGTTGACGATGCTCGCCGACCCCGAAGCCATCGAAGTAATCGAAGGGTGCGGTGGAGACGTAGAAGAGCTGAAATCGGTTTTGGAAGAGTACCTCGCCAAGCATTGCCCGATTGTCGAGCTGGAAGGTAACCCCGAGTTTGCCAAGTCGGAATGGAAGCCGGAACTGACCATCGCTTTTCATCGCGTTATCCAACGCGCCGTCATTCAGGTGCAGAGTGCCGACAAAGACGAAGTCGCTTCACCCAATGTGCTGATTGCGATTTTCCGTGAAAAGGAATCGCACGCCGCCCACTTTTTAGAAAAGCAGGGCATCACCCGTTTCGACATCATTAATTTCATTTCGCACGGAATTCCCAAGGAACCGAGTCTCGCTAATCCCGAGAACGAAGAGCCCGACAATATAGATGGAGGCGAAGCACCTAAAGAAGGCAAAGGCGATGCGAAGAAAGCTAAGACGTCGCCTTTGAAGAGCTTCACTTCGAATTTGAACGAGCGCGCCGAGAAAGGGTTGATCGATCCTTTGGTAGGCCGAGACGATGTCATTGAGCGAGTGGTGCAAATCCTCGCTCGCCGGACGAAGAACAACCCTTTGTTGGTTGGGGATCCGGGGGTTGGCAAAACGGCCATCGCGGACGGTTTAGCCTTGCGGATCGTCAAAAAAGAAGTGCCCGACAAGCTTTTGAAAAATGTCATCTACTCGCTGGATATGGGCGCGCTGCTAGCGGGCACTAAGTTCCGGGGGGATTTCGAAGAGCGTTTGAAAGCGGTCGTTAAAGCCATTGAATCCGAGCCGGGCGCTATTTTGTTCATCGATGAAATGCACACCTTGGTCGGGGCAGGCGCCACCAGCGGTGGATCCATGGACGCATCGAACTTGCTCAAGCCCAGTCTTACGAACCGTTCTCTTAGCGTGATTGGTTCTACTACTCACAAAGAGTTTCACGCCTATCTTGAAAAAGATCGCGCTCTGATTCGGCGGTTTCAGCGGGTTGATATCAATGAGCCAACGGTCGAAGAAGCCGTCAGCATTCTGGAAGGTTTGAAGTCGCGCTACGAAGAGTTTCACAATGTGAGCTACCCCTCGGAGTCGATCCGGGCAGCCGCGGAACTCTCCGCCAAGTATATTCACGGACGCCCCTTGCCGGATAAGGCCATCGACGTGATTGATGAAGCAGGCGCACGCGCCCGCATCAAAGCGGCGGAAGGGGAAAAGAAAACGATTTCCGCCAAAGATATCGAAGCGGTGGTCTCTTCCATTGCCAAGGTTCCGGCGAAGTCGGTGAGCTCGGACGATAAAGGCCGGCTCGCTACTTTGGATGCCGATCTCAAAGCCGTCATTTACGGACAAGACAAAGCGGTGGAGTCGTTGGTTTCGGCCATCAAGCTTTCACGCTCGGGTCTGGGCAATCCGAATAAACCGATGGGCTGCTTCTTGTTCACCGGTCCCACGGGCGTCGGTAAAACAGAAGTCACCAAACAGCTCGCTAAATTGCTCGGCACCGAATTGATTCGCTTCGACATGAGCGAGTACATGGAAAAGCACGCGGTGGCGCGCTTGGTTGGTTCGCCTCCTGGGTACGTGGGCTACGACGAAGGGGGGCTGCTCACTGAGGCGGTAGGCCGCACTCCATACGCAGTTTTGCTCTTTGATGAAATGGAAAAGGCCCATCCCGACATCGCCAATATTCTCTTGCAAGTGATGGACAACGGGAAGCTTACGGACACCAGCGGCAAAACCGTGGATTTCCGCAACCTCATTCTCATCATGACTTCCAACGCCGGCGGCCGCGACGCCGCCAAGACTGGCATCGGCATCCAGCCCAATTCCGGTGGGGATCGGGCGCTGGCTGCGGTGAAGAATGCTTTCGCGCCGGAGTTCCTAAATCGGCTAGATGCGGTGATTCCGTTCGCGCACTTGGACGAACCGGTAGTGCTCATGGTGGTCGAGAAGTTCGTCGGCGAATTGGCCGCCCAACTGAAAGAACGGCATGTGGAGCTCAAGGTCACCCCTGCTGTGAAGCATTGGCTGGTGCAAAAAGGGTACGATAAAGTCTACGGTGCTCGCCCCATGGGCCGCGCCATCGACGAGTATGTGAAAAAGCCTTTGGTGGACCAGCTGCTATTTGGTTCGCTGGTGAAAGGCGGAGTGGTTTCGGTGGACGAAAAGGACGGCAAACTGACCTTTGATTACACCGCCCGACCGCAAGTTCCCGCTAAGGCCTAAAGCATTCAGGCACAATAAACGAGGGCGAGAGTGACAAACTTTGTCACTCTCGCCTTCGTGTTTTGTGCAGCGCGTTAACTCTGCTATAATGCCCCTCTTCCAGATAATTTTAGGGGTGTTATGGGGTTGGCGCGCATAGGTCTGCTTGGGATCAGTCTTTGCTCGGTGTTTGCCTTTGGCGACGACGCTTCCTCTCCGCTTGAGTTTTGGTTTTACCGGCCTTCGCTTCCCATCCAATGGAGCCCCTCGGAATCGGCACGGGATATTTCTTTGGGTGGTGGAGTAACCGCTTTTGGCTCCAAGGGTTCGCTCGACGCCAAAAATATGCGCTGGGAAGATGGCAGCATGCGGGTCGACAGTCTGGTGGGAGCCCTTTCCACTGAACGATTGGCCGGTGAAGTGAATGTGCTGGGAATCAAACAGCAGCTTTTTTCGTTTCGCAATATTCGGGTCGACATCAGTTCTAAACGCCCTTTGGAACTCACCCTGCCGGAAGAGATCCATATGAAAGTTGAGACGGTGGATGGCCGCACCCGCTTCGCGCTGTCGGACGATGGGTTTAAGAACCATATCGACGGCCAGATCGATGCCTTGTTCCGAGACTACAATCTCAACTTCTCTGATCCGAAACTTTCCGGAGACCTAGGGGATGTTGCCCGCCAATACGGAAACGCGCTTTTGAGTTCCGCGAAATCTCAGTTGATGGACCAAGCCCGAGACGAGTTAAAGAAAGCGCTTTCTCGGGAGCAGCTGGCGAGTACCTTGGTAAGCGGAACTCAGTCGATGCCGTCCGGTTTGCCGGCCGACATCATGCAAGGTGAATGGATTTTTCGCCGCATTCTTGCCCAAGGCCGTGATGCCAACGGTCAGTCGCAAACTTTTACATTGTGGCGCTTAGCGCCCGCGAACGCGGATTCGAAAGCAAACTACGCCTTTCCCCCCAATGCGGGTGGAGCGCGCAATATTTTTACGGTTGTTGCTTCGCCGGCTTTGATCCAAAAGCTTTCGGAAAAAAGTTTGTTGGATCAAGCCAACAGCGCCGACAAGCAAGCGGTAGTGATGGGCGCCGACGAGTCCAAGGCCATAGCCCATCTTTTTGGGTTTGAGCTCGCCGCGGACCGTAAGCTGGAATTAGTGGCTAGCGGATCGAGCGGCCCAAAGTTTAGCGCGTGGATGCACCGGACCCAGGGCGGGGCGCAGTCCTATTCCGATCTCATATGGACGGTGCGAGAAGAAGGCGGACAGCAGGAGCACCGTTTGGGTTTGGTCGTGGAATTTCCCTCCAACGGCGAACCGCGTCTGAAAACCGCTTTTGTCCTAGAGGCCGGAGGGGCAAAGCAGATTGGGTTTGCTGGCGTGATCGTTTTGCGTCAATTCGTCGATCCGCGCTTAGGCGTGCTGACTCAGAATTGGGGCACAGGCAATGAGCAGTTAAAACCCACCGGCATGCGCGCCATTGGTTTGGCACAAGGCGTCCGCGCCAAAGGCGACGGTTTTGTGGATCAATGGGCGCGGGCTATTGGTCTCGACTACGCTCTGACGTCGCCTTAGTGATCTAAAGGCCACTCGCCTTACGCGTTTGCAAATTTGTCGGTCGCCGACAACAACGCTCGAGCGATTCCCGGTTCGAACGCCGAGTGCCCCGCGTCGGGCACCAGGAAAAATTCAGCTTCCGGCCAAGCGCGGTGTAGATCCCACGCGCTGCTCATGGGGCAAACCGTATCGTACCGTCCTTGCACAATGACCGCGGGAATATGGCGAATCTTATCCACATTGCGCAGCAGCTGGTCTTCCGATTCCAAAAATCCTTTATGCGTGAAGTAGTGGCATTCAATCCGGGCAAACGTAAGTGCAAAAAGATCTTCTTCGTAGCCAGCGATAAAACCGGTGTCGGGGTAAAGCTTACTGGCGCTGCCTTCCCAGCCGCTCCAAGCGCGAGCCGCGGCCAGCTGTACCTTGCGATCGCTCGACGTGAGTCTCTTGTAGTAAGCGGTCACCATATCGTGGCGCTCGTCGGCGGGAATTGCCTCCCAATATTTTTCCCATGCGTCTGGCCAGATTTGGTTGGCGCCCTCCTGATAAAACCAATCAAGTTCTTTTTTGCGTAAGAGAAAAATCCCACGCAGAACCATTTCGCTGACGCGTTCAGGGTGGGTTTGGGCATAGGCGAGTCCGAGCGCGCTGCCCCAGGAGCCACCAAAAATCATCCAGCGCTCG
The DNA here is from genome assembly GCA_964492125.1 of uncultured Pseudobdellovibrionaceae bacterium. GTDB lineage: Bacteria > Bdellovibrionota > FAC87 > UBA2466 > UBA2466 > JAIEOG01. Next base: position 7,842 of record CAZBJE010000039.1, on the reverse strand, counting down.
ATGTTTAAGTGCTTGCGCACCTTTTCCATGTCCTCGACTAAATCCCAAGTGGTGTTTTGATCCAGGCAAGCATTGGGCGTGCTCTTGCCGCAACCGCGCTGATCGATGAGTACAATGCGGTATTTGTCGGGATTAAAAAAACGGCGTTGCTTGGGATCCGTGCCGCCTCCCGGGCCACCATGAACAAAGACGGCAGGTTTGCCGTTGGGGTTGCCCGATTCTTCGTAATAAATTTCATGGATGGGAGAGACCTTCAGCTTGCCAGAGCGAAAGGCTTCGATTTGGGGATAGCACCAATTAAAGGGGTCTCGTAGTTTTGCAATCATGGATGGAGCATTAAAGATCGAAAGCCTTGCCGCCGTCTAGGGCCTCATCTAAATTTCATGCATCAAGGGGGTCTCATGGGTTCGAATCTGCTCAAAACGTTGGTTTTTATGTCGGTAGCAACTGCTTCACACGGTGCCACTTTCGAGGAGCGGGCTGCAGCGGTCATTCAAGCTCATGCCGCGCAAATCCAGCCGTTAGAAAAGAAAACCAATTTGGCTTGGTGGGACGCCAACGTTAGCGGCCAGGACGCCGATTTTAAAAAGAAGGAAGAAGCCCAAAACGCGTACGACGAAAAGCTCAGTGACGCTGTTTTCTTCAAGGAAGTGAAAGCGGTACGTGAAGGCTTGCCTAAGTCGGCCGATGCCTTGCTGCGTCGGCAAATTGAAGTGCTTTACTTGCTTACTTTGGAAAAACAAGTTCCCGGGGACATCCTCAAGCAGATGTCGGCAAAATCGAACGCCATCGAACAGGCGTTCAACACCTACCGAGCCAAGGTCGGAGAGAAGGAGCTAGCCGATAGCGATGTAAAAAAGATTTTGAAACAATCTTCCGATTCCGCTGAGCGGCAGGCTGCTTGGGAAGCCAGCAAAGGCGTGGGCGAAAAAGTGGAGAAGAATCTCAAGGAATTGGTGGGCCTGCGCAATCAAGCCGCCAAGCACCTTGGGTTTGCGAATTACCATGCGATGATGCTTAAACTAAACGAGCAAGACACCCCGAAAATCGTAAAACTCTTCGACGAGTTGGACGCGCTCACCCGCAAGCCTTTCCTCAAAGTGAAGGGCGAGATCGATAAGAAACTGGCGGCAAACTACAAAATCGCGGTCAATGAGCTAATGCCATGGCATTACCATGATCCGTTTTTTCAGGATGCCCCGTCGGTATTCGAAGCCAATCTCGACGAAGTCTACGGCCAGCTCGATATTATCGATCTTTCTAAGAGGTTTTATGCCGGCATTGGTTTGCCGATTGAAGACGTGATTGCCCGCAGCGATCTGTACGAGAAGAAAGGCAAGAGCCCCCACGCGTTTTGCACCGACATCGATCGCGCTGGCGACGTGCGGGTGCTAGCGAACGTGGTGGCCAATAGCCAGTGGATGGGCACAATGCTCCACGAACTGGGGCATTCAGTTTATAGCAGCAAAAATATTCCCACCACTTTGCCTTACCTGCTGCGCTCCGAAGCGCATATTTTGACGACAGAAGGAGTAGCCATGCTCTTTCAGAAATTCGCCAACAGCGCGGATTGGTTAAAGGGGATGGGTGTGGCGGTCGCGGATCCGGCGGCGTTCAACCGCACGGGCCAAAAGCTCCAGCAAGTAGACTTGCTAGTCTTCTCACGCTGGGCGCAGGTGATGTTCCGCTTCGAAAAGGGTTTGTATGAGAATCCGGGTCAGGACCTCAATGCCCTTTGGTGGAAGCTGGTCGAAAAGTACCAGGCTCTGAAGAAGCCCAAAGGCCGGAACGCTCCAGACTATGGCTCTAAAATCCATATTGTGGTGGCGCCGGCTTATTACCACAACTACCTGATGGGGCAGCTCTTTGCTTCCCAGGTGCATCACACGATCGTGAAAGATGTGTTGAAGGAGAAGGACCCGAAGACAGCGCAGTATTTCGGCAACCCGAAGGTGGGGCAATTCTTCAAAGACAAAGTATTCGGACCGGGGCGGACTTTACCGTGGGATGAGCTGACCCGTTTTGCAACGGGCCAGCCCCTGAACGCCAAAGCATTCGCCCAAGATCTCAACTAACAGGTAACCGGAGTCGCTTTTTTCGGGAAAAGCGATTTGAAGTGATTCCGGTAACCCCACACCAAGATCGCCCACATAAGCAGCAAGAAATAAGCGATGGGCGCACCACCTGTGTCCAGGAATGTGTGGAAGAGTACGATGTTGATGACAATCGGAGTCAAGATAACGACACCGAACGGCAACCAGCAGCCCGACAGGACCATTATGCCGCCGAGAATTTCGACTACTTTCACGATATTCATCGTGTAGCCGGAATTCACTAGAGCCATCATGTAAGCCATGGCGGGTTCGTTCAGTGGCGGCATCGGCAGGAAATGGAAAAAGAAATTCAAGCCGAAGACGACGAAAATGAGCCCAAAAAGAAAACGGGCTCCGAGTACGGAAGCGTTGCAGATTTTGTTCATGTAGTATCCCCCTAACTTACAAGTATAACGGGGATAATCAGCCGATCCTAAACCTATCCAAAGCGATCGAAACGGTCAGATCTCCGACGACATTTGTTGCAGAGCGACAACGGGCCACAATCCAATCGACGGTTAGCAGCAGCGGCAGTATTTCAGTGGGTAAGCCGGCGCTCGCTAAAACCAACGACAACGCCACAATCCCGGCCTCTGGCACGCCCGCCACGCCGAACGTGGTAATCACGCAGGAAAATGCCAAACCCATTTGGGCCGCAAACGAGAGCTGCACGCCATAGGCTTGCGCCACGATCAAAACTGCCATCGCCTCGTAAAGTAAAATCCCGTCGTTGTTAAAATTGGTTCCAAGGCCCGCCCCAATGCGCGCGGCGGTGGGGGATATCTTCAGTCGGTCAAGGGCCTGCAAAGTGAGTGGCAGGGTTGCCAAGCTGCTGTTGACCCCAAAGGAGTAGGCCACTGGTTCTCTTGCTTGCTTCCAGAAAATGCGCAGCGGGATTTTTGCGAAAAATTTGATCCATACTTGGTAAACGAAGATCACTTGGCACGCCATGCCCAGCAACGAACACCCCACATAGGCCGCAAGTCCCATCAGTGGCGCAAACCCTCTGGTTCCTACCGCCTGCGCAGTCACCACGAAAACAGCGATCGGGCTAAATTTCACCACCCAACCGATCGCGCCCATCACCATGCCCGCCGCCGTTTCGATAGCGCGCACAGCCCCACTGATGTCTCGCCCGTCCCGTTTGAGCGCGTTGAGCCCCAAGCCGAAAAGCACAGCTAGAATGATTACGCCCGGAACGTTGTGAGTCAGAAAAGGTTGGAAGATACTCTCGGGAATATAGCCTAGTACCGTCGACCAAAGGTCTTGATTCCCCAAACTGGCGAGCGGTTTGGCGCCCTCCGGTAGGTCGTGGCTCAAGCCCGCGCCGGGTTGCAGCCAGTGAGACAGTCCCATTCCTATCAACACCGCGAAGAAAGCATTGATGGCGCAAATCCCAATCAGCAAGCCAAGGGATCGCCCGCGAATGTTTGCGTGCACGAAAGAGTCCAGCAGCACCAAAAAGAGTAGCGGTGTCGCCAGCGCCTTGATGATTTGGATCAGCGCACCGCCCAGCGTTCCCAATGGGGCGAGACCTGGCCCCCATTGTGCGCCTAACGCGGCGCCCAGGGCCATCGCGATCAAGGTTTGAACGTGGAAGGGGATGCGAGAGTTGGAAGACATGCGTCGATCATAATGCGGGTGATTGAGACGCCAAAGCCAAATGGTATAATTAGTAACGCTCTCGCTACGACCCCGGAGCAGCAATCTCGTCGCTCTGGTCTCCAACCAACACCAAATCATTATGAAAACTGCCACCAAATCCGTCTATTTTGTTCACCCATTTGTCGACTTCGCCTGCATGGGCGGGCTTTCTTTGGGTGCGCTGGTCGGTTGCTGGTGGGCCTTTGGTTCGGTGCTCAACTACACCGCCGCTTTGGTTTCGGTGTATCTGGCTTGGGTGATCAACTGGCCGCATTTCTCCGCTACCAATCACCGACTCTTTCGGCGGGGCACTAACTTGCGCGACTACCCGCTAACGGCCTTTGCGATTCCGGTGGTGGTTCTGGCTGGAGCCGTGGCGAGCTTCGCAGAGCCCGCAGAAATTGCACCGTACTTTCTCAAAGTGTTTTTACTTTGGTCCCCGTACCATTTCAGTGGCCAAAACGTTGGACTCAGTTTGCTCTATGCTAAGCGAGCCGGGTTTGAATTCAAGAATTGGGAACGGCGGGCGCTAGCCTACTTTACTTTTTCCACCTTTCTCGCAACTACGTTGCAAGGCGAGACCAGCGGCGGCGCCTCCAGCTACTACCAGGTGGCATTACCCAGTTTGCATCTGCCGCGCGAGTTCGGTAGCGCGGGTTGGTACTTGCTTTATGCGTCGGCAGCGGTCTGTGTCTTTGCGATCGTTCGCCGCCTGTTTAAAGGGGAACGATTTTTCCCTCTTATTACTCTGGTGCCGCCGTTGGCGCAGTTCACCTGGTTTGTCGTCGGCTGGAGAGTGCCTTCATTCTATTACTTCGTTCCAATGTTCCACTCGCTCCAGTATTTGCTCGTGGCTTGGGCCATGCACCTGTCGGAGCGCGCGCGCGAAGTAAAGCCGACGCGTGGTTTCGCGTGGAGGCAATCCATTCAGTGGGCGTCGATTAATATTCTGGGTGGTGCGGCCCTTTTTTGGGGACTGCCCCAGCTGGCGGTCTGGCGCGGAATCGCTTTGCCTCTGGCGACAGGGGTGCTGATAGCGGCTGTGCAAATCCACCATTTTATTGTCGACGGAGTGATTTGGAAGTTACGTAACCCCAAGGTAGCAGCCCTGCTAACCCCTGCGGCAATTGCGCCGAGTCGACGGAGAGCCGCATGAAAAAGGTGCTTGTTGGTGCTGCTTTTTTATTTGCGACTTTTAGCCAGGCCATCACTCCGACCCTATCTAAGCAGCGGGTAGTTTTTAGGACAGATTTTGGCGACTTGGTTTTCGTGCTTTATCCCACCGTGGCACCACAAACAGTGGAGCAGTTTCTAAAGCTAGTGAGTTTGGGGATCTACGATTCGACGCACTTTTACCGAGCCCACCCTGGGTTTGTTTTGCAAGTAAGCGATGCGAACGGGCGTGAATGGCCGATGACACCGCAACAGAAACAAGCCATCCGCAAAATACCCGCGGAGTTTAGTAGTCTCTCGCACCAGTATGGCGCGTTGACCATGGCGCATTACGATGGGCAGCCCGATAGCGGCGAAGTTTCGTTTTCCATCATGCTCGGTCCCGGCCCCCACCTCGACGGCAAATACACCGTTTTCGGCGAAATGGAGCAGGGCCATGAAACGCTCGATCGTTTGCTGGCCCAACCGCGTACGGATACCACTCCCATCGAACGGCTCACTATCCGATCTGCTCAAGTGGCCGACTCCCCAGAAATTCTAAAGTCGATTTTGGCTCAAAAGACCGATCAAACCCGGCAAATTGCCTCGGTCACGGCGCCAGCAAAACCCAAACCTATTTTGGTCTGGGGCTTAGCCGCAATCGCCTTTATTGCCGGAGTGGTTGCCCTATTGGGACGTCGCTTTCCCGCACACGCGTCCAACGGATTGCATTGGATTATTTTGCTGATTGCTGTTTTTTCTCTCACCGTGGCACTTGGGCCATTGGTGATGGAATCGCCCCTCGTAGGGGCGGCGCTCTGCGTTGCTTTACTGACAACCTTCCGACTTTTCTCTCGCTTTGAAACCCACTAGCTGGGTAAAGAAGTAAGGGGAGGTTGTATGGATAGGCAGACAGCGCGGGAATTGCGCGCGGAGTTTTTGGGTACTTTTGTCTTGATCGCGTTCGGTTGTGGCTCGGTGGCGCAAGCCAAATTGGGGGGCCACGACTTCGGTTCTTTTCTCTCCATCAATCTCGCGTGGGGTATGGCCGTAGCACTGGGGATCGTGGTTTCTGCCGCGGGTTCCGGAGGCCACCTCAATCCTGCAGTCACACTGGCCCTCGCCTACCACCGCCGCTTTCCATGGCGCAAAGTTCCACTCTACTCTTTGGCGCAAACCGCAGGCGCGTTTGTCGGTGCGGCGGTTGTTTACGTAACCTACTACGAAGCCTTTGCGGCCTACGATCAGGGACTGCGTGCGGTGCTAGGGCCCACCGGCACGGCCGGCATTTTCGCCACCTATCCTGCTCCCCATCTCTCTACTTTTCCCGGTGGATTCATCGACCAGATCATCGGCACGGCTTTGCTGATGGCCGTGGTTTTAGGTGTGGGCGATCCGCGCAATGCCAGTTGGGCTCAGCCCGCGGCCCCTGTTCTCGTGGGGCTATTGGTGACGGTGATCGGCATGGCGTTTGGATTCAACTCTGGGTACGCCGTTAACCCAGCGCGCGACTTCGGACCGCGTTTGTTTACATGGATCGCCGGTTGGGGCTCCGACGTCTTTGTCGCCGGCAACCACTGGTGGTGGGTGCCGATCGCGGGGCCGCTCGTCGGCGCGCTTTTAGGCGGCGTGATCTACGACTTCTTTCTGCCTAGCGCGCGGAGTCCTGCCAAGTAAGTGCGCCTTCCATGACTTTGGCACCAATGCGATTGGTGGAATCATCGAAGTTGCAACGAATCTGGGCGAAGTTCATCCGAATGCGCTGACGGGCTTCTTTGCAGAACAAATCGGCCACGTCTTTGATTTCCGGTTCATTACCGCTTGCCGCGCGGCCAATGGTGGTCGACATCGCGAATAGGTCGGTGGCGATATCGACGACTCGGCCTAGCTGCATTTGTTTGTGCTCGAGCTTGGGCCCGTGGCGCAGCATCAGATGGAAGGTGGTACGCGCCAAGCGGTGGGTGGCGCGTTTGGTCCAGCGCAGGTGGCTACCTAGTTTGCCCATGCCGGCATACATCGGCCAAGGAGTGAACGACAGCCATTGCTTCGGGTACCACCAGGCGTAAAAAACGCCCGCTTTTGCCAATGCCGTTAATCGGCGCGTAATGGGCAAGCGCGGATTCAATACATCGCCGGCCACTTCCAAATGCTTGTCCAATGCTTCACGAGCAATGAAAAGCCGCATGATCTCGTTGGTGCCTTCCACTATCTGGTTGATGCGTGAATCGCGCAGGAGGCGTTCCATAGGGAAGGGCTTCTCCCCACGCGCTTTTAGAGAAGCGTAGGTTTCGTAACCACGGCCGCCGCGCAACTGCAGTCCCTGATCGATGATCTCGTGACTGCGCAGCGAGCAGAAAAGTTTCGCCATAGCCGCTTCGATGCGGATGTCTTGTGTGCCGCGATCGACCCATGCGCCGGCGAGCCAGGTGATGGATTCCATCGCCAATAGGTTCGCGGTCATGCTTGCAAGCTTTTGAGCGCCCGGCTCGTGTTTGCCGATTGCCGCCCCCCATTGCTTGCGTTCTTTCGCCCACTGTTTGCATTCTCGAATGACCGTGCGAACGGATCCGATGCAGCAGGCTGGAATGCTCAGGCGCCCAGCGTTCAGCGTGATAAGCGCCAGCTTGAGGCCTTTGCCCAGACCCCAAATAATATTTTCTTTTGGCACCTTCACGTTAGTGAAACGCAGCACCCCGTTTTGCACCCCGCTGAGCCCCAAAAAGCTGCAGCGGTGCACAACTTCGAAGCCAGGCATGTCTCTATCGACGATAAAAGCCGTGATCTGCGAACGCGACTTGCCTTTCACCATCACCGGAGGCGTTTGCGCCATGACCACTAAGTGATCGGCGATAACGCCGTTGGTGCACCATAGTTTGGTGCCGCTGATGGTGTAGAAATTGCCGTCCGCGCTGGGAGTAGCGGTAGTGGACAAACGCGCGGGATCGGAACCTAC
>CAZBJE010000038.1:2635-34923 GCA_964492125.1 uncultured Pseudobdellovibrionaceae bacterium | reverse complement strand
CCGCGAAGGCGGCCGCACTGTCGGCGCCGGCGTGGTTACCGAGATTTTGGAGTAAGGTAGAGAAGTATGCAGACGATTATTACGATGGAATGCACCGAGTGCAAACGGCGCAACTATACGACTTCGAAGAACAAGTCCAAGCACAACGAACGCATTGAACTAACCAAGCACTGCCGGAATTGCCGCCGACACACGGCTCATAAAGAGACCAAGTAAGAGTTTCCAGGCCGACTTAAATGGAGGCCAGTAGCTCTAATTGGTAGAGCGGCGGATTCCAAATCCGTAGGTTGTCGGTTCGAATCCGACCTGGCCTGCCAATCTTATTGAATTTTGCGGTCTTTTGGGGCAGATATTTCGGGGCACGGATTGAGGCGAAGATGGATAATCGGAAGATTATAGTTGCGAGTTACGTAGTTGCCAGCGTCATTCTCTGGTACCTCACTCGGCAGGGGCTGCAAGGCTTGTATGTCGGTGTTTACCAGGTACGTCGCTTGCCTGGCATCGCCCTTATCCGCGAGTTTCTCCCGGTCATTGTTGGACTGGGAACTTTCTTCATCTTAATGATGAACGCCCGCATCGGGAGTTTTCTCGATGAAGTCGTTCTGGAGCTGAAAAAGGTTACTTGGCCGAGCCGTGAAGACGTAGTGAAGTCCACGGCGGTTGTTTTGGTTTGTGTCCTTTTTGCGAGCTGTGTTTTAGCCGTGTTTGATATCGCGTTCGGAAGAGTCATTGGCTACTTTTTGCACAGCTAAATGATGGGAAATGAATTGTGAGCGAAGAAGATAAAATCGAAAACGGGGACCCGACGGACGCGAACAACGCGGACGACAAACCCGAGACCACGACTGCCACAGCCACTGAAACGCCCGCTGAAAATGCGGAGCCGATGAAGTGGTATGTCGTCCATACGTACAGCGGCTTTGAACAGAAGGCCAAACTCGCTTTGGCCGAGCGTATTCGCCAATTTAAAATGGAAGCCGTTTTCGGGGAGATTTTGATCCCGTCCGAAAACGTCATTGAACTCGTTCGCGGTGAGAAGAAAACCACCAGCCGCAAGTTCTTCCCGGGCTACATGCTCGTTAAAATGTTTTTGACCGATAACACCTGGCATTTGGTGAAGGGCACGCCCAAGATTACGGGCTTTGTCGGCAACGCCGTTACCCCACCCGCGGTTCCCGAGGAAGAAGTCGCTCGGATCGCGAACCAAATGACCGAAGGCACTCTCAAGCCCCGCCCGAAGGTTCAGTTCGAAGAAGGCGAGAGCGTTCGTGTGGTCGATGGCCCATTCGTAAACTTCAACGGCGTGGTCGAGGAAGTGAAACCCGACAAAGGCAAGTTGCGGGTACTGGTCAGTATTTTCGGTCGTTCCACTCCGGTGGAATTGGACTTCGTGCAAGTTGAAAAGAATTAGTAGTTAAGAGGTTGATGAGATGAAAAAGCTCCAGGCAGTCGTTAAATTGCAGATCCCCGGTGGCAAGGCCAACCCGTCTCCCCCGGTCGGTCCCGCGCTAGGTCAGCACGGCGTGAACATTATGGAATTCTGCAAAGCCTTCAATGCGCGCACGCAGAACGCGAACGGGATGATCATCCCCGTCGTGATCAGCATTTTCCAAGATCGTTCCTTCACTTTTATTACCAAGACCCCGCCGGTAGCGGTCCTCCTTAAAAAGGCGGCCAATATTGTTCAGGGATCGGGCGTTCCGAATAAGACGAAAGTCGGTACGGTCACCCAGGCGCAGGTAGCCGAAATTGCAAAAACCAAAATGCCGGATCTGAACACGATCGACCTCGAGTCGGCGATCAGCCAGGTTATCGGCACTGCCCGCAGCATGGGCTTAGAAGTTAAGTAAGAGGATTCAATGGCTAAACGCGGAAAATTATATAAGAGCAACTTGGCCAAGGTCGACCGGGCGAAACGCTACCCTCTAGATGAGGCGCTTTCGATTCTGGATACTTTTGCCAATCGCAAATACGACGAAACCGTGGAAGTCGCGATTAAGCTCGGCGTAGACGCCAAGCAGTCCGACCAACAGGTCCGCGGCTCTGCCGTGCTCCCCAACGGCTTAGGCCGCCCGGTGCGCGTGGTGGCAATCGTACGCGGCGACGCAGAGAAAGAAGCCCGCGAAGCCGGTGCCGACCATGTCGGTAACGACGATTTGCTGGAAAAGATTTCCGGTGGCTGGACCGATTTCGATCGCGTCATCACCACCCCGGACACCCTGAAAGACATGACCAAGGTCGCTAAGGTCCTCGGACCCCGCGGCCTCATGCCGAACAAGAAGACCGGCACCGTAACCACTGAAGTAGGCAAGGCCATCCGCGAGCAAAAGCTCGGTAAGGCAAACTACAAAGTGGAAAAGGAAGGCATTATCCATGCCCCCATCGGTAAGAAGTCCTTCGGCGTGAAAAAGCTGAAAGAAAACTTCGCCGCACTTTTCGACAATATCTTGAAGGCGAAACCGCCGACTTCCAAGGGCGTTTATGTCCGTCGCGTGGCAATCAGCACCACGATGGGCCCTGGCTTGAAGGTGGAACCTAGCTCTCTCGACGTAGCGAAGAGCTCGTAAGTTCTACAACAAACTGTTTGACTTAACTTGAAAACGACGCTTTAAATGCTCGTTTACATTCCCTGGAGTTCCTCTTGGATCGCACGCAGAAAGAGACATTTGTACAGGAATTCACCCAAGAGATCAGCGGCGCAACTGCCATGGCAGTGATGTCGTTCAACAAGCTAAGCGTTGAACAAATGACATCTTTTCGCCTCGGCCTCGGTAAACAAGGCGTAAAGGTCCGGGTGGTAAAAAACACCCTCGCCAAACGCGTTTTGGCCGAAAGCCCTCTGAAAGATTTGAATCCCCATTTTGTGGGCCCCACCCTCGTTGCTTACGGCACGGGTGACGCGGTCATCACCGCCAAGGCAATTGCCGAATGGCTGGGAAAAGAAAATTTTGATGTCCAAGTGAAATCCGGCTCGGCGCTGGGTCAGGTAATGACCTCCGCTCAGATCGTGGCGCTCTCGAAGCTGCCCGGCAAAAAAGAGCTCCTCACTGGCTTCTTGTGGGCCCTCAACTCGGCCCCCACCAAATTTCTCTATGCCTTGCAGGATACCCCACGGAAATTGGGCTATGCGATCGGCGCGTTGCAGGCAAAGAAAGAGAAAGAGTCCGCTTAGGATTTTTATTTAGGAGGAATCGCTCATGGCAGTCACTGAAGAACAAGTATTTGAATATTTCGACACCGCAAACCTGCTCACGATCTCGGAATTCGTGAAGAAGTTTGAAACCCGTTACGGCGTCAGCGCAGCTGCGCCCGTGATGATGGGCGGCGGCGGCGGCGGAGCCGCGGCAGCAGCAGCTCCGGCTGAAGAAAAAACTGAGTTCACCATCGTCCTCACGGACGGCGGCGCTCAAAAAGTTCAGGTCATTAAAGAGATCCGTGGATTCACGACTCTCGGCCTGAAAGAAGCCAAAGACCTCGTGGAAGGCGCACCTAAGACCCTGAAAGAAGGCGTGTCCAAGAAGGAAGCTGAAGAGATCAAAAAGAAACTCGAAGCTGCCGGCGCCAAAGTTGAACTCAAGTAGTTCTGTTTTGGTTCTGTCCTAGTCCTTTAATTTGGTTCCAGGTTCCGCGTTTTTTTTGAAAAACGTATCGACGAGGTACATATAGATGAGCACCTCCCCGCGCTTTTTTGATGCTAAGCGCTTTCGCAAGGAGTTCGGTAAATACCCCGCGCTCATAGAAATTCCGGATCTCATTGAGGTCCAGAAGAAATCCTATGAGAAGTTTCTGCAGGCCGACGCGCCTTCAGATAAACGGGATACCCTCGGCCTCCAAGGGGTGTTTAAGTCGGTGTTCCCGATTCACGACTTCAACAATACCGCGAGCCTGGAGTTCGATTCCTACACGCTTGAGACCCCAAAGTACGACGTTGACGAGTGCCGCAGCCGCGGCATGAGCTTCGCCGCTCCTTTGAAAGTCACGGTGCGACTGGAAGTTTGGGATGTCGATGAACAGACCCAAACCCGTAGCATCAAGGACGTCAAAGAGCAGGAAGTGTACTTGGGCGAAATCCCTTTGATGACGGAGCGAGGAAGCTTCATCATCAACGGGACTGAGCGCGTTGTAGTGAGCCAGCTCCACCGGTCGCCCGGTGTGTTCTTCGATCACGACAAAGGTGCTTCGCACGCGAGCGGAAAAATCCTCTATTCCGCCCGTATCATCCCTTATCGCGGTTCCTGGCTCGATTTCGAATTCGACCATAAAGACATTCTTTACGTCCGCATCGATCGCCGCCGTAAACTGCATGTCACCGTTCTGCTCAAAGCCCTCGGCTTCACCACCGAGCAACTACTTGAGTACTTCTACAACCACGAGACCTTGACCTTCGCTAAAGGCGGAAAAGTCAGCCTTGTTTTCGAACCGGAGCTCTACGCTGGCCAACGCGCCAACGAAGACTGGTTGGACGACGAGGGTAAGGTCGTCATTGAGAAGAATAAAAAATTCACCTCGACGCTCTTGAAAAAGATCGCCGACGCCAAGATCAAAGCCTTCCCGGTCAAACGTGAGCAAGTCATTGGTCGCATTGCGGCTACCGACGTTGTTGACTTGAACACCGGCGAAGTCCTCTTGGAGTGCAACGAAGAAATTACCGACGCAAAACTCGATCTCTTGCTCGAGCGCAAAGTCAGTGAAGTCCGCGTTCTGTACACCGACCGCATCAACGTGGGGACTTACCTGCGCGACACCCTCGTGCAAGACAAGATCAATACTCGCGAAGAAGCGCTCATCGAAATTTACCGTCGCTTGCGTCCGGGAGATCCCCCGACGCTCGAAACGGCCCAAACCCTCTTTGATGGTTTGTTCTTCGATCCGACCAAGTACGACCTGTCTCGCGTCGGTCGCTTGAAGATCAACCACAAGTTCACTTTCACGACCCCGATTGAACAAACCACCCTCACCAAGGAAGACATCCTTGCTGTGGTGAAGTACCTCGTCGAACTCAAAAACGGCCGCGGTACGGTGGATGATATCGATCACTTGGGCAATCGCCGCGTTCGCGCGGTAGGTGAATTGCTCGAGAACCAGTTCCGCGTCGGTTTGGTGCGTATGGAACGCGCCATCCGTGAGCGCATGAGCCTCCAAGATGTAGAAACGCTCATGCCCCACGATCTGATCAACGCGAAGCCAGTTTCGGCGGTGGTTAAAGAATTCTTCGGAAGCTCGCAGCTTTCGCAGTTCATGGATCAAACGAACCCGTTGTCCGAAGTCACGCACAAGCGCCGCTTGTCCGCCTTGGGACCCGGTGGTTTGACTCGCGAACGCGCTGGTTTCGAAGTCCGCGACGTTCATGCGACCCACTATGGTCGTATTTGCCCGATTGAAACGCCGGAAGGACCAAACATTGGTCTGATCTCCTCGCTTTCAACTTTCGGCCGCGTCAACGACTACGGCTTTATCGAAACGCCTTATCGCAAAATCGTCGACGGCAAAGTCTCCGACGAAGTGGTCTTCTTCTCCGCATTGGAAGAAGAGAACCACACCATTGCTCAGGCCACGGTTCCGTTGAAGAACGGCGCCCTGTACGAACCTTTCGCTTCCGCGCGCCGCGCGGGTGAAACCATCTTGGCTCGCCAAGAAGACATCGACTTGATGGACGTTTCGCCCAACCAGCTGGTCTCCATTGCCGCGTCTCTCATCCCGTTCCTCGAGAACGATGATGCGAACCGCGCCTTGATGGGTTCGAACATGCAGCGCCAAGCGGTGCCCCTGCTCCGCAGCCAAGCTCCCCTAGTGGGAACGGGCATGGAGCGCCTCGTAGCCCGTGACTCCGGTGTGACTGTCTGCAGCAAAAACGCAGGCATCATCGACTTCGTGGACGCGACTCGTATCGTCGTGCGCACCGAAGACAAGAACACCACCGGACCTGGCGTCGACATTTACAACTTAGTGAAGTATCGCCGTTCCAACCAGAACACCTGCGTTAACCAGAAGCCGATCGTCGTGGTTGGTGAACGGGTGGCAAAAGGGCAAGTCCTGGCGGATGGTCCCGGCACCGACATGGGCGAGCTCGCGCTCGGCCAAAACGTCGTGGTCGCGTTCATGCCTTGGGGCGGGTACAACTTCGAGGATTCCATCCTGCTCAGCGAAGAGTTGCTGCAAAAGGACACCTTCACTTCGATCCACATCGAAGAATTTGAATGCGTGGCCCGCGACACCAAGCTCGGCAAAGAAGAAGTCACTCGCGACATTCCGAACGTCAGCGAAGAACAGCTGATGAATCTCGATAGCAGCGGTATCGTGCGCATCGGCGCCGAAGTGAAACCCGGCGACATCCTCGTCGGTAAAATCACTCCGAAAGGCGAAACCCAGCTTAGCCCAGAAGAAAAACTGCTTCGGGCGATCTTCGGCGAAAAAGCCGGCGACGTGAAAGACACTTCGCTCCGCGTTTCTCCGGGAATCATCGGGACTGTCATCGGTGCTCAAGTCTTCTCGCGCGAAGGCGCGGATAAAGACGAACGCACCCTGCGCATTGTCGACGAAGAAGAGGCGCGCTTCCGCAAGGACGAGCAGACGGAAGTCCGCATCCTCCAAGAAGCCGCCAAGAAGAAATTGGCCGCGCAAATCGTGGGTCAGGAAACCAGCGGTAAGCTGCTGGACCTCTCCGGTGAAAACCAGCTCCTGAAAAAAGGCCAGCTGATCACCGAAGAAGAGTTCATGGCGATTCCGTATGACCTGATCAAGCACATCCCGCTTGCTACCGAAGTCGAAACCCGTGTGGGCCAAACGGTCGCCGCGGTGGACGCTAAGGTCGAGGCGATTCGCACGCTCTTCGACGAGAAGATCAAAAAACTTAAAAAAGGCGATGAACTCCCCCCTGGAGTCATCAAAATGGTCAAGGTGTACGTCGCTATTAAACGCCGCATCTCTGTGGGCGATAAAATGGCCGGCCGTCACGGGAACAAAGGGGTTATCTCCCGCATTCTCCCGGTCGAAGATATGCCTTACCAAGAAGACGGCGTCCCGGTTCAAGTCGTCCTCAATCCGCTCGGCGTTCCGTCTCGTATGAACGTCGGACAGATTCTGGAGTCTCATTTGGGCCGCGCGGCTCAGATGTTCGGCGTCCGCGTCCAGGAAGCCCTGGAAAAGTGGAACGATACGACCCTGCGTGATCTGCTGAAGAAGTCCTTCCAGTCTCCTGCCTTGCAAAAGGAAATTGAGACTTTGGATACGGATACTCTGAAGAAGATTGCCCGTCGCCTGAAGAACGGATTGCATATGGCAAGCCCCGTTTTCGATAGCGCCACCGAGAAAGAAATCGGCGAGTGCTTGGAAAACGTGGGTCTCGCGAACAACGGCCAACAGATTCTGTTTGATGGCCGTTCGGGTGAACCCTTCAAGCACGATGTCACCGTCGGTGTGATGTACGTACTGAAGCTCCATCACTTGGTCGACGAGAAGATCCACGCCCGTAGCATTGGGCCCTACAGCTTGGTCACGCAGCAGCCGCTGGGTGGTAAGGCGCAGTTCGGCGGCCAGCGTCTCGGGGAGATGGAAGTTTGGGCGCTCGAAGCATACGGCGCTGCTTACTGTCTGCAAGAACTCTTGACTGTTAAATCGGATGACGTCGCGGGCCGTACTCGGATGTTCGAAACCATCGTCAAAGGCGAGTGTGTTTTGGAACCCGGTCTGCCGGAATCCTTCAACGTGTTGGTCAAAGAACTTCAAAGCTTGGCCCTTGATGTTGAGCTTATGGAAGATGGAGCCGTATGAAAGATCTCTTAAACTTTTTCGATAAGCCAAAGGATCCTCTTAGCTTTAGCGCAGTGAAGATCTCGCTCGCGAGCCCGGAGAAAATCCGTTCGTGGTCTTACGGAGAAGTGAAGAAACCGGAAACCATCAACTACCGTACCTTTAAACCGGAACGGGATGGTTTGTTCTGCGCCAAAATTTTCGGACCCGTAAAAGATTACGAGTGTAACTGCGGCAAGTACAAGCGCATGAAACACCGTGGCGTGGTCTGCGAAAAGTGTGGCGTTGAAGTCATTCAATCCAAGGTCCGGCGCGAGCGCCTGGGCCACATTGAATTGGCGACTCCGGTTGCCCATATCTGGTTCTTGCGCAGTTTGCCGAGCCGGATTGGGGCGATCCTCGACATCAGCCTGAAAAACCTCGAGCGTGTGCTTTACTGTGAAGCCTACGCCGTCGTCGATCCGGGCAAAGCCGAAGACCTGCGCAAAGGCCAAGTTCTCTCCGAAGACGAATACGCGTTGGCTCGCAAGACCCATAAAAACGAATTCAAGGCCGCCATGGGCGCTGAAGCCGTGCGGGATATGCTCAAGGAAGTCGATCCCGAATCCTTGGCCCGTGATATCCGCTTGGCTCTCGCGCGCACCAATAGCGAAACCGTTCAAAAGAACCTCGCTAAGCGCTTGAAAGTCGTTGAAGCCTTCAAATCGTCGTCGAACCGTCCGGAATGGATGATGCTGGAAGTAATTCCGGTCATTCCGCCGGATTTGCGTCCGTTGGTTCCGCTCGATGGCGGCCGTTTCGCCACTTCCGACTTGAACGACCTTTACCGCCGCGTCATCAACCGCAACAACCGCTTGAAGCGTTTGCAAGAGTTGAACGCCCCGGAAATCATTATCCGTAACGAAAAGCGCATGCTGCAAGAAGCAGTCGATGCCTTGTTCGACAACGGCCGCCGTGGACGCACGTTCACCGGTCCTAACAAACGCCCGCTGCGTTCCCTGAGCGATATGCTGAAGGGTAAGCAAGGTCGCTTCCGTCAGAACTTGCTCGGTAAGCGGGTGGACTACTCCGGCCGTTCGGTGATCGTGGTCGGTCCCGAGTTGAAGCTGCACCAATGCGGTCTGCCCAAGCAGATGGCTTTGGAACTCTTCAAACCCTTCATTTTCAACAAGCTCGAAGAGCGTGGTTTCGTCACTACCATCAAGTCTGCCAAAAAAATGGTGGAACGGCAGATGGACGAAGTCTGGGATATTCTCGACGAAGTCGTGAAAGAGCATCCCATTCTGCTCAACCGCGCCCCGACTCTTCACCGCTTGGGTATCCAAGCGTTTGAGCCTGTGCTCATCGAAGGCAAAGCGATCCAACTTCACCCGTTGGTCTGCCAAACTTTCAACGCCGACTTTGACGGTGACCAGATGGCGGTACACGTACCGCTTTCCGTGGAAGCCCAGCTCGAAGCGCGTGTGTTGATGATGTCGACGAACAACATCCTGTCACCCGCTTACGGTAAGCCGATTATCGATCCTACCCAGGATATCGTGCTCGGTATTTACTACATGACCCAACAACGGTTGGCCCATAAAGGCGAAGGCAAGGTGTTCTCGAGCCCCACTGAAGCGATTTTCGCTCACAGCGTGGACGAGATCGATTTGCACGCCAAAATTATCTGCCGTATCGACGGTAAACGGTATGAAACCTCCGCAGGCCGCTTGGTCTTGCGCGAAATCGTACCGGCGGAAATTCCGTTTGATGATTACAACCGGGTCATGGACAAGAAGGCCTTGGCCGAGTTGATGGATCAATGCTACCGCATGGCCGGTAACAAACGCACCGTAATGCTGGCTGACCGCCTGCGCACGCTCGGTTTCGAGTACGCGACCAAGGCCGGGATCAGCATCTGTATGCAGGACATGCGTATTCCTGCGAAGAAAGCTCCTCTGTTGGCAGCAGCCTACAAAGAAGTGCAGGAAATCCAAAATCAGTACACCGAAGGTCTCATCACCGACGGCGAACGTTACAACAAAGTTATCGATATTTGGGCGCAAGTGACCGAGCAAGTCGCGGAAGAAATGATGGAAGAACTTTCCGTCGAGTACTTTACGGATGCTTCGGGCAAAAAAGTGCCTCTCCCGTCGATGAACCCAATTTACATGATGGCCGACTCCGGCGCGCGCGGTAGCGCGGCGCAGATTAAGCAGTTGGCCGGTATGCGCGGTCTGATGGCTCGTCCTTCGGGCGAAATTATCGAAACCGCGATTACCGCGAACTTCCGCGAAGGCTTGGATGCCTTGCAGTACTTCACCTCCACTCACGGCGCGCGTAAAGGCTTGGCCGATACCGCGTTGAAAACGGCCCATTCCGGTTACCTCACCCGTCGTTTGGTCGACGTGGCGCAGGATATCGTGGTGGCGTCGGTGGATTGCGGTACCACTGAAGGCATCGAAATCGCAGCGCTGGTTGAAGGCGGCGAAATCATTGAAGCCATCGGGGATCGCGTCCTTGGTCGTGTGGCGCTAGAAGACATCAAAGACCCGTACACGGGCGAAGTCCTCTGCAAAGCCAACCAAGAGATCGACGAAACGCGCATGCAGATCATCGAAGAAGCGGGCATCGAAAAGGTGACCATCCGCTCCGGCTTGACCTGCAAAGAGCAAGACGGCATTTGCTGCCTCTGCTACGGCCGTGACTTGTCTCGCGGGCACTTGGTGAACATCGGTGAAGCGGTCGGTATTATTGCCGCCCAATCCATCGGCGAACCCGGTACTCAGTTGACCATGCGTACCTTCCACGTGGGTGGCGCGGCCTCTCGGCGCGCGGAACAAAGCTCCTTGGAAGTCCGTCACGACGGTACGATCAAATTGATCCGCTGCAATATCGTGAAGGATCGCGCCGGCACTTACACTGTCATGAACCGGAACGGCGAACTCGCTGTGTTGGATGAAACCGGCCGCGAGCGTGAGCGCTACCCGTTGGTTTACGGCGCCCGACTCAATATTCAAGACGGTTCCAAAGTTACCAAGGCTCAAACGGTCGCCACCTGGGATCCTTACACGGTTCCCGTGCTCACTGAGCAAGGTGGGAAGGTCAGCCTCGTCGATATTACCGACGGGATGTCCATCTCCGAAGCGGTCGACGAAGTCACTGGTCTCTCTCGCCGAGTCATCATCGATTCGCGCGATACCGACCTGCGGCCCCGCGTCGTCATCTTGGACGATAACCGCCAGCCGAAATCGACGTATATGCTGCCCATCGGCGCAAACATCATTGTCTACGAAGGCGATGAAGCACTGCCGGGCGATGCGATTGCGAAGATTCCGCGCGAAACGATGAAGACCAAGGACATCACCGGGGGTCTCCCGCGTGTGGCCGAGCTCTTCGAAGCCCGCAAGCCGAAAGAAACGGCCGCGATTTCTGAAATCGACGGTACGGTCTCCTTCGGTCGCGACAGCAAGGGCAAGCGCAAGCTGATCGTTACGCCGGAACACGGCGAGCCGAAGGAATACTTGATCCCGAAGGGCAAACACATCAGCGTACGCGAAAACGATTTCGTGCGCGCTGGGGAAGCTCTGATGGACGGCGCGGCGAACCCGCACGATATCTTGGGCATCTTGGGCGAACGCGCGTTGGCCAACTACATGGTCAACGAAGTGCAGGAAGTTTACCGTCTGCAAGGCGTGCGCATCAACGACAAGCACATCGAACTGATTGTGCGCCAGATGTTGAAGCGTGTTCGTGTCACCGAATCGGGCGACACCGACTTCTTGCTCGGCGAGCATGTTGAAAAATGGCGCTACGAAATCGAGAACGACCGTGTGGCCAAGCTTGGCAAGAAAACCGCTGCGGCGGCGCCCTTGCTGCTCGGTATCACCAAGGCCTCGCTCTCGACGGAAAGCTTTATCTCCGCCGCCTCTTTCCAAGAGACGACGAAGGTGCTTACCGAAGCAGCCATCCAAGGCAAGATCGACCGCCTGCGCGGCTTGAAGGAAAACGTCATCATGGGTCGCTTGATCCCGGCCGGTACAGGCTTGGAAGGCTACCGCAAAGTGATGATCGCAGCGCAAGCCAACGCCAGCACGGAAGACTCGATGGACGATATGGACCACGACGCGCACGATGCCGTCGCCTCCTTGTCGACCACCGAAGCCAAGCTGTAAGCCAGTCATTCAAAAGAATTAAGAAAGCCACCTCGCAAGAGGTGGCTTTTTTATTGCCCGCATTCCTTGACCACCCAACCTAATTCTTAGGTTTTGCGACACACCGAAGCAGTTAGAACAGCGCTTCGAAAGCAGCCGAATCCGCTTGGCAGCTCACCGCTTCGCATTCCAGGCGATGGGCGCGCAGCAGGTGGTGGGCGGGTTGGTCGGGACGGGATTCGAAGTCCGTATCGTAGGATCGATCGCCAATGAGCGGGTAGCCCGCAAAAGAGAGATGCACCCGCACCTGGTGTGTGACTCCCGTTTCGCAGCGCACTTCCGCAAGGAAGCGATCGGGGAGTTGCTTAACGACCGATACGGCGGTGGTGGCTTCGCGAAAATCGCGGCCATCGACGGCCATGCGGCCGCCCTCGCCCTTCGCTTTACCGATCGGGTTCTCCGTAACCCATTCCGGTTCCGCGGCCACGCCCCAGCACCAGGCCAAGTAGGCCTTGCGCACTTGCTTCATTTGAAACTGCTCGCGCCAATCGTCGTAGGCGGCGGGAGTGCGGCAGACCACCAGTAGACCGGAAGTCCCGGTATCCAGGCGATGCGGGGTCAAAGTGGGCTGCGCCTGGGGAAAGAAACGGGCGATGTCCGGATCTTGGGCCATGGCCCAGTGGGTAACCGTTTCGGTTTCGGCCAAACGCAAAGGGTGTCCCGGCATGCCGGCCGGTTTATCGACGAGCCAGAACGTGGGGGCTTCGTGAACGATGGCGATTTTTAAACCGGGGTTGCCCAAGCGCAATTGGACCAGGCGGGCCTCCAGCCCCTCGCAGTCCAACGTCTGCTCGGGAGTCAGGCGGGTGCCTTTCTTCAACGACCCAGGGCCTACCAAACGCACCAGCCCCGTCTCTATCGCTTCTTCGACCTGGTTGCCGGTCAGCTGCGGAAAGGCTTGGTGAACTAACCAGTCCGCGCGGGCTCCTGTTTTTTCTTTCTGTTCCAAAGTGGCGGCACTATACCTGACGCGCTGCATGGACCACTCTAAAAAACAGCGACTTTGGGCGATTCTCTTAAAAGGCACCCGCGCCTTCCTGGATGGCCATGGCTTTGTGGAAGTCACCACCCCGTGCTTGGTCCCAGCCGGAGCATTTGAAGCGAGTATCGATCCCTTGCGGGTGGAAGGCGGTGGGCAGCTGCACACCTCCCCCGAGATGGAAATGAAAGTGGCGCTTTCGCTCGGCCAGCAGCCGATCTACCAGATCACCCCTTGCTTCCGAGACGATCCCGACTCTCCCGTCCACCGGCGAGAATTCACGATGCTGGAATTTTACCGCTTGGGAGCCGAGTGCGAACCACTCATCGCTCAAACTCAGGCTCTCTTTGAGACTCTCCACGGCTCGACCTTGAATTGGCGTCGGTGCAGCGTGAACGAGCTCTTCCAGCAACTGGGACTCGACCTCCAGAGATTAGAAGCCACCACTGATCTGCGTGAGGCGATCGAAAAGCGCCGGCTGGCCTCCACCCATGAAAGCGATTCGTGGAGCGACTTGTTTTTTCGTGTCTGGCTGGAGAAAATCGAATCCAGCTTTGATCCGGCCCAACCGATCATCGTGGAGGGATACCCCACCTCTGTCTCGCCACTTACCCGCCACCAGCCCGGATCGATTTTCGCGGATCGATTTGAAATATATTGGCACGGCATGGAACTCTGCAACGGTTGTTCGGAACTCGCCGACGCTGAATTGCTTAAGGCACGCTGGGAAATACAAAACCAAGATCGCGCAGCGCGTAAGGCCGTCCCTCACCCCTTCCCCACACGCCTTGTCCACGCACTCGCTCAGGGTTTTCCCGAATGCGCCGGCGTGGCAATAGGAATGGACCGACTCTTTCTCGCGCTAGAACGAGAAAAAGGCCATCCGGGCACGGCGCTTCTGTGATCAGTTCGGTTGAACGACCACCTTCCTAGTTACGACGATATCTGCCTGCACCGTCATTTTTGACTTTCTCATTTCAGGTTCCATACTTGATCTCATGAACCTCAATCAATTTACCGTCAAAGCCCAAGAGGCCGTTGTCGACGCACAGGCCACCGCCGTTAAACGCAACCACCAAAGTGTAGACCCGGAGCATCTGCTCTTTGCGTTACTGAAACAAAAAGACGGCGTTGTCGGCCAATGCCTGGACAAGAACAAAGCCGGATCCTCCGCTTCGCTTTTGGCAGCGGTCGAAAAGGAACTAGCCAAAAAACCGGCGGTGACGGGCAATGTGAACCCGTACGTTTCACCCTCGCTGAATAAAATTTTAGTCAATTCGGAAACCGAATCCAAATCGCTGCGGGATGATTTCATCAGTACAGAGCATCTCTTTCTAGCCATGCTTGTCGCACCCGACGCGGGACTTACCTCCCTGTTTCAAAAGGCAGGAATCGCCAAAGCCGAATTTCTCACGTCCCTCAAATCCGTGCGTGGGACTCAGCGGGTCACGGATCAAAACCCTGAGGAGAAATACGATGCCCTGGGACGTTACACCCGGGATCTAACCGCAGCTGCAGCAAATGGCCGCCTCGATCCAGTTATCGGGCGCGATGATGAAATCCGTCGCGTGATCCAAGTCCTCACTCGCCGCACCAAAAATAATCCCGTCTTGATCGGCGAACCCGGCGTGGGGAAAACAGCGATCGCCGAGGGCCTGGCCCAGCGGATTGTCAGTGGTGATGTTCCCGAAAATCTCAAAAATAAAAAACTTTTAGCGCTGGACCTCGGCTCTCTGGTGGCCGGAGCCAAGTACCGGGGCGAATTTGAAGAACGCCTGAAAGCAGTGCTCAAGGAAATTACCGATTCTCAGGGCAGCATCGTGCTTTTTATCGACGAGTTGCACACAGTCGTTGGAGCAGGAAAATCCGAAGGCAGTATGGATGCCTCTAACATGCTCAAACCCGCGCTCGCCCGCGGAGAGTTGCGCTGCGTGGGCGCCACTACGCTCGACGAATTTCGGCTGTACATCGAAAAAGACGCTGCCCTTGAACGGCGTTTCCAGCAGGTTTACGTAGGAGAACCTTCGGTTGAAGACACCGTCTCCATTTTGCGTGGGCTAAAAGAAAAATATGAAGTCCACCATGGCATAAAAATCCAAGACGCGGCCTTGATCGCAGCGGCCAAATTGAGCCACCGCTACATCACCCACCGTCAGCTCCCTGATAAAGCCATCGACCTCATCGACGAAGCGGCCAGTAAGCTGCGCATCGAAATCGATAGCATGCCCACTGAAATCGACGAACTGGAACGAAAACTGATCCAGCTGGGAGTTGAGCGGGTTGCCTTGCAGAAAGAAGAGACGCCCTCTGCCAAAGCGCGCCTCGCGGAAATTGAAAAAAATATTGCCGAAATCCAAATCAAGTCCGGAGCCCTGAAGAAACAATGGCAGATGGAAAAATCTCACATCACGGCGATTTCTCAGATCAAGGAACAGATCGAAGAAACGCGCCACCTCACCGAGAAAGCGGAGCGGGTAGGAGACTTGGCCAAGGCTGCAGAGCTTAAGTACGGAAAGCTGGGCGAGCTGGAAAAGCAATTGGCCGCCGCCACCAATCAATTGGCGGCGCAATCGGGCAAGCACAGCATGCTTCGCCAAGAAGTAACCGAAGAAGACATCGCCGAAGTAGTGGCGAAATGGACCGGCATTCCCGTCGCTAAAATGCTCGAAACCGAGAAGATGAAGCTGGTAAAGATGGAAGAAAAAATGCGCGAGCGGGTAATTGGCCAGGAAGAGGCCATCCACACCATCTGCAATGCCGTCCGCCGTAGCCACGCCGGATTGGGCGATCCCAAGAAGCCGATTGGCTCCTTTCTCTTTCTTGGCCCGACCGGTGTGGGCAAAACGGAAACCGCCAAAGCGCTCGCCGAATTCCTCTTTGACGACGAAAACAATATGGTTCGCATCGACATGAGCGAGTTCATGGAAAAACATTCCGTGTCGCGCTTAGTAGGCGCCCCTCCGGGGTACGTTGGCTACGAAGAAGGCGGAGTACTCACTGAGGCCGTGCGTCGCCGCCCCTACTCGGTCGTTCTCTTCGATGAAGTCGAAAAAGCGCACCGGGACGTTTTCAATATTCTGCTCCAGGTTTTGGACGACGGAATCTTGACCGATGGCCAAGGCAATCAAGTTAACTTCAAAAACACCATCATCATCCTCACTTCCAATCTAGGTACTCAGCACTTGGAGCCGGGTGAGCGGGTCACCGTGGCTGTGAAAGACCAAATGATGAAAGATGTGCGTGCACATTTCCGGCCCGAGTTCCTCAATCGTTTGGACGATATCGTCATCTACCAACCCCTTACCCAGGCCGAAATTGGCCAGATTGTGGCCGTCCAGTTACAGGGTCTAAAGAAGTTGCTCGAAGGCAAGAATCTGAGTATCGTCGTCGACGATTCCGTCATGGAGTTGCTCGCTCAGCGCGGGTACGACCCGGTCTACGGAGCCAGACCCTTAAAGCGTCTGATAACGGAACTGATTCTCAACCCCCTCGCCAATCGATTGCTCGAGGGAAGCTTCCAGACCGGCGACCAGTTGCACGCCACTCTAGACGGTAAAAAAGAAATTGTTTTTAAAAAGGCCGGGTGAACCGGCGTTGAGGTTGACCCGATGTTCAATGAAAAGGATCCCCAGACTTCCCAGCAAGGTTTGAAATCTCGTCTCGGAAAAATGCTCCCCTATTTATTGGCTGGAACGGCGGCCGCGGTGGCCAGCGTTTTGATTTACGCTGGTGCGCAGATGGTTTATCAGCGCGCCGCCCAGGTTCAGCAGGTTTCCAATCAAGGCATTTTAGATAATCCCGCCTCCGCGGCGCTCGGGCCGGAAGGGTCTCTGCTGAAAAAGACCAGCGAGAGTTTTCGCATGGTGGCCAAGCGGGTCGGACCGGCGGTGGTCAACATTAAGTCCACAAAGAAGGCGAGCGGACCGCGTATGCGAGGTTTGCGCCGCGGGCAAGAACCCCAGGAAGACGACGGCGGCTTCGGCGGGGGCCGAGACCCCTTCTCCGAGTTTTTCGAACGCTTTGGCGCGCCGTTCCCCTTCCCCCAACAAGAAGGACCACAAACCAGCCTTGGCTCAGGAATTATCATCGATAAATCGGGAATCGTCGTGACCAACAACCACGTGGTCGCCGAAGCGAATGAAATTCTGGTTACGCTCAACGGCAAAAAAACCGACATCCGTGCGAAAGTAATTGGACTCGATCCCAAAACCGACCTCGCAGTACTGAAACTGGAAAACACCCAAGATCTTCCGGAGCCCGCTCAATGGGCAGACTCCAAGAGCGTCGAAGTGGGTGACTGGGCGATTGCCATCGGTAGTCCCTTTGCGCTCGGGCAATCCGTCACGGTGGGCATTGTCAGCGCCATCGGCGGACGCAATTCGTTGGCGTTGGGCGGCACCGAATACGGCGGCGATCTCGTGCAAACCGATGCAGCCATTAACCCCGGCAATTCGGGCGGTCCGCTTTGCGACTTGGATGGCAAAGTGATCGGCGTCAACACTGCCATCTACACCCGCAGTGGCGGCTATATGGGCATCGGCTTCGCCATTCCTGCGGACCTAGCCAAGGAAGTAACCGGCAAGCTCGCCAAAGACGGCAAGATCGTGCGCGGTTGGTTGGGCGTTTACATCCAACCCCTCGACGAGGAATTGGCCAAGGAGCTGGGCGTGAAGCAAGGCGTGGGCGTCCACGAAGTCATTGAAGACTCTCCGGCTGCCAAAGCCGGCTTACGCGCGGGCGACGTAATCACCAGCGTGAACGGCAAAGAAGTGGTCGAAGTCACCGCTCTTCAAAAACTCATTTCGTCGTTTAAGCCGGGCGAAAAAGTGGAAATGAAAGTCGTCTCCTATTCAGACAAGAAGACGCGCGGCATTACGGTGCTCATTGGCGAACTGCCGGATTCTGAAAGCGCTCCGGTGGGATCTAGCCCCAAAGAGAACACGCCCGATAAACTAGGGTTGATTGTGGGCACCGCCAAAGGCAAACCGGGAATTTTGATCGAAGCCATTCAGCCCGGTTCGTTTGCCGAACAGGTGGGCCTGGAAGTGGGTGACGTTTTGGTCACCATCAACCGCAAAAAATTGGATTCAGTGGCGGGCTATAGAAAGTTATTGGATTCCTCCAAACGCATTTACCTGGAAGTAAAGCGTAAAGGACGCACGCTGTTTTACCAATTTTCACTGCCCAATTAAATCAGCGGGCTGGCCCGTTTACGAAGTGCAGACGCCCCACCCGAGAACGATCTCGGGTGGAATTCGGCTACCAAACCGCTTAATATAACCGCTGTTTTTTGCAGTTCCGGTGGCGTTCGGCATTGCCGTTTGGCCAGGCCTGCATTAACGAGTTCCATATAACCCTGGGAGAGCGCATCTAATGTCCGAAATCGTCGTCGTCGGCTCCATGGCTTTTGACTCCATCGAGACCCCTTTTGGGAGAATCGAAAAAGTCCTGGGGGGATCGGCAAATCATTTCTCGCTCTCCGCCAGCTTATTTACCGGTATTCGCTGCGTCAGCGTGGTGGGGGAAGATTTCCCCAAAGAACATCTCGCACTGCTTCAAAAACGCAATATCGACACCGCCGGAATCCGGATCGAAAAAGGCAACACCTTCCATTGGTCGGGGAAGTACGGCTACGATTTAAACGAAGCCACCACTCTGCAAACCGATTTGAATGTTTTTGAGCATTTCGAGCCGGAATTGCCCATGAACTACCGCAAGAGCGAATTTGTCTTCTTGGGCAATATTGCTCCCGCGTTGCAGATGAAGGTATTGGAACAGGTCGACAAGCCCAAGTTCATCGCGATCGATACCATGAATTTTTGGATTGAGGGCTGTCGCGACACGTTGATCGAGGCGATCTCCAAATGCCATTGCTTGATCATCAACGAAGCGGAAATTCGCCAACTCACCCAGACCCGTAACATCGTGGCTGCGGCGCAAACAGTGCGTGGCTGGGGCCCCCAAATCACGGTCGTTAAGCGCGGTGAGTATGGCGCGATGCTCTTTGACCATGGCGAAGTTTTCAGCCTTCCGGCCTTGCCGTTGGCCGAAATCAAAGACCCCACTGGAGCCGGAGACACCTTCGCGGGCGGTTTCGTGGGCTACTTAGCCTCCCAGTCCAACTTCTCCCTCTCTCGCTACACCCTGCGCAAAGCGGTCGTGTACGGAAATGTGATGGCTTCTTTCGCAGTACAGGACTACGGGTCCAGTAGTTTGGTACAATTAACGAGGGAGAAGGTCGAAGAACGCTACCAACGCTTCGTGGACCTAACCCTGTTCCAACAAGACTAATGGCCCCCTGAAGAAACAGGCGCTTGACGCGTTCGTCCTTTGCCAGTACACGAGTGCCTCTTCGACAGGGTTAAGGGTTTTGAACCAGTTTGCTAGCCGTAGGTAAGGGAAATTAGGAGATGAAAAAAGCAGCCGCAACACAGGCTCCCAACTTGGGAACCAAACGAACGTGCCCCAAATGCGCGCTCAAATTCTACGACTTCGCTAAGGCGGAGATCCATTGCCCGAAATGCCACACGGAAGTCGACCCGAACGCTGAGCAGTCTTTCCGCGCGCCGGTCGAAAAAAAGAAACCAAAGAGCATTGTCCGGGATGAGGAAGAAGAAGTGGTCGTGGCATCGTCTGACGCTTTCGAAAGCGTGGAAGACCTAAGCGACGACGACGAAAGCCTCGACGGAATCGCACCCGCGGACGTCGTCGACGACGAAGACGCCTAATCCGCTCAGCGGCCGAGTTTTTTCTCGGTGCGAGGTCTGGACGCGTCCGCTCCTGGGAGCCGGCGCGCGTCAACCAACGTCGGCGCGCCGCGCCTGTCCCCGTTGGGCCGGAAATTGCGCCGTACAGACCGGCGGTAGCTGCCGACCATCAGCATCGCAAAGAACGCCGAAATCCCAACAAAGGCGATGGCAAAAAGGTGTTTGCTGGAAATCGCACCCAAGAGACCGACCATGAATTTGCTATTGCTCGTCATTGATTTTTCCTTTTAATCCACCTGAACGGAGAACCCGCCCGCGGACCGTTGGGTGCGCTGAGCGGCACCTATCAACAAGGCGGCTACAATCCCCGCCCCTACTCCCCCCGCGACCCACCAGAAAGTTTTGCGTTCGTACCAAAGGGGAGAGATCGGGGCCGGCAAACTAGCCGACGTCGCGTAGCCCGCCTCCCCCGACTGGGCGAGGCTAATCCGAAACGGGCCCGCCCGGTGACGGGCGATCAAATCGGAAAAAACATCGCTGACTATCGGCATGCGGGCATCCAAGGGTGAACCGTTGAGACTGGCATAGGTGAGTGGCGCTTCCGTGGGAATGGAATCTAAACCCACCCCGGGCGTATAAAGAAAAAGGCCGAAGCGATCGCCCGCTAGAGGGCGGGCAAAGACAACACTGGGCACTCCCTCGCTCTGGCTGAGGTAGCGCAGACCGACCGCCGACCGGTCCTCCAAATCACGTCCCCGCTCCAAACGTGCACTTTCGATCCACTGCCCTGCGCGGCGACAATCGAGCGCGAGCTCACGAGAAACGTAGCCGTCTGCGCGGACCCACGCTCGGTAATCCCGGCCACGGACCAATTCGAAATGGCGCCGATCTCCCATGGCAAAACCATCTAACGTCACAGTGGCCTGCGCGGGGGAAATCTCCAAATCGATTGAGCACCCCCGGGTGGAATCCACCGTCACCGAGCGGGTTCGCTCCATGAAACGGGCGCGTTCAACAGGACCAAACGCCGGTGGAAAAGCGGAATCCGCCAAGCCACCCTCAGGGCTAAGCGCCAAGGCCTGCACCCACTTTTTTTCCCACTGCCTATCGGCATCTCGCCACTGGACGACTGCTTGGGCCACCAAAATCCGCTGGCGCAACGGCGCAAAATCCACATTTCCCGCCAAAGTTTGCAAAGCCTCGCCTAACGACAGGGCAGCGGATTGAAAGGCCGCCCCACCGACGGCAGAAGTGTATAGCGTGCCGATTGCCCGCTCCCAACCAGCCAGTCGGCCTTCCAGGGGGGATGCATCGACCGCGGCCAGCGGCAGCGCGCGCACACCTAAACCCGGCTCATTTTCCGCCCAACGCTCTAGGCGCTTTTCCAACCGTTCAAAGGCGGCCTGACCGGCACGGTCCACAAACCCCACGCGCGTGATGCCCAAACGGTACGGTGCTGACTCAATGGACGCAGACGCCGGCGGGACCAAGAGCGAAAAAATGGTGGAGATGACCCAAAAAGTACCGCGGCGCTTCATTCTTCCTCCAGAATTTGTATCGCGGAACTCCGGTTTTTCCGGGGCTGGGAACGCCTAGGAGGACGGGAACGACGGGGTAAGGCTTCCGCCGCGCTCCGCACCGCGACCTTTAGTTTACCTTTTTGCCTCGCCATTTCCACCCAACGGATCTCTTCTGCCGAAAGCGCGACAATCGGCTGATGCGAAGAGCTAGGATCGAGCACTACCACCCCTTGCAAAAAGGCCCCTCCCTCCGGTCCCTGAGCCAGTAAAAAAAGATCTAAGAGATCGCCCCGGCGCAGCGGAATGATGGAGTCTACCTCTAATGCGTAAGCCAACTTCCCCACCGGAATGCGCTCGCGCAAAGCCCGTTCGGCCGAAACCGAAAGAGTTGGCGTACTGCTTTCGGCCGAGAGTTGAAAAAAAAGCAATAAGGCCCCCAGACCCACCGCCGCCCAAAACGCTGCCTCGCGCGTGCGGTTTGGCCATCGCCTCAACGCGTGCCATCGTAGGGGAGCCGCTGCAGCTGCAACGTTTCCATTTTCTGCCGCCATTGGCGGATCACCGATAGCTGGAGCGGAAAAAAAGCGGCGCAAAGCAGCCCTAAGACCAAAACCGTTTCCACCAGCACCGCACCCTTTAGTACGCACTTTCCACCTCTCGCACTCGGTATTGCCATTCTCCCATTCCCTTTAAAGTCTTCCCCACCGACTCAATCTCATTGCGAAAAACACGCTCGTGCACGTGGACGATGGCAGATTCTCGGTGGGGCACCCGAATTTCCCAAGCCATAGGCAGGAGACAAACCGGGCATTGCACCGACTGCATCGGCGGCTCGGCCGATCGCACGATCCGCAGCTTTTCCGCCAATGGTTTTGCGGCGTTTTGCGCGCGCGCCACTCCAGCCATCCATTCCACCCGTGCCACTTGCCCGCTCCACGCATGCATCGACCGCAGGCGGCGTTCGAACGCCAAATCCGCTGCCCGGCACCCCGGGTTTGGAAGCGGCGCGCGAGCGCAAACGTGGGCCGCGTGGTGCGCTATTTCCAAAACCCGCATCTGTTGATTGGCGTACTGCAAACCGCGCCAGACCGCGCGCGCGGACTGGCCTAAGACAATCGAAGCGTTGTCCAAACCAATGACCGCCTTCTCCAACTGCGCCAGTTCCGAAAAACGGGCGTGGGTCCATCCCAGCGACAAAAAAAGAGGCGCGCCAATTACTGCGAGAAAGCAAAGCGGCACCGGCGCGTGACCTCAAACCCGGATTTTGGGCGACCAAAAAAAGCAAACCCGCCCCAAGCTGAGAAGTGGGTGTAGACGCGGGCGGAAACGTGGCGTGGGAAATACTCCAGGTCTGCGTGCACGCGGCGAGCAAAACCCGGAGCGGCGTTCCCATAAACCTGACTAAAAAAGTGGGCGACTCGATCCGCCGGCGGAGTTTGCGGCGCGAGCAACGCCCCTCGCGCAACCCAGAATGCCGCATGGTGAAGCAAAAGCTCTTGCTGGGAACGACGGATGATCTCCAATCCGAGAGTAAGCGCCGATACCGAAAGCGCCACGCCACCCAACGCCTCCACCAAAATCGCTCCCCGTCTATTAACGCCCGCCACGGTCGCCTTCCTTGCGCGAGCCCTGCATATAGTCGCCCATCCCTCGTCCCTGATAACTCGCTTCGTCGGCCTCGGTCCGCTGCACCGATTGGCCGTCACCCTTAGTAAGCGCGCGCGAAATATTAGCGTATTGCTCGGCGATGTTTTTGCCGACGGTGCTCACCACCCAAATTGCTGAGACGGCGATGAGGCACGTGAGGATCAAGTATTCGACGAGGCCCTGTCCTTTGGACGATTTCCACTTCATGAGGAATGTCGGATGCGATTGGCGTACCAACCCATCGAAGCCCAAGCGCGGAATAAGAATGGAGAGAGGGAGCCAGTATTCGGTCTAGGAGACCCGGTTTTCGTGTGGGCGACTGACTTGGATAAACTCAGTCAGGTAGTGGCGGGCGACTTGTTCCGGGGCAACCCGATTGCCCAAAAAGGACCAATCGACTTCATGGAACAAACCGAACTCGGCTTCAATCATCCCGGAGAACATGGTGGACGTGCGGGAATGGCTTGAAGGGTCTAATCGCTTTTCGCACTGGAATTGAATGGCGCCCGGTTTTCCGGAGAGTACGGCGAGCTTCATTTCGCCGCGAGTGACCTGGAAGCCCTCATACGCTTCGCCCGCTTTGGCGATCTTGAGCTGCATTCCTTCTTCGTTTACGCGCAGATTAAAGAGACGAGTGAGGTAATCGAAATGGTAGTAGAGGTCGCGGATAAAGGTCGCGGTTTCCACCGACAAAACCTCGTCCTTGGTCGTGCAGAGATCAATGCTCAGTCGATCGCCGGAGCGAATCGACATCTCTTGCTCGGCCAGGCTCTCAATCCATTTTATGGTTCGGTTGCTGGTCAAAGATTTGAAGCTGGAAGTAGCTCCCCCATCACTAGCCGTGGTTTGGAATTCTTAACCCGTATAAAAAGTGGTCGCCTTATTACTGCTTTAGGCTTCCTCTTGCGAGGCATGCACACCGCAGTAAGTGATGGCTCCCGGGTAAGAACCTGTCGGGTAAGAATTAACACAGACTCACCAACCGGACAGGGGAGCTACCACTATTATGGCTGATTAGGGGCCGCCCTCCAAGCCCCTCGGAGGGCGGCGAATTCCTCAACTAATTGATGAACTTGGGAACGGGAATTACGCTTCCGCGTTTTTCCCGATCGAAGCACCCGATTCACGGCCCGGGATCACTCCATATTTCGTCTCGAGATCGGTCACCTTGGACGAGAGATCCTTGAGCTGGCCTTCCAGCGTACGGATGATCTCACCCTGGGCGCTGTCCGCTCCCTTGGCGAGGAAAGAGCTGAAGGAACCATCGCCGTGCTGGATGATGTGACGCAAGGTCGTAATCGGCACAGGCGTTTCGGATTTCTTCTGCTTTTCGAAAATAATTTGGGTCAAGGTCATCGCGGTGATGTCCTTTTGGTTACGGTTGTCGACGACCGCAACTTCTTCACCCTGCTGGATCATTTCTGCGATTTCGTCCAGGGTCACGTAGCAGCTGGCATCCGTATCGTACAGCTTACGGTTTTGGTACCTCTTGATGATTTTTGCCTTCTCCATTTATCCCCCAACCTTAAGCAAGGTCTGTTTATGCGTTACTTGTTAAAACTTACAACAGGGCTGCAATTTCAAACGGTGAAAAAACCTGCTTGGACGCCAACTACGAACTTGATGCTGACCTACCCCCAACCGGGCAAGTAAATGCGATCCCCCGTTAGCCTAGTTTTCGTTCCCACTTTGCTTCTTATTTTTCAAAGACGCAATGAGCGAACTCGACCAGATTCGAGTGCCATTCTTCGGCGAGTAACTCTCTATGTCAAGTGGATATATGAAAGTCTTGTTAACAGCTGAAGCGAGAAAAGAACTTTTAGTTTCGGGGGGTTACGAAAAACGGCGGGTTGCGGCGATCAGGTAAGTTGATCTCGCAATAAACTACGAAGGTCCATCGGGATCTCAAGCCGAACGGCTTGCTTGCGCACCTCGAGTTCTTGCACGGACGGGATCGAACGCGCCAAGACAGGCTCTATAGTCGGGTTGCGCAAAGCTTTCAATTCCTGCTCTTCCAAGCTGGCCGCGGCGATCGAAGGGTCGCCATTGTGGCGTAATAAAATAGTGTGGGCCTGTTCGCAGAGCTGCACCAAAAAGCGCAACTGATCTTCCGTGCGTTTGCGCAGCGCCGCCGCGTCGTGCTCCCACTGTTGAGTTTGCATCTCCCACTCGGCGCCGCGCGCCCCCGCCAACGGAATAGCGCGCTCTTTCCACCAAACAAAGAGCGCCACCACGACCATTAGGTTAATGCCGAGTTGGATAATCCAAAGCCATTCCATGAGTAACCTCTAGAGAGAGCGTTTAAACGATTCGTCCGCGTTGAGAATTTTGGCGGTGAGGAAAATAAAGATTTCGGAACTGGAGTCGGTGGATGTTTTCCCTGAGAAAAGGTAGCCCAGGATGGGAATATTCATCAACCAAGGAAAACCACTAGCTTGCATCGAGGTGGAATTTTGGAAAACACCGCCGATAACCGCTGTGTCGCCATTCTCCACCATGACTTGGGTTTGAACTGAACGCGAAGCAACGGTGGTTTGCCCGCCCTGCGGCGGCGACGGGATATCGTTGACGATATTGATGGTCATAAAAATGGAACCGTCCGACGATACAATCGGGGTGACCGCCATATTCAACTGAGTATCCACTTTGGTAAAACCGGGAGTTATAACCCCTGCCACCACCGTGTTGCTGGGAATAAAAAACGACAAGCTCTGGTTAACCGTACCGGTCTGGTTGGCGACGACCGACACCGACGGATTGGCTAAAGTGCGGGCTTTGTCCTGAATTTCACCCAACGCTATCGTCGACGTGAGATTCATATAATCCGGCGCCGCGATGCTCGCGGAAAATGCGCCCGTAGCCCCGCCCGCCAGCCGTGCACTCACGCCGTTCACGCCCGTGACATCACTCGCCACGCTGAAGGCATTCAGACCGATATTGCGAGTCATCGATGTGCGCATTTCAACAATCTTCGCCGAAATAGAAACGCGCGCGGGCTGCGTATCGAGCACTTGGAGCAAGCGTTGAATCCGTGTGACCACCTTCTCTACGTCCTTGATAATGATGGTATTCGTGCGCACGTCGGCTTCGATGGTTCCACGCGGAGTCAAAAAGGGTTTTCCGCGCGGGGCGAGATCGTTCACCTTGGCGTAGCTGATCGGTAAAAGCAGCGTCTTCAAAGGCTCCACTGCCTCTTGGGCCTTCTCCACAGCGGAAGCTTCTTCCCGCTCCGAACGCAGACCGGCCGTAGTACCAATGCGCAGCACGTTGCCTTCGCGCAAGAATCCTAGATGCTTGCTTTGCAACACTAGCGTGAAGGCTTGATCCCATGGGATGTTGCTCAAACTTAGAGTGCCGATTTTGCCCGTTACATCGTCGCCAATGACCACATTGTAACCGCTGGTGCGGGCGATTAAGCGCAGCACGTCTTGCACATCGGAGTTTTTTATTTCCAAACGCTGGATCACGTCGCCGGTGTAAGTTCCGCCCTTGGCGTAAATATTATCGCCGCTCAAAACGTCCCGACGAGACGTATCTACCAAGTGCGGCTCATCGGACTTAGTCGGTTGGAATTCCAGAATGAGGCCACGATCAGAATCGGTGATTGCGGGGGTTTGTTCGTCACGTAGCTGCACGATCAGCTTGCTGGTTGGAGTGCGTGCGTTGGGCAACTGAAACAGAGTAAACAGCGCCACCGGGCTCGCAAATTCGGTCGTATCGTATGCGCGCTGAAACCGTTCTGGCACGGTGGTATTCTCGAACACATAAACGAATTGGTGCGTGCCCGAGTTCTTCGTCTCGGAAAAACGTAGTTTGCGCTGTGACCGCACGATGACACGCGAACCTTTGTCGTCGTGCTTAAATTCCAAATTGGTGATCTGATTTGGGCCTGAGCTCTCTTCCGCCGGTGCGCGGAGCTTCGGAATGTTCTTTTTATCGACATCCGCACCGAGGCTCCGGGATAGCTCGTCCATTTCCAATTCCATGCTGGAGTCCGACGCCTTAGTGGCGGCGGGTAATTCCTGCACGGTTGCCGGTTCCTTGGGCACCTCGGTCTTGCCCGCCTCTTCCTTGAACATGTCCTCTAAACCGTCCATCGCCGGATCGTCGCTAGCGGCGGTTGCTCGGCGTTGCGGCAGCAGCGTTGCCGAGACAAGAATGACCGTCGCGAGTAAAAGTGCCAGGGCACTCCGACCACGCGCTCGATTTTTTTGGCTCGCCATTTTCGTCATTGGATCCTCATCACTTAGGTAGCGAAGCGGGCGCGGGCCCCGCCTCGTGCGCCGTCTGGCCGGGAGTCACCGCATTGAGCGATGGCACCATGGTGGACGTCGGGCTAGAACCCGGCACCGCAGCCGGCAACCCATTGAAAGACTGCTGCACTACGCCACTCGGGGCCGATTTGCCCTCGGCATCTCCGCTGGGCAAAGAGATAACTTTTTCTAAAAGACTTTCTTTCCCGAGGTAATTGGCGCTGCGCTCGGTGACGATGACTTCTGAATTCACAATTCGGCTAATGTGGGCGCCTTCCATGCCAATGCGGTCCCCTTCTGAAACCACATGAGATCGACCATCCGGATCTTCGAACATCGCCTGGGGCTTATTGCCAATGCGGACGATCGCCCGCAGGCGATACCCTTCCAGCCGAAATTTGCGCAGAGGGTCCGCCGATGACCCCTCTGTGCCCCCTAGGCCGCCGCGGCTGGGGATCTTAAATGGATCTCGCTTACCGAAAGAGGAATAAAGGTTGTCGTCTTTATCGTCTTTCTTCTGCAAACCGGCTCCCGACGCTTGCGCGCCGAGGCAAATCAAACAATAGGCAGTGAAAAGTTTCATGGTCATTCTACAAACCGATAGAGCTTAGCGGATACTTCCGCCTGGGCTCCCGTTCCGTTGTTTCCCCGCGAGGTCGGGCCCGACGAATTGCTCGACGCCACCGAGCGAATGGTCACTTTTTCAATGCGAACGATCCGTTTCAAATGCAGGGTCTGATCAAAAAACGACATTATCTGCGTGAAGGATCCCGCCAAGTTAAATGAAATGGTGCTGGTTTCGTAGAAGTCGCCTTCCTTGGTTGCTCCCGCCGATGGACGAAAGGCACTCAACTCGATCCCAGAGTTAAAGCTAATCACCGACAATTTGCGCAGCAGCCCTGATAAATCGTAGTTGCGCGGCATGGACTCCAAGGCGGCTTCCAACTGGACGTTCAGTTCGCGCAGCGAAAGCTTGACGCTTTCGATATTTTCACTAAATGCCCGCAGTCGACGTAATTCGCCGTTCTTGGAGGTAACCTGGGCTTCTTTTTCATGGAGACGATTTTCCAATTTGGGAACGCCTTCGCTAGCAAAGTCGTAAAACAAATAGGCGCCGTAGCCTAAACCGGCCAGAACGACAATGAGAGGAAGTTGGAATTTCTTCTTCAATGGCTACCTTATTCTGATCCGACTTCGCGGGCCGCCCGCACAGCCCCAGGTGCGGAACTTGCTTCGAGATCGATAGAGAAAACTCGCACGTCTTGGCCGGTGTTCTGCCCTGCTTCAACCGAGTTCAATTTGACCGCTCTCAAGTATGACGATTGCGAAAGGCGATCGATGTAGTCGGAAATATCTTCGTTGTTT
Organism: uncultured Pseudobdellovibrionaceae bacterium; assembly: GCA_964492125.1. Lineage (GTDB taxonomy): Bacteria > Bdellovibrionota > FAC87 > UBA2466 > UBA2466 > JAIEOG01. Next base: position 6,510 of record CAZBJE010000038.1, on the reverse strand, counting down.
ATCGCCCGGCCCGCGAGATTGACTTTTTCGCCCGTTTTGTCGAGGCCATCAAAAACAATGGCCTCTAACCAGGCGCCTTCGGGCAAATTCTGCGCGACGGCATCTAGCGCAATCACTGGAGTAGATCGTCCATCCACTAAACGGTGAATAACGTCGAGGCGCTGACTGACCTGGCGCTTCTGAGTTTCGTAGGATTCCAACTCTTGTTTGAACGGAGTCAGACTTTGGATCTCGGTGTCGATGACGGCAATTTCCTTATCTAACGCGATTACCTTGCGTTCGTAGCCGTTGGTGACAACGCGCTTGTACTCGCCCACAAAAAGGTACGGCAATACCGCCACACCCAGCGCCGCCAGAAAGGCTACCAGCCGACTGGCGTCGTTATCGAACTTGGAGAGCAGTTCTTCGTAAGGCTGTTGCAGCTTTAGCTGAGAGGCGACCTTGCGCATCCCCTCGCCCTGCTTCCGACTCCCCTTACCCAAATCGATCCGGATCACTTGCCACCCCCGGTGCGCAGTCCTAGACCGATGGCGACGGTTCCCAAGAACATCATTTCCTGAATGGCTTGGGCGTTCATTTTTTTTCCAGACCCGGCGACGTTCTGCACGGGGTTCAACTTTTTCACGGGAGCTGAAAGCTTCTTTTCCAGCGCCGCGACTAGGCCGACCGTGCGCGACGCCCCCCCGCAGATATAGATACCGTCTAGTGCGGCGTCTGCGCTTTGGCTGAGCGAAAATTCAATCGTGCGTGCTACTTCGTCGGCGATGAGATTGTTGAATTCCTCTAGAATCGTCGAAACCGAACCGTTGCCGGAATCCTTCAACTTCAGGTTCTCGGCTTCTTCCAACGAAACACCCAATCGCTCCGACAGCATTAAGCTGCACGACAAGCCACATTGGCGCAGGTCTCGGGTGAAAGTTGTCTTATCGCCCTCAAAGACCGAAACCTTGGTGCTGCCCGCACCAAAATCCACCAGTACGCAGGTCGTGCCGGAAGTGTCGACGATATGGCCGTAGTTAAACTCAAACGAATTGCCAAGCGCGAAGGCCTGGGTATCAATGGCGGCGACCGTCAGACCCGCCTCTTCCAGCACTTCAGTCAACGAAGCGATGTAGTCTTTTTTGGCGGCCACCAGCAGCACGTCCATTTTATTGGGGGTGGTGGCGTTGTTGCTGCTCAAGATGGCAAAATCCAGGTTCACGTCGTTTACATCGAATGGGATGTACTGCTCGGCTTCCCAGTAGATTTGTTCCCGCAATTCCTCGGGCTTCATTCGATCCACTTGGATTTTCTTGGTGATAATGGAGTTTCCAAAACCAGCCACCGCCACCCGTTTGCTGGTGAATTCACCGCTAGCAAAAAGCGTTTTGAGGGCACTCACCACGACATCGCGGTTTTTGATTTCTCCGTCGGGAGAAATGGCGTTGAAAGGCAAAGGAATGCGATTATACGCCATCAAACGTCGCGTCTTTTCCGGACTCAATTCAACTGCCTTGATCCCGGAAACACCGATGTCGAGCCCAACTAGGCTCTTCTCGAAGATTTGCCAGATGCCCATTTTGTTTTGAAATTTTTAGGTGAAGGAAAAGAGGGAATACTCTCTACCTTTTAATTATATAGGCTCGGAAGGTTCCCCGCCAACGCTTTCCGAGGGCACGGGTTGCCGCAGGCGGTCATCTACGTAGGTCTCTGCCAAAACGTCGCCCAAGCGCGCGCCTGAATCGAGCCGCAGCACGAAAAAAAGCTCCAAAGCGATCAAGGGCAGGAAGATCAGCACGTAAAAAACCCAAAAAGCGGGAATGGCACCGAATAGGACGCCCAAACCGAATGGCACATTGCGTAAGGCCGACTGAGTGGTGGAGCAGAGCCGATCATGCGAATCGTGCAAGACCCGCAGTCCCCAAAGCCGTTTGCCGATGCTGGGACCAAAGCCGTCTTGCAAAAGCACAAAAGCGAGGCAAAGCAAAACGCCCAGGGAGTAGGAAAGTGCGTTGCCCACACTGAAAAGCGCCGCCGCGATCAGCAGGTCGACGGCCCGGGCCGCAATTCGATCCAACGGGGAGACCCGGTGCGTCGCGAAAAAGATCGATTTCTTTCGGTTTGTCATGCGATGGACTGAGCTTTACTGCGTCGTGCTCCCTACGGCAACTTGACTCCCAGCGGGCTCCACTCTTAAGTAGGCTATCGCAATGGAGGCAAGTGCATGGCAAGTGGCGTAAACAAGGTAATCATTCTCGGCCGACTCGGCTCGGACCCGGAAGTCCGTTACACCCCCAATGGCGGGGCAGTGGCCAATTTTAACATGGCGACGAATGAAAGCTGGACCGATAAGAGCGGCCAGAAACAAGAAAAGACCGAATGGCACCGCATCGTGGTTTGGGGCAAGATTGCCGAACTCTGCGGCCAGTACCTTTCCAAAGGTCGCCAAGCCTACGTTGAAGGCCGTCTCCAGACTCGCGAGTGGACGGATAAAGAAGGCGGCAAGCGGTACACGACCGAAGTCGTCGCGCAGACGGTGCAGTTCCTAGGTGGACCTGGAGACCGCACTTCGTCCCCTAGTGCCGGTGCCGGATCCGATTTCGCGCCTTCTTCTCACTCAGAATTCGAACCCTCTTCGGCAGGCTCCCAAAAAGGGATGACCGACGAAGAAGTTCCGTTCTAAGCCCGGTTTTCCGGAGGCATTTCGACGAGTCGCTCCGCGATTCCCTCGGCCAGCAGCCACCCCTTGGGGCTGAGTCGCACTCGTCCGCCCTCTTCTTCTAGCATTCCCTCGCGCCGGTAGAGCGCGTAGGGCTTGGCACTGCGCAGATCATAGCCGTACCGCTCATGGAACTCGGCCAGATCGATCCCGCTGCGCTTGCGGAGTTCGAGGAAGGCAGCCTCCAAAACCGTTTGGAAAGCGGTGGTGGGCTCCGCAAAAACCGGGTGGGGAAAGGCCTCCACCTTCAAATACTGCTCCCAGCTGGAAACTTGTTTGCGGTGGTGGAAAGCGCCGTTCCAAAAAAAACGGGTAGCGGCCGAAGGCCCGAGACCCAAGAAATCCCCGCCCGACCAGTACAATAAATTGTGGCGGCTTTCAAAGCCGGGGCGGCTGAAATTGGAGATCTCGTAAGCCGAAAAACCGAACGTCTTTAGGTGCGCCTCGCCCATTTCGTACAACTCGGCGGCGGTGTCGTCGCAAGGAAGACCGGCGTAGAGCTTATGCCCCGGCTTGAGAGTGAGACTATAGAAGCTCAGGTGATTCGGCTCCAGCGCCATCGCCTCGTCGATATCGGCCCTCAATTGCTCGGGTGTTTGCCCGGGAATCCCAAAGATAAGATCCAGGCTATAATTGGTAAGACCGGCCCCGCGCAAAATCCGCACGGCGTTTTGGATACTCTTGGCTGAACCGAGCCGCTCCAGCTTGGCCAGGTGCTCCGGCTGGAAACTCTGGGCGCCCAGACTGACACGGTTCACGGGAGTCCGAGCGAGGAGCTGATCGGCAAATCCCTCACTCACAGTTTCGGGATTGGCTTCCAAGGTAATTTCGGCCCCCGGCGCAAAGACAAAGTCTCGCTGCAGAGCTGCGAAAGTTTTTTCCAGGCCGTCCATCGGCATGAGCGAAGGAGTGCCGCCCCCAAAAAAGACGCTGGTCACAGGCGACACGGGGTGGTGCACGGCCAGCCAATCCCGAGCGGCGGCGGACTCCCAACTCAGCTTGTCGGCAAGTGCAGCAAAGGCCGCGTCGTTGTAGCGCGTATCGGAATAGAAATCGCAGTACGAGCAACGGTGCACGCAGAACGGAATATGCGCATAAATGCCAAACACGGCGCTACCGTGCCCGGAAGCTTGGTGGAGCGCAATGGGGGAGTGCGCTGGCGAACGGGTTTTCCCCT
>CAZBJE010000038.1:607-2535 GCA_964492125.1 uncultured Pseudobdellovibrionaceae bacterium | reverse complement strand
CCCCTTCCGGCGTCGCACTCCACCTGCTTTTCGTTGAGTGAGAAGTAGACAGCGACCAAAGTAGTTACAAAATGTGAGGGGTTTTGGGAATTAAAGACGTATAATTACGGGAGCTTAATATGGCATGTGGGTTGCAATTTCGTAGGGGTACTATGACATTCTCCTTTGCTCGTACCATCGCGCTCGTGGCTGCTTTTTTGGTTTCTTCTGCTCCGCTGCGCGCGGGAGAGGAGAAAGAAGCGCCCAAGGTGAACAAGCTTCTCTACATGTACGAGTTTTTCTACCTTCCCTTCGGCCTGGAGTTTCGGGTGGGCCGAAATCTGGAAACCATTTTGCCTTACGTTCTCGATGCGCGCGGCGAGGCGTCTCGCTTGGTTGAGGCACACGAATTGGTTGCTCTGGATTCGGAATGGACCAAGGTGCGAAACGAGTGGAAATCAAAATCACTACTCGAATTCCACAACGTGCCCGTTGGCAAAAGCGTGCGTGTAACCCAACGACTGGTTTCACACCGGGTGCCTGTTACCCGCGCTGCCGTGGACACTTTGCCGGTGGCAGACCGGGCCGCGCTTTCGGAAACCTTGCGCGGCAAGAGCCCGGCAGTAATCGCAGCGTTTTATCAACTTCGCTTTATCAAGTCGCTGTTGGAACCGTCGGATGATGGAAAATTTAACTTCTTCATCATTTCCGCCAGCTGGTGCGATAGCAGCCGCGAATACCGCAATTTGCTCGAAGCTTATTTTAAGAAATTCCCCAGCGCGCTGCTCACCCTGCACTCCGTCGTAGTAGACGATCCCAAAAAGCAAATTTTCGACAGCCGGTTAATGCGGGAACTCTTCCCCCACCCCAAACGCTACACCCATGAAACGGTACCACGCTTCATCGCCATGCAAATGGTGAATGGACAGCCGAAAATCTGGGAAGAAGGCGAAGCGCTGCGCGAACTTTACGACCGCTTTTACGCCAGTCACCGCGGATTTCTGTCACCTGAGATTAAAGCGTTCAAGGCGACCCCGGGCGCCGCCGCGGCCTTTGACCCCGCCGTCTCTTCAACGGTAAAGTAAGTCCCCTGTGGACAGCCGAATTGCCTCACTTGCCGAGCGCGGGATTTACTTAGGAACCTCCAGCTGGAAATACGAAGGCTGGAAAGGTTGGTTCTATACCCGCCCCTACAAGACCAAAAAAGCTTTCAACGAAACCTGCCTTGCGGAGTACGCCGAGCACTATTGCGCCGTGGGCGTCGACCACACCTATTACACTTGGCCGAATGAAGCGATGTTCCTACGGTACGCTGAGCAAACGCCGGAAAATTTTCGGTTCGGGCTAAAAGCCACCGAGCGAGTGACCGTGTTTCGGTTTCCTAAACTGCCCCGCTATGGCAAGGACGCGGGCGTGCTCAATTCGGGCTTCTTAGACGCCGAGCTTTTCCGAGAGCAATTCTTGCGGCCCCTAGACAAAGTGGCCCATCGCTTGGGGCCCATACTATTGGAATTCTCCCAGTTCTATCCAGGCACAATTGGCAGTGGCAGCGAATTCGTCGATAGATTGGGAGCTTTTTTTGATGGGCTCAAAGAAGAAACCGCGTTTCAATTCGCCGTCGAGATGCGCAACAGCAATTGGTTGAAGGAACCTTACTTCCGTTGCCTGTCGGAGAAAGGCGCTTCCCACGTTTTCAATAGTTGGACGCGAATGCCGCCGTTGCACGAACAGCTGGAATTGGCCCGTCCCTATTCCAGCCGCGCGATGGTTTCGCGCGTGCTTTTGCAGCCGGGCACTCAGTATGCCGAAGCGGTAGAGGCGTTCGCTCCGTACGACAAAATCATGGAAGACCAACCCGTATTGCGCCAAGCCGTCGCAGATTTGGTCTTGCGCGCCATTGAGCTCAAACTGCCAGCCTACATATTCGTCAACAACCGTGCGGAAGGGAG
>CAZBJE010000038.1:0-597 GCA_964492125.1 uncultured Pseudobdellovibrionaceae bacterium | reverse complement strand
CTCCCCGCACTATCGAAAACGTGTTGGCGATCTTGGAAAAGCTAGGTGTGTTTTAACTCACCGACTCTTCGCGCGCGCTAAACGCGGCCGTAGCTAATTTCTCAGCCGCTTCGATGTACGCCGGATCGGGAACCTTGGGAATTTTGATCTGCACTTCCACCACTTGGTCCCCTGGTTTGGGCGCGCGCGGAGAGCGAATGCCCTTACCCGTGAGCTTTAGGCGCTGACCGCTGGAGATTCCCTTAGGAATCTTCATCACCACTTTCCCGTCGAGCGTGGGCACATCCACCTCTGCACCTAAGACCGCTTCCGGAAACGTAATAGCTAAACGATAGACCACGTCTAGGCCTTCTCGGGTAAAACTGGGGTGAGGCGCCACTTCCATCGCCAAAATCAAATCCCCTGCAGGTCCACCATTAGCCCCAGCATCGCCTTGCCCGCTGAGTTTGATTTTAGAACCGGTTTCCACACCGGCCGGGATTTTCACGGTGAGGCGCTTGCCATCCGAAAACTCCAAGGCGCGCTCTCCACCGCGGGCGGCTTCCACCAGCGAGATGGCCAGCACCATTTCTCGATCGGAACCGCGCTGGGCAAAGC